>NZ_JBIBRG010000006.1:0-435917 GCF_043076215.1 Streptomyces sp. NPDC016640
GTGCGCCAGTACCGCCCGTTTGACCATGATCACCACAGTCGAATCATGCCACCAGCCAGGCACGACGCCTCACCCACTATCACGCACCAACTCGTAAACAGGTTCGGGCACGTACAACAACGACACCAGCGCCTCCCGGCGCTGCTCGGTTCTCGCATCTCAGAGCTACTGAAAGGCCCTGCCTTCCTACTCGTGCAACCGGAAGATCACTCCGGCGGGAACCCTGTTCAGGCCGCGGTCTTCGCCGATGCTAGCTGTCCGGCTTGGTGCCGGGTCGAACACCTCCTGCTCTCAGGAGTCCGAGTCATACGGGAGGACGTGAAGGTCGAGCCGGGTACCGACGAAGCTCGCGGAAGCGCGCCCGTCCGCGCGCAGGACGTTGTGTGGCCGGTCAGCACGTCCGCCTGGAGCCGTCCCGCGACGAGCAGGATGCAGCGATCTCTGTTTCATGATCGGTGAGGTGGACCAGGTCCGTCCGAGCTAGCCCCTTGGAAGAGCGGGCGGGTGATCAGCCACTTCTTGGCACCTGCCCCAGGCATTGCTTTCACCTCTTACACCTCGGTAGCACCACTTAAAAGCGCCTGCACCACCATGGAGTCTTGACTCGGCACCGCTCGCGCCGACGGGCTAATTTCGGCCAGAGAGCCGCCGAGCTGGTGTCCATGTGTGGTCTTGGCGTCTATTGTGTGCGTCGATCGGCAATTGGATCAGACCAATCGCCTGATCGGGGGTCGTACTGCGCGCTGCGAGTCGGGGAGGGGCAACTTCGACGGCTTCTTCGGTGTGCCCCCTACCACGTGTCGGTACCCCCGTACCCAGTATTTCGAGAAGCGCTGACCGTCATGACGGCGGTGCTTCTTGGCCGGGTTGAGCGGGGGAACGGCCTACACCACGGCGCACCTGGCAGAGGGGAACCAAGGCTTTGCCCGTCAAGAGACTTTTCTTGGGTACGGCTGTTGTCGTGCTGGCGCTCGCCGGCTGTGGGGCACAGCAAAGCGATGGATCCACGCGAGTCCAGCACGGCGGTCCCCACGGCGGTGGCCGCGTACGAGGAGGCACGAAACTCATGAGAAGTAGCCTCCTGAAGCGAGTGGCGGTGGCAGCCGGCACGTTCGCCGCGGCCCTCTCCGTGTCCTCCCCGGCCTCGGCCGCGACGTCTTACTCGGCGGACGAGTGCACCTCCAGCGGCAGCACCTACTGCTTCGTCATCCATTACAACAGCCGTTCGGAGACAACCAATTACTCGTCCAGCTCCTGTTTCGTGGCCACCCGAGACATCCCCGACTACTACGGATACTCTCCCAATGGAACCACGTTGGTGAGGTTCGTTTTCGAGTACGGCCTGATCTCGGACAACTACGCCACCTGCCGACTGGGTAATACGGGCGAAGGGCTGGCAGTGAAGAACAACGCCGCCTCGGCTTCGAACGGAGAACGCTCGGCCAGCTACCGGGTTTACTACAACTCCGGATATCTGGGCACCAGCCAGACATTCTCACCCACGTGCGGGCTGCACTGGCCGTCAACGAATCCCATCTCCAGCCTCAAGAACGAGAACGCATCGGCAGCGCGTCTCTGAGGCCGGACCATGGCCTTGCACTGACCTCTGAGCCACATGATGAAAATGTGCCTGGAGAGTGCAGGTTCGCCAGCATGTAGGACAGCCCCAATGCACGACCGTGTCGGGCGCGCGCCCACCCGTGCCCGGCCTTGAGCCACTTCGCTCGGGGAGGGCTGGGATCACAGGCGCCCCCTCCAATCCGAGAGGAATCATCTATGGCTGACGAAATGGTGCGCGCAGCGCAACAATTCATCAACTCCACGTACGGTAATGGCACCACACTGGGGATATCCAAGCTCGACGAGAACGGCCAGACGAGCTGGACCGTCATGTACGCCCTCACCCGGGCCCTCCAGTACGAACTGGGCATCACCGGCCTGTCGGACAGCTTCGGCCCGACAACATTGTCCGCGCTTCAGTCCAAGTACCCGGGGATCCAAGCGTCGGGCGCCCCGGCAAAAATCGTCCGAATTGTGCAGGCCAGTCTGTACTGCAAGGGGTACGATGGCGGCGGGATCGACGGCACTTACAGTGACCGGATCCAGAAGTCGGTTCTCTCACTCAAGTCGGACATGGGTGTGGACTTTGCGTATCCCGGCAGCGACGTCGGCCCGAAGGTCTTCAAGGGCCTGTTGAACATGGACCCGTACGTCACCGTCAACAGTGGATCCGAGCAGATCAGGTCCGTTCAGCAGTGGATGAACGGAACGTTCGTCAACCGCCGCGACTTCTATATTGTCCCTTGCGACGGCCACCACTCCAGGACCGTCGCCACGGCCATGCTGTATGCAGTCCAATATACAATTGGCATGGCCGACGGCGTCGCTAACGGCAACTTCGGTCCCGGCACGAAGTCCGGCATCGCGGCCCACCTGTTGTCTGTGGGATCGTCCGGCACCTGGGTGCAGTTGTTCACTGCCGGCATGCTCCTGAACCAGCGTTCCGTATCGTTCAGCGGTACATTCACCTCCGCCCTGGCTGATGCTGTCCGCTCGTTCCAGTCGTTCGCCAAGCTGCCGATAACGGGGCAGGGAGACTTCTCCACATGGGCCTCGCTTTTGGTGTCGTACGGTGACCAGGAACGTAAGGGCTCCGCATGTGACGGCGTTACTCGGATTACCCCTGACCGGGCCGCAGCTCTCAAGGCAGAGGGCATCAGCGTTGTTGGGCGCTACCTCACCAACCCGGTGCCCGGCGGTGGCGCGGTTCCGGAGAAGGAGATCCAGTCGGGGGAACTGCAAACCATCGCCGCCCAGGGCATGCGCTGCTTCCCCATTTACCAGACTTTCGGCCGTGGCGCTGACGACTTCAGCTATCCTCTGGGCCGCGCTGCAGGCCAAGCCGCCATCAATGCCGCCCTCGATCACGGGTTCAAGCCAGGCGCAAGGATCTTCTTCGCCGTCGATTTCGACGCGTACGACTACGAAATCACCGACAGCATCCTCCCGCACTTCAAGGGCATCGTGGACGCGATCAGTGATGACGGCGGACGCTATGCAGTCGGAGTTTACGGACCACGCAATGTGTGCACCCGCGTGTCGGCGGCCGGCCATGCGTCCGCGTCATTCGTGTCCGACATGTCTTCCGGGTTTTCCGGCAACTTCGGCTATCCACTTCCCGCGAATTGGGCCTACGATCAGATCGTCACCAAGACCGTGGGCTCCGGAAGCGGAGCAATCAACATCGACGTCAACATCGCCTCCGGGCAGGACACCGGTCAGAGCTCTTTCAACGCACCCCGCGCCGCCAAGCCGGACACCCGCCTGAGCCCCGACGTCATCCAGGCAATGGAGACCGATGTCGGCAAGTACATGGAGTCCCTGGGATTTCCGCTCGACGGAGGAGTGCGCTCCTATCAGCACTGGAAGTGCTTCGAGCGGACCGTTACGGCACACGACGACTTGATCACAGAACTCTCTCTGCGGCACGGCATGCGCAAGGCACTCATACAGACCACCGCCTACTGGGAGATGCGACACATCGAGCCGAAGGACGAGTTTGCCTGGGCCACAGTCATCACCACTTTCAACACAACACGGCAGTACCCCATAGACACCTCCACAGGCATCGCAAAACAGCGGGCGCAGACCCTCATCGGAGCCTGGAATCACGCACTCGACAAGGGGTACGGGTCAGGTCAGCCCCGGCGGGATTATGCCGTCGATGAAGATAAGTACAACGCGTGGAAACAGGCATACGACAGCGAAACGTACGCACTTACAAGTGTCGCGCTGATCCATCGCTGGGACATTGACGGGAAGCCCGGCGGCGATGACGACTCACCGGCGCTGCGCCAGCCCACGCTGGGCTACACCGACCAGGAGATTTACGAGGTTCTTCGCCGCTACCAGGGGCCCGGGGAACCTGCGTTCACAGAGGCGAAGAAGCGAATGGGACTGTACTACGTGATGGAGAAGTACAACTCCATCTCCCGCAACGTGTAACAGGAGAACCGCTCATGTCAGGAGACGAGCCATACGCTGGCCATAACGGTGCGCTCCTTATCCTACTGATTTCGGTCGGCCTCGTCGCCTTGGTGTGGCTGACGATCAGCGGGATTCGTGGGCTGATGAAAGCTGATGCGACCGGCAAGGCGCTTCTCGGACCAACTGCCCTGCTGGCGTGGGATGCGGCGGTTGGCGCGTACATCTGGGGTCTCATCCTCCTGATGCTGCATGACGACTATGCCCTGTCCACGGCCTGCCAGCACGCCGTCGGGCGCGACCTTAAGGGATATGAAGCCACGTTCGTGCCGTTGCGTTTCGGCTGCGTGACCGATGACGGGCGCGTGGTCGAGGCGGCTGTCATCCCTGGCTACATCAACCCCTCAGTCACCGTGTGCGGCATCTGCGCGCTCGTCCTGACCGGACTTGTCATCGCTCTACACAAGAAGGGCCCACGCACGTGACCACTCCCCTGTCCCGTCGGCAGATACTTCGCCGTGCCACCGGCGTGACCGCGGGTGCCGTCCTCGGCACTCAGCTACTCGCCTCCCCCGCTCTCGCACAGCCAGAGGGCCCGGAACCTGAGCAACTCCGCGAAGCGGTCCGCAAGGCTCAAGAACGCAACAAGCGCGTCCTGAGCGGCATCTCGTCATCCAATGGATGGCAGATGGAGAGAGCCGCAGACGCTCGCGGCCACATCTACACCAGACCCGTGCCGGGCCTTCCGCTGGACGGTGTTCAGCTCCGCATGGGAGAAGCCGAAATCGTGTTGCTCCACGTAGTTCGCCGCTTTCACTACGATGTGGAAGAGCTGCGCCGGGGCGATGTGATCGGCTGGCGCCACCCGTCGACACTCCGCAAGGGCTTGGCCGAGTCCAACCAGGCGTCTGGTACCGGAGTGCAGATTCGCCCCGGCTTCTATCCGTCCGGCTTGCGCGGGGGCTTTTTCCCCGAGCAACTGTCCAGGATCCGGGACATCCTCGCCGAGTCTGCCGAAGTGGTTCGCTGGGGGGGCGACGACAAGCATCCGGATGAGGCACTGTTCTACATCAACGTCCCGCCCGGTGACAGCAGGCTCCGGCGACTCGCTTCGGCGATCGTGGGGTGGAACTGGACTCCCGGCATGGGAGCGGGTTCCGGCTCGATCTGAACCCGGTCGTGAGGGCACCCGAAGCCTAGCTTCGATCGTTCATGAGCCCTCGTCAACTGGCGAATTCCAGGAGTTGTTGCAACACAAGTGATCAACTGATTGTTGCCAGGAGCTTAGCGAGGCGCTCGGCTGGGGTTTTCCCAGCCGAGCGTTTTGCATGGGCGGCTGTTCAGCTCGGCGGCGACGGCCGCCAGGTCCTCGGGGGGGTAGCGGGCCAGGTCGGTGCCCTTGGGGAAGTACTGCTGCAGCAAACCGTTCGTGTTCTCGTTGGAGTCGCGCTGCCAGGGGCTGCCGGGATCGCAGAAGAAGACCGGCATGTCAGTGGCGGCGCTGAACTGCTTGTGCAGGCACGTCTCGGAGCCCTGGTCCCAGGTGAGAGAGCGTCTGAGCTGGGCCGGGAGGGCCGAGACGGTCCGGACGAGAGCGTCACGCACCTGCGCGGGCTGGCGGCCGTCAGGCAGGTGGACTAGGGCGACGAAGCGGCTTGAACGCTCCACCAGCGTGCCGATCGCGGACTTGAGGGCCTTGCTGATGATGAGGTCGCCCTCCCAGTGCCCGAGGATCGCGCGGTCGGCGGCCTCGGCGGGCCGTTCGCTGATCATCACCATGTCCTTGGCCATGCAGAGCTGGCGCCGGCAGGACCGCCGGTGCGGCCGGCGCATGATCCTGCCGGTCCGCAGGGCTGGGGTCAGTTCTCTGCGGAGTTCTCCGCGTCCTTGGACGTAGAGGGCCTGGCAGACCGTCTCGTGGACCACATGTATCTCCGGCCGGTCGGGGAAGCGGGCCCGTAGGGCCTGGCAGATCTGTTCGGGGCTCCAGCGGCGTTCGAGGTGGTCCTGGATGAAGTCCCGCAGTGCGGGATTCTGGCCGATCTTCCCCGGCTTCGGGCGTGGGCGACGTTCCTCGGCGCGACGCTGGGCGGCGTGAGGCCGGTAGGTCCAGTCCCTGCCCCGCCACAACGCTCCGTTGTGCCGTATCTCGCGGCTGATGGTGGAAGGGCTGCGACCCGGCTCGGTGGCTATCTGCCGGATGGACGCCTTCTCCCGCAGACGGCCGGCGATGTGGACGCGGTCGGCCTCGCGCAGGCACCGCGAGGGCTCGGATGCCGGAGCCTCCACGGTGATGGGAGGCTTCGGTTTGCCCGTCGGCGGAGAGTGCCGGCCGTTGCGCCACCGCTTGCCGGTTCGCGGGTTGATGCCGACGATCCGGCTGGCCTCTCGATCGCTGTAGCCCTGCTGCATGAGCTGGAGATATACCTTCCGCTCACGCAGCAGACGGCCCCGCCCCCCGGTCCACGGTTCTCCCGGATCTTGAAGTCCATCGCACCCCTTGAGCTGGGGTGTTGCAACGACCACTAGAACGGAAGGCTTGCTGACGGGGGCTTTGTGTCTGTGTGGTGGGGTGTTTTCGGGGCTGGGGCAGGCTCAGGGTCCGGCTTTCGCGTCGGGCGGGCGCCGGGTTCCACTTCGCCGGTGTGGTGATGTGGGTTGTCGGGACAGTCGAAGTGGCTGGTCAGCCGGGGTTAGGGAGGATGTGGAGCCGGTTGATCGCGTGGGTGATGTCGTCGGTCCAGGGCCATCGGGCGGTGAAGCGGAACCAGTGGCGGCGGCCGGTGTTCACGAGCTGGGCGGCGCTGGGGAACAGGCGCAGGCGGAGCTTCTTGGGTTCCCAGCGGCGGGTGGTGCCGGTCAGGGCGAGCATCGGCATCCAGACCAGGAGGTCGAGCGCGAGGGGGACGATCTTCAGCCAGATCCGGTTCTGCGCGGTGTCGTGCAGGGGTAGGTTGCGCAGGCCGGTGTCCCGGGTGTTTCGGATGCGGTCCTCACAGCGGGCCCGCCGACGGTGACGCAGCTCTAGATTGGCGAGCTGGCCGCCCTTGGTGTTGGTCGCGAAGCAGGTCAACCGCAGTCCGTCGAGATCGGTGAAGCGCAGTTGGGCGCCGGGATGCGGGCGTTCCTGGCGGACGATCAGCCGCATCCCCTTCGGCCAGGTGCTCAGGTCGGGTATGTCGGTGATCTCCGCGACCCAGGCGCCGGGCCGCTCGGTGCCGCTGGAGTCGTAGGCCGGCATCCACGCCTTCTTCGGGTTCTTCAGCACGGCCTGGTGGATGGCGTCGGTGATGATCATTCCGACGGAATACGACAGCCATCGTCCGGGCCGGGAGAGCCAGTCGAGGAAGGAGTGGGTGCCGCCGCCGGAATCGGTCCGGATCAGTGTCCGGCGTCCCCGTCGCAGGTCTTTGGGCAGCTGGGCCAGGGCGAGCTGGGCGGTTTCGATGTGGTCGGCGGCGGTGTTGGAGCCCGCGTTGCCGGGCCGTAGCAGGGCGGCCACCGGCTCTCCGGAACCGGCCTGGCCGTGATCGACGAACGCGACGAGCGGGTGATGGCCGAAGGTTTTCTTCCAAGCGCGGTGGCATCCTGCTTCTCGGAGTGTGCGAGCACCAGCACGCCGTCGATGTCCACGATCACCTGGCCGTCGGCGGCCAGACTGCTCTCACCGGCCAGGTCCCAGACTTGCCCGCGCACTTGGGAACGCGCGCCCCGGATCGCCGCAGGAGCTCTCGGTCCGGACGCGGCGAGAGTATCGACGAGACGGGAGAGGGTGGGATCGGAGGCCACCGGGCCGAATACAGCCGGCTCGGCCCGCAGCATGCCGACGTCGGCCAGGCAGTTTCCGCCGAGGGCGACGGCCAGGGCCACGTCCAGCAGGATCTTGCCCGGGTCGTGCACCGCCCGCCGCTTGCGCCACGGCGTCAGCGCCGCCGATATCGTGGTGTCCAGGACGGACTTGCGGACCGTCTCGACCAGCAGCACGGCGCCGGCCTGCGAGACCACCCCCAAAGCCGCCGCCCTCGATACGGACACGCAGGTACGACCCGCTACGCTTCTTCACCTGGAGAGTGCTTCTTTCCTTGCAGCTGACAGGACCCTCGATAAGTCCCATCGTTGCAGTTCAGGAGCACTCTCCACTTACTTGATCAAGGCATGGACGAGCCCGCTCATGAAAAGCGCGAGACTAGGGACCTGCGCTGTACAGCACAGGAGTACCAACAACCACAGCAACCGTCCCCGTCCAGCAGTGCCCTTCAGTGGCCTCGAAGCGGCCGGTATGACCGTGGCTGACCGTTCCACATAGAGCTACGGATCAGAAGGTGCCGGGCCCCAACCGTGCCCGATCGAACGGAGAACCACAGGGAACACCGGGTAGTCACGGCACGCGGGCATGAGAGCGCCCCCGACCGGATGTCCAGGTCAGGGGCCGTTCTCGCTGTTCTCAGCGCGGAGGCGGTGGGATTTGAACCCACGGTGACATCGCTGCCGCGACGGTTTTTTACTTCGTATCCACGCAAGGACACTCAGTCCGACGGCCCCACCTGTCGCTGGAGGGCAACCTCAGTCCGCATCTCTCGCAGCGGGGACCGCCCTTCCGTATGTCACGCGATGGTGGGATCGTTGCTTTACCTTTTGGACGTTCAACGGGATACGACACAGCCCGGCCCCCTCTTTGCCGCCCTTCGGCGAGGCTGTACCCGCCGAAGTTGAGATGCACGACGTACCACGAACTGTCCTGCCTACGCAGTGTGACAGGATGACGAGCGACGCGTGAGCATTTGCGACTGTCGGGTCCCAGCTGATGTCTGACGGTTTGGTCCCAGGTGATGCTTGACGGTGGGCCTAGACAACATCGGAAGCCCTGTGGGGCTTGTTGGCTTTCACGTTACGGACCGGAACGTCGGTCGTGCGGCGGATGACGCGGATCTGGCCGTCCAGCTCGACGGTGATCGCCGTGTCCGACACGTGCGCTGTCACCGTCTGGCCTGTGTAGGGGCGGCCGAGGGAGACGACCTGGCGGCAGACCATGACCGTGCCCACCGCGCTGACCTTCCGCTGCACCCGCACCGGCTCGACGCCCGGACGCGGCGGCGGCCCGGCCGGACGCAGACCCCGCAGCCCGCGGACTTCCGGGCTGGTCAGCGGGTTGGGCCTCACCTGCAACAGTTCCCGTGAGGCCGGGTCGAAGAACGACAGTGTCCCGTCGTCGATCCGGATGCCCACCTGGCGGCCGCCGAGGATCTCCGCCGCCAGCACCTGGTGCCCGCCCAGACCCACCAGGCCGCTATTGTTCACCACCCGCTCCCCCTCGAACGCCGCCCCGTCACTGTCACCGACGGGAAGCGGCGAGGGTCCGGCCGCACAACCACCCCGGGCCGCCAGCCGACCCAGATCCTCCACCGACAGATGCGACCGCACCGTCTTGATCCGCGTCCCGGCAATCAGCAGATGGATTACCGACGTGTCCGCCCAGAACGTCACCGTCAGCCCCGAACGGGCCGGCCCCAGCCAGAACTGCTTGCCCGCGACCTGCAGATTCCCACTCGCCGGCACCACCCGCTCGAACTCCACCGGCCCACCCGGCGCCCGGTGAACCACCGCCGGGACCGGCTTCGGCAGGCCGGCCGACACTGACGACAATTCGGCTGGCTCCGGCTTTGCAGGAGGTGTCCGCTGCGGCGACACCAGCGCAAGCATCCCCGGCACCCGCAGGCCCAACATGTCCCGCTCCTGCTCGGGCACCGGGGTGAACCGGTCAGCGGGAAACTGCAAGTCCAGGGCCTGATGCGGACGCATCGAGTTGTATTCCTCCACCCAACGATCCAGCGTCCTCTGGGCCTCCTCGATGCTCTCGAAGACACCGCAGTCGTCGAGGAGTTCGCGCCGCAGTGTCTGGTGGAACCGCTCGACCTTGCCCGTCGTGGTCGGCGAGGCCGGCTGGGTGAGCCGGTGGGCGATCCCGTTCTCCCGGCAGATCCGGTCGAACAACACCTCACAGCCATGCCCGAACCGGTCGGTGAACTGCTTGCCGTTGTCGGTCAGTACCTCCTCCGGCACCCCGAACGCCTGCAAGGCCCTCGCAAACGCCGAGCAGACAGCCCGCCCCGTCGCCCGCTCCATCACCTGCGCGATCACGCAGTACCGGGAATGATCGTCCACCCCGGTCACGACCTTCGCCTAGGACAGCTCACCCGTCACCGGGGCGGCCAGCATGACCCCGCCGACGATGTCCATCTGCCACAACTGCATCGGACGGTCCCGCTGCCAGCGCTTGTAATCCGACCGCTTCCGGCGCCGAATCCCCGGCTCCACCAGCCCGTGACGGACCAGGATCCGATACACGGTCATCCGCGACGGCACCGGGCTCACCGCCCCGGACCGCTCCAGCACGAACGCGTCCCGTCTCGGACCCCACTTCGGGTGCTTGCGCCGCAGCTCACACACCGCCGCCTCCACCTCGGCAGAGGCCTGATGCGGACACGACGCCAGCCTGCGCGACCGGTCCGCCAACCCGGCCAGACGGAGGCCTCATACCGCGGCTTCCACCCGCTCACCGTCTGCCGCGACACCCCCAGCGACGCGGCAACCTCCGTCACCGTCGCACCCGCCAGCACAGCCCGATACCGCTGCTCGACAACCGACAACTCCACCAGCGCCAATCCCGGCCACACGCCGCACGCCGCACGCCGCAACGACGTGCACAGAAAAGCCGATCACGGCCACCGTCAACCATCAGCTGGGATCGAAGTGTCAAGCATCTCCCGGGACCGGACACATCCCAGACGCCACCTGAGTTACAACCTTCTTTACTGGTTCAAGGCGGCTCGCTCCGCTCCCCGCGCGCGGCCCGTGCACCGACCGGGCCTGCGCTCCTGTCTCCGCCCCGCTCCAGCCCGGCCGACGCCCGCGCCGCGCTCTTGGCGATCAGCCGCCTGAGTCAGAGAAAGAGATACGTCGTGGCTGGGCGGTCGGCTCCACGGCTTTAGCCACCTCCCCGGTCCGGGCCCCGCGTTGAGCAAGACCAGGGGGCCACTCGTACACATTGCGGGCAGGTCTAAAGCCTGCCCGAGTTGCCAGCCAGCGTACGGCCCCCGGCCATACTCGACCCCAGACCGGGCAGGCCACCGACCAAACCCGCTCCGCCGACCTACTAGACTCAGGAATCACCCCATCCGCTCGGTTACATTCTCAGCGAGACGTTCCAAGTCGATGATCGGAGCGCGGCGCAATTCGTCACGCAGCAGCGTGCCAGGCAACTTTTTTTGTGTGCCCGCCTTTCCGCTACGCCGAAAATTCCACTTCCCATCCCGCAGGTCAAGAATGGCCAAGCCTCTCTTTAGGCGGACGTCGGCATACTCACTCAGGTCGAGAATGTATGCCTCATATTTAACCCCCTGGCGATGTTGATCGGAAAGCGTCGACTGAATCAGATGAGCGAAACGCAAATCAACGAGCTGGCCTAGCACTTCATAAAATGGCTGAGATTTCTGTGCAACATTGACTCTGAAGTAGGTGTATCCAGCTCCCCGTACCTCGTCAGAAAGAACATCCAAAGCCGTAAGCAAGCTGCCCGCACTGTCCGAGGAGACATCTTGCTCCAAGTCCCTCTTCTTGCTTCTGGCCGCGCGACCGGCGGCTTCCGCGACGTCCTCTCGCCCGATTTCACGCGCCTTCGAGCGAGAGCGAGCGGCTACGATCGAGGAAGCAAAAAGGTTGAGATAGTCGCGCGGAACACCACCCGAAGCAAGCACCAACCTGCCGAGAGCGGCGTTCTGTGCAATGCTTGTTGGCTTAGCAATTCCTGCTGTCGTCGTGTAATTGGAGAGCACGGATTCGAGGAATCGCTGCGTCGATTCCGGATCCTCTAGAGTGACGTCGAGGTCAATCTTTGACGCATCATGCGGGACTTCAATTCCGATCCTCGACGACGGCTCGAATGGCCTAGTCAGACGCTCGATGCTGGCTACCTTAATCCAGCCGTCGCAATCACGCAGCATGCCGGCAACGCAGTCCAGCAGGTGCGGTTGCTCCGATTCAGGGAATAGGTAGAAATCATCGATATACAAGTAAAGACGAACAATATCTTCTCTTAGAACAGCACGCAAAGATCGATTCAATTCGGCTACCATCTCACCGAGAGCAACGTCAGAAACTGGGCTGCCTGATCGCAACTGCCCCACCCGCCCGTTAGTTTCCTTAAGGCGCGTGTAAGATTCACCCTGAGAAGAACCTGCATGCTGAATGATCGAATTGAGGGTTACCTCAGCGATCGCTAGAAAGGCGCTAGCGGTAGCCAGACGGCGCAGAGTATGGGCATTGATCCATGCAGTAACGTGACCATCACGTTCAGCAATTCTTTTTGCCTCAAGCAGGAGCGCTGTCTTTCCGACACCACGACGCCCATAGACGAGATGATGCCTTGAAGCCCCAATGGCCGCAAGGCTGGCCCTGGGGTCCTCCATATACTTGAGACTGGGAAGTGCGTCCGATGTTCGCGACCTCGCTTCAAGGAGTTGGATTAGCTGATCGACTTTTGGGCCAGAAAGCCGACCGGCGACCTCCGCTTCAGCGATTTTTCTCTCTTCGTCTCGATGAGGTCGAAACGTAACAACGAGAGACTGACTAGCGGCGTCTGCGGCCTCATTCAATGTCTGCTCAATGGATCCAGAAAGGCTCTGAGCAGTTACTAGAGAGTCTTCATCCACCCATACAACAAACCACTTCTCTCCAGGGAAAGACCTTTCATCGACTCGCACAATTGAGATGCCCGCCTCTTCGAGGGCGCCGGAGATCAAGGACTCAAAATTGACACTTGACATCAGATGTACCCGTTCGTTGAAGCGAAAAATTCGCAATCCTGAAGAAAATTGGCAGCAGTTACAGCAAGTGCACGAGCATCGGCTTCCCAATCAGACTCGTTTAGAGGGTACGCGTCGTAGTCAGCCTGATTGCGTAGCAGACGAGCGTCTGTCAGCTCGCTTTCACGGGTTGCCGCGTTGACCCACGCCGACGGAAGATTCCTCGGAAGAATGTTGTGCCGCTCATGATCGTCGCCACGATTTTCAGCGAAGACGATGGCCCGGGCGCCGTGATACATCGCATAATAGTGGCGGCTAATCGCTGATCTGTATTGTGAACCAAAGAGGAGATGATCCCCTGCCCTCAAATGCTCACCAGCAAGCAGTAGCCTATCCGTTACGACCTGCTGCAACAGCTGTGAAATCGGAAAAGGGTACCGGCCTCCTGCCGGGAGGGCAGAAATGGCCGCACTCTTGCTGGTTGCAATATGAAGCAACACTAGGTCCGTAGACGTAACTACTGGCATCGCGCTGCAGAGTCCCTCCTGGCAGTGAACAGACCAGGATAGCAGGGTCTCTGATCAAGTGTCATCACCCAGGTAGCGCACCCACCAGGATTCAGGATGGAGGTGCTCAGTTCGTGCCAGACGCGTGCCAGATCGTGGGAGGAACCACGGGGAACCACGGGCACCAATTCGGCCGTCCACGGGACGCCGACACCGCTTAGCCGCAGGTCAGCGGGATAGTCAAGGCCAGGAAACCCGAGCTTCCCAAGCTGAGAGCGCGAGTTCGATTCTCGTCACCCGCTCCATGAAGAAGGCCCAGGTCAGAGACCCGGGTCTTTTTGCTGTGTTCTGCGATCACGCGCCGCGTGCCAGATGCGTGCCAGAAGGCCTGTCGGGCTGCTTCTCCCCGGCAGCGGCCCCGCGCCTTCCGCACGGTGGCATCCAGCCCGGCGGCGACCTCTTCCTGCCTCTCGTCGTCGGAGTGCTGATAGATCAGCGCCGCCTTCTCCGAGGACTGTCCGGCACGGACCATGGTGTCCTTGGGCGTGGCCCCGGAGGGCGTGGACAAGGGGTGGCCCCGTGTGCCGGAGATCGTAGAAGCGGAAGCCCTCTGACATGCCGACGGTCTCACGTGCCTTCCGCCACTTCCGCCCGACCGGCGAGGAAGAGGCGGCCGTGCCGCATGGGCTCGTGGACGTTGGAGCGGCGTCCCGTGATAACGGCAGGAGTGTCATGACACCGTAACCGCGCTTCCAGGGGGTCGCCGCACCCTTCACGATGGTTATCGACCAGGCAGAGACCAGCCGGAACGACCAGTCCGGCCCGGCCACATCACCATCAGCAGGGGGAGTCCCACCATGCTTCGCACGCACCGACGCAAGTCCGTCCTCGCCGCTGCGGCCCTGGTGGCCACGACGATGCTGCTGACCGCCTGTCAGGGAGAGGACACGGAGGATGGCGGCAAGTCGAACGGGGCCACGGCCTCGGACTCGGCCGCCAAGGGGAAGTCCGACGACGGTGGGAGTGGCACCGGCACCGGCAGCGAGTCCCAGTCGGGCGAGAAGGGCTCGAAGAGCGGCATGGTGTCGGGCAAGTGGGTCGGCACGGTCTCCTACCTCGCCCCCGGCAAGTACACCGTCACCGACGCGAACGACGCGGAGCAGGCGTTCTTCACCTCCGAGGACACCGACATCGAGGGCGCGGGCAAGATCTGCGGTGACGCGGACGGCCAGGCCGCCACGCCGTGCACCGAGGAGGAGCTCGAAGCCGCGGCCAAGAAGGGGTTCGAAGCGACGGTCGACGTCAAGGACGGGGTGGCTGTCAGCATCATCGAGGACCACACCGACAGCGGCAACGGCGGCAACGGTATGGGAGAGGGCGAGAAGTCGGGGCTCTTCTCGGGCACGCTCGGGTACATGGCCCCGGGCAAGTACTCCCTCAGCCGCGACGGTAACGAGCGTGCGTTCTTCACCGCCACCGACACCGTCATCAACGGCGCCGGCTGGATCTGCGGTGACGCGGAGACCGTCACGCCCTGCACCGAGAAAGACCTCGAAGCCGCGGCCAAGAAGGGCAGCGTCGCTGTCGCCGTCCAGGTCGAGGACGGGGTCGCCGTCACCATCGACGAGGAGCACAACTGATCGCGGACCCGAGCGGGGCAACGGGTCGACGTGCTCTCCACGACGCTCCGCGACGGCACCTTCCACGAACGACGAAGCCCCGTAATACGCGGCGAGACGGCCGCCCGGCCGCTACGGCCTCGAACCCCCTCCTCAGGTCTCGGCGCCCGGCACCGGGAGGCACCCGGGCCGGGCGCCGAGACCAAGGTGCGGGCCTGGGCTGACGCGACAGGCGGGGACGTGTACCGGGGTGGAAGACCTGATCACGGAGCCTTACCGGACGCGACTGACCGAGCCGGTTGTGAGGCGCCTCGGCTCAGACCTTCTCCGCACTCACGCGTGGATGCCCGGCAGTGAGCAGCCCGATGTCTTCCACATCGGAAGTCAGGATCGTCACCCGGCCAGGACGCTGCAGGGCGGTCGCGCACAACATGGCGTCGATCGCGTACGTGTGGCCGTGCAGCCCCGCTGTGCGCAGCAAGGCGGCAGCGGATTGCGCGACGGCCTGGGTCACCGGCTCGACGGCCAGGCGGGACAGGGTCCACTTCAGCGCGGCGTCGTTGATCTTCGGGTGGATCACCTCGACCAGCACAGCAGCTGACGTGATCACTGGCAGGTCCGCGTCGCGAGCCGCCGTCAGCCACTCGTGGATTTCCCGATCACGCTGTACGGCCTTCGCCAGGCCCTCGCTGTCCAGGACCAGGGCACCGCTCACGCGGCCGCCCCAGCCTGCGAATCGCCGCCGGCCAGCCGGGCACGCTTGGCCGCCACGGCCTCGGGATCGGCCGGGCCGTGCTCCTTGTCGAAGTCCGCGATCAGCTCGTCCAGGTTGTCCCGCTCGATCTGCCGGTGAGCCGCCCTCTCCAGGTACGCCGAGACGCCCCGCTTACCGACCCGCTCACGGATCGCCTGCAGAGTTCCGGCAGTCAGAGTGACGGAGATACCGCTGGTGGGGCCGTCACCGGGCAGGAAGTCAACGTCGTCATCAGCCACACCCCGATTATGCCATAGAAAATGGCATAAAGTGTGGGTGCTGTGCGGCCCCACCGCCCCTCGACAGATGATCCGTTCAGCGGGCGGACCGTGCGCAGTTCTCCCCTCAGTGGCTCCGGACCCCCCCTTCCGGAGTTCCGTGCCCTCCGCGTGCCCGTAAGGACGGAAAACCACGGTCGACAGCGGTGCAGTCGGGCCCGCACGACCATCCAAAGATCCCGGTAGATCCAGGTATCTGCGCTGCTCAGGACCGTGAAGCCAGCGCAGGCGCCGTCGCTTCCCAAGCTGAGAGCGCGAGTTCGATTCTCGTCACCCGCTCCACGAGGAAGGCCCAGGTCGGAGACCCGGGCCTTCCGGGCGGTCGCGTCGAGGCCGGCGGCGATCTCTTCCTGACGCTCCTCGTCGGAGTGCTGATAGATCAGCGCGGCCTTCTCGGAGGGCCGGCCGGCGCGGACCATCGTGTCCTTGAGGGTGGCGCCGGAACGGGTCGACAGCGTGTGCCCGGTGTGACGGAGGTCGTGGAACCGGAAACCGTCGGGAGGACCGACGACCGTGCGCGCCCGTCGCCACTTCCGCTTGTGCCCGAACGAGGTGCGCCTGCAGGACGCTCCCTTCTCCCCGACGAAGACCGATCCGTTCGGCCCCTTCTCGGCAAACCGCACGAGGTGCTGTCTCACCCTCCTCGTGGAGGAAGGACGGGAGAACGACAGCCCGGACGCCTGCATCGGGCTTGGTCTCATCGGGAGCGCGCTCGCCGTTGTGTCGACGAGAAGTGGTCAGCTCCTGTCGGTGGGCGCCACCACTCGCGTGAGGGCTGTCGCCGGGTTCCGGCTCATCGAGCAGGAACCCGGCGGGGTCTGCGGGATCAGCGGACGTCGACGTAATCGCCCGAGGCGGTGGCGGGTGCGGTGGTGGACGTGCCGGCGAAGGTGTAGCGCCAGTAACCGTCCGTCGACGCCTTCGCCGTGGTCTTCAATGCACCGGAGCTGTCAGTGGTGATCGTCTTGACCGTCGTGTAGGTGGACGTCCCCTTCTTACGGAACTGCAGCTTCACCTTCTGACCGGTGTAGCCGTGGTAACCGCCGCGCGTCTCCCAGTCCGCGCGGGCGAGCTTGCCGGTGACGGTGAGGGTCTTGCCCTTAACAACCGGTTCGGGAGCCGCGTTGGCTGTCAGCGTCGCGTCCCGCACGACGGAGACCGACTGGGCGGCGTGCAGATCGACATGGCCCGTGCGGTCCGCGGACTCGGCCCAGGCGGCCAGCTTCCAGGTGCCGGCGAAGGAGTTGCGGCCGAACACCCAGCGCGGCTGGATGTAGGCGAAGTGCGCCTCACAGGTGGAGGTGGTCGCGCTGACCTCGGTGCAGGTCGCCGGCCAAGTGCCGTAGAGGACAGCGTCGGGAGTGTTGTACGAGCCCTTGTACAGGTACATGTCCCCGCTCGCGATCCCCGACGGGTCGGTTGCGGTGAACCTCGCCTTGAATTCCTGCAGCGGCGCATCGGTCAGCTCGACCCGCTTGCCCCCGTTGACCAAGACGTTCGGGATACGGGTCGCCCCCGCCGTCTCGTCACCGTGGGGGGCCGGACCCGCGAACGCCCTGGTGATGACGCGGTCCAGGCTGCCGCCCTGGTCGTCGGCGGCGGTGACGCGCAGCGAGACGAAGGAGGCGGTGGCGGGGAGGTCGAACGTCGCCGAGCCGTCCACCGCGACGTCGAGGTCCGTCCAGGTGGCGCCGTCGTCCGTGGAGTGGGCGAGCCCGGTGATCCGGGTGTTGGCCGCCGCCGTGTCCGTGTTGCGGGTGGTCGCGCTCGCCTGCACCCGGACCGGTCCGGTGGCCGCCCGGCCGTAGTCGTCGAGACCGGGAACGCTCAGCTGCGCGTCGATGAGCGGGAGTTCGCTGCCCTCCGCGTAGTCCGAGCGGAACCTCCACTCGTTGTGTATCTCCGTGGACAGCCGGGAGTACGGGACACGACGGTGGACGGTCTGGTCGAGGGTGTACGTCCTCTGCAGCGAAGGCAGGCTGGACGACGTCAGCGAGTGGTACGCGTCGAGGCCGTCGGCCTGGGCGTAGGTGATGCCGTCGGAGGTGAGCTTGTACGAGTACGTCGCACGGCCGTCGATCGCCGCGTGGCCGGCCGCATCACCGAAGGCGTTCAGCTCGGACACCCGGATCTTCCCGAAGTTCCGCTGCGAACCGCCCCATTCCGAGCGACGCGGCTGCAACGGGGCCGCGCCCAGGCTTTCGCCCGCGCTGGTCCCTGCGGGCAAGGTCCGGTCCGGGAGGTTCAGGCTCAGCTCGCCGCTCCCGTAGGACAGCAATCGGCTGTAGGTGACGCCCGGGGTGCTGTACTCGGTGACCGAACCGGTGACGGGCGCCGCGGAGCCGATGAAGACGCCCGTCCATTCGCCGAAGGACGGGACACTCTGCAGAAAGGCCGTGGTCCGGGTGCCCGGGGCACTCATCTTCGTCACGGTCTTGGCCAGTGTCGAGGCACGGACCGTCACCACGGGCGAAGCAGGCACGGTCGTCGTGAAGCTGTGCGTGAGGTCATAGCGGTAAGGACTCGGCACACTCGCCGAGGCGCCCTTCTTGATGAGCACCTCGTGCAGACGCAGAGAGACGCCACTGACCGAGAAGGGAGTGACGTACACCTTGTCGGCCCCCGAACCGGCGAAGCCCGCCAGGTCGCCGCCCGGAACACTGATCCACACGGCGGACGCGTCCCGGGTGGCGGTGGTGTCGTCGGTGCGGATGGCGGTCTCCTTCGCCGCCCGCTGGTCGAAGGTGACCGTCTTGGCAGCCGAACCGACCGAGAAGGTACGGGTGAGCAGGTAGCTCGGCTCCAGCCAGTCGTTGTGCAGTGCGACCGAGAAGTAGTCACCCGGCGGCAGCTTCACGGTCGCCGAGGCGCCCGCGGTGTCGCTGTCGACGGCGTACGACGTCCAGGTCTTGCGGTCCCAGACGTAGAACGACTTGGATCGGACATCGGCGTTCGTGATACTCAGCTTGACCGAGTACGCCGACGCGGCGGCGTACGTCGTGGGGAGAACGCCCCGAGCGTCTTCGGTACGCGCAGTCGGCTGAAGCTCCGCGGTCGGGCGGTCCGCAGCGGACTCACCGGTCGGCCGCACGGACACCGTGCCGTCCACCGACGCGACGGAGTAGCGGGGCGGGGCGGCGCCTGCCTCGTCCGCCGTCACCCGGATGTCACGTCCGCCGATGAGCTCCACGCGCCCGCGGTCCCCCAACTCGGCGCTCTGCCCGGCACGGACCCCCACGCCCTCCGCGGGCGAAACCGTCCCTGTCGTGGCCGGTCCGCCGCCCGGCGGGGACGGCGACGCCGTCGCCGCGGACGCGAGCAGCGACGAGGCGGTCAGCACCGCCCCACACAGTCCCGCCGCCGCGCGTCTTCGTATCCGGCCCACACGAAAAATGGACATCCGTCACCCCTATGGCAGCTTCCCCTAAGACCGCCCCCGGCTCATCCGCCACAGGAGACGACCGGCTCACTTTAGAGGGTGGTGCCGACATCGCCGAGGGGATTCCCGCACACCAGGGCGCCCCCGGCCTCCGGCGCGGCGCGAGTGCCGATTCGCAGTGGTGCGATCAAACCCGCCGGACCACCCGACCACACGGCATCTGTGCACGTCAGCACCATATGGCCTGCCCAGGCGCCGTCGCTTCCCAAGCTGAGAGCGCGAGTTCGACTCTCGTCACCCGCTCCCTACGGAGGCCCAGGTCAGAGACCCGGGCCTTTGTGCTGTGCGCGTTGATCAGTGGCCGCGTGCCAGATGTGCGCCAGATGCGCACCACCTCGCTCGTCGGGACCGCATCACGACCGTCGGCCGAGCCGGGGCTCCAGAAGGTCCAGGGCCTCCGCCCACCGGAAGCGATCCGCCCCGCCACCGGCCTTCGGCCTGTGGGGCTCGTAGGTGCCGATCATGACGTTCATCTCACGCAGCACCTCCAGGCTCCGCGCATAGGCGGGGTGGGCCGCCTGGGCGGCGTTCGGACCGGGCAGAACGGCGGTGGGGACACCCATGCCGTACGCCTCGCAGGGAATGCCCAGCGCCAGGCTGTCGGAGATGCCCGCAGCCCACTTGTTGATCGTGTGGAAGGTGGCAGGCACGACGGCGATGGCGTCGGCGGGAGGCAGTGGGCGGGCTTCACCGGGTGTGCGCCAGGCGGAGCGGATCGGGTGGCCGGTCCGCTCCTGGACAGCCGTGACGTCAAGGAAGGCGAGCCCCTGCGGAGTGGCGACGACACCGACTTCCCAGCCACGTTGCCGCGCGGCCGTCATCAGCCCGCCGACATCCGCGGCGACGCCGGCCGCACAGACGACGTGCAGGAAAGGCTTCTCGCCAGGGGCTGTCGGATCGGTCACGCGGGTGCTCCCAGTCGGCGGCTGAACCGGTGCAGTTCGGGCAGGGCACGGCGACGGTCACGAGCCGCCATGTCCGCGACCAGATCCCGGACGGCGGGACGGCGGACATCCTGTGCGGCGCACGTCTCGGCGATGTGCAGGGCCCGACAGGCATCGGCAAGGCGCCCCTGCCGGCTGTGCGCCCTGGCCACCTCCAGCCACAACGCGGCCCGGCGCTCCGGAACGGGGATGCGGCGGCGCATGAGCGGCTGGGCCGCCCGGAGCACCAGGCCGATGTCACCGAAAGCCACCAGGGCACCGACTTCGTGAAGCGCCACATGGGCGGAGTCGAAGTTGGCCCACGCATCGGGGCGACCGGGCGGAGACGTGGCGTGCCACCTCCTTCGCCTCGGCGAGGAACGCCTCCGCGGCGGCACGACCACCCCCATGCGCCAACGGCACGGACACCCTCCAGCCGGTTCCTTGGAGTGGCACCACAGACACCGCTCGCACAAGGAAGACACGACGTGGCAACGCACCGGTTCGCTCTCCCGGTATCGGCCACGGCCCACGCGGTCTACGCCGCGCGGTGCCAGGCCATGGACGGGATACGGCGCTGGAACGCGGAACTGGACGACGAGGTGGAGCACACCGCGTCCTTGGTGATCAGCGAACTGCTGACGGACGCGGTCCAGCACGCCGGCACCGGCCGAATCCTTCTGGCAACCCGGCTCACCGGCACCGTCCTGCGCATCGAGGTCTGCGACTCCAGCCCGCTGCTCCCCCAGCCCGGCCTACCGGACGACGACAGCGAGACCGGACGTGGCCTGCTCCTCGTCTCGGCTCTCGCCGACCGGCACGGTGCCGAACCGCCCCCTACCGGCAAGCGATGCTGGGCCGAGATTTCGCTCTCCACCTCGGCGGTGGCCGGCAACCGCGTCCCTGTGACACGGAGTTGACCGTACGGAGTTGACCGTGTCGTCTACACCACCTCGCCTGCCGCGAACGCTTGAAGGAGGTCCAAGCGCACGGCGCCCGTCCTCGAACAGTGAGGCCGCTGTCTGGCGGGACGTGCCCCATCGGGGAGTGCCGCTCACCAACAATGACGTGTATGGGGCGGTGGGCATCACTCAAGGTGTGCGTCAGGTGATGAGCCGTCCTTGCGCGTCATACATGTACGTCCGCTTGCTGCCGTCGACTCCCGCTACCGCCGACAGGTAGCTCTGACTGGTGTAGACGTACGTGACGCGTTTGCCGTCGGCGAGGGTGACATATATCAGGTGTCCCGCGCTGTCGGTGGCGAAGGCCGCCGTGCGTCCCTCGGCGTCGGTCACGGAGGCTATACGTCCGGTTGAGGTGTAGGCGAGCCGCAGCCCCTTGCCGGCCGCGTTCACGATACCGGTGAGACGTCCGGCCGCGTTAAAGGTGCGGGAGGTGCCGTCCTGTGCGATGAGGGAGTAGTCGGCGCCCGCACCTGCCGTCAGCGTGTAGGGCGCACCCTGCGGTGCGGTGTACGAGCCGTCGGCCTGGCGGGTGAAGACGACGTCGGTGCCGTCCGCGTCATCAAGGGTCACAGTGTTCGAGGCCAGGACGAGTCTGGATTCGAGCGCGAGTCTCCAGCCCTTGCCCAGCAGGCCCGATGGCGCTTCCGGATCCCAGTGGTAGAAGCGGGTGAGGCTGAACGGCAAGCCCTGACTGGCGACCTCGGTGTCCACCTCCCGTACGACGTCCGTCGCCTGGCGTTGGGCTTGCTGTCGCTGACTGTGCGGCTCTGCCGCAGCAACCTGCGCGACAACTCCGCTGAACATTGCCAGCGCCCCACCGATGGCGATGAACGTTTTGGATCGTACGCCTAATGCCATGAGTCACTCCCCGGTTCTGCTGAGTCGATCAAACGGAGGGGAGTGTGGCATGAGCTGACGACATGGAGCCAGAGAATCGTGACTTGTTCATCTGGAAATCGTGAAGGCGGTCCAGGCGGCCGAGCCGGACTGGAGGAGCAGTCGGACCAGCTCGTGGAATCGCGGATACCGGTGCTCCTTGTGCGACGGTGCACTGTCCACCGAGGACCCCTCTCAGCTGATCGACTCGAAGTTCCTTCCACCGGCTCAGCCAACGTGACAGCGCCCTCGCGGGCCGTTGCGGGGCTTGGCCTGAATTCCGGGTCGGAAGAGGGTGCGGTACTCGCTTGCTGCGCACCGACGCCTCCCTGATGCTGTCCGCGACCGGGATACCGGAGAAGAAATTTTCTCCGGCCACCGGACCGCTTCTCGCCGTTGGCTCTTTGGTAGTGGCGAGTTCATGAGCGTTGGTCTGCATCAATGGACATGATCACGCCAGAATGCGCGGTCGGGTTCCACCCCTTGAAGCACGTGATCAGGAAGTACTCGACACGACCCGGTTGAGGAACACCGTCAGGTTCCAGCCGTGTCCTTTACGGCAGGTTAATCCGGGTGCCTGGCTGATCAAGATCACCGCAGCTCTCGTTCACTTCTGCCCCACAGGTGATGCACTGTGCGCACACAAGCGCGAAGACTCGTCACGGTCGTTCTGGCCCTGGCTCTGCTGGCAATAGCGGGGATCGCCCCGTCATGGGCGTCGCCCCGGGAGCGTCCGCTCTCCACAACCTCGGCAGCCGTTACCACGGCCAAGGCCCGGACAGCAGCGGACCTGCCCAAGCCGCCCAGGGCCATGACGCTGGCCGAGCGCCGCAAGCAGGTCGCCAAGGACCGGCATGAACTGTCGCCGATGCGCGACTACATGAACGCGCCGGAGAAGAAGCCCGAGGGCAAACCTCACAGCCGACCGGACAAAACCCGCGTCGAACGCGGGCCCGCCGCCGAGTCAAGGGTGGCTTTGCAGCCCCTCGCGGCGACGGCCGAGAACCCGACATGGGTGTCGTCCTGGGCCACCGCGTATCCCGGGATGCTGTCGATCGGTGGGCAGGTGAAGCTGCCCAAGCGCGGAGACTCGTACACCGGGATGTGGCTGTACGTCATGGACGAAGGGGGTTCCCCCGTCGTCCAGCAGGAGATCCAGAAGTCCACGGACGATCCCAGCGGCGACACCCCGGACACCGGGGCCTGGTGCTACGACTGGTGGGCGAGCAACTCATACCCCACCGACCAGTGTTTCTGGTGGGCCGGCAGCGCGCTGGGCGGAATCCTCGAGGACGGCAAGAAGTACTACGCCTGGGTCTTCCTCAACAGCGCCGACGGGACGTCGAGTCCGGGCGGTACCACTTCACCGCTGGTGGAAGCGTTCTACACCCCGGTGATCCCCGGCGCGCAGGCGGGCATCTGCACCTGCTACGCGCAAGCGCACCGCGCCGACCCGGTCAACACGGCCACCGGCATGTTCTTCGAACAGCTCATCGACGCCTCTCTGGTGAGCCCTGGTGTGCCGCTGACTCTGGAGCGTACCTACCGCTCCGACTCGAGCGCCGTCGGTCTGCTGGGGCGCGGCTGGGCGACACCGTTCGACGCGAAGCTGACGCTCGCGACGGGGAAGGTGAC
Organism: Streptomyces sp. NPDC016640; assembly: GCF_043076215.1. Classification (NCBI taxonomy): domain Bacteria; kingdom Bacillati; phylum Actinomycetota; class Actinomycetes; order Kitasatosporales; family Streptomycetaceae; genus Streptomyces; species Streptomyces sp. NPDC016640. The sequence goes on from NZ_JBIBRG010000006.1 coordinate 23,781, forward strand.
GTACCGGACGGGTGACGGGGCGTCGTTCGTGTTCACGCAGAACGCTGACGGCACATACGCCGCACCCGCAGGTTCGGCGGCCAGACTGGTCAAGGGCACGAGCACTTACACGATCACCACGCCGGACCACACCAAGCGGACCTTCGACAGCAGCGGCCGGCTCACCTCCGTGGTCGACAAGGCGGGCAAGGGACTGAGCCTGACGTACGCGTCCGGCGTTCTCGCCTCCGTCAAGGACGCCGCCGGCCGCACCACCACGTTCACGCCCGGCACCGACGGACTGCTGTCCAAGGTGGGCCTGCCCGACGGTACGTCGGTGTCGTACGGCTACACCGGCGGTCTGCTGACCTCGGTGACCGACCCGGCCGGCAGGACGTCGTCGTACGCGTACGACGCGAACAAGCGGCTGTCCTCCTACACCGACCCGGCGGGTGGCAAGGTCGCCAATGTCTACGACACCTCGGGCCGCATCAAGTCCCAGACCGACCAGAACGGCAAGACCACCACGTTCACCTGGGACGGCAAGAGCGAGTCGCACACCACAGCACCGGACGGCGGCGTGTGGACCGACGTGTACGCCGGCAACGTCCTGATGGAGACGATCGACCCGTACGGCAAGAGCATCGCCTATGACTACGACCGTCATCTGCGGCCCGTCGCCATCACCGACCAGCGCGGCAACACCACCGAGATGACGTACGACAGCGCCGGGCGGATGCTCACCCGCAGCGCACCCTCCGCGCTCGGCTACGCGGAGAGCTGGACCTACGACAGCGCGGGCAACATCACCAGCCACACCGACGGCCGTAAGAACAGGACGACCTACACCTACAACACGTCGAACCAGCTGACGTCGACCACCGACCCGTTGGGCGGCAAGACCGCCTACACATACACCGCGCTCGGTTCGCTGGAGACCGTGACGACCCCGCGCGGGAAGGTCACCACCTACGGCTACGACGCGGCCGGCAACCGGACGTCGGTCACCACACCGCTGGGTGAGAAGACGACGTTCACCTACGACAGGGCCGGCCGGATCCTGACGAAGACGGACCCGCGCGGCAACGTCTCCGGCGCCGACCCGGCCGACCACACCACGAGCTACGCCTACGACGGCCGCGGGCTGCTCAGCTCGGCCACCGACCCTCTGGGCCGCACCACGACCTACGAGTACAACGGCGCCGAGCAGCTGACATCCGCCAAGAACCCGGCGGGCGACACCACCACGTTCGCCTACGACGACGCCGGGCACCTGACCCGGACCACCGACCCGTCCGGCGACTCCGTCACCCGCACCTACGACGCGAGCGGACGTCTGGCCTCCGAGACCGACGCGACCGGCGGCAAGACCACCTACGCCTACGACAAGATGGGCCGCCTGCTCAGCAGCGTCTCGCCACGGGGAAACATCTCCGGCGCCGACCCGGCCGCCTACACCACGAGCTACGCCTACGACGCGGCCGGTAACCGGACGAAGGTCACCGGTCCGACTGGTGCGTCGACCACCACGACCTACGACGCGATCAACCGTCCGCTGGTGGTCACCGACCCGCTGGGCCACACCACCGGCTACACCTACGACGCCAACGACAACGTCACCAAGATCACCGACGCCGCGGGCGAGACGGTCACCTCCGTCCACGACAAGAACGACCGGCTGACCAGCAGCACCAATCAGCTGGGCAAGACCACCACCTACGCCTACGACGCCGACGGCAACCTGCTCAGCCGCACCTCCCCGCTCGGCCACAAGGAGAGCTGGACCTACGACGGCGACGGCCGCCGGGCCACCGCGGTCGACCCGCGCGGCAACGCCACCGGCGCAGACCCCGCCCAGTACACGACCACGTACGGCTACGACCCGGCCGGCAACCCCACCACGGTCACCGACCCGCTCGGCGGTGTGACCACCACCGCCTACGACGCCATGAACAACGTCGTCAAGCAGACGGACGCCGACAAGCGCGCCACCGCCTACGGCTACGACAAGCTGGACCGGCTGACCGAGGTCACCGCTCCCGACGGCGCGGTCACCACCTACGGCCACGACACGGCCGGCAACGTCACCGAGCGCACCGACGCCAACGGCCACGTCACCACGTACGGCTACGACGCGGCCCGCCGCCTCACCTCGGCCACCGACCCGCTGAAGCGGGAGACCACCTACGCCTACGACGCCGACGGCAACCTCGCCAAGAAGAGCACGCCCCGCGGCTCCACCACCTACACCTACGATCCGCGCGGCCTGCTCACCAAGGTCGACCACTCGGACACCACCCCGGATGCGACGTTCGGCTACAACGATGCCGGACAGCTGACCGCCCGCGCCAACTCCAAGATCTCCGAGGACTTCGTCTACGACGCGGTCGGAAACCTCACCAAGACGCGCGGTTTCGCCTACACCTACGATGCCGCCGGGCAGATGCTCACCCGCAAGTACTCCGACGGCAACACGATCACCTACACCTACGACAACGACGGCCGCACCGCCACGATGCTGGCCGACGGCAAGACCACCACCTACACCTGGGACCCGGCCGGAAATCTCACCAGGTCCGCGCTGCCCAACACCGAGACCGAGGACCGCACCCACGACCGGGCCGGCCGCCTCACCGCCGTCACCTCCACCAAAGCCGGCACCACGGTCACCAAGACCGCGCATACCCTCTCCCCGGCGGGCCTGCCCACCCACGTCGACATCACCCGCGCCAACGTCGGCACGACCGGCTACGACCTCACCTACGACACCGCAGGCCGCCTCACCTCCGGCTGCTTCCCCCAGCCCTGGGCCGCCGGCTGCGCCGCGAGCCGCACCACGTCTTACACCTACGACAAGGTCGGCAACCGCCTCACCTCCACCCTCGGCACCACCTCCACCAGCTACGCCTACGACGCCGCCGACCAGCTCACCTCCACCACCACCGGCACCACGACCACCGCCTACGACTACGACGCCGAAGGCAACCAGACCAAGAAGGGCGCCGACACCTACACCTACGACCTGGCCGGACAGATCTCCGCCGCCACCGTCGCAGGCACGAGCTACACCTACGACCACGACGCCGGCGGCAACCAGGTCGCCACCCTCAAGGACGGCGCGGTCACCCACCGCACCCAGTGGGACCCCAACGCCCCACTGCCGGTCCTGGCCACCGAATACGACAGCGCCTGGGCCATCAAGCAGTCCTTCCGCTATGACCCCCTCGGCCAGCCCACTTCCGCCAAGACCGGCGCAGGTGCGCTCTTCTACTACCACCACGACACCCAGGGCTCCCCGGTCGACGTCACCAACGGCACCGGCACCCTCTACCAGCGCTGGGCCTACGACCCGTTCGGCACCCGGGTCCTGGGCACCACCACCGGCGGCGCCCCCGCCAGTCCCCTCTCCTACACCGGCGCCCGCTACGAGACCACCACCGGCAACCTCGACCTCCACGCCCGCCAGTACGACACCACCACCGGCCGCTTCACCCGGCCCGACCCGGCCACCCGCGCCCGGACGACGCCGTACCTCTCGCCCTACGCCTACGCCGACAACGTCCCCACCCTCCTGACCGACCCCAGCGGCCTGACCCCCGACGACCCCGACAACGGCCGGGTCGACAGCCTCGGCGAGGCAGCGGGCATCTTCGGTGACGCCTTCGTCGATGTGGTCAAGTCGCCCTTCGTGTTCCTCGGGGACGCACACGACGCCTTCACCGGAGAGAACGGCGGCGCCGGCGCCTTCGTCGACAAGTACCTCCCCGTGCGCCCCGCCTACCGCCTCTACCGCGCCGAGTACATGCTCCGTCAGCAGGGCTGCGACGCCCTCGCCGACCTGTACGCCGAAACCGCCGAAGAACTCACCCAACAAGTAGCCCTCGTCGGCATCGGCGGCCTCACAGGGTGGCGGCGACAGGCGTACGAACCGGAAACCTCCATCCTGAGAGCCGAAGGGCTACCGGAAGGCTCCGCCGATGTACCCCTTTACAAGGCTCCTGGCATCGGAATGACCGATAGGATTCTCAAAGAAGGATTCCAGGAGAGCGACTTCCCGGGGTCCGGAAATGGGTATCCAGATGGGCGAGCATACTTCGGCCTGTCCGAAGAAGGGAAGACAATCGCACTCGACTACGCCGGTCGCGGAGGGTATGACGGTGGCGTCATCGAAGTTATAATACCGAAAGCTGATTTCGATCGATATTTCAGCGATTACATAGGATCACATAACGGCGTTCCTCGCGTGGAGGTAGCCATTCCAAACACGGCGTTTGATAAGCTCAACCAGTACCCGAGAAGGCTGGTGGACAATGAATAGTGAAAGGCTCACTGAAATCGAGGCACTCCTCATAGGAAAGACGATCGAGGGTGAAGTCGAGGCGGTCTTCCGCTGGGGAGTGATCGTGAATCTGGGATTGTCCCGCGTTGGTCTCATCGACGCCCTGTATGTTGATGATGGGGACAATTATCAGGTTGGCGATCGAATCAGCGGCCATCTTGATTCCTTCGATGAGCAGAAGGATAAATTCATCTTCAGACCACCCGGCCAGATCCCGCTTTCTGAGCGGTTGAGGCGGGCTGGAGAGAAATAGGAGGGGAGTTTCTCTTCTTCTATCTGTCCGGCTGATCAGGTATGGCCAGAGAGGTTGCCTTCATTCGGCAGCGCAGGCCAGTCACGACATGCGGGCCACCGTACAGTGCTCTGGCGGTGGCCCGCTTCGAAGTCCGCATGCTTACTGGCTGTTCTCTATCCGCTCCGGTGGTCGGTAGGGTTCGAGCAGGGACCTGGTCCGGGTGATTCTTGCGGCGCGAATGCATAGGAGAAGGGCCTCTTAGCAGCTCGCGGTTGTCGAGTCCAGCGAGGAGCAGGAGGCCCTGTTGTCAAAGTGTCGCGTGGGCACGGGTGTCGGGTCCAGTCCGTCCACTCCTGGGTGTGACTGTCTCGCCCACAGGTTCGGGAACGCGGCCGACTGAGGTTCCCCCGTTGCTTGGGAGGGGCTGATCAGCTGGTCAGGCAGGTTGGCGGGGTTTCAGGTTCGTTCGTTCGGCCGTTGCCCGCTCGGCGTAGTGCTGCTCTTCGAACTCGACGGGGCTGAGGTAGCCGAGGTGTTTCTGGATGCGTCGGCTGTTGTAGAACCCCTCGATGTACTCGAAGAGCGCGAGGTTCGCCTCGGCCCAGGTGGCGAAGGTGCGGCCGCGGAGACCCTCAGTTTTGATGAGCATCCAGAGGTTCTCCGCGAGGGCATTGTCGTACGAGTCCCCGACGGATCCCATGGATGCCTCAACTCCTGCCCACGCCAGACGTGTTGTCAGCTTCACGGACGTGTGCTGACAGCCGTGGTCCGCATGGTGAATCAGCTGGCCGAGTTCGGCCTCCCGGGAGGCGAGGGCGTACTCGAGGGTGGTCAGTACGAGGTCGGCGTCCGCGTGGGCAGCAGTCTCCCAGGCCACCACCCGGCGGGAGAACGCGTCTCTGATCGCCGACAGCCACAAGGGTCCCTCACCTGTGGGGATCATGGTGAGGTCGGTGACCCACAGCCGGTTCGGTCTGTCGGCGGTGAGGTCGCGTTGCACGAGGTCGGGGCGAGTTCGGCGTCCCGGTCGCGGAGGGTGAAGCCCTTGCCCGTTCGGCGAGGGCTGATCCCGGCGAAGCCGGCTTCGCGCATGAGCCGTTCGACTCGTTTGCGGCCGACGTGGACGCTTTCCCTTTTCAGGACGGCATGCACGCGGGGTGAGCCGTAGATGCCGTCGGAGGCGGTGTGGATCTGCTGGATCTGTCCGGTCAGCTCGGTGTCCCGGCGGCGCCGTTCGCACGGCTCCTTCTCCGCCTGGCGCCAGCGGTAGTAGGTGGAGGAGGGGATGTGCAGTTCCCGGAGGGTGGGCTCGACCTCCAGGTGAGGGTGCTCGTCGAAGAGCGCCGTCACCTGGGCCGGGTCGGGTCGAGCTGTGCCGCGAAAAAAGCCGAGGCCGTCCGCAGGATCTCGTTCGACCGTTTGAGCTGGGTGTTCTTCTTGCGCAGCGCGGTCCACTCGGTGCGTTCGTCGCTGGTGAGCAGGTCGTCGCGTTCGCCGGCGTCGGCCTCGGCCTGGCGGATCCAGCCGCGCAGGGCCTCGTGGTGCACGCCGAGTTCCTCAGCCATGCGGCGGATGGCGGGCTTCGGCTCCGACGCGCGGTACATCCGTACCGCACGCTCACGCAGCTCCAGCGGGTACTTCCTCGGGGCAGGCATCAGCAGGGCTCCTCTCTGTGAGTCCTGTCCGACCCCCTGTCACCACCCTCCGCATCTCGGGGGAACCTCAATGTGCGGGGCGTGTCTGTCTCCCGTTCGCGTGGGAACGCCGACGTGTGGGCCAAGCGGCCGTGTTGGGAACAACCGGTCCGGGCGGCGCTGTTGCATCGACCGGGGACCGGCGCCGCGCGGGCGGGGGGCGCGGAGACCACAAGGTCGTCCGCCCCACCAGGATCCGGGCCCCGGGATCGCGGTACGCCCGCCGCGCCACTTGGACCAAGACGTATCTCTGCAGGAGGACTGTTCCATGACTGACCGGCCCTTGACGCTCATGGCAGTACACGCCCACCCCGACGACGAGGCCACCGGAACCGGAGGGGTCCTCGCGCAGTACGCGGCGGAAGGCATCCGCACGGTTCTCGTGACGTGTACCGACGGCGGTTGCGGTGACGGACCGGGGGGTGTCAAGCCGGGCGATCCCGGGCATGACCCGGCGGCCGTCGCCTTGATGCGCCGTCAAGAACTGGAGGCGAGCTGTGACGTCCTGAAGGTCAGCGAGCTGGAGATGCTGGACTACGCCGATTCCGGGATGATGGGCTGGCCGAGCAACGACGCCCCCGGATCCTTCTGGCAGACCCCCGTCGAGGAAGGGGCCGCCCGGCTTGCGGAACTCATGCGGCACTACCGACCCGATGTGGTCGTCACCTACGACGAGAACGGCTTCTACGGTCACCCCGACCACATCCAGGCCCACCGCATCACGATGGCGGCGCTGGAGATGACCACGCTGACACCGAAGGTGTACTGGACCACGATGCCCCGCTCGGGGATGCAGCGGTTCGGCGAGATCATGCGCGAGTTTCATCCGGACATGCCGGAGCCGGATCCTGCCGAGGCCGCCGCGATGGCCGAGATCGGCCTCCCCGACGATGAGATCACCACGTGGGTGGACACCACCGCGTTCAGCGGTCAGAAGTTCGACGCGCTGGCCGCGCACGCCAGTCAGGGCGAGAACATCTTCTTCCTCAAGATGGGCAAGGAGAAGTTCGGTGAGCTGATGGGCACGGAGACCTTCGTACGTGTCAAGGACGTCACCGGCGCCGCCGTACCCGAGAACGATCTCTTCGCCGGACTGCGCTGATCCACCTGTCCGACCGGTGGCCGGGAAAGCTCATCGGCCGCACGGCGCGATCGAGCGGGACACACGGAGTCGCCGTTCGTCGCGAACTTTCCGGCGCGGTCAATCTCGGTGACCGAGCTGTCACACGTGACCTCGGCGACGAGCAGCGCCCGTACGGCTCCTCGCCGAACTACACGGTCGTCGTGACTTCGCGCGGACACTTCGAACGTCGTGAGACCTGGACCTCCTTCTCACAGCGCCCCGGGCGGCGAACCGGTGGGGCAACCGCCGGGCGCTCACCGGAGCGCTCCTGCTCTTCGCCGCCGCGTGCGCGGCCATCGCCGTCATCGGCGACAGGACGGCTCATGGCCCCAGCAGTGCCCGGCCGACGAGGAAGAGATTCAGACCGGCGACGACGGCGCAGACGACGACCGCGGCGAGCGTGGTCGTCCGCTTGTTCACCAGGGGACCCATGACCGCCCGCCGGGCGGTGAACAACAGCAGAGGCACCAACGCGAAGGGGATGCCGAAGGACAGGACCACCTGGCTGAGGACCAGGGCCTGGGTCGGGTCGGCCCCCAGGGCGAGTACGGCCAGGGGCGGTGCCATGGTGATCAGCCGGCGCAGGGTCAGGGGAACCTGCCGGCGCAGGAACCCGCGCATGATGACCTGTCCCGCGAAGGTGCCCACACCGGCCGAGGCGAGTCCCGAGGCCAGCAGCGCGAGCGCGAAGGCCAGGGCCGCTCCGGGGCCGAGCACCCGGCCCAGCCCCTGGTGGAATCCGTCGAGTGTCTCCTCGACCGGTCCGCTTCCGTGCAGGGTGTTCGCCGCGAGGACGAGCATGGCGGCGTTCACCAGTCCGGCCAGTCCGAGGGCGAGGACGATCGCCGTGCGATGGGCGCGCAGCTCGCGGACTCTGCGCGCGAGGGGCTCCGTGGAAGGCACGCGGCTGAGGGAGGAGTGCAGGTAGATCACGTGCGGCATGACGGTGGCACCGATGATGCCGGTGGTCAGCAGCAGGCTCTCGGTGCCTTCGAGGCGGGGCCGCATCCCCGTCATGGCCTCGCTCCAGGAGCCGGCCACGACGGCCTGGTAGGCGAAGCCGGCCAGGATCGCCAGCAGCAGAGCGGCCGTGACGATCTCGAACCGGCGGCGTCCCTCCGGGGCGAGCGTGAGCAGCAGGAGGGAGACGCCCGCCACGACGAAGGCCGCGGGCAACAAGGGCATGCCGAACAGCAGGTGCAGCGCGACGGCTCCTCCGACGAACTCGGCGAGGTCGGTCGCCATGGCGACGAGCTCGGCCTGTGCCCACAGGCCGTAGGTGACCGGACGGGGGGCGCGCTCCCGGCACAGCCGGGGCAGGTCCTGACCGGTGGCGACGCCCAGTTTGCACGCGAGGTACTGGACGAAGACGGCCATGATGTTGGCGAGGGCGATGACCCACAGGAGCATCGGCCCGTACCGGCTGCCCGCGGTCATGTTCGTGGCGAAGTTGCCGGGATCCATGTAGGCGACCGACACGACGAGCGAGGGGCCGAGCATGGCGGCCGCGGCACGGAGCCCGGACCGTCGTCCCGCCCGGGCCCCGGGGTCCGGCGCTCCCTCCGGCGCGCGTTCCGGCCCGGCGGCGGGCGGGGGTGCGGGGGCCTCGGCCGTGTCCGCGGGTGGACGCAAGGCGGCTACGGGAACGTCGCGGTAGGTGCGCGGGTCAAGCATGACGTCCGGTCTTCCCCGTGCCGTCGGAGTGCGCGGGGTCGGCGGGGCCGTGTAGCCGGTGGGCGGCGCCGCCGGCGGACCGGTGCAGAGCGGTGATGCGCCAGACGACCACGGCGAGCAGGCCGAACGAGGTGAGGGTCACCGCTGTGTCCGTCCCGAGAGCCAGGCCGGTCAGGGCGGCGGCGAGGTACAGGGCCGTCAGGACGGAACGGCTCAGGACGGAACGGCTCAGGGCGGGTCGGCCCGGAGCGCGGCGGCCCGGCTGATGCGGTACGGGACGGGGGGCGGCGGGAACGGTGGGGGCCATGATCGCTGCTCCGCAACGGAGGGAGGGCGGGCACGGCGGCCGGGGTGGGCGGCCACCGTGTGTGCGGGGAGGAGGCGGGCGCGGCGGCCGGGGTCGGCCACCGCGCCGTGGAGGGGACGGGCGTCCCTGCGGGGGCCGGCCGTCACTCGTCGGGGCTGAGCGCGTCCTTGATCTTTCCCTTGACGCCGGTCTCGGTGCCCAGGACGGGTCCCTTCGGTTCACCGCGGCTGCCGTCGTAGGTGGAGTACAGCCGGGGGTCCGGCGGAGGTGCCATGCCCTTGCCGCCGAGCGGCTGGGGACTGGTCAGCACGGACAGTTCGTGCTCTCCGTCGGGTGCGGGCCCGGTGGCCCACAGGCCGGCGCCGGACTCCGTGCCGTCCGAGAGGTGCCACAGCTCCTGCGCGTGCTGGCGGTACTCCTCCTCCTCCAGTCCGCCGGGGACGACGACGCCCTCCAGTCCGTCCTCCCGGAGCTGCTCGATCGCGGCCAGCCACTGGTTCTGGTGGACGGTGTCCCGGGCAAGGTTGAACTTCAGCATGTCCTTGACACCGGGGTCGTCGGTCATGCGGTAGAGGCGGGCGGTCTGCAGCCGGCTCTGCGCCTCGGCGGCCACGTTGGCGTAGAAGTCGGCCAGCAGGTTGCCGCTGGCGACGGCGTAACGGCCGTTCCAGGGGTAACCGTTGCTGTCGGCGGGCAGGGCCGCACCGCCGGCGATGATCACCTGCTGCGGGTCCATGCCGCCGAGGACGGCGCCGACCGCGGGATCACTGGTGGCCATCTTGGCGGTGGCGGTGGCCGGTGCGCCTTCGAGGAGCCGGGCGACCATGGTGGCCAGCATCTCGACGTGGCCGATCTCCTCGGTGGCGATGTCCATGATGAGGTCTTTGTACTTGCCCTCCATGCGGCAGTTCCAGCCCTGGAACAGGTACTGCATCATCACGGACATCTCGCCGTACGCACCGCCGACCAGCTCCTGGAGCTTGTGCGCGTAGATGGGGTCGGGCTTCTCCGGTGCGGCCTCGAACTGCAGGCGCTGTGTGTGGGTGTACATCGCCGCTCCTCGTGTGAGTCGTTCGCGGTGCGAGCGTGCCCCGCCGGAGGGCGGGGTCCGGTCGCCGGATCGCGTCGATGACGCTAGGCGCGGCCTGTCACCGCTCCGTCTCCGCCGGCGTACCGGGGCCCGGGGCGAGGTCCGTGGCGAGCAGCCGTGAGGAGGGGGCCCAGGGGCGGAACAGGTTCTTCCATGACCGCCCGGGTCACGCTCCGCGACCGTCCGGGCCGGGCTCGGCGCCCCGTGGTGCGGTGGAGCGGCTCCGGTGACGCCGGGGTGACGCGGGAGCGCGCAAAGCGCGGGGGCGCACGCACCGCGTCCGGCGCCGGGACCGGGGCCGGGACCGGGGGAGGGGGAGGGGCCGGGGCCGGGGGAGGGAAGTCGTTTGGCGGAACCCTCACCGGTTACCTGGGAAGTCCGGAGGTTGGAAGCGCAGCCTCGTGCCACGACCGGCACGGACGGCCCGCCCGACGCCCCTGGCCCACCGGAGGGCCTCGGTGAGCCAGACGGCCGTTCCGGCGCCCGCCACTCGATTTCCGGTGCAAGCGATGGATCCGGACCCGGACACCCCACCCGTGCGGTCGTCGTGCGCCGCCCTGCGGCTGCTCGGCTGCTTCACCCTCCATGTCGACGGACGGGCGGTCTACATGCCGCCGACGGCGCAGAGACTGCTGGTCTACCTCGCCCTGCACCGGCAGGGCGGCAGTCGTGAGCAGGCCGCCGAGCTGCTCTGGCCCGACCTGCCGCGGGCCCGCGCCGCCGCCGGGCTGCGCTCGGCGCTGTGGCGGCTGTCCCGGCGCAGCGACCAGCAACTGGTGACGGACCTCGACTCCGGTCGCCTGTCCCTCGCCGAACACGTGGACATCGACCTGCAGGCGGCGACACGCTACGCCGTCGGCCTCGCCAGCGGGACCCATGACGACACTCCCGGTCCGGAGATCCCCGCGCAGTTGCGCGAGGACCTGTTGCCGGCGTGGTGCGACGACTGGCTCCTGGACGCCCGCGAGCACTTCCACCAGACCAGGCTGCACGCGCTCGAAGCCGTCAGCCGCCGTCATCGCCGCGACGGCCGTATGTGCGAGGCCCTGATCTACGCCATGACGGCCGTGGAGGCCGAGCCCCTGCGGGAGAGCGCGCACCGGGAGGTCACCGCCGTGCACCTGAGCGAGGGAAACACCGCGGAGGCGCTGCGGCACTTCGACTCCTTCCGGCGGCGGCTGCGCGGGGAACTGGGTCTGTCCCCCTCCGCGGGCTACCGCCATCTCGTCGCCCCGTACCTGGGCAGGCCGGTGGACGCCCGGTAGTCCTGGCGTTCCGAGCGGCCGTCCGCCCGGAACGTGGGGTGGCCGGCCGGACCGGGGGTTCCGCGCGCTCACGGTGCCGAGCGGAACGCCCTGCCCTGCGGGGTCATCGTGGAACCGCCGCGGAACAGCGTGGTGCCGGGACCCGGTTCGTCGGTGCCGAGCCCGAACCAGGCGTACCGCTGGAGGTAGGGCAGCCCGGCGAGCATCTTCGTCGCCGAGGCCAGGAAGGCGGCCTGCTCCTCGTCCGTCGGGTAGCGGGTGCCCTGGGAGAAGTCGATGAGGGCGAACTCGGTCAGCCAGATCGGCTTGCCGTAGCGCTCGTGGACGGCGTCCAGGTAGCCGCGCAGCTGCTGCACGGCCGCCTCGGTGCGGAAGTCGGCGCCGTACCAGTGCAGGGCGATGAAGTCGACGCGGTGGCCCCGCTGTTCGGCCCCCTTCATGAAGCGGTCGAGCCAGCCGTCCGGTTGGTCGCCGCCGTAGGCGACGGCGGGGCTGCCGAGAATGCTGCCGGTCGATTCCAGCCGCGGCCACAGGTCGAGGGCCTGCTCGACGGACATGTTCGCCTGGGAGTCGAAGTCGGGTTCGTTGAAGCCCAGCAGGTGGGGGCCGGCCGCCTTCGCTTCCGCCAGGGCCTGCGGGGTGACGCTGTCCGCCCCCCAGATCATGGGTACGAAGTCCGCGTCGCCGGAGACCGTGCCCGGGTGCCCGGTGGACCAGGTGTAGTACCAGCCCGCGCCGGACTGCTCCAGCGCCTGGGACGCCCCGGGGAAGGACCAGACACCGACGCCCTTGCGGTCGGTGGTGACCACCGGTGACGTGGTCGCGGGCTCCGCGGCCGTCTGCCGGCGCCGGGACGGGGACGGGCCGGGGGCGGTGGTGACCGGGGAGGACGGTCGCGCGCTCCGCTTCGTGGACGCGGTGGTCCCGGCACCGCTGGGCGGGGCGGGGGCCGTGGTCGGCGAGGCGCTCGGGGACGCGGGCCGGGGAGCGGCGGCCGGTGCCGGAGCGCCGCTGTCCCGCGAGGGCAGCAGGACCCAGGCGCCGAGGACCACCACGGCGGTCGCGAGCGCCGCGGCGACCGTCCGGCCGTGCGGCCGGTGTCCCTTCGCACGGCGCCGGTGTCCGGAGCGCCCGGCCGGGCGGGTGCCGCCGCGCCCGCCGGGCGTGGTCGCCGCCCGCCCGGCCGCGGGCGTTTCCGGGGCTCCGCCGGCGTACGGGTGTTGCGCCGGGGCGGCATGCGGGTCTCCGGCTCCCGGCTCGACGGCCGAGGGGTCCGGTGCCGTCCGGTGCACGTCCGACGCGACCGCCGCCGACACGGCCCGGTGCAGGTCGGCCGGCGGCACGAGCAGCGGAAGACCCACGAGCAGCCGTGCCACCGGCACCGCGCGACCGTGTCGGTCCTCGCACCGGTGACAGCCGCGCAGGTGCCGGGCGATCCGCTTGCGCCACAGTGGGCTCGGGTGTGTGTCCCAGGTCGCGGTCAGCTCCTCGAGGCCCGGGCAGGGCGGCTGGGCCTCCAGTGCCCGCACGACGGTCCTGCCCACGTCGAGTTGTTCCTTGAGCCGCTGTATCCGCACCGCCGTGTGCCGGCCGGACAGCCCCAGCGCCGCGCACACCTCGGCCCGGCCCAGCTGCCCGGTCTCCTCCAGCCACCACAGGGACAGCAGTTCCCTGCTTCCGTCGTCCAGCCAGCGAGTGGCCTCCACGACCTCGCGGCGGTCGTCGTCCAGCTGGAGCCGGAGGATCGTCAGGGACGCGAAGTCGGACGCCGGGTCGGGCACCTGGGCGACGCGGTCCATCGGCTCGTGCTTCTGCCGGTCCCGCCGGCGGTCCCTCATCCAATCCCGTATCTGCCGCACTGTGATGGCCACCATCCACGCCCGGTACGCCGAAGGATCCTCCAGCCCGTTCAGTCCGCGCACCACCCGCAGCAGCGTCTCCTGCACGACGTCGTCCACGTCCTGATGCCCGTCCAGAGCACGGCCGACGAGGTTGTAGACGAGCGGCAGTGACCGTGAGACCAGTCCTTCCACCGCTCCCGGATCGCCGGCGCGGGCGGCGGACACCAGGGCGCCGTCGAGGTCGTGCCCGTGCTGTGCACCCATGGACCTTCTTCTCCCTTGTCTCGTGCTCCCGGGCCTCCTGCCCTCAAGAGCCTGACGGGGACCGGGCGATCGACGCCCGGCCCCGGTACAGGAGACGTCGGCGGACCGGTACGACAACGAAAACCGCGTGGCACGGACCCGATCGCTCCCACGGCCTGCGGTCGGTGCCTCCGCACAGTGTCCGGGAGGCATGTCATGACTGCCGAGATGGGGCCCCCGGCGTGGATGCACGAGCAGATCACGGCGGAGGAATACGGGTCTTGGTCCGAGGAGCAGTGCACCGGCATCGAGATCGTGGACGGAACGGTCGCCGTGGGCCCCGGCGCGTCCAAGCGGCACAACCGGCTGGCCCGGCTCCTGGCGAACGCCCGAGCGCCGTCACTTCCCCAGCTAGGAGCGCGAGTTCGGTTCTCGTCACCCGCTCCACGAAGAAAGCCCGGTCGGAGATCCGGGCCTTCCTCGTCGCCGAGGGCTTTCCCCGTCCGCGCGGGTACTTCCACCTCGGCCGGCGCTGCGTCTCCCGGGACGCCGGAACCGGAGCTCCGACGCCCGACCCCATCCCTCCACCAGGCGCGACGAACTCGTATACACTTGATATCACTCTTTATACACGCGGAGGTGCATTCGATGACTCGCACGGTGATCGATCTTGATGATCAGCTGGTCGCCGAGGTGGCCAAGGCCCTCGGCACCGGCACCAAGAAGGAGACGGTGAACACCGCACTGCGTGAGGTGTTGGAGATCCGGCGGCGTGCTCTTGCCCTCACCCGCCTGCGGGCGGCGGCGGCCGAGGGCGCCTTCGATCTCGATCTCCTCGAGGACAAGGGGAACTACCGGCAGTGAACGCCGCACAGTTCCTGATCGACACCAGCGCGCTCGCTCGCATGCTGCGCGGCGACGCCGAGCAGTACGGATGGGACCGGGCGGCGGCAGCCGGGCTGATCGCCACCTGCCCCATCACCGAGTTGGAGTTTTTCTACAGCGCGCGTTCCGCCACCGACCGTGCACGAGGCATCGAAGACCTGCGCCTGCTCTTCGGCTGGGTGCCGGTCGACGACCGCGCCTACGACCGTGCCTGGCAGGTTCAGGAGGTCCTCACCCAGCGTGGACAGCACCGCAGTGCCGGAGCCGTCGACCTCGTGGTGGCCGCCACGGCCGAGGCGCAGGGACTGACCCTCCTGCACCGCGACCGGGACTTCGAGTGCATCGCCGCCGTCACCGGCCAGGCGCTCCAGTGGTACGGACCCGAAGCCGGCAAATGAACCAAGAGGTCGGGCACCGGCTGTTCCGTGGAACCAGCGGCCGTCGGCCCTGCGGTGGCCCACGAGTTCCGGCCGGGAACCGGCGCGTACGCGTAGGGCTCCCCGGCCGGATCCACGACCGGCCCCAGGCGGACGCGATGTCCGCCCGCGCGTGTGCTCTGCCCACCGGCGACCGCGTTCGTGCCCATAGCGTGCCCGTACGAGCGCGACAACGGTCAGCAGCGGTGCGGTCCGACGCGTCGGCCGCCCCAGCGAGCAGGCATCGACTCAGGTCAAAGCCATGAAGCCCGTGCGAGCGCCGTCGCTTCCCCAGCGGAGAGCGCGAGTTCGGTTCTCGTCACCCGCTCCACGAAGAAGACCCAGGCCGGGAACCTGGGCGTTGTCGTCGTGCGCGGTGATCGGTGACCGCGTGCCGGAAGTGCGCCGGATACGCACCACCGCGTCTCGGGGGGACCTCAACTGGAAGCGACGGCGGCCGTGCCCGGCCGGCCAGGCCGCGGAAGTCGTCCCGGAAAGGGTGGGCGGCGATGCCGGTGACGCCCGGACAGCACCCCCCCCCGGGCCGCCCAAGCCGCCCCGAGCGGCCGGCGGGCGGGGAATTCCCGGTGATCTCGCGAGCGCGTGAAAGACGTGAAAGAGGGGCCGTCCCGGCTCATCCCGGGACAGCCCCTTCCTCGTGTGCCAGGGCGGCGTCAGGGCTTGAAGACGTCCTTGCCCTTCTCCTTGGCCTCGCGGGCGTCTCCCGTGCTCTTCTTGGCCTGCCCCTCGGCGGCCATGCGATCGTTCCCGACGGCGCTTCCCACAGCCTTCTCGGCCTTTCCCTGGACCTGCTCGGCCTTCGCCTTGGCCTTCTCACCGGAACTCATGGAATACGCCTCCTCGTCGTGTCCTCGCCGCTGTCGCGGTGAAGTCCGCGTGCCCCCACCTTTCCTTCACAAACAAGGCGTCGCCGGCGAATGACGGCGCCGGCGCCGGGCAAACGGTGGCGCAGGAGGTTGATGACTATGGTTCCCCTGTTGCTGGTCCTGCTCCTCGCGCTGATCCTCTTCGGCGCGGGATTCGCCGTGAAGATCCTCTGGTGGGTCGCCATCGCCGTCCTGGTGCTCTGGCTGCTCGGCTTCGTCATGCGTTCCACCTCGGCCGGCGGTGGCCGCGGCCGCTGGTACCGGTGGTGACGCGTTCCTGAGTCGCTCCACCCCTCGCAGGGCCCGGCCACTTCGGTGGCCGGGCCCTGCGCTCACGCGGGGGACACCGGAACGCCGCGCCCGGCGGACGGGACCGGCCGAGGGGATCCCGAGCGGCTCCGGGTGCACCGGCGGGCGGCCGCCGGCGGGGCGGAGCCTGCGGGGAGGGACCGGCGAGGAAGGGCCGGCGGGGAGGGGCCGGGTCAGCTGCGTGCGAAGAACTCCACCTCCGCCAAGGCCAGGTGACGGCCCCCGGTCAGGCCGGCGGCCGAGCGCAGGACCAGGCGGACCGTCCGCACGTCGCTGATGCCGGTGGGAAACGTCTGCGGGCCCGGCTTGTCACTGAGGGTGAGTTCCTTGCGGCGCCGTTCGCCGTCCCGCGTCGTCACCTCCATCTCCAGGTGGAGCGCGCGTGCCTGGCGGGCGTAGTGGTCCGGAGACGTGGACGCACCGTTGGTGATGATCAGATCGACCAGCCGGAACGGTTTGCGGAAAGTGTAGGTCACCGAGGCGCCGGGCGCCGGCGCGCCCCAGTAGCGATTGCTCAGCCCGTCCGTGGTGTTCGTCGCCGGATGCCGCGGTACCTCGGCACTCGCCTCGACGGCCACGGGGGTCACCGGCTTCGCCTTGCTCATCTTGTCCCGGGTGTCCTCGACCAGGGCCCGTCCGGCGGGCAGCAGCAGGAGGCCGCCCGCGCCCAGAGCCGCCAGCACGGCCAGGATCACCAGGAGGCGCACCGCCCGGCCCGAGCCGGCCCGTACCCGGCGGCGCAGCGGCCACACGGTCCGCCACCACGGCAGCGGAGCGGGCCTGGGGGCGGGGTTCAGCGCGGTCGCGCAGCGCCGGCAGAACCGGCGGCCCGGCGAGTTGAGCGCACCGCAGGCGGGGCAGGGCACGCCCGCCCCCTCGTCCGGCACCGCCGCCGGTCGT
Organism: Streptomyces sp. NPDC016640; assembly: GCF_043076215.1. Taxonomy (NCBI): domain Bacteria; kingdom Bacillati; phylum Actinomycetota; class Actinomycetes; order Kitasatosporales; family Streptomycetaceae; genus Streptomyces; species Streptomyces sp. NPDC016640. The sequence continues at coordinate 40,968 of NZ_JBIBRG010000006.1, forward strand.
ACGACGGGACGCGGGGCCACCGGCTTCGCGGGCCGTACGGGCAGCACCGGGTCCGGCGCCGGCGCGTCGGGGGTGGGGGCCGGCGGTGCCGCCGGGACCCCCGGTGGCCGTGCCCCCGTTCCGGACGCGGCGCCGCCGGACCCGGAGGGCCCCCGTGTCGTGGTGGGGGGAGCTGTTCCGGGGCGGGGGGCCTCGCCGTCGCCGGTGGCCGGGCGGTGTGCGGGAGCGGGAGTGGGAGCGGGAGTGGGACGCCCGGTGCGGGCGCCGTCAGGTCCGGGCTGGTGCGGAACGCTCACGGCCCCCTCCCGGCCGGTGCCGGTGCCGGGCTCCCCGCCGTCGCCGGAGGGCGATCCCGCGGTGGTCGTGGCACCCGCCTCCCCGCGGTTCCGGCTCCCCGGCCGGGTCCGCGACGACGCGGTGCGGGGAGGCGCGGCGGGCGCGGACCCGTCCGCCGGGGAGGGCTCCGGGGCCGGATCCGGTGCGGCCGGGGGTTCCGCGGGCGTGCTCGGGCCGGGTCTCGTGTCCGACCAGCCGAGGTACGCGCCGCAGTTGCCGCAGAAGTCGTCCGTGGGGCCGTTGGACGCCCCGCACGAGGGACACGCGCGCACGGCGTCACCTCCCTTCGTCGGCGGGCGGGCCGGGCAGGATCTCCACCCGGCAGGCGGTGTGCGCCGGGCACATGGCCCGGACGATCTCGTGCACCCTGTCCGGATCGACCCGTGCCTCGCGGCCGGGCCACACCCGGACCAGGGGTCCGGTGGGGGACTCCGGCGGCAGGCCGGCGCCGGGGGTGCCCGACCACACCGCGCCCCCGTCCCCGGTCACCTCGGCGTGCACGCCGAGCGCGAGCCGCAGGGCCTCGACCAGGCCGCGTCCGGTGCCCCGCCACCGGTGCAGCTCCACCGCGCGGACGACCGCGTCGCGGCGCAGTTCCACCGGCCACTGCGGGTCGTCGGCGGCGCCCACCCACGACGCCAGCCAGGCCAGGAAATCGGTCGGGGCCACCCGGGGGTCGAGGTAGGCGGCCAGGTTGTCCAGGGTCGCGAACACGGGGGCGAGGACGGTGTCGAGGCCGGCGGTGAACCGCTGCGCGAAGTCGTCGTCGGCGTAGAGGGCGGGCAGCTGTCCGCCGATCGGGTACCTGCTCGGCAGGCCGGGTACGGCGGCGCGGCTCATCGTCGTGCCTCCGGTTCCACGGCGGTGTCGGCGGTGCTCATCCCCGTACCCCTCCCCCGGTTCCCGGCCCGGTCGCGGTGACGACCACCTGGTGCTGGTAGGAGAAGACCAGCGCGCCCGGGTCCACGTCGACGCGGTCCGTGGGCGCGCCGCGCCGGCCGGTGATCGGGTCGGCGGGGAAGAGGCGGATCTCCTCCACGAGCGCGTTGCCGGTGGCGTGCTGCAGCACGCCGAACACCTCCCCGTACTGCACCGGCCGCCCGAACGGCCACCCGACGCCGTCCGGACCACCGTGCAGCGGGTTGAGGTGCCGGAACAGCGCGTCGAGCGCCGCCTCGCGCACCGCGTCGGTGTCACCCGGCGCCGCCACGAGCCGGGCCACCACGGTGACGCCCTGGTAGACCGGCGGCTCCACCACCACGCGGGTGCCGATCAGACGCCGCTCGTCGAGGCTCGCGGTGATCGCTTCGAGGACCTGGTCCGAGGGGATCAGCTGCTCGAAGCGGAGCCGGTCGTCGCCCTCGTCGGCCACCGCGTCCGGCACCACCAGGACCCGTACCGCGCCCCCGCCGTCCGCGGCGGGCAGACAGCGGACCCGGCGGACCGAGGGCGCCGCCCGGCGGCTGATGATCTCGTAGTCCTCGGCGGTCACCGCGCGCTCCTGCATCCGCAGCGCCTGCGGGGCCCGCAGCTTGGCGTTCTCGACGGTCTCCCCGGCGACGCCCCCGCGCGCCGCCTCCCGGTTGGTGACCCGGGCGACGTACGGAACGGAGCTGCGCAGCACGGAGATCGCGCCGCGGGCGACGCTGCCCGCCGGGCCGCCGCCGGTGCGGTAGCGGGCCACCCGCACCTGTGCGCCCTTGGGCGGGACGGCACCGCACTGCCGCAGCGTGCCGTCCGGCTCGCGCAGCACCGGGGGGAAGTCGAACTCCCCGGTGGTGGCGTCCACCCGGACGTGCCGGTCCTCGGGGCCGGAGCGGCCGAAGTGCTCGACCACGTCCCAGCGCTGCCATCCCTCGGCCGAGGACACCTCCACCACGGGGGGCTCGCCGTCGAGGAGGACGGGCGGGCGGCCGAGCCGGAACGTCTGTCCCGCGACGCCCTCGGAGGTGCCGAGCGGTACGTCGGTCACGGTCTCGGCGTGCTCCACGGACGTGGTGCCGCCCACGGTGAACACCGCCGCCTCGCGCACCGTCGGGGACTCCGAGTAGAACGGCTGGCCCGGCTCCGCCCCGGTGACGCGGCAGCGCAGCCAGCCGGCGCGCGTCCCGCCGATCACCGACGCCGTGTGCCCGGCCGGTACGTACACGATGACCTCGCCGGGACGGTTCAGCCCGCCGGTGGTGTCCGGGCCGGTCTCGCACACCCGCCAGCCGCCGCCGTCCCACGCCTCCCACACGAGCGGGGGCTGACGCGGGTCCACGCCGACGCCCTCCACCCGGCTGTCCAGGCGCACCGCGACGATGCAGCCGGGCACCGCCGTCGGCAGGCCGAACAGCAGCGCGTCGTCCGGCTCCGGCGCCGCCTGGAAGCAGGGGATGTCGCGGCCTTCGGCGAGCGCCCCGGTCCGGTCGGTCTGCTCACCGGTCCGGTACGCGGTCACCAGGCGCGTCAGCTCGCTGGGCAGGATGCGCAGGGGGGCCGTGGTCGCGAACACCACGGCCTCGTCGGTCTCACCGCGCGCGGTGGTCACCTCGGTGCCCGCGGGCAGCTCCACCGTGTCGGGCTGCGGCGCCGACAGCCAGAAGTCGACCTCGGCCACGGCCGCGGCCGGCGGGAAGAGGCGGATGCCCAGCAGGTCGAGGAACGCGGTGTAGTTCTTGTCCGGGACCCGGTTCAGCCGGTACAGCAGCTGGTCCACGAGATACGCGAACGTCTCGATCAGGGTGACGCCCGGGTCGGAGACGTTGTGGTCGGTCCACTCCGGGGCGCGCTGCTGCACGTACCGCTTCGCCTCGTCGACGAGTTGCTGGAACCGCCGGTCGTCCAGGTTCGGGGAGGGCAGGGCCATCAGTCCGCGACCGCATCCTCGGTCCCCTCCTCGGAGGGGATCGTGTAGAAGGGAAAGACCAGGTTGCGCCGGTCGTTGGTGGAGCGCACGGTGTAGTGCACGTCGATGTAGAGGGTGCCGTCCTCGACGGCGTCGAAGGCGACCACCACGTCGTCCACCGCGACGCGCGGCTCCCACCTCTCGAGGGCCTCGCGCACCTGCTGCGCGATGCGTCCGGAGGTGGCGCCGTCGCCGGGGGCGAAGACGTGGTCGTGGATGCCGCAGCCGAACTCGGGGCGCATGGGGCGCTCGCCGGGCGCGGTGCCGAGCACCAGGCGGATCGCCTCCTCGATCTCCCGCTCCCGTTCGACCATGGCGATCCCGCCGGTCGGCCCGACCCGCATCGGAAACGCCCAGCCGCGCCCGATGAACCGCTCGCTCATCACACGCCCCCGATCAGGACGTTCGGGGCGCCGGTCAGGATCATCGCGCCGCACGCGGTCCGGTCGCGCGCCCGCGCGGCCGGTAACCCGCCGATCAGGACCGTGGCCGCGGCCGGGTTGGGCAGGATCACGTTGGCCGGGCCCGTGGCCGCGTGCGGTGGCATCGGGCAGGTGTGCAGGCTGCCCGTGACGGCGGCGGGGCGGCCGCCGATCAGCACGCGGGCCACGGCCGCGGCGGCGCCGGGCGGCGGGGTGGCGATCACACCGCCGTGGTCGGTGGGGTCACCGGTACGGGCTGCGGCCGGCATGCGTTGCTCCTCGGGAAGTCGGGAAGTCGGGAAGTCGGGAAGTCGGGGAGTCGGGAGGGTCGGGGAACGGCGGGCAGGGGTCAGTTGATCCGGATGAGCCTGGCCTTCAGAACGCCCAGCAGGCCGCCGTCGACGGTGACGTCCGAGCTGCCGGTGACGCTCACCGAACGGCCGCCGACCTTCACCCCGACCCGGCCCTGGATGTCCACGTTCCGGCCCGAGACGCTCACGTCGCCCCGTCCCGCGTCCAGGGTGATGCCCCGCCCGTCGAGCAGGACGGAGGTGAGGGGGCGCCGGCCCTTGGCGTACACCGTCAGCTCGATCCGGTCCCGCCGGTCGTCCAGGAACACCTCGAGGCGCTCGTCGCCGGTCGTGAGCCTGACGCCGGACGGGCCCGGTGCCCGCGCGTCCAGCAGCTCCACCCGGTGCCCCGAACGGGACACGACGGAGCGGCGGTTGACCCTGCCGGTGGTCCCGTCGATCAGCGGGACGTCGTGGGGCGACGGCGTGTCGACGCCGTTGTAGAGCCCCCCGATGACGTACGGGCTGTCCAGCAGGCCCTGTTCGAAGCCCACCAGGACCTCGTCGTTGACCTCGGGACTCACCACGCCTCCGCCGCCCCTGCCGCCCCACTGCACGGTGCGCACCCAGTCGGTGGTGTACGTGTCGTCCAGCCAGGGGAACCTCAGCTTCACCGCGCCGCGCTCGGCGCCGCCCGGCTCGCGGACGTCCGTCACCACGCCGATCGCCAGCCCCGGCATGCGCGGCCCGCGGCCCGGCGCGTCGGCGCCGGTCACCAGGCCCGTCAGGGAGCGGTCCGCACTGGCGCTCACCCACACCGTCGTCCGGTACCCGCCGTGCGGCTCCAGGACGTGCTGCACGGCGGTCGCCGTGTACTTGCCCGAGAACGCCCGCCCGACGTTGCCGAGCGCCACCGGCTTGCCCGCCCGCAGCCGGGGGTTGCCCTCCGCCACCGCTTCCAGCTCTCCGAAGGCCGCGCTCACCTGGGCGGCCGTCGCGTCCGCGACCGCCGTGGTCTCCGCCTGGGTGCGGTACGGGGTGTCCGTGACGGTCAGCTTCGCCGACCTGCCGAACCGGGCGGCGAACGCCGGGCTCAGGCCCGGCACCACCGTGTCGCTGTCCACCGACGGCTGCCGGGCCACCAGCGGCCGCTTCGTGGTGACGTCCCAGCCGCGCACCTCCACCTGCGACGCGCCGTCCGCCGCCGACAGCGAGGCCCGCAGCGCCAGCAGGTTCCGCCCGTACTCCAGCACCATCGGGTTCCGGGCGGCCGAGGTCGACGGCGCGGGCGCCCCGGACGCCTTCTTCGGCCGGGTGAACTGCAGCAGCCCCTTGTCGTCGACGCGTACCTGCGCGCCGCTCCCGGCCGCCAGGTACTGCAGGAAGTCCCAGTCGGACACGTTCGCCTGCGAGAGCTGCCGGTAGGTGACCGGCGCGGCCTCCACGGTCCCGCAGGCCAGCCCGGCCCCGGCGGCCACCTTGCGGACGATCGCCGCCGCCGTCATGTTCCGGTACGCCACCACCTTCCGGCCCCGCTGGAGGCGGTGCGCCTTGGAGTAGGCGCGCACCACCGTGAACGAGCCCGTGCGGTCCCGGTCCACCTCCAGGGCCGTCACCTCGCCGTCGAACAGCCGCTCGCGGGCCTGCCCGGACACGGTCACCACCGACACCCTGAGCGGGGTGCCGATGGTGACGCCGGTCGCCCTCAGGAACTCGTGGTCGGGGTCGCGGAAGGTGAGCTGTGCCGCGTCCGGCAGGCCCACGTTCTCGTCCACCACGCAGCTCACCAGCTGGGCGGCCCAGACCGGCGGAAGTTCGGCGGGCGTCTCGATGACGGGGTCCGCCGCGAACGACCGGCCGCCCCGTGCCTCGGGTGTGGTCACCGCTCCTCCTCACCGCCCGCGTCCCGCAGCCCCGGCACCACCAGTTCGGTGCCGGGCACGAGCGCCATCGGGTCGTCGATTCCGTTCGCCTCCGCGATGGCCCGCCAGGCCGTCGCGTCGCCGTACTCCCGCCAGGCCAGCAGGGCCAGGCTGTCGCCCGCCACCACGGTGTGCGTGCTGCGGGCGGTGCGCGCGCCGGACGTCGGGTTCTGGCCCGGCGCGTCGACGCTCGCCTCCTCGATGGACAGCGCGCAGGTGGCCCGCAGCGGCTTGCCGTCCACGTCGAACAGGGTGTACGTCACCGACAGGCTGGAGAGCACCCCGTCGAACGAGGTCGTCCGCGCGGTGCCCCACTCGAACCGCACCCAGGGGCTGGCCGGCTTCTTGCGGCCCAGGCTGGCCGGGGTGGGCACACACGCCTTCATCAGCTTCTCCACCGCCTGCTCCACGGAGTTGTCGTGGGTGGCGGTGGCGTCCAGGAACACCTCCAGGCTCAGCTCGCGCGGGCCGCTGCCGACGAACTCGGGCAGCGCCGACTGCTCGGCCATCCGGGAGGGGGAACGCCGCCACTCGGTGGTCTTGCGCAGTTCCAGGGTGGAGGGGTTGAACTGCAGGTCGAGCCGCGCGATCGTCCCGCCGGGCTTCGCGCCGACCGAAGCGGGGGGCTCCTTCAGGGTCAGCTGGGCCCTGGCCCGGCTCGAGCGAACCGCTGGGGACATGCCGGGGCTTCCTTTCCGGAGTGAACGCGTGGCGGGGGCGGCTGGTGCGGGCGGGTCAGGACGGGCGCAGGCCCTCGTGGGCGATCTCCAGGGTCTCCACCGCCGGCTCCGAGCTGGCGGGGTCGAAGGACGGCCCCTGCCAGCGCACCGGGACGATGCCGAACACCTGCCAGCCGATGATCCGGGTCAGGTCCGGTTTCAGCGCCACGATCTCGCCGTCCTTGGGCTGCACCCGCTTCAGCGTTTCGTCGAGCCAGCGGCCGATCTTCGCCGTGTCGGCGGTGACCGGCCGGGTGAGCGTGATGTTCGACCAGGTCACGCGTCCGGGCAGCTGCCAGGTGAAGCCGTTGTTGCCGCCCTCGGCGTAGCTCTCCATCTCGACCTCGGCCCCCATGCCGGAGCAGGTGTGGAAGGCGCCCAGGTCGTTGCCGCCGATCGCGAGCCGGAAGAACACGCTCGTCGCGAAGATGCTGTCCGTCATTGGTCCGTCATCCGTTTCCTGACCTCATCCGTTTCCTGGCCTCATCCGTTTCCTGACCTCATCCGTTGCGCGGCCTCAGCGGCGTCCGTCGTGGGGGCGGCCCGTGCGTTCCCGGCCGCGCCGCAGTTCGGCGCGCAGCAGCCGGGCCACCGGGTCGAGCAGGCGGCGCGCCAGGTCGTCCAGGTCGAGGCCGGGATCCGGCGTCGGCCCGGTGCTCCGGGCCGCGCCGCTGCCGGAGGCGGACGTCGTGGCGGACGCCGTGGCGGACGCCGTGGCCGCCCGTGGGCGGCCACGCGCCGGTACCGACCCGGCGGGCACGCCCTGGGATACGCGGTCACCGGCGCCGGAGCCGGTGCGCTGCACCGGCGTCGCCGCCCGGCCGGTCACACCGCCGGGTCCGGCGCTCCTGCGCCGGACCACGGGGACGGCCCCCGCCGTCACCGGCGCCGGCGGGGCCGGCGGGCGGTCCGCGAGCGGCGGCGCCTGCGGGGCGGTCACCGGCAGGCGCCGCGCCGGTACGGCGGACGGGGCGAGGGCCCCGGGCCCGGGTGCCTCCGGGTGGGACGGCGCGGGCCGGACGACCGGGACGCGCGGCGGAGAGGCCGCGAAGCCGGTGGGCCGCACGCCCGGCTGCTCCGGACCTGCACGGCCGGCCGCGGCCCGCTGGATCCGCGGCGTCGCCGGGGCGGCCACGGGCCGGCCCGGCTCCGGCCGCGCGGGCTCACGGGAGGGCGGCACGGGGTTGTTCCGGGGAGCGGCCGGGGCGCCGGGGCGGGAGACCGCCGGTGCGCCGGGGCGGGAGGCGTTCGGCTGGGCCGGGGCGGTGCGGGCGGCGGCCGGGGGGCCGGGCCAGCGCGCCGCCACCACGGGACGGCCGCCGGTGCGGACGGCAGGCGGTGCCGCCCCTTCCGGGAGCCGGGTGCTCAGGGGAAGCGGGCGCGCGGCGAGCAGTGAGAGGGCGCGCGGTGCCGCCGGAGCGGAGGGCGCCGCCGGGCGGGTGATCGTGAGAGGGGCCGGGCCGGGGGGCCGGGCGCCCGGGGCACCTGACGTGCCTTCGGCGACGCTCCGGGCGACGACGGGCGGGCCCGGGGCGGCGGGGGCCCGGTGCCGCCGCCCGTCGGAATCCGGAGCGCCGCCGGACGCCGTGCCGGGTCGTCGCGCGTCCTCGGCCGCGCCCTCCCCGTCCACGGCGGCCGCCGGTGCCGGGCCCTGGGGCACGGGGGCCGGGGGCGGCGTCACCAGGGGCGTGGCGGGCCCGTCTCCGTGGTGCGCGGGGCCGGGCTCCGGGGTGCCCGGGCCGGAGGGGCCGGCCGCGAGGCGGCGCTGCACGTCGGCCGTCCCCAGCAGTGGTGCGTCCGTCCCGTCGCCTCCCGTCGCCCGGGACGCGGTCCCGGTGGGCGTGCGTTCACGATCCGCCGTGGGCGGCACAGGAGCGACGCGGGTTCCTCGGTCCTGTCGTACCGGGGCCCGCCGGTCGTCCGGGCCGGAGGCGCCGGCACCCGGCAGGCCGGCGCTCGGCGGCAGCGCGGGCAGCGGTGCGCCCAGGCCGCCGCGCGCGCGTGCCCCGGTGCGGGCGGAGGGCCGGCGCGGGGTGCCGGGCGGTGCGGCGGGGCCGTCCTGGGTGCCGTGAGCCGTTCTGTTCGCCCCGCCGTCGTACGGGCCCTCGGTGCCGGTCGCGCCTTCCGCGCGGCGCTGGACGACGGGAAGCACCGGGCCGGACGCGGCCCCGGCGCCGGGCGCGGGGTGCGGGGCGGGGGCGTCCTTGGCCGACGGCGTTGCCGTGGCGGGCAGTTCACTCAGCGGGGCGCCGAGCGGCGCGCGGGTGGCCGCGCCCCGCACGGGGGTGGTCGAGCGCGCCCTCGCCCCGGCCGGTGCGGTCGCCGTGGAGGGGCTGCCGGGATCCGGGACGGTGGCGGGCCGCAGGGCGGGGACGCGGCGCACCGGTCCGGCCGGGCGCCGGGCGACGGTCAGGGAGGGGCCCGCCGGGCGGAGCCGGGCGGGCGGGTGGGACACGTCGGCGCCGGAGGACCGGGAGGCCTCCAGCTGCCCGCCTTCCCGGTCGGGCCGTGGCCCGGTCGTCCCCGGCGCGGTGCGCCGGCCGTCCGGGCCGGAAGGTGTACGCCTCCCGGCGGCGGACGGAGACCGGGAGGCGCGCCCGGAGTCCGGCTCGGGCGAGCCGGGCCGCGCCTTCGAGGCGGGCCCGTCGGCAGCGGGCCGGGCCGCGGCGCGGCCGGCGACCGCGCCGGGGACCACCGACACCCGCCGCACCAGCGGAATCTCCGGCGCGGCCGGCCAGCGGCCGGTGTCGGCGGGCGGCACGACGGGACCGGTGCCGGGCTCCGCCTCCCGCCGGCCGGCGGGAGGCGACGGGGAGCGCGGCGCGGAAAGCACGGCGGGAGGATCCGCGGACGTGAGGCCGCGGCTCTGCGGAACGTCGCCCGGACGTCCCTTCCCCGCGGCGCCGTCGCCGCCGCGGCGCGCCACCACGGGAGCCGAACCGGGCGGGACGGAATCGGACGGCACCGAACCGGGCGGCACCGAACCGGACGACGTCGTACCGGACCGCCGCGCCCCCGGCCGCGTTCGGCGCGCGACCCGCGGCGCCCGGCCGGCCGGAGGACGGGCCGGGCCGCCTGGCGCATCGGACGCCGAGGCCCCGGCGTCCGGCGCCCCGGCGTCCGATGCGCCGCCCTGCGGACCGTCCGCCCCCTCCGGCCGCAGCGACCGGAGCAGCAGCGGCCCCCCGTCGCTCCGGGTGGCCTGCGGGGCGGCCGGGCGGGTGACGCCGCGCACCAGTCCGGCCGGGGCCGTGGGCAGCAGGGCGTGACCGAGGCCGGAGTCGAACGACGGGTCCTGCCAGGCGGCGAGTCCCGCCCGGAAGGCGAGGCCGTCGCTGACGCCGAGCGGGGCCCGGGAGACGGTGAGTACCGGCGCCGGGGTACGGCGCCAGCCGCCGTCCCAGTCGCCGGGCACGGAGGGAACCGGGGCGTCGGGCACGCTCCGCTCCGGGCCCCCGCCGGACGGGCCGCCCGCCTCGGCCCCGGAGCGCTCCGCACGCCGCGAGGGGTCCCCGGCGACCGGCCCGGCGGCCCGGCGGCGCAGTCTGTCCCGCCATGCCATGCGCTCAGCCACCTTCGTTCACACGGGTGTTGATGCGGGCGATCTCGGCCACCCACTGCCGGCGCTCGTCGTGGGTCAGGTCGAGGATCTCCTCGCGCGGCCAGTGGAAGTGATAGGCGACGTACGCGATCTCCTCCCGGAGCCGGGGAAGGGCGTACGTCACGATTCCCCCAGGCGCCCGCCCGAGAGGTCGACCTCGAAGCCGCCCTCGCAGTGCGGGCAGGTCACCGCCGCCCGGGTGTGGCCCTCGCTGTTGACGCGGCGGTAGAAGTCCTGGAGGAAGGCGACGTCGGTGGCGTACATCCGTTCCACGATCCCGGCGTGCACGTCGGTGACGGTGCCGATCCGGGTGATCACCTGGCTCAGCAGCACCACGCTCAGGTACGCCGGGTTCTCCTTGACCCGCAGGTCGATCTGCGGCCGCAGTTCGTCCCGGGCCGTGGCCAGGCGCATCGCGCCGTGGCGGTGCACCGTGCCCGCCTCGTCGACGTATCCGCGCGGCAGCTCGAACTCGAACTCGGTGCGCAGCCCGTCGTCCTCCCGTGCCGGCGGCGCGGGGGCGGGGGGTGCCGCCGTCTGCTCGGCCGTCGGGGCGGGCGCCGTCACCTGGAGGATCTCGTCCAGGTTGCCCGCCGTCACCGTTCGGCGCCTCATTCGACGACGATCTCCTCGAACACGATGGTGACGGTCTCGGTGGCCGCGGACGACTCGCCCGCCTTGAGCGACGGGCCCTCCCACTTGGAGGCCCAGCCCTGCATGAGCTGGATGCGGCGGACCGTGTTGCCCTCGGTGTCCTTGATCTCGATGGTGAGGTTCTGGCGCGCGGCGTTCACGGCGCCGTTGTTGAGGGTTTCCTTGATCCAGTTGGTGAACTCGCTGCTCTGGTCGAGTCCCCGGGTGATCGTGATCTCGCCCGCCTGCCGCCCGCCGGGCTGCTTGCGGATGATCTGCTTGCCCTCCGCGCTGACCTGCTTGATCTCTACGACGTCCTCCTCGACGGTCAGCCCGCTGATCTCCTGGATCGACTCCACCAGGTAACCGCCGAGCTGCACGCCGAAGACGTGGGTGGAAAGAGCATCGCCCGTTGCCATGACTGTCTGTCACCTTTCCTTGCGGACCCGCGGGTCACTCGTCGACGAGGCTGGTGCTGTCGGAGAACTGAGCCAGCCGGAACACCACGAACTCCGCGGGCTTGACCGGCGAGACGCCGATCTCGCAGACGACCCGTCCCTGGTCGATGGACTCCTGCGGGTTGTTGTCGCGGTCGCACTTCACGTAGAACGCCTCTTCGGCGGTGCGCCCGAACAGCGCGCCCCGGCGCCATTCCTGGGTGAGGAACGCGGTGACGTTGCGCCGGATGCTCGACCAGAGCCGGTCGTCGTTCGGCTCGAAGACCACCCACTGGGTGCCCAGGAGGATCGACTCCTCCAGGTAGTTGAACAGGCGGCGCACGTTCAGGTAGCGCCAGGCCGGGTCGGAGGAGAGGGTGCGGGCACCCCACACCCGGATGCCCCGGCCGGGGAAGGCCCGTACGCAGTTCACGCCGATCGGGTTCAGCAGGTCCTGCTCGCCCTTGCTGAGCCGGAGCTCCAGGTCCACCGCGCCGCGGATCACCTCGTTCGCGGGCGCCTTGTGCACGCCGCGCTCGGCGTCGCTGCGCGCCCACACACCGGCGATGTGGCCGCTCGGCGGGACGGTGGTGTTGCGCCCGGCGGCCGGGTCGAAGACCCGCACCCACGGGTAGTAGAGGGCGGCGTACCGGGAGTCGTAGCCCGCCTCGTCGTTGCGCCAGGTGCGGACCTGCTGGGCGGAGAGCCCGGGCGGGGTGTCCAGGACCGCCACCCGGTCGCCCATCTGCTCGCAGTGCGAGATCACCGCGAGCTGCACGGTGCGCACGCCCTCGGCGTCGATGTCGCCGCGCCGGTGGGCGCTCATCAGGTCCGGCACCGCGACCATGGTGATCTCGTCGATGGTCTCCAGGCCGCCGAACCCGGTGCGGGCCGCGGCGTCGCCGACGTACTCGGCCGGGTCGAGCCGGGCCACCTCGCCGGACCCGCCGGTGGCGGGCGTGGCCGGGGCGTCCGCCAGCGTCACCGTCTGGTTGGCGGGCCTGCTCTGGGGAGCGCCCTGCTGCTCGGTGACCTCGATCAGCTTGGAGGCCCGGGCCTGGCTGCCCAGGTACCCCTTGACGTTCTTGCGGGTGGAGGCCTCGTACGTCTCCGCCACCTGGTCGCCCTGGCGGACCAGGACCTTGAAGCGGTCCTCCGGCGGGTTCTCGCCGTCGGCGTCGGCGATCTCCACCGACACGCCGGTGGCGCCCGGCCGGGCCGCGACCAGGAAGCCGCCCAGCTCCACCGGCTGCGCCGCCCTGGGTTCCCGCCGCCGGTCGCTGCCGGCCGCCGGGGCGGAGGCGTCCTCGGCGGAGCCGCCGATCCGCACGATGTACGCGGCGCCGCCGCCGTTGGAGAAGTACCCGTACACCGCGTGGGCCAGGTACGTGCCCTCGGTGAAGCCGCCGAACAGCCGGGTGTACTGGTCCCAGCTGGTGACCAGCGTCGGCGCGTGGAACGGGCCGGTCTCGGCGAACCCGACGAACGCGGCGACGGCGGTGCCGACCCCTTCGATCGGTCGGGCACCGGACTGCACCTCCTCCACATACACGCCCGGGGTGAGGTACGTCGGCATGCTCGCTCCTTCGGGTCCTTGCGGGTCGGTCACCTGTGTCCAGGCCGAGTCTGCGCGGCGGGCCGGCCGGGACGGCAGGGCCGTGCGGACCCGACCGGGGGCAGGAACGCTGCCTCTCCGACCACCCGCCCCGACGGCCCGGGCGGCACTCGCCCTTGCCCCCGCGCTGCCCGCACGGGCATGGACGTCCCGTGGCGAGTAAGGTGCGAACCGCGCTCGGCGGCGGGTGCCGGTGGCTGTGCGGTGCGCGACGCGTCGTACGGCCGAGGACCGGCCGGACGGTGTGTCAGGCCCCCTGCCGGTCCCTCCACTCGGGGTACACCGAGGTCAGGAACGCCTCGCCACGGGACACGCTCGCCGTGGAGTCGTTGCAGGAGAACGATTCGGGCCAGCTCCGGTTGAACGTGAGCAGCATGACCGTGGCGTTGCTCTGCGCGGTGGCCTTGTCCACGCCCAGCTTCTCGGTCATCCAGGAGAAGACCGCGCGGCGGCGCTCCTCCGCGCGGACGATCGGGTCGCCGCCGCCCTTCATCACCTGACCCTCGGCGTTCACGATGCGCTTACGCTTCATGTCCTCCCTGAAGGAGACCTCCATCTGCTTCCAGTTCTTCTCCCACATGACACGGTTCTCCCTGGCCTGCTCATTCAGCTCCTCGGCCTGTTTCTGCGTGAGCGGCGCGGTGTTGCCGTGGGCCAGTTTCATCCTGGCGATGACTACGGAGTCGAGCGAGGGGTAGACGCACTCGCCGAACTGCTGGAACAGGGCGTCCCAGTTGGTCTTGTCCAGGACGTGACCGGTGCTGGCGGTGGCGGTGATGTCCACGGCCCCGATGGGGGTCCCCTGCGAGTACAGGACGTAGTCCGGCCGGGTGGAGCCGTACGTCACCTGTGTGGCGAAGTTCGCGCTCGCAGGAAGAGGGGGCTTCCCGGCACCGTCCAGGTGGGCCTTGGCGATGGATTCGACGGCGTAGCCGAATTCCTTGGAGATGCCGCCGCTTCTGCCCTTGTCGTTGAATTCCCGCCAGACCTCGACCCAACGCCTCGTGTAACCGTCGTAGCTCTCGAGCGGGCCCAGCTGCGGGGCGGTGGTGACGTAGTCGTAGGCCCACTCGACCGCCCTGTCCACGGCGACGAAGAAGTCCTCGAACAGCTTCGTCTCGGCCGTGCCCGGGGTGCCCTTCTTGATCTCGACGATACGGCGCTGCAGCCCGGGGGCGCCGTCGGCATGGTCCTGTCCCACCGGGTGTTCCGCGGCGTGTCCGGCGGACGGTACGGGGCCCGCGAGCGCGCGGGTGGCGTTCGCCTCGGCTTCTCGTTCGAAGCGGTCACCGGGGTCGGAGATCCGCAGCCCGGCCCCGTTGTCGCTGCCCGCGACCGGTCCTCGACGCTGCTGGATCACGTGTGTCAGCTCGTGGGCCAGGGTGTGCCGGTCGCCACCGCCGTCGCCGAGCACGATGTGACTGCCCGAGGTGTAGGCGCGGGCACCCACCTCTGCGGCGGACTCGCGTGCGGCGCTGTCCGTGTGCACGCGTACATCGCTGAAGTCGGCGCCGAGCCTGCTCTCCATCTCCTGCCGTACCGGTCCGTCCAACGGGCTGCCGGACCCGCGCAGTACATCGTGGACCGAGGAGCGCTGGACGGACGCCCCGCTCTCCTGCTCCTGCCCGGCGCTCCGGGAGTCCCGGGCTCGCTGGAACATCCGCGCGGCGACCGCGTTGCCGACGGTGCGCTGCAAGGATGCGAGGACGGCGGCCTCCGCGCCGCCGTCGCGTGTCACCGGCGCCGCCGGTATGCCTGTCCGAGCGGGTGGTCCGGACTTCCGGCTCTCATTGTCCGAGGTCGAGGCACGGGCTCGCAAGGTCGCTCCTTCCGGCGGTTCCGGCAGTTTTCGCGGTGCGCGGGCATGGGCGGCGGCGCGGAGCCGGGGCAACGCCGCCCGCCCAGCATGCCGTTCCGGCGGGGCACGGCAGGAGGGCCGGAAGGGAAGACCCGAGGGCATTCCTCGTGCCCTCGCCGTACTGGACGGCTCCCGGTGCGTGGCCGGACGCCGGAGAAGCCGGTTCCGAACCCGGTCTCCGTCTCCGGGCGTGCCGCCGCCCCCTGCCCGGCCCGCGCCTCACGCCTCGGCCGCGACTGCCAGATACGGCCCGAACTCGCTCTCCAGGACCAGCCGTCCGAGCTTGCGGTACTCCTGGGCGACCGCCGTCACCAGCTGCCGCACGGTGAGCGGCTCCCCGGCCTCCGCCGCGAGGTAGGCGGCGGTCACCGCGCAGGCCCGGATCGAGCCGCCGGCCAGTTCGAAGCGATCGGCGCAGAAGGCGAGGTCCAGGTCGCCGGCCCGGGGCAGGCGGTCGCCCAGGCACCGCTCCCACAGGGCGAGGCGCTGGCCGGCGTCCGGCACCGGGAAGTCCGCCACCACGTCCAGGCGGCGCGTGAACGCCTCGTCGAGGTTGGCCCGCAGGTTGGTGGTCAGCACCGCGATGCCGTCGAACGACTCCATGCGCTGGAGGAGGTACGCCGACTCGATGTTGGCGTGCCGGTCGTGCGCGTCCTTCACCTCCGAGCGCTTGCCGAAGATCGCGTCGGCCTCGTCGAAGAGCAGCACGGCGTTGACCGCCGACGCCTCGGTGAAGATCCGCTCCAGGTTCTTCTCGGTCTCCCCCACGTACTTGTCGACGACCGTGGACAGGTCCACCACGTACAGGTCCATGCCGAGATCCGCCGCGACGACCTCGGCGGACATGGTCTTGCCGGTGCCCGACGCGCCCGCGAACAGCGCGATCACGCCGCGCCCCCGCCCGCCGCCGGGCCGCATCCCCCACTGCCCGAGCACCTGCTCGCGGTGGCGGGCCCGCAGGGCGAGTTCGCGCAGTCGCCGGTGGGTGGGCGGCGGGAGCACCAGGTCGTCCCAGCCGACCGCCGGCTCCACCCGGCGGGCGAGCCGGTCGAGCCCCGCGCCGTTCTGGGCACGCACGGCGGTGCGCAGGTCGTCCGGGCTCACCGGGCGGCCCGCGAGGGCGGCCGTGCGCACGGCCACGCCGGCGGCGCGGCGCACCTGCCCGGAGTCCAGGCGGTGTGCGGCCACCGCCCCGGCGAGCGCCTCGGCGTCGCCGGTCACGGAGCCGTCGGCCGAGCCGTCGGCGGTGGCCCGCTCCAGGGCGTACCGCCAGCGCGCGGTCTGCCGCTCGGGAGAGGGCGCGGCCACGGTCAGGACGACGGGGGTGTCGGCCGCCCAGGCCGGGTCCCAGCCGACGGTGCCGTGCGTCAGCAGCGGGATCTCCCGCAGCGCCGTGCACAACGCCCTGAGCGTCCGGGTCCGTTCGGCGGGTTCCCCGGGCAGCGCCTCCAGCGGGCCGAGGACGACCCCGGCACCGGTGAGGCGGGCTTCGAGGGCGGCCACCCGCGCCAGCTCCGGCACGTCGCCGGAACGCCGGGCGAACGCCGCCGCGTCCAGGACGAGCGGGCGCCGTCCGGCCGCGCGCAGGGCCGCGGTGGCCAGGCCCTCGGCGTCGCCGCCCCGGGCGCGCAGGTGGACGAGGCCGGTGCCGGTGCCGGCCGCGGCCGCCGTCCGGTGGACCTCCGCGGCCTCGGCGGTCGGGTCCTCGCGGACCTCGTCGAGCACGCCGGCGAGCCGGGCGTCGGGCCGCGCGTTCCCCAGGAGGTGCGCGGTGACCCGGTCGGGGACCACCAGGACGCGGGACAGCGGCGGCCGTTCCGGCTCGGTGACCTCCACCAGACCACCAGCGACCAGCGGCGCCCCGGGGGCGAGCCGGAACCGGCCGGGCGCCGCCCCGGCGAGCCCGCACAGCTCCAGTGCGAGTCCGACCGTGGGCCGGCGGCGTGTCAGGTCGTCGTTGAGGTAGCCGTAGAGCCGCTCGAACCGCGCGTCCAGGTCGGGCGCCACCGCGACCAGGAGCAGATCCACGTCCAGCGGCGACAGCCCGAACCGCCCGGTCAGGGCGCCGAGGACGGAACCGGCCGCCGGGCGCCACGGCTGGTGGGCGGGTACGTCGAGGCCACCCGGCTCGTCCAGGATGCGGGCCGCCGCCTCGGGGCCGAGGTACTGGCCCCGGTACGGGTCGTCGGGGTCGGGGTCGGCGGCACGCCGGACCGCCACCGCGTGCCGCACCCGCTCCTCGACCGCGCGGAGACGCGTCCACAGCTGCCCCACGTCGGCCGGGGCGGGCCCGGTGCCGGGCGGAGCGGAGGACCGGGTGTCGGGCCGGGGCCCGGGCCGGGCGGCGGCTTCGGCTTCGGCTTCGGCTTCGGCTTCGGCTTCGGCTTCGGCTTCGGCTTCGGCTTCGGCTTCGGCTTCGGCTTCGGGATGGTCGCGGACGGCCGGGTCGGTGGTGTGGGTCATGGTTGGCGGTCCCCCCGGCGGCGCCGGGCGGGGGCGGGTCCTCGCTCGCGCGGACCGGCGAAGCCGTCCGGGCCCGGATCGCTCGTCTCCGTGTAGCGCAGCCGGCGCCCCGGCTCCGCTTCCCCGCCTTCGCGCCGGGCGGCGGAGCGCACGACGAGCCCTTCGGTGACCGGCGGCGCGACGGCCGTGGTGAGCCCGGCGAGCGGCGCCCGCACCCGCACCCCGAGCGACGCCTTCAGCTCCCCGCCGAGCGCCGACCACACATCGGCGGCGGCCGGTACGTCGGCCGCCGCCCCGGCGGTGTCCAGTGCCACGGTCAGGCCCAGTTCGGCGAGCGTGCCGGTGAGCAGCCGCGCGGGCAGTGTGTCGGTGGCCACCAGGCGGGCGAGCACCTGCGAGAGCAGCCGGTGTTCGTCCTGCGGGCGGCTCGCCCACGCCGTGACCAGATAGGTCAGCTCGAACCAGCGTGGCGGGGTGCGCCGCGCCACGAGGTGCCCGTCCGCGTCGTACACCTCCCCGGCGCCGCTGCCGCGCCGGGCGGCGTCCTCGCGGATGTCGTACAGGAAGAAGCAGACCGTCGGTGCGCTGCGCCGCGCGGCCCAGTCACGGGTGGGGGCGTCGAAGACCACCTCGACGCCGGATGCCTCCAGGCCGGACTCGCCGAGCAGCCGGCGCAGCCCTTCGTCGACCTCGTGGATCACCGGCGGGTCACCTCGTCGGGCGGCTGCACGCTGCCGCTGACCACCAGGAAGCCGGTCCTCACCGGTGAGAACCCGGGGCCGCGGGCGGTGATGACGCGCGGCCCGGTCTGGTCCTTGGCGAGGATGAGCAGCTGGCCGGTGAACGTGCCGTCCGGCTTCGGCACGGTCGGCGCCGCCGCCGCGGTGATCCCCGGCTTCCAGGTGAACCGCACCGGCGCCCCCGGCGGGAAGTCCTCGCCGCGCACGGAGGTGACGAAGCCGGGCTTGCCGATCTCCGGCACCGCGACGATGCGCGGCTGGAGGATGCGCAGCCGCTGCCGGGCGGTGTTGTCGCCCCGGTCGGCGTCCGTTCCGGTGGTGGTGAGGTCGCCGGTGACCCGGCCGGTCAGCGCCTTGTCGGGGCTGAGGACGACCCGGACGACCGTGCTCGCGCCCGGCTCCAGGTCCGGCAGCGCGCACCGCCAGGCGGCGTCGCAGCCCGGCGGCGGACCGCTGTCCGGGATGCCCGCGGGCAGTCCGATGCGCAGCCGCAGCCCGGTGGCCAGCGCGTTGCGGCCGTTGCGCACGGTGTACGTCACCACGACCCGCCCGCCGACGTAGCCGGGGTTCGGCTGGGCGCTGACGCGCACCCCGGGCCCGGCCGCGGGCTCGTCCGGCCACGGCGGCACGGTGTCGGCCGGCGGCGTGGGCCTGGGCGGCGCCGGCGTGGGCGGCGCCGGCGTGGGCGGCGTGGGCGTGGGCGGCGGGCTCGTCGGCGGCGGCGCGGCCTCGCGCACCGGCACCACCGTGCGGCCGGTGTTGTCGCTGGGCCGCGGGTCCAGGACGGTGCCGGTGACCGACCAGTCGACCGGCGCGTCGCCGGGGGTGACCCCGGTGAGGGTGACGTCCACCGGGACGGTGGTGCCGGGCGGCACCACGCCGACGTCGCACTGGAGGGAGGCGGGGTCGCAGGTGCCCCCGGGCCGGGTCAGCCCGGTGACGCGGACGCCGGACGGCGGCGCGATGGTCAGCCGGGTGCCGGGCGAGGTGACGGGGCCGTTGTTCACCACGTCGACGCGGACCGTGGTGGAACGGCCGGCGGTGATCCCGGCGACGGTGCCGGGCGCCCGGACCTCCAGGTCCACGGACTGCTGTACGGCGGGTTCCTTCTGCCGGCCCGGCAGACCGTCGGTGAGGGGCAGGAGGTCGCCGGACCCGATGTCCAGGATCCCGAGTTTCTCGGGGCTGTTGAGCGCGGCCCCGGCGCGGGCGCTGAACACCAGGCCCGTGCCGTCGGCCGTCCAGGCGGCGTCCCGCGGCTGGTGCGGACCGGTGGCCGAGGTGTCCGGCAGCTCCCGGCCGCAGGCGCCGGGGAGGCCGCGGGCGGCGGCGGGCAGCAGCACCTGGCACTTGCCGCCCGACGGGGACGTCAGGAGGATGCCGTTCCGCTCGTCGGTCCGGCCGCCGCCGCTCTTGCGGTTGAACGCGATGCTCCGCCCGTCCGGGGAGAACGCCGGGCTGTCGTCGATGACCTCGCAGCCGGCCGGGCAGCTCTTGGCGCTCAGGTCGCGCTGCCGGCCCAGGTTCTTCACGGGCACCGTCCAGATGTGCTTGTTGCCGCCGTTCCCGTCGATCACGTGGTTGCGGGTGAAGGCCAGCGCGGTGCCGTCGGAGGACCAGGTGGGCTGGGCGTCCTGGCCCCGGAGCTGCCCGGCCGGCGGGATGATCTCACCGGTGATCGCGCCGGTGGCGGCGTCCGCGATGAGGATGCGGCTGGGTCCCGCGGCCTCTCCGGCCCCGCCCGGCGAGGTCCGGGTGAAGGCGAGGTACCTGCCGTCCGGGGAGAACGTCGGGTCGGTGTCCCGGTCCTCCGGACCGCGGCCCGCGAGCGGCATGACCGCCGCGTTCGAGCCGTTGGCGTCCGCCGTCCAGATCCGCTCGACCCGGCCGTCGGGGGTGTCCTCGAAGCGGGTCACCACGATCCGGCGGCCGTCCGGCGTGTAGTTCTGCCGTTCGGTCCACGGGTCGTAGCCGGCCGCGGGCCGGAAGAGCGGGTCCTTGGCGGGATCGGTGTTGGTGTCGGCCGCCGGGTCCTCCTCCAGGATCGTCAGCCCGAGGTCACGGGGGTCGGCCCCGTCCGTCCGGACGTCCTGGAGGGTCGCCACGTGCGGGCCGGACGCCGAGGTGCGCTCCACGACCGCACCGCCGCCGTCGAGCGGGCCGAGCCACGTGGGCGACAGGACCTCCCGGTCCTCGTCGAGCACCAGCGCGGGGGTGGCGGCGGAGCGCGCGGGCGTCCGGAACACGTGGTCCCAGTCGCCCTCGCACTCACAGGTGATCTCGGGACTCAGGAACAGCACCTGGTTCCCGTCGGGCAGCCAGGCTGCCCCGTGGGCACGCCACTGCGCCTGCGCGCCGCCGAGCAGCGGCCCGTCGGTGCTCCCGCCGGTCCCGTCCGTCACCCGCAGCCGGGGTCCGTTCGGCCCGGTGGCGGTGTACGCGATGAGGTCCCGGCGGGCGTCGGCGTCGACCGGGTTCCACACCGGTTCGGTGGCCGCGCCGTTCACGGGGTCGGTGATCCGGGTGGCGGTGCCGCCGGCCAGGGGCCGTACGTAGATCTGCTGTCCGGCCGACGGGTCGCCGTCGCTGGAGTACGCCAGGCGCCGGCCGTCCGGGGAGACCGTCGGGCACTCCTCGTCGGAGGGGGTGTCGGTCAGGCGGGTCAGGCCGGTGCCGTCGGTGCGCACCAGCCACAGGTCCCGTTGCGTCCCGCCGGCCGGGGCGGACTCGGCCGAGTCGAAGACCACGGTCCGGCCGCCCGGCGTCAGCCGGGGGTGCGCCGCGTTCATGCCGCTGGTGAGGCGGCGTACGGAACCGTCGGCGGACCGCAGGTAGATCTGCGGCTCCCGCTCGTCGCGGCGGCTCGCGAAGACCAGCTGGTCGCCCAGGGCGGACGGCTGGACGTCGAAGTGGGCCGGCCACGCGCCGAACAGCGGGGTGCTGGAGGTGGTGGTGCCGACCTCGCCGAGACTGCGGTGCCGGGTACCGGCGTACGCGATCCGGGTGTCCGCGGCGTCGGCCACCCGCGGCGCGGGCCGGGCGCTGTCCTGCCCCGCGACCGCGATCACCCCGAGCAGCGGGATCAGCAACAGCAACGACGCGCCGAACCGCCCCGGGCGGTACCGCCCGCCGGGGCCAGTGGTTCCCATCACGGTCCCCCTCGCATCTGGTGCGGCACCCGGATGTGCCCCCGCCACCCTGCGGCAGGCCGCGCGCGGCGCGGCAGGGCGGCGGGGCCATACCCGGGGGAAGCACGCGGTGCGCTTTCGGGCAGCGCGCGTTCCCGGCCGTGGCCGGACCCGGTCCCGTCAGATCAGCCCGTTGCGGAGCGCGTAGCCGACCGCGTGGGCCCGGTTGCGCAGTTGCAGCCGCGTGATGACCTCGTGCAGGACGTTCTTGACGGTCCGTTCGGAGTACGCGGTCTTGCGCGCGATCTCCGCGGTGTCCAGCCCCTCCGACACCATGCGCAGCATGTCCGCCTCACGCGTGGACAGCGTGGACAGGGACATGCCCCGCGGGTCGAGCGCCGAGCGCTGGAGGCTGCCCACGTGGGTGAGCAGTTTGCCGAGCAGGTCGCCGGGCAGCACACCCTCGCCGTTGGCTATGGCCAGGACCAGGCTCAGGAGCTGGTCCTGGTCGGCTTCGGCGCGCCGCAGCACCGCCGCCACGCCGCACTCGATGACGCGTTGCAGTGATCCGGAACCGAGGGTGGCGATCACGAGGCCCGTACGGGTGCCGGTGTTGTGCCGCAGCCGGTGCAGCAGGGCTGCCACGTCGTCGTCGACGTGGTCCACGACCACCAGTGACACCCGTGCCCGCTCGGCGTCGGCGTCGGCGAGCAGATCGATCTCGGGGCGCTGGCGTAACTGCTGGACGACGCCTAAGCGCAGGACCGGGTCGGCGGCGTGGACGGCCACGGTCACGCGCTCGGGGCGTTCGGAACGGAAGGTCCTCTGCGTGGTCCCGGCCGGGGTGGACACACGTGACGTGGTGGCGGTCATGGCCGGTGCGGCTTTCGCTGTGGTGGGCATAAGGGCTTACCTGTCTGGAGGGGTTGCGGGGCGGGGGACGCGGGAGCGGGGCGGGCTCCGGAAGGCGGCGCGCGCGAGGCGGCGGGGGGTGGCGGCAGCCCGCCGGCGTCGAGGGCGGTGTGTGACCGCCGGGGCACCGCGGCTGCCCGGGCGTTGCCCTCGCACTTGTCGTCGCGGCCGGAGCACGGTCCTACCGTGGCGGCGTGACGTCTTCTCCAGCCTCTTCCAGTCCCGGTGCGCCCCGCCTCGATATCCCGGAAGTGACCGTCGCGCCGGGGGACACCGCCACGACCGCTCTGACCGTCCGCAACGACAGCGACATCGTCGAGGCGTACAGCCTGGAGGTCGTCGGGGACTGCGCCTCCTGGATCACCGTGGAACCTGCGCGGATCTCCCTGTACCCCGGCACCTCCGAAACGGTGACGCTCCGGGTGGCGCCACCGCGTTCTCCGGAGGTCCGGGCCGGCGAGGTGCCCCTCGGCGTGCGGGTCCTGCCGGCCGAGCACCCCGAGTCGGTGAGGGTCCTCGAGACCACCGTGCACGTCGGGGAGTTCCGCGAACTGCACACCGAGCTGGTGCCGCGCCGCCGGCGCGGCTGGCTGCGCGGCCGCTATCGCCTGGCCGTTCGCAACCAGGGCAACTCGCCGGTGGAGGTGGGCTTCGCCGCCGGCCAGGCGGGTGAGGAGCTGGGGTTCGCCTTCAAGCCGGCGGAGCGGAAGCTGGAGCCCGGCGAGTCGGCGGAGATCGGCCTGCGGGTCCGCACGGGCAAGCCGGTGTGGTTCGGCGCCCCCGTGGTGTGGCCGTTCACCGTGGACACCACCGAGTCCGGTGACCAGGAGGAGCCCCGGCGCGACGAGTCCGCCGTCCGGGTGCCGCTGGACGCCGAGTTCGTCCAGATCCCGGTCTTTCCCCGGTGGCTGCTCGTGGTGCTCGCGGCGCTGCTCGCTCTGCTGCTCGCCTGGTTCACGCTGGTTCGTCCGGCGGTGCGCAGCGCCGCCAGGGAAGCCGCCACCGAGGCGGTCCAGGCGCGTCCCTCGCCCGCCGGGGAGCAGGGAGCGGCAGGGCAGACTCCGGGCACCGGCACCGGCACCGGTGCGGGTGCGGGTGCGGGTGCAGGTTCGGACACCGGCCCCGACGGCCGGGGGACGGGCGCGCCGTCCGGATCCGGCGGCGACGGCACCTCGGCCGACGACGGCACCTCGATCGGCGGTGGCCGGCAGAGCTCGGAGACCATCGACGTGCAGACGTCCGGTGGGGAGACCAGGACCGGTACCTACCGGGTGCCCGAGGACAGTGTCTTCGGAGTGACGGACATCGTCGTCGCCAACTTCCAGGGCGACGAGGGGCTGCTGACGATCACGTTCGGCGATCGCAAGGTCACCACGATCGCGCTGGAGACCTTCCGCAACCAGGACTATCACTGGGTGACCCCCATCAAGATCCCTGAGAACGACACCGTGACCGTCGAAGTGACCTGCGAGAAGCCCGGCACAC
This sequence comes from Streptomyces sp. NPDC016640, assembly GCF_043076215.1. Lineage (NCBI taxonomy): Bacteria > Bacillati > Actinomycetota > Actinomycetes > Kitasatosporales > Streptomycetaceae > Streptomyces > Streptomyces sp. NPDC016640. The sequence continues at coordinate 64,419 of NZ_JBIBRG010000006.1, forward strand.
CGGCGTCCGGCCGTCAGGCGCAGGGGTGCCATGAGGTCCTGAACGTGAGTGGTGTACTCAGCCGTGTCACCCAGTAACTCCAGCCCCGCCTTCGAAGCATTCTCGTTCGAAGTTGGCTGTAGCTGCCAAGAGTCGACCTCTTGATCCGACCGGAAAGCAACAACATGGGACCGAAAAGCTGCCTCGGTCCCGGACGCGGGCGCCCCCGCCTCGGCCGGCGTCCCTTCGCGACCGCCCGCCGGCTCCGCGCCGCCGTGCGCCGCGCCGCACGGCGGCGCGCTGCTCCAGGTCGCGTCCCGGCGTGCGGACCCGGCCTGGAGCCGGGGTGGCGCCCGCTCCCGGTCAGCCGGTGTGGACCCGCAGGGCGGAGCGGACGGCCGATTCGAGAGCGCCTTCGATCCAGGCGGGTTTGACCGAGGTGTGGTCCCCCGCGAAGTGCAGCGGCCCCTCGGAGGTGGGGATGTCGGGGAACAGCTCCGTGTGCTGGCCGGGGAAGAGCACGGACGCCTCGCCGTAGGCGTAGTGGTCGCGCATCCACGACTGGGTCCGGCACTTGCCGGTGAAGAAGACCTCGCACCGGCGGCCGAAGACCGCCTGCACTCCGGCGAGGGCGCGCATGTAGCGCTCCTCGTCGGCGTAGGCGTCCCACTTGAGGGCGTCGTCGGACCAGCTGTAGGAGGCGAGCATGATGCCGCCGTCGCTGCCCTCCATGGGCTGGGCGTGCTCGAAGTACATGAAGCGGTTGGCGTTGTCGCTGACGGAGCCGCCACCGCGGACGTGAGCGGCTTCCACCTCGCCCTCCATGGCGGGCCGGAAGGCGGCGTAGCAGTGCTTGTACCCGTCGGGGATCGTCACCCCCAGGTCCTTCACGGACTCGTGCGCGCCGAGGTACCCGGCGTCCGTGACCTTGCCCGTCCGGTACTTGTCGTAGAGGCCGTCCTCGATGGTGCCGAGGGCCTGCTTCCACTGCGCCTCGGTGAACTCCCACCAGCGCCGGGAGAATTCCAGCAGTACCTTCGTCGCGGCGTCGTAGTGCAGCTCCGTGACGGCCCGGCGCTTGCCGTAGGACAGCGGCGGGTCGAAGGTGACGTGCCGCAGTCCGGAGAAGGGGACGGTGACGATCGCCTCGTCGCCCTCGAAGACCTCCGTGGTGCCCCCCTTGCCCGTCTGGCAGTCCTCGGAGACGGTGTGCACCCGCACCGTGCCGCCGGTGCGTTCGATGCGTACGGCACGCCGGTCGAGCCGTACCTTTCCCCTCACCTGCGCGTACAGCGCGTCGGCGAGCAGCGCGGTGCCGCCCTTGATCTCCCAGAACCTGGTCCTGGGGTCGATCAGCGCGGCGGACAGGAAGCTGTGCAGGAAGGAGAGGTGCAACCGCGAGGTCAGGTTCTGGACGGTGCCGACCAGGTCGACGGTCCTGGTGCCGAGCCCCGCGGCTTCGGTGAGGTAGCGGTACATGGACCAGTGTCCGTACTTCTCGAGGACCTCGGTCCACCCGTCGACGAGAGCCGTTCCCTCTTTGCCCCGGACGAGCCGGTGCGCGGGTTCGAGGGCGTCGGCGAGGATGGCGGCGGCGGTCCTCCCGCGGTCGGCGCCGGTGATCCCGAAGGTGTCGTTGACCCTTTCCGGGTTCTTCTCGTAGTCGGCCCGGCGCTCACGGATGCCGTTGACGTGGATCCAGGCCCGATTGGTCTTCTTCGCCGGGTCGTCGGGGTCGACGTCCACCAGGTGGAACTCCTGGCGGGGCAGGTCGAACTTCTCGAGCAGCGCCATGAGGAGCGGGTGGCTGTCGGGCAGCCGCATGGCCCCGGCCTCGGCGTACTGCCGGGGGTCGGCGAACGGCTGCCTGCCCTTCTCGTGACCGCCCTTGCGGAAGGTCTTGATACGGCCGCCGACCCGGTTGCCGTTGGCCTCGATCACGACGACGTCGTGGCCCGCCCGGTTGAGCAGGTCGGCGGCGAGCAGGCCGGCCGGTCCGGCCCCGACGATCAGGACCCTCTTCGTGGCCTTCGCCCGGCTGGTGGGCAGCCCGTTGGTGACGGCCCTCACATAGACCGGGACCAGGGGCTTGTCGTGTTCGTCGTGGACGACGACGGCGCGGGCGACCGTCCGGTACGTCTCGGGGGCGGTGCCGGGCGGCGGCGCGGCCGGCGTGATCGCGGGCGCGGTGGCAGGAGCGAGCGCGGTCGCGGAGGCGGCGGAGGCGGCGGTCAGCCCGACGGCGAGCGCCGAGGCGCCGGTCGCGGTGACCACGGAGCGCCGCGAGGGCGTGGCGACAGGCGGTGCCGGTGGCCGTGGCGAGGTGCCGTGCGACGTGTCGTGCGACGTGTCGTGCGCGCCGGAAGCGGACGGCCGCTCCTCGTCCACCGCGCGGGAATTCTTCCTGAACGGCGTGCTCGCGCCTGGGGTGTTCGCATTCTGAGTGTTCATCGCCCATCACTTTTGGTGCACGGGCGACACGGAGGTGGCTCCTTCACACGGACGAGGCACCTAAACCACTCGTACGAGGTCTGCGGCCTGCTCCCCCGTTCACCCGGGGACCGCGCTCACCCGTGCGAACGTCCCCGGAGGCGTTGTTCACGGCGGCGGACCGGGTGCCCGGACAATCCGCGCCGCGCTGAACTGGACCCGCGGTGCCGGCGTCCGGCCCCGCGGGGGCGGCGAGACCGGGTTCGGCGACGAGCTGAAGGCGGCCGTCGTCGCGCACGACGAGAACGGCGCCGTGCTGAGGTTCACCACCCCCTGAGCGCTTCCGGCCGCGGGCCCCGGCGTCAGCCGCACATCTCCTGGTACCCGAGCCGCGGCAGGTGCTCCTGCCATGCGGCGCGGGTGAGGACCCCGCTGGTGCGGGCGCAGACGTAGTCCGCCGCGCGGTCCGCGTCCAGGGTCCACACCCGGGCCGTCAGGTCGTAACCGGCGGAGGCGAGGGCGTCGCCCTCCGGGCTGAACGCGACGGAGGTGACGGTGTCGAGATGGCCGGTGAGTGCCCGGCCCGCCGTCTCGGCACGGGCCGGGCCGGCCACGTCCCACAGGCGGACCGTGTGATCGCCGCCGCCGGTCGCCAGCGTCCTCCCGTCCGGGGCGAAGGCCACGGACCTGACCGGCCCTCGGTGCCCGGTCAGCTCCTCCCCCGGCGGACGTACGCGGTCGGCCTGTTCCACCTCCCACAACCGCACCGTGCGGTCGTCGCTGCCCGTCGCCAGCGTCTTCCCGTCCGGGGCGAAGGCCACCGCGTTGACCTTCTCGTCGTGCCCGGTGAGGGCCGTGCCCGCGGGCCGTGCCGGCGTCCCGTCGCCCACGTGCCACAGCCGCGCCGTGTCGTCCTCGCCGCCGGTGGCCAGCGTACGGCCGCCCGGGGCGAAGGCCAGGGAGGTGACGGCGTCCGTGTGGCCGCGCAGCGGTTCGCCGAGCGGCCGTACGCCGTCGGGCCGGCGTACGTCCCACAGCCGCGCCGTGTCGTCCTCGCCGCCGGTGGCCAGGGTGCGGCCGTCCGGGGCGAACGCGACGGCGAGGGTGCCGCCGTCGTGCGCGTCCAGCGGTTCGCCGAGCGGGGCGGGACGTTCGGGCGCGGACACGTCCCACAGCCGTACGGTGCCGTCCCTCGCGCCGCCGGCCACCGTACGGCCGTCCGGGGCGAACGCGACGGCCAGCACCTGGTCCTCGTGGCCGGTGAGCGTCCGCGGTATCCGGCGCGGGCGGTCCGGCCGGCGTACGTCCCACAGGCGGATCAGCCCGTCGTCGGTACTGGCGGCGGCGAGCAGCCGGCCGTCGGGGCTGTAGGCGACGGCGGTCAGCGGGTTGGTGAAGTCGGTGAGGACGGTCGGCGGCCGGTGCCAGAGCAGGACGCCGCCGTCGGCCCCGGTGCTGGCGAGGGTGCGGCCGTCCCGGCCGAAGGCCACCTCCCACACGGCCTCCGTGTGACCGGTCAGCGGCTCCCCGAGCCGCTGCGGGTACGCGGGGTTGGCCACGTTCCACAGGAGGGGCGAGTCGTCCTCGCCCGCGGTCGCCAGGGTCTCGCCGTCGGGGCTGAAGGCCACCGACATGACCGGCGCGGTGTGCCCGGTGAGCGGTTCACCCAGCGGCTCGGGGCGGGCCGGGTCGGACGCGTTCCACAGCCGTACGGTCTCGTCGAAGCCGGCCGTGGCCAGCGTCCGGCCGTCCGGGGAGAAGGCCAGGGTCCAGACGGGGGCGGTGTGTGCGCGCAGCGGCCTGCCGAGCGGTGCGGGCCCGGCCCCGCCGTCCTCGCCGAATCGCCACATCCGTACGGTCCCGTCGTAGCCGGCCGTGGCCAGGGTGTCCCCGTCCGGGGCGAACGCGACGGCGCGGACGCTGCCCTTTCCGGACCCGTCGGCCCCGGCGGGCTCGCCGAGCGGCGTGGGGCGGGCCGGGTCGCCCAGGTCCCACAGCCGTACGGTCCCGTCGTCGCCGGCGGTGGCCAGCGTCCGGCCGTCGGGGGCGAACGCGACGGAGACGACGTTCTCCTCGTCGTGGCTCACCAGGGGCCGGCCGACGGCGCGGGGCCGCTCCCGGTCGCGTACGTCCCACAGCCGGATGACGCCGCCCTCGCCGGTGGCGACCAGCAGGTCGCCGTCCGCCGGCGCGAAGGCGACCGCGCCGACCGGTCCCGTCCTCAGGCGCAGCGGTTCGCCCAGCGGCCTCCCCACGTCCTCGGGCCTGTCGGCCGGCCCCGGCCGCGCGGTGGTGTCCCACAGCCGGACCGTGCCGTCGTGGCCGCCGCTGGCGAGGGTGCGGCCGTCGGGCGCGTACGCCACGGAGGTGCCGACACCGCCGTGGCCGGGCAGCCGGGTGGCCAGCACCCGGCCCGCGTCCGTGGCCAGCCGGGCCCGCAGGTCCGGCGTCGGGCGCATGCGGTGCGCGGCGACGTCGAGCCGGGCGGCCCGCCCGGCGTCGGTCTCCCGGACACGGTCGGCCTCGGCGGTGAGGCGGCCGAAAACCGCTTCGTCGCGTTCGGCCTGCACGGTGGCGCGCGCCTGGAGGGCGACGACGGCGGTGCCGGTGGCGAGCAGCACGAGCGCGGCGAGTACGGCCACGACCGTACGGCGCAATCGCGCGGCACGGTGCCGGCGGCGGATCGAGGCGGTGAGGAACTGCCGCTCCAGCGGGGTGAGTTCATCGCCGTGGCGGTCCTCGCGGTCCTCCGGCCCGGTGCCGTGCGGCCGGGCGGCGTCCTGCGGGAAGGCGTCGCGGGCGGCGTGCAGACGGGAGCCGGCGTAGAGCGCGGCGTTCTCCCGGCCGAGCGCCTGCCACGTGCGGGCCGCCTCGGAGAGCGAGCGGTGGACGCGCAGCCGGTCGCGTTCGGCGTCGATCCATGCGCGCAGGCGGGGCCAGGCGGTGATGAGGGCTTCGTGGGCGAGGTCGACGGTGCCGTCGTCGAAGGTGATGAGGCGGGCTCGGACCAGGCGTTCCAGTACCACCCGGGTGTCGGCCGCGCTGCCGAAGCCGAGTTCCGCCTGCTCGGCGGGGCGACGCGTGTCCGGGGTGCCTCCCCGTCCGGGCGCGACGAGGCGGAGCAGGATGCGGCGGGCCAGTTCGGCCTGGGACGCGGTGAGTTCGCCGTACACCTGCTCGGCCGTGCGGACGACGGCGCCGTGCAGCCCGCCGGCGGCCTCGTACGCGGCCTCGGTCAGGGCGCGGCCGCTGCGGTGGCGCCAGGTCTCCAGCAGGGCGTGCGACATGAGCGGCAGGCCGCCCGGTGCGCCCTCGACCTCGTCCAGGAGGCGCTCGGTCAGTGAGCGTTCCACGATCAGGCCGGCCCCGGCGGCCGGGCGGACGATGGCCTCCCGCAGCTCCGTACGGCTCATCGGCCCGGCGAGCAGCGTGGCATCCTGCAACGCGGCGGTGAGACCGGGGTGTTCGGCGCAGCGGCCGAGGAAGTCGGCCCGCACCGCGATGACGACGCGCAGCCGGCTGTCGGCGTCGGTGGCGGCGACGAGGCGGTCGATGAAGGTGTCCCGGTCGGCCGGGTCGGCGCCGAGGGTGTACAGCTCCTCGAACTGGTCGACGACCAGCCAGGTGTCGGCGTCGGTGCCGGGTACGGGCACGAGCCGGCCGGCGTGCGTGCGCAGCGGGTCCGCACCGGGCGTGAGGATCCGTACGGCCGCGGGAGCGGCGTCGCGGTTCCCGTCGCCTTCGCCGTCGCTCGGGGTCCGCAGCCGGGGGATCAGGCCGGCGCGCAACAGTGAGGACTTGCCGCTGCCGGAGGGGCCGAAGACGGCGGTGAAGCGGTGCTTGCGGTTCAGCTCGGCCAGCCGCTCCACGAGCCGGTCGCGGCCGAAGAAGAGATCGGCGTCGCCCGGTTCGAACCGGGTCAGGCCGCGGTACGGCGGCCGGGAGGTCTCGTCGGCGGCCACCTCGGCGGCCACCTCGGCCGACGCCTCGCGCCAGCGCCGTTCCCACTCGGTCACGTCGCCGCCGCACGCCTTCACGTAGGCGAGCGTCACCGCGCGGGTGGGCAGCTGCTTCCCGGCCGCCGCCTGCGACAGGGTGGTCACCCCGTACCGCGTCCGCTGGGCCATCGCCCGGTACGTGGGCCTCCCCGCGGACTCGCGCAGCGCGCGCAGCCCGGCGGCGAACCGCGGCACCGGCCCGGCCCCGGGATCCAGTCCGCCCTCGGTGCGCCCCGGTCCGGGTCGTCCCGCCACGTGCCCGCCCCCTCGTTCACCCCTGCCATCGCCAGGACATCACCCAGCGCGTCCACCCGGGTGCCCACGGTAGGCAGTCGCGGGGACGGCCGCAATCGAACTTCCGGTGCAACGGCAAGCGGGGCGCGGGAGTTCACCCGATCCTCACGCTTCCTCCCGGCCGCTCCGTCCGGTTCGCGCCGCCGGGTCGTGCGGTGCCGGTTTGTTCAGTGCCGGGAGAGGACCTGCTGAACAAGGGCGTACGGCGGTCGAATACCGGAGGGACGTGGCCGGGACGGGCCGCGGCGCGGTCCGAGCCCCGCGAGGGGAGGGTTCGGGTCGCCCCGTGCACGCACCGGACCGTCCAGCCCGACACCTTCCACGGGGACGACCCGGTGGAGCGCCGTCCACGCGGTGGACAGCGCCCGGGTCGGCCACCTGCCGGACGACGAAAGCGTGAGGTGATCCGCCATGCAGAACTCTCCGTACCAGCCCGTTCCACCCGGTCAGCCCGGTCAGCCCGGACAGCCCGCACAGCCCGGACAACCCGGCCCGCCCGGGAAGGCGGGCATGCCCGGGGTCCTCGTCTTCGTCCTCGTGGTCGTCGCCGCACACGCGCTGGGCACGGTGTTCGGCGGCTGGGCGATCATCGAGGAGAACCGGAGCAAGCAGGAGCACGGGCAGGACCTGCTCATGCCGATGAGCCTGGCCTGGTTCATGGCGCTGTTCTGCTGGGGGCTGGCGGCACTCCTGGTCGTCTGCGTCGTACTGGCCCGCGGACGCCGCTCCTGGGTTCGTGTGGTGCTCATCGTGTGCCTGTCCTTCGTGGCGCTCTCGACGATCATCGCCTTCCTCGGCTCGCTGGCCTCCGGGGCGCCCAGCCTCGCGGTGTTCGTGATCGCCGGTCTCGACGTGGCGGCCCTGTGGACGGTGTGCGGCGAGACCGGCCGCCACTACTTCTCCGTCCGCGGCCCGGCGCCCACGTCGGCTCGGGGGTGACGGCCCATGAACCACCCGGCGTACGGACAGGACCCCCGCCGGCCGGCCGGCGCGCCGCCGGAACCCGCGGAGCCGCCCGGGACCCGGCCCCCCTGCGACCCGGTGGCGGCGGCACTCGGCAACGCCTCGCTGCTCGGCATCGGTTACCTGCTGCTGGGCCACTGGCGGCCGGCCGCGTTCGCCGTGATCGGCACGGGCGGGCTCCTCGCCCTCACCGCGTCGACCGCCGAGACCTGGTGCGAGGTCCTGCTGCTCCTGTGGTGGGCGGCCGGCATCGCCCACGGCTGGCTCCTGGCACGCCGGCGCGCGGAGCACGGCGTACGGCACGGGCAGCGCGCGGGCGCACTCGCCGTCACCGTCGCGGTGCTGCTGCCCGCCGTGCTGCTGCGCGCCGACGCGTACGGGATCGAGGACCGCGTGAACGGGGCCCGCGCGAGCGGCGACTGCGGGACGGCCGTGGCCGCGCAGGGCGAGGTGTGGTTCGGCCACCGCCTGGCGGGCGCACCGGTGGCCGAACCCGGCGACGCGGTGGTGGAGGCGTGCCACCGGCTGGAGCGGGCCGCGTCCACGCTGGCGGAGGCGGGACGGGACGGGAACACCGAGGACCTGGAGCGAGGTTTCCGTGTCCTCACCGACGTCCTGGGCGAGCCCGGCAACGGGCGGACCGTCGGGGCGGTCCTGGACGCCTTCCTCGACGGCCTGCCCACCGAGGACTCCTGCGACACCGCCGACATCACCGGCTGGCTCCGCGACCGCGAGCCCACCCGTGACGTACTGGACCGGTCGGCCGACACCGCGGCGCGCACGGAACCCGCCGCGGCGCTGGAATGCGGCGACGACCTGATGGCCGAGGACGCCTGGCAGCAGGCGCGGGCGCGCTACCAGCACCTCCTGGACGAGTACCCGGACCACGCGCGTACGGGCGAGGCGCGCGGCGGGGTGCGGAAGGCCACCCTCGCCATCGAACTGGACGAGGTGCGCCGCCTGGTCGAGAACACGTCCGACGCGGAGTCCGGCTACTGCGACACGCCCGCCGGGTACAGCGGTGCCCCGCCGTACCGCAAGGGGTCCCACCGCGCGCTGTTCCTCGGCGACACCGAGTACACCGGCCGGCTCCCCGGCAGCTGGCGCACCGGCGACCCGGCCGAGGCCGCGCTCGTGGTCTGCGCGGGCACGGCGGAGAACGGAGCCGCCGTCGAGACGTGCTCCTACGAGAACGAGAAGTCCGCGTACCTCCCCCACCGAGTGACCTTCCACAAGGTCAGGATCCCGCTGAAGGTCTACGAGCTGCGCACGGGAAAGCGCGTCGGCCCGCGCCAGGTGCAGATCGGCGGCGGAAGCTGCCCGCGCGTCCTGCACTACGAGTACTACGGCACGTACGACTACGGGCCGGGCGACCAGCTCGTCTCCACCGCCGGGTCCGACGTACGGGACGCCTTCCGGCCGGTCGTCAGGCGGTGACCACGGCGTGAGCCCCCGGCCCCGGCCCCGCTCGGGGCGACGCGCGAAGCCGGTTCGCCCCGGGCCGGGCCGGGGCACCGAGGGGGAGTGCGGCGGCGCCGCTTCCCACCCGTGGTCCTCGCCGGGGGTACCCCGTTCGGACCACGTGTGATGGCGCCCGGTTCTCTCGCGGGTGAGGGTGGACACGGCCGCTGTCCGGCTGTTCCACGGTTCACCACTGCGCGAAGGAGTCCCCGATGTCCGAACGCAACACCCTCATACGCAGCCTGCACGACCTGGGGCTGGCCGCATGGTTCGGTGGTTCGCTGATGGGTGCCGTCGGCCTCAACGGCGCGGCCGAGACCGAGGGCGGAACATGGAGGGACACCGCCCGGTTCTCCTCGTCCGGCTGGGCGAAGTGGACGCCGGTCAACGCCGCGGCCATCGGCATCCATCTGTTCGGCAGCGGTGGCATGCTGGCCGCGGACGCCCCCCGCGTCGCCACCCAGCAGGGCGCGGCCGCCGCCACGCTCGTCAAGACCGTCGTCACCGGTGCGGCCCTGGCCGTCACCGCCTACTCCCGCGTCCTCGGCAAGCAGGTGGAGCTGGCCTCCTCGGACGACCCCGAGGACGTCCAGAAGGCGGCCGAGCACCCCATCGACACCGACAAGGCCCAGCGCCGCCTCGTCTACGCGCAGTGGGCGGTGCCGGCGCTGACCGGCTGCCTCGTGGTACTCAGCGCCCTGCACGGCGAACAGCAGCGTTACGCCGGGCACACGCACGGCGTGTGGCAGCGCACCCGCGGCCACATGCACATGCCGTCGGCCGCCGACTGGCGCTTCACCCACTGAGCACGCCCCCGGGGACCGGCGGCCCCGCGGCGCTCCCGCCGGGTGCGCCGCGGGGCCGCCTCCCCGCTCCCCGCGGCGGCCGCCCGGTGCTCCCCGCGCGGTCCCTCGGAGCGCGGTGACGGACACGGTCGAGTTGCTCCTCGACCAGGAGACGGAGCGCAGTGTCCGGCGCGTCTGGGAACACCTGGCCGCACGAGGAATGCCCAGCCAGCAACACCACGGTCACCCGACGAACCGGCCCCATCTGACACTGGCGGCAGCCGGCTCCCTGAACGCCGCCGCGTGGGAGGGGCTGCGGGGGCCGTTGAGCGGCCTGCGCTGTCCCGCCGTCCTCGACGGGCTCGTGCGCTTCTCCGGCCGGACGCACGTCCTCGCCTGGCGCGTCCGGCGCGTTCCCGGCCTTCTCGCCGTGCACGCCGCCGTGCACGACGTGCTCCTGGCCACGGGGTGCGAGCCGGACCACCCCCTGCTGCTGCCGGAGACCTGGCAGCCGCACATCACCCTCGGCCGCAGCCGTCGACCCGCGTGGAACCTGCCGGACGACCTGCTCCTGCCGCCCGGCCTGCACGACGGACCCGTGCGGGGCCACTTCGTCGGCGCACGCGTCTACGCATCGCGCACGCGCACCGTCACCCCGCTCCCGCCCGAGTGAGAGCCGCCGGAGACCGCCTCCTCGGCTTTCCCGCCGTCCGCCTTTCCGTGGGCCGGTCCTGCTTCGAGGCCCGGCTCCGCCTCCGGCGACGGTCCGCGTGCGCCGGCCCCGGCCGGCGCGCCACGCGGTGGCGGAGGTGGACGGCTCCCGAGCCGAAGGCGCGGGTCCCGGGGAGTACCGGGACCGGAGACCGGGTGCCCGCCGGTCCGGCGCCGGGTGACGTCGGGCTCGCCTTCGCGGAGTTCGTCTCCGTACCGCCGGGCGGCACGCCCGTGGCGGACGCGGTGGTCACGGGAGCCCGGGGCGGTCGTCGCCGGGCACCAGGCGGGCGTGGTGTCCACGCGGGCAGTGGACCAGCCGTTCCCTCAGGCCGAGCCGGTCGGCCTCGGTGAGGAAGTCCTGGAGGGGCGAGCGGAAGACCGGGTAGTCGTCGTAGTGGACCGGCAGGAGGCGGCGGTAGCCGAGGCGCCGGGCGAGCTCGGCGCCCTGCGCGCCGTCCATGGTCACGACGAAGCCCCCGGGGAGCCGGGTGCCTCCCAGGTGGAGCACCGCCAGTTCGGCGTCGGGGAAGCGGCGGGCGATCTCGTCGAGCCCGTCGTACAGGAGGGTGTCGCCCGAGAGGTGCACCCGGAGGCGGACCGTTCCGTCCCGCGGGCCGAACTCCAGCATGCTGCCCGTCACCGGCGGCAGCAGCCGACGCAGTACGGGGTGCAGCGAGTGGCGGCCGGGCAGCGCCGTGATCCGCACCTGGGAGCGGCCCCGCCGGAAGGTGCAGCTCTCCCACGTGCGCAGGCCGCCGGCCCGGCCGAAACCCTGCCAGGTGCGCAGGTGCCGGGCGGCGTGCGGGGTGGTCACGATCGGCACGGAACGTTCCAGGTGGCGCCTGGCCCGGCGGTCCCAGTGGTCCCCGTGGAGGTGGGAGAGGACCACCGCGTCCAGCGGCGGCAGAGCCGTCACGTCCAGGGCCGGCTCGGTCAGGCGACGGCTGACGAGCCCGTAGCCGAGATGGGCGCGCTCGCCCCGGTGCAGGAAGTTCGGGTCGGTGAGCAGGGTCAGGTCGCCGTACCGCAGGAGCACGGTCGCGGTGCCGATGAAGTGCGCGTCGAGTACGTCGTCGTCCGAAGCGGCCATGGGAGTGTCCTCGCCTCTCGGAAGTCTGCGTCCGTCGACCGGGGGGTCTTGGTTCGGCCCGGCCCGGTGCGGTCCGGCGCAGTTCAGTCCGGTTCAGTCCGTTCAAGCCCTTCCCATCCGTCTCGTCTCGTTCTTCCGGAGTACCCAGGCCGGTCCGAACCGTACGGTGGAGTCGGTTCGCCGGTCGGCGAAGTGCTGCGCCGGGTGCCACCGCCGGATTGGGTCTTCGGTCCTTGGGTAACCAGATCGATGCATTACCCATGTGAGTGATGGTGCAAGGAGACCCCGATGCTCATGGCAGCCCCCCGTTTCCTGAAGGAGCTCACCGAGCGGTACGAGGCTCCGCCGGCCCCCGGGGCCGGGAGCGCCGTCCGTCGTCGGCTGCCCGCCGCCCGCTCCGGGGAGCGCTCGCTCCTCACCGTGTGACCGGCATGTGCGAGGACCGGACCGACGGAGCAGCCGACGGCGCCACCCCCGCGCCGGTCGGTCTGCCGACCCTGGCGAGCCTCGACGAAGTGGCGGACCTGGTCACCCGCCGCCGTGGCCTGTACGTCCGCTGGTCACGTGGTCCGCAATGTGATCTGCCGACGGTGACCAGCACCGACGACCTCACCGGCATGAAGCTCCCGGGCCTGTCCGCGACCCCGCTGGACATCGAGGACTGGTGGGGACAGCGGTCGGCCCACGTCTGGGTCGCCCGGCGGCTGTACGACTACTGCCACCTGCCGCGCGTCAAGGACTCCCGGACCCGGCCCTGGATCCTCCACGGCCGGGAAACGGCCCGCGGACCGGACAACGAGCCGCTGGTGACGGACGTCGAACCGATCGGCTGGGTCGCCCGTCACGTCATCGACGAGGCCTGCCGCATCGTCGTCACGCTGCCGGGCCGGTGGGGCCCCATGGACCGCGGCACGTCGGCCTGAACGGACGGCAGGGCGGGATGGACCGCGGCGCGTCCCCCGAGCGGACGGCAGGGCGGCGAGGCGGCGAGGGCCGGTGAGCGCGATCCACCCCGTCGGCCACCGCCGTCCTCCGCGTCTCCGGCCGCTGGCGCGGGAGCGTCGCGTGCCCGCCCGGTCCCGGCCGGGCCGCTTGCGCCCGTCCGGAGCCGGTGGGGCCGGGCCTTCACCCGCGGTGAACCGGGCGTCGTGCACGGCCGACGGCGAACGCCACGGCCAGCAGCACGCCCAGGGTGACGCCCACGCGACGCGCCGACGGGCCCTCCCCGGGCATCAGGTCGCGCAGGCGGTCGAAGGCGCTCAGCGGTACTCCGGCGACGGCGTTGCCGGGCGGCCGCCGGGGAACGGCCGGGTGCGGATGCGTGGGGGCGGTGCGGCGTACGGCCTCCCAGGCGGCTCCGACCCGGCGCAGCCGCCGGTCGTCCAGGGCCTCACGCAGGCGGGGCAGGAGTTCGTCCTCCTCGTCCCGGATGTCCTGCCGTACCAGGCGGAACGCCTCCTCGATCCACTCCTGGCGCCGGGGGTCCCCGTCGTCCTTCTCCACCCGGGCGAGCAGGTCGTTGATGGCCTGGTGCTCCTCCTCGACCCGGGTGGTGAGGTCCTCACCGTCCGGGTCGAGGCGCCGCAGCAGGGGCCACAGGACGGCCTCTTCGGCGAAGGCGTGGCTGAAGACGAGCTGCACGAAGTCCCGCCACAGGCGTTCACGGTGCGGGGCGGAGGCGCCGCCCGCCAGGCAGGCGTTCATCAGCCGGTCGAGTTCCGCGTGGTCACGGCGCTGCCTGAGGAGAACGCTGCCCGGCCCTCCCAGGGCGGCGGCACTCTGCCCGGCGATCGAGACGGTCACGGTGCTTCCTCCGTCCGCTTTCCGCGGGTGGGGTGGACGGCCGCCCGGTACGGCGGCACCCGCCGGGTACCCGCCGCTCGTCCCGTCTATCGGGCACCGTGCCGTCGGCCGGTGGAGCGGCGGGGTCACCCGGCGGGTGTCACCGGGCGCCTCCGGGGGCGGGACGCCGGTCCCCGGGAGCGAGCCCGTTCGTCAGCCGTCCTTGCCCATGGCCTGGCGGACGGCGTCCTTGGTGCGGTCCATGAGAGCGGCGACGGGTCCGAGGGCCATGTTGGCGGCCCCGGACTCGACGCCCGGGTGGGGCCGGGTGGGGGCCATGGCCTCGGCGGCCTTGACCGCTCTGGCCATGGCGGCGAGCCCGGTGGCGTCGGTGCTGCGGCGGATGTGGGTGAACTCGTAGCGTTCCTCGGCCCGGGCGTGTTCCTGGACGTCCTTGCGCAGCTTGAGCAGCTGGGACAGGAACTTCGGGTCGTCGGTGTCCGCGTCGTCGAGCGCGGCCAGGGTCTCCTTGGCCGCCTTCTCCTCGGCGAGCCGGTCCTTCACGACCTGCTCGCCGCCCGGCAGCGCGCGTCGGGCGAAGGGGTGGACGACCTCTTCCTCGGCGGTCTCGTGTACGGCCAGCAGACGCACCAGGCGGCGGAACGCGTCGCGGCGTTCCTGACCGGTGGCGGCCTCGACCTCGTCGAAGAGGTTGCGGATGTCGCCGTGCTGGCGCATCAGCAGGGCGACGACGTCGTCGTCCTTGGCGTGGTCGTCACCGGCGTGCGGGGTGTGCAGCTCGGACATCCCGGCTCCCCCTACTTCTCGCGCTGCGCGGGATCGGGGTGCTCGCCCTCGGTCTGGACGCGGTACTCGCGGCCGAACATCGCGTCGTGTTCGGCCATCACGCGGTCGCTCGGGGGCGCCTCGCCGCCGTGGATCTGCTCCTGCATCCGCTCGAACCGCTCGTGCGCCTCGCGCACATAGCCGGCCCCGAGGGTGGTCAGGTCCATCTGGGTGTCCAGCAGCTCCCGCACGTAGCCCTTGTTCGGCTCGAAGGTGAGCACGTTGGGCAGCTCCGGTGCCAGTACCGAGGCGGGGTCGCGTCCGTCGTGCCGGCGCATCAGGTCGCAGGCGGCGTGCAGGTGCTCCAGCTCCATGTTGAGGTGCAGCTCCCAGATCGCCTTGACCTTCGGGTCGCTCTCCTGCTCCATGAAGGAGTAGTACAGGTAGCACTCGTTGTACTCGTGGTTGACCAGCTGCTCCCACCACGTCTCACCCGGGTCGACCAGGGACTCGTAGTGGGTGACGTGCTCCTCCTCGATCAGCCCGATCTCCTGGTACAGCTGACGGGCGATCGGCTCCATGTAGGTGGGCCCGGTGTTCATGTAGAAGTTCATCGTCTGCTGCTCCGCCGACATGATCGTCAGCGCGTGGAGCTTCGACAACGGGTTCGTCTCGTCCTTGGCGTACGGGTCGCGGACGTTGTCGACCGGGTCGCGGTGGTGGAACCGGGTGGGCCTGCCGGGCATGACCTCGGTCAGGCCGTCGACGATCGACTCCGCCTTGCGGTGCTCGATCATCTCGTACAGGTTGGCGTACCGGTACAGGTGGTCGAAGTCCTCCAGCACACCGAACTGGTACGCCTGCTTCAGGTACGGGTCCGGTTCCATCCTCGCCACCCACGCCGTCAGGTCCACCGCGACCTGCTCGTAGGCGATGGTGGTCTCCAGCACCGACGACACACCCGGAAGCAGCCAGTTCACGACCTTCTGCTGCTGCGCCTCGATGTACCGGGTCCGGGCCAGCTGCCGTTTGACCTCGGGGTCCACCGTGTTGCGGGCGAGCTGGTGGCTGAACAGGATCGCCTCCACCTCGATCCCGTTCATCGTGATGATCCGGCACCGCGTGTACGGGTCGCAGTGGTCCGGGTCGATCGGGTCCACGTTCAGCTCACGCCAGCTGCGCAGCTGGCGGTCCAGCGGGATGCCCCGCTGCTCCAGCGGATTGAACGTCATGGGGGGTGCCTCCTGAGGCCGAGGGGAGTCGCGCGCCGCCTGGGTACCCCGTTCCGGGGCGACGAGTACGGGCGCCGTTCGCAGTCTTGCGCCGGGGTCGGGTTCCGGCCACCACTCGCCCTCCCACGCCCGGCAGTTCCCCCTGGTGGGTCAACCGGGCCACCGGCCGGCCGGGCCGTGGCGCGTCCGTGGCGCGCCCGTGGCGCGTCCGGATACCGCCCGCCGGATCGTCCCGCTCTCCTCGGGACCCGCCGTCCGCGGCCGGACGTCGCTCCGCGTCCGGCCGCTCACCCGACTGGATGCATCACTCAGCCGTTCGGCCCTGTGACGCCGCCGTATCGGGGCCACGGCGAGGAAACGTGGACTAACTTCCTCGCGACTGGACACCTACTGCCCGGCCCTCATCGAGGCGCCCTTGACTCCCCGGCTCCCCGCGGCCGCCCTCGGCTTCGCCCGACACACCGTGATCGAGGACATCCATGGCGACACATACGACCGAGCCGCTCTCTCCGGTACCGGCCGCGGAGGGACGACGCGGCAGGGGCCGGGTGGTCATCGCGTGGCTCACCACGACCGACCACAAGAAGATCGGCCACCTCTACCTGATCACGTCGTTCGCCTTCTTCCTGGTCGCCGGCGCGCTGGCCATGGCGATCCGGGCGGAGCTGGCCCGGCCGGGCCTGCAGATCGTGTCCAACGAGCAGTACAACCAGGCGTTCACGATGCACGGCACGATCATGCTGCTGCTCTTCGCCACCCCGACCTTCGCCGGGTTCGCCAACGCGATCATGCCCCTGCAGATCGGCTCGCCGGACGTCGCCTTCCCCCGGCTGAACATGCTGTCGTACTGGCTGTTCCTCTTCGGCGGTCTGATCGTCATGAGCAGCTTCTTCACCCCGGTGGGGGCGGCCGACTTCGGGTGGACCGCCTACACCCCGCTCAGCGGACCCACGCGCACCGCCCACATCGGCGGTGACCTGTGGATCATGGGGCTGGCGCTGTCCGGGTTCGGCACCATCCTCGGCGCGGTCAACTTCATCACCACGATCATCTGCATGCGCGCCCCCGGCATGACCATGTTCCGGATGCCGATCTTCACCTGGAACGTGCTGCTCACCTCGGTGCTGGTCCTCCTGGCCTTCCCCGTGCTGGCGGCGGCCCTGCTGGTGCTGGAGTCCGACCGGCGCTTCGGTTCGGAGGTGTTCAACGCCGAGAACGGCGGGCCCCTCCTGTGGCAGCACCTGTTCTGGTTCTTCGGCCACCCCGAGGTCTACATCCTCGCGCTGCCGTTCTTCGGTGTGGTCAGCGAGATCATCCCCGTCTTCGCCCGCAAGCCGATCTTCGGCTACATGGGGCTGATCGGGGCCACCATCGCCATCACCGGCCTGTCCGCCACCGTGTGGGCGCACCACATGTTCGCCACCGGCGCCGTGCTGCTGCCGTTCTTCTCCTTCATGAGCTTCCTGATCGCGGTGCCGACCGGGGTGAAGTTCTTCAACTGGATCGGCACCCTGTGGAAGGGCTCCCTGTCGTTCGATCCGCCGATGCTCTGGGCGGCCGGCTTCCTGGTCACCTTCCTCTTCGGCGGCCTGACCGGTGTGCTCCTCGCCTCGCCTCCGCTGGACTTCCACGTCACCGACAGCTATTTCGTCGTCGCCCACTTCCACTACGTCCTGTTCGGCACGATCGTGTTCGCGATGTTCGGCGGGTTCAGCTTCTGGTGGCCGAAGATGACCGGCACCATGCTCGACACGCGGTTGGAGAAGGTGCACTTCTGGACGCTGTTCGCCGGCTTCCACACCACGTTCCTGGTCCAGCACTGGCTCGGCGCCGAGGGCATGCCCCGCCGCTACGCGGACTACCTGGCCGCCGACGGCTTCACCGCCCTGAACACCCTGTCCTCCATCGGTTCCTTCCTCCTCGGCCTGTCCACGCTGCCGTTCCTCTACAACGTGTGGAAGACCGCCCAGAAGGGCGAGAAGGTCGAGGTCGACGACCCCTGGGGGTACGGGCGTTCCCTGGAGTGGGCCACCTCCTGCCCGCCGCCCCGCCACAACTTCGTCACCCTCCCCAGGGTCCGTTCCGAATCCCCCGCCTTCGACCTCCACCACCCCGCGCTCGCCCAGTTCGACCAGAAGGAGAACGCCGGGCAGCGCGACGTCATCGACCCGGGGCATGAAGGGGACCGGCCGTGAACCGGCCCCGGCCGGCCGCGGAACGGAACCACCGGGCCGAGGCCCTCGCCCACCAGGTCGAGGGTTACCTGCTGCTCCACACCGAGCGGGAGCGGGCACGGCACGAGGCCTCGGTCCTCTGCGGGCGCCTGCCGTGGCTCACCACCGCCCAGGCGCAGGACGTCACACGGCAGTACGTCGAACAGCGCCTCTCCCTCACCCACCGCACCCTGCGCGCCACCGCGGAGCGCGCCGAGGCACTGCGCCACGAGTACGAGGCCCGCTACGCGGCCCTGCGCCGCACCCTGCTGAAGCGGCACGCCCTGTGCGCCTCGCTGATGCTCCTCTCCACCGGCGCGGTGAGCGCGGCGACCGTCCTGCTGGTCCGGTAGCGGCGGCTCACCGCCGGCCGGCCGGGACCGCGGTGCCGGCGGTGACCGGCCGGCGCACCCGGCCGGCTAGCGCATCGCGACCAGGACGACGCTGTTGAGCACACTCGTGATGACGAAGAACGGCGCGTTGAGGACGCCGTAGTAGAGCGGGCGCGGGAAGTTCGGGTTGATGGCGATCTGGAAGGTCATCGCGCCGAGATAGCCGACGCCGACGAGGAGCCCGAAGACCACCGCGTCACCGATGCCGGTGATGCCGAGTGCCTCGACGAGCACGGCGGTGGTCAGGACGGTGACGAGGAGGCACACCGGGGGACCCGCCGCGGCGACCGCCGTCGGTGCGGGTCTCGGCGCGCCCTCGCGGCCGAGGGCGACGGCGTACGGCTTGGCGATCACGACCGCGAACCACACGCCGGCCAGCAGGAACGAGACGACGGCCGCGATCGCGACGGCCGGCCAGTCGATGTCGGCGAGAACGGAGAACACGCGCAGACTCCTCGGGGACGGGCGGCCCCTGTGACCGCCGAGAACCCGAGTCTGCGCGAGGTACAGGACAGGTCGTGTCCTCCACCCGTTCCACCGGACGCCGGGAGTGGGGTCAGTCCGTGCAGGGCGGGCCCTGGGCCTCGCTCGACTGGTGCCGGCTGTAGGCGCCGCAGGCGAGGACTGCCTCCGGGTGTTTTCCCGACTGGCGCAGCAGGACGAGCGTCTTGTCGTGGGGCGGGGCGTTGGCGCCGTCGTAGGAGACGTATCCGGTGGCTCCGTTGAAGGCGATGCCGGCGCCGAGGACCAGCAGGACGGACTTGCGGTCGATCTCCGGGTCGGCCAGTCCGGCCTTGCGCACCGCCTCCGACAGGACGTGGAAGGCGTCGTACGAGACGGCGGAGTGGCCGTCCTGCCGCCAGGGGTCGGTGCCTTCGGTGGTGGCCCTCACATAGGCGTCGTACTCGTCGACGAACTCGCTCGTCCCGTCGCTCGCGTCCGGGTGGTCGTCCGGCAGCCGGTGCGCGGAGTAGTACAGGCGCAGCCAGTCCTTGTTGGCGAAGGCGCCGGTCTGGGCCACGTTGGTCAGCTCGTTGCCGCCGAGCACCGTCACGTCGCGCGCGGTGCACGTCCCGGCGGTGTCCATGGAGTTGATGAGCGCGGTGAAGTCCTTGGACCGCGCCGACCAGTACACCACCGAGTCCGGTTCGTCCTCCAGCGCGTCGCACAGCGCCCGTGCCAGCCGGTCGGCGTCGGGCTGGCTGACGGCGCCGCTCAGCGGTGCGGAGCCGAAGTCGCCGTCCTGGTTGAAGTCGAACGCCTGGTGCGTGCCGTCGAACTCGTCGACGAACCGGCGGGCGAGGCTGTGGCTGTACAGGTCCGCGGAGCTCTCGATCACGATCGCGTGCTCCGCCGGGGCGCAGCGGTCCTCGGAGCCGGGCTCGGCCACGATGTTCTTCGTGTGCGCGAAGTCCGCCTCGATCCTGGCCTCGCGCGAGTTGAACGGCGTGGACGGCCAGTAGGTACGGGCGGCGGGGCCGGTGAGCATCTCGTCGGCGGTCGCGGTGGTGCCGATCGAGGGGATGCCCGCCTCGCCCAGGACCCGCAGGGCCGCCTGGGTCTCGTCACGGCTCTGCGCGAAGCCGAGGACGCCGACGACCCGGTCGGACGCCGGGACGCTCTCCTCGTCCGCCACCTCCGCGACGAGCTTCCTCGCCTCGCTCTCGGCGTCGCGGAAGGCGACTCCGGCCTCGCGCACGTCCACGCGCAGGGGGATCAGGGAGTCGTTGGCGACGGCCTCGAGGTTCAGTTTCTTCTGCCACATCGCGATGCCGCGCAGCTCCGGGATCGTCCCGTCGAAGCGCGTCTCGTCGTCGGTCCTCGGCGGGTCGGACACGAAGGCGACGACCGTCCGCACGGTACGGCCGTGACGGGCGTGCTGCGCGACGCGCGCGTTCTGTTCGTCGATGGTCCGCACGGCCGCCTCGTACCAGGCGGTGGTCTGCACCGGGATCGGTTCCGCCGGAGCGGACTGCGCCACGGATCCGGTGCCGCCGAGGCAGTCGCGGGGCGGGGGGAAGAGGACGGGCGGGAGCAGCACTCCGGCGGTGATCAGGGCGAGCGCGGCCGCGCCGACCGCGATCGCGGTCGGCACGTACCGGCTGAACCTGAACGTCCGCGGCCCGACGGGCAGGACGGGCACGCCGCCCGCCGCCAGGGCGGCTTCGGAGACGGCGACCAGGACCGGCGCTCCGCCGGCGGCGTCGTCGGCGAGCCGCACGCTCGCTTCCGGGAAGGTGCTCTCGGCCGGATCGCCCAGTTCCCGCAGCAGGGCGGCGGAGGGCACCCCCACGGCGACGACGAGCGGGCCCGGCGGCCCGGCGCTGGCCTGGGCCCGGCGCAGGGAACGCAGGAAACGTTCCGCCGCGCGGGCGCCCGGCTCCCCTTCCGGAGGCACTTCGACGAACAGGACCGGACGGCTGGTTCTGCGGCGCCGACCGGGCAGGAAGCGGCCGGTCCCGGGTCGGCGCAGGTCTTCCAGCAGGGCGCGCAGGAGGAGCCGGTCGAATTCCTGGAGCGCCTCCTCGTGGGCCGCGTCGTCCATGAGCTGGACGGAGCGCTCGGCGCCCACGTGGTCCATCACCCGGAAGAGGCTGGTGCTGCCCTGGGCCACCGGTTCCGCGCCGAGCCAGCCCCGCATCACCTTGCGGGAGATGCGCCGGGCCCAGAGCCACCGCGGGAGGAGCTGGACGAACGAGAGCCAGCTGAGGTTGGCCAGGAAGCCGGCGAGGCCGTCCAGGGCCGGGCCCTCCATCCTGGTGAAGGCCAGCGGTCCGCCGCGGTGGGCCCGTTGCTCACTGGCGTGGGCCCGCAGCTCCGTCGCCTGGTTCGCGTTCGTCGCCCACTCCTCGGGGTGCGCCCTGATGTACTCCACCAGGTCGCACATGACGTGGAAGTGCGGGAAGCGGTCGGGGGTCATGTGCTGCGGCATGCTGCGGTACAACTGCGCTCCGGCGCCGACGGAGAGCAGCCGGGCGTCGGCGTCCGCCCCGGTCCCGGCCGGCAGGTGGGCGAACGGCACCCGCTGGCGCAGCGCTCCGGCCAGGGCGGCGACGACACGGTCCACGCCGGCGCGGTACGACACCCGCGGCACGCGCAGGAGGAACAGCGGCGGACTGGTCTCCAGCTTCGCCCGGTTCTCGTACGCGGGGGCCACGGTGACGCGGAACTCCCGTACGAACTCGATGGCCTGGTCGTTGGGGAATCTGGGATCGCCGAGAGGTGTGGTCATGTGGAACTCCCCCTGTTCAACCTGATCGACACGCGCACCGAAGGGCGGCACCGGCTACTGCTGAATGAACTCGACTTGCTGTAAGCGGAGTTGAGAGAAGGAGGGCGGGGAAAGGAGTTGAAGGTTAGCCGCGATGCGGCGGGGGCCACAATGGGCTTTCGGAGGTGCTCCCACCCGTCGTCCCACGCGCCCCGTGCCCCCTGCCCTCGCGGTCACCCGCGGTGAGGAGGTGTTCCGGCACCGCCGCCCGGAGGCCGGTCCCGCGCTCCTTCCGCCGGGCCGGGCTGGGCCGGCCCGCCCCGCGTCAGGGCACCGCGTGCGTGCCGGCACCGCCGGCCGTGGGCGCAGCGGATACCGGGGGCTGGTCCGGCCAGGCGAAGGCGTACCGGGGGTCGCCGCCGCGGCACAGCCGTACGAAGCGCAGGAGTTCGCGGACGATGCCCGCGTTGCCCATCGCCCAGCCGGTGCGGGGTTCGAGACCGACCGGGGTGGCCCGGTGCTCGACGTTGGACCAGCGGGCGCCGTCGGTGTCCCGGATCGCGCGGGCGGTGAGATCGGCGACGAGGACGTGGGCGAAGTCGTACGGGTCCCGCTGTTCGGCGATCCGGTCACAGGCCAGGGCGAGGACCCCGGCGGTGCCGCAGCAGCGGCCGTTGTTGTCCCAGAAGCCGGGGCGCAGCCGGCGGGGCAGTCCGGAGCGGGCGGCCAGGGCGGACCAGACGGGGTCGTCCGTGACGTCCCGCAGCAGCCGGAAGGCCTGGGCGTCGCCGGCCGGGCCGTGGCACCAGCCGTAGCTGACGGGGTCGATGACATCGGGACGGTACTGCGGGGTGGAGTGCGGCACCAGGAAGCCGTCCGGCCCCGCTCCGTCCCGCGCGACGACGTCCGCGGCACCGGTCAGCGCCAGATCGAGGAGGTCCGCACGGCCGGTGGCCCCGCCGGCGGCACGCACGGCGATTCGGCCGTCTCACGCGTGTCCACGTTCACCTCCGGGTGGGATACGTCCCGGCAGGGCGCGGACCATGGCCGCGGGGTGCCGCGTCGTGTCCTGCGCAGTGCCCCGCCGAGGGCTCCGGTTTCCCGGAGCAGCCGAAGCACCAGGGGTCCGACAGGCCGCCGTCCGCGGTGAGGCCGTAGCGTGGGAGGTGCTCCCATCGCGCGTCCGACTGGCCGCGCAGCGCGGCGAGGTGGGTCAGCGCGCCGGCGTACCCCGCGTCGATCGCGGCCCGGTACAGGCGGTCCGCGTCACCCGCCCATCCCCTGCGGGCATACACGTGCGCGAGGTCCGAGAGCGCCTCCACGTGCCCCGCCCGTGCCGCGGCGGCGGCGTGGTCCTCCGCCGCCTCGTTGTCGCCGGCCTGCTGCCTCAGGCGGGCCAGTTCCCCCAGCGCGTGCGTCTGTCCCAGGTCCGCCGCCCGCCGGTAGAGCCGTTCCGCCTCCGCCTGCCTGCCCTCCGCCTCCCACAGGCCGGCCAGTTGCAGGAGCACCGCGCCGCCCCCGGCCGAGGCCAGCCGCTCGGCCCCTTCGCTGTCACCGCCCTTCTCCCTGCGCACCACGAACTCCTTGAGCACGCGGCTGTCGCCCGCGGCCGCCGCCTGAAGGACGAGGTCCTCCGCGCCGGAGCTGTCACCGGCCTTCTCCCTCAGCCGGGCGAGCAGGACCAGCGCCCCGGTGTTGCCCGCGCGGTGGGCCGTGCGGGCCAGCCGCTCGGCGCCCTCGCGGTCGCTGGACTGCTCGCGCAGCCACGCCAGTTCGAGGAGCGCGAAGGTACTGCCCCCGTCCGCGGCGCTGCACGCCATGCGTTCGGCTTCCTCACCGGCTCCCTCCTCCTCCCGCAGCAGGGCGAGGTGGGCCAGCGCGTCCGTGTTCCCGCGGCCGGCCGCGCGGTGGTAGAGCCCGAGCGCGGCCTGCCGGTCCCCGGCCCGCTCGCGCAGCCGGGCCAGTTCGGTCAGGGCGACCGTGCTGCCCTGGTCCACCGCCGCCCGCAGGAACCGTTCCGCCCCGTCGACGTCCCCCCATCTCCTTTTCAGGCGGGCGAGTTCGGTGAGGGCGAAGATGCTTCCCGACTCGGCTGCGAGGTCGAGGGCGCGGGTCGCGCCCTGCCGGTCACCGGCCTTCCAGCGCATGCCGGCCAGCCTGATGGCGGGACGTACCTTGCCCCGGTCGGCGGCCGCGCGTACCAGGTGCTCCGCCGCCGCGCCGTCGCCGGCCTTCTCCCGCATGCCCACCAGGTCCGACAGGGCGTAGGTGCTGCCCGTCTTGTCCAGGGCCAGGAAGGCGAGCGTCTCCGCGCGGCCCCGGTCGCCCACCTCTTCCCTGGAGCGGGCCAGTCCCGCATACGTCCTGATCCTGCCCCGGGCAGCGGCGTTCCTGGTGAGGCGCTGCGCCCCCTCGTCGTCGCCGGCCTCCTGACGCAGGCGGGCCAGCCTGGTCAGTGACGTGCTGTCGCCCTGGTTGGCGGCCTCGTGCGCCAGTTCCTCCGCCCGGCCCGGCTCCCCCAGAAGCTGACGCAGGCGCACCAGCTCCCAGCGCGCCCGCCGGTCGGCCGCCCAGGCGGCCTCGTGGCACTCCTTCGCCTTGACGACGTCCCCCACGCCCTCGGCGAGCCGGGCCAGTTCGGTTCGGACGTCGGCGTTCCCCTCGTTCAGCGCGTTCTCGTAGAGCGCCGCCGCGACCTTCAGACGTCCCCTTCGCTGCGCGGCACGCGCGAGCGCGACGCTGTCGTCGGTACCGGCGCAGTGGCGGATCGCCGCCTCCCAGAACGAGGCCGGCGGACACATCAGGCGGCGTTCGACACGGCCGTGCTGTTCGAGGTAGTCCGCCAGCCGGTACGTCCGTCCCGTGTCCTCGCCGCCGCGGGACGGCACGGGTGTCAGCGGGCCGGGTACCCCGTGGCACGGCAGGGCGCAGTACGCCAGCGCCTCCTCCCGCCAGTCCCCTGCGCGCAGGCCGAGTTCGTGCTCCTTCAGATAGCCCTCGGCGGCCTCGACGAGGAGTTCGTGGGGGAGCGCCGGCCCGTACCCCAGCCTGCGGTAGTCCATGGCCGCGTGGATCAGGGCCTTCTCCGCGGGCGCCGCGCACAGGTAGCGCCGCATGAGTTCCGGGACGCCGGCGAGGAACTGCGTGATCTCCCCGTGGCTCGCCCCCTTCAGAGCGCTGGCGAGCCTGGGATCACCATTCGCCTTCCGGCGGGCCCGGCGCAGGTCGGTCTCGGTGAATGCCCTCGGCACCTCGACGCACCGGCCGAGGCCGGTCAGCAGCTTGCGCTGCTGTTCGTAGCGGTCGTACGCACCCGTGGGCGACGGCGCCGTCAGGGGTTCCCAGAAGCGCGGCCAGATGGTGGCGAGGACCAGCACCGGGCTACGGCTCCGGTCGGTCAGGACCGAGCGCAGGCCGGCGGCGATGCCCTCGGCGGTCCTGGCGTCCGGGGCGAGGAGGTAGTGCTGGGCCTCGTTCAGCCAGATCACCGTCTGCGGGCCGACCTCTTCGAGGTGGACGAGCACGGCGTCCGGGCGGGTCGGATCGAACGGGTGCCAGACGCGCCAGTCCGCCGGAAGCCGCTCCAGCGCCTCCCAGCAGGCGCGGGTCTTCCCGGTCGAGGACTCTCCGACCAGCGTGACCAGCAGGCTCTCGCCGTCGATGGCCCGGTCCACGAGTGCGCCCAGCGCCGTGTCGTGATCCCGCGGGACGTAGGCGGGCAACCGGGAGACCGGCTGCTCACCGGGCACGTCGATCGCCCGGTGCACCTCCAGGGCGAACGGATCGAGGTCGGACACGGGGGTGCCCAGTGGCCGGGCGAAGTGGGCCGCCACCCACATCCTCCGGACCCGGGTGTCCACCTCGGCCGGGTTCCGTCCCGCTCCGCGGGCCAGCGCGAGGGCGACGGAGACGACGTCCTCCTGCGCCGCCGGGAGTTCCCTGGAGCTGATGATCCGGTGGATGGTGGCCTTCGAGGGGCTGCCCGGGAGGGCGTCGTCCTGTTCGATCTCCACCGCCATGCGCTGCGTCGGCGGCGCCCCGGCTTCGACGTAGAGCTGGTAGAGGTAGTCCTTCAAGTCCCGCAGCGGTGCCGGAGTGACGCCCCGGGGTCGTGTGATCCTCCGCTGACTCCCTTGCCGCGGGCCTCTGTTGTGACTGGTCATCGATGCATCCTTGCCCATGGGAGCCGAAGCCGCCCGTAAGGTCATGAAATCCGCCGTGGTGTACTACGCGCGCCGGACCACCGGAGGGTGATGTCCGCGCCAACGGCCCTGCCGCGGGCGCCCGTTCGGTGGCCCGGTCAGTACAGGAGCGCCCTGAGCATCTCGTCGGCGCCCGCTCCGACGACGCCGGAGACGACGCTGCCGAGGACGATTCCCCCGAGGGTCAGCCATTCGCGGCGGTTCAGCGGGCGTCGAGGCATGTCAGGTCTCCCGTCTCAGCGAGGTCGACCGGCGAACGGCCGGTCAAGACCCACTTTCGGGGACGTGAAGGCGTCGTGGACGAGTTGAGACGAGCGGGGAGCAGCCGGCCGTCCGTCTGCTCACCGGCAGGGGGTGTCGGGTGTCCGGGGCGGGGCGCCGCGCCGGACACGCCATACGCGCCATACGCGCCGTACGCGGCCCGGAGCGCGGCACGGGGGCGGACGGTGACGCCTGTGGTCCGCGTCCGGTGAGGCGGCGCCTGCTCGCGGACGCGAGCGGGCCGGAACCCCCGCGGGGGCTCCGGCCCGTCTCCTGTCGTCGGCGGGGCGCCGGTCAGGTGCCGGACGGGGCGGGGCCGACCAGCTCCGTCAGTACGTCCTCCATCGTCACGAACCCGATCACCTTGCCGCCCTCGCCGAGTACGGCGGCCAGATGGCTGCCCGCGGCACGCAGGGCGGTGAGGGTGTCGTCCAGCGGGGTGTCGATGTGCACCCGGGTGACCGGGTGCAGGGCCTGGCGCGGGAAGGGCCGGTCGCGGTCGGCGACGCCCAGGGTGTCCTTGATGTGCAGGTAGCCCAGGAGCGCCCCCTCACGGCCGGTGACCGGGAAGCGGGAGTAGCCCGCGTCGGCGGCCAGCCGCTCCAGACGCGCCGGGGTGACCGCCGTGTCGACCGTCCGCATGCTCCGCACCGGGACCAGGATCTCGCCGACCGGGCGGGTGCCCAGTTCCAGCGCGTCCCGCAGCCGCTCGCCGTCGGCCGGGGAGAGCAGCCCGGCCTCGCCCGCCTCGACGACCATGCGGGCCAGCTGGTCGTCGGTGAAGACGGACCCGACCTCGTCCTTCGGCTCCACCCGCAGCAGTTTCAGCAGGGTGTTGGCGAAGGCGTTGATCCCGAAGATCACCGGCTTCAGGGCCCCGGTGAGGGCCACCAGCAGCGGGCCGAGCAGCAGCGCCGTGGGGACCGGCGCCGCGAGCGCGATGTTCTTCGGCACCATCTCGCCGATCAGCATGTGCAGATACGTCGCCACCGCCAGGGCGATGACGAACGCGATCGGGTGCACCAGGCCGCCGGGGACGTGGACCGCCTCGAAGCCGGGCTCCAGCAGGTGGGCGATGGCCGGCTCCGCGACCGCGCCGAGCACCAGCGACGACACGGTGATGCCCAGCTGGGCGGTGGCCAGCATGGCGGAGAGGTGCTCCAGCCCCCACAGGGTCATCCTCGCGCGCCGGTTGCCCGCCTGGGCGTCGGGTTCGATCTGGCTGCGGCGCACCGAGAGCAGTGCGAACTCGGCGCCGACGAAGAAGGCGTTGGTCACCAGCGTCAGGGCGCCGATGACGAGTTGCAGGACGGTCATCGGGCGTCCTCCGTGAGCCGGGCCGGACGGCCGGCGGCCGGGGCGGTGATGCGGACGCGGTCGGCGCGGCGGTGGTCGACGTCGAGGACGTCGAGCCGCCAGCCGTCGAGGTCGACCACGTCCCCCTCGGCGGGGATACGGGCCAGGCGGGTGGCGATCAGTCCGGCGACCGTCTCGTAGGGGCCCTCCGGGGCGGTCAGTCCTATCCCGGCGAGCTCGTCGAGGCGTACGCCGCCGTCCGCCTCCCACACCTGGCGCCCGTCCGGGGTGCGCGGGGCGGGCAGCAGGTCGGGGACCTCGACGGGGTCGTGCTCGTCGCGGACCTCGCCGATGACCTCCTCGACGATGTCCTCCACCGTCACCAGACCCGCCGTGCCGCCGTACTCGTCGATGACGACGGCCATCGTGCGGGACGCCCGCATGCGTTCCAGGAGCCGGTCGGCGGGCAGGCTGTCGGGGACCAGCAGGGGCGCGGTGGCCAGTTCGGTGACCGGGGTGCCGGCCCGTTCGCGCGGGTCGAGGGCGAGGACGTCACGGATGTGGACGGTGCCGATGACCTCGTCCAGGCTGCCCCGGTAGACCGGGAAGCGGGACAGGCCGGTGGCGTGGGTCAGGTTGGCGGCGTCGGCGGCCGTCGCGTGCGCCTCGAGCGCCTTGACGTCGACGCGCGGTGTCATGACGTTCTCCGCGGTGAGCTCGCCCAGGTGCAGGGTGCGGACGAACAGTTCGGCGGAGTCCGCCTCCAGGGCGCCCTCGGCGGCGGAGTGCCGGGCGAGCGCGACGAGCTCGTCGGGCGTGCGGGCGGAGGCCAGCTCCTCGGCGGGCTCCAGGCCCAGGCGCCGTACGGCACGGTTCGCCGTGTTGTTCAGATGGCGGATGAAGGGACCGAAGGCGGCCGTGAAGGCGCGCTGCGGACCCGCCACCACCTTGGCGACGGCCAGCGGGCGGGAGATCGCCCAGTTCTTGGGCACCAGCTCGCCGACCACCATCAGCACGACGGTCGAGACGGCCACGCCCAGCACGGTCGCCACGGACGAGGCCGCTCCGCCGAGGCCGACCGCCTTCAGTGGGCCCCTCAGGAGACCGGCCAGCGACGGCTCGGCGAGCATGCCGATCACCAGTGAGGTGACCGTGATGCCCAGCTGGGCACCGGAGAGCTGGAGGGTCAGACGGCGTACGGCGGTCAGGGCGCCCTCGGCGCCCCGCTCGCCCGCCTCGACGGCCCGCTCCAGCTCACCGCGCTCGACGGTGGTCAGGGAGAACTCGGCCGCGACGAACACCGCGCAGGCCAGAGTGAGGAGGAGGGCCGCCAGGAGCAGCAGGATCTCGGTCACCGTGCCGCCCTCGCTCCCTCGTGTGCGGGGACCGTGCGGGGCGTGGCACGGCTGGTACTGGGAGGCTCACCCATCGCGGGCTCGGGTCTCCTTCTCGGTTCGACGGATCGGGGAGGGCGGGGTGCCCTCCACCTCATGGTAAAAGACGAGCAAAGCGTTCCGGTCGAGTCCTTCGCGGCAGCCAAGGTGCGACCGTTTTCGGACTTTCCCGCACCGGGGTCCCCGGCAGCGGCTCCGCCGGCCATGACCACCCTATGCTTCTACTCGCTTGTAGAGAACGACATGGTCCCCCCGGTTGTTCCCGCCCTCGCGGGCCGGTCCCGGCGGTTCCCGGTCGTCTCCGTAGATCGCACGCACGCATGTGAAGGAGAGAACGCCACCATGGTGTTCAGACGACTGCTCGGTTCGCTCGGCGTGGGCGGCCCCACCGTGGACACGGTCCTCGACCCGGGACCGGTCCGGCCCGGCGCCGCGCTCGCCGGCCAGGTGCACCTCAAGGGCGGCAACGCCGACTTCGACATCGAGCACATCACCCTGGAGCTGGTGGCGCGGGTCGAGATCGAGCACGGGGACGGCGAGAACGAGGGGGTCGTCCCCTTCGAGCGGTTCACCGTCGGCGGCGGATTCCGGCTCGCCGAGGGCGAGGAGCGGTCCGTGCCGTTCCGTGTGACCCTGCCCTGGGAGACGCCGGTCACCGAACTGCACGGGCAGGCCCTCGGTGTCGTCCTCGGGGTGCGCACGGAGCTGTCGGTTGCGGGCGCGAAGGACAAGGGCGACCTCGACCCGCTGACCGTGGCGCCGCTGCCCGCGCAGGAGGCGGTCCTGGAGGCCTTCGGCCGGCTCGGCTTCGGCTTCGGCTCGGCCGACCTGGAGCTCGGGCGGATCGGCGGCACGGGGCAACGGCTGCCGTTCCACCAGGAGATCGAACTCATCCCCGCGCCGCGGTACGCCCACCAGGTCAGCGAGATCGAGGTGACCTTCCTCGCGGACCCGGCCGGCCTCGAGGTGGTGCTGGAGGCCGACAGGCGCGGCGGCCCGCTCCCCTCCGGTCACGACGCGCTCACCCGCTTCACGGTCGGCCACCACGACTCGCGCGACTGGGAGGCCGAGGTCGGCGGCTGGATCCGGCGGCTCGTGGAGCACCGGGCGCCGTACGGCTCGCACGCCGCGTACGGACACGAGCACGGGTACGGGCCCGACGACCGGCACCACGACGGACACCGTTGCGGACCGGGCACGGGCACCGTGGTCGCCGCGGGCGCCGCCGGGCTGGCGGCCGGTGTCGTCGGCGGCACGGTCGCGGCCGAAGTCGTCGACGAGGTCGGTGACTTCTTCGAGGGCGAGGAGGAAGAGGGCTGAGCGGTCGCCTCCGGGCGGGAACCGCGCCATCCAATTCTACAATGCTGTAGAAATGAGGGGCCGTCCGATCCGGACGGCCCCGAAGCCCCGTACCCGTCTGGAGTTCTCATGGCCCTGTGGGACCGCATCAGGGAGTCAGCATCGACGATGCAGACCCAGTTGACGGCGAAGAAGAACGACCTCAGGAGCGGCGCCTTCCGCGACGCGAGCATGGCCGTGTGCGCGCTCGTCGCCGCCGCCGACGGCACCGTCGACCCCTCCGAGCGGCAGCGGGTGGCCCAGCTGATCGCGTCCAACGAGGTGCTGCAGAACTTCCCGGCCGACGACCTGCGCCGGCGCTTCGAGGAGAACCTGGACAGGCTGACCGCCGACTTCGACTTCGGCAGGGTGAGCGTGCTGCAGGAGATCGCCAAGGCGAAGAAGAAGCCCGCCGAGGCCCGGGCCGTGATCCAGATCGGCATCGTCATCGGCGGCGCCGACGGTCACTTCGACAAGGACGAACAGGCCGTCGTCCGCGAGGCGTGCTTCGCCCTCGGCCTGCCGCCGCACGAGTTCGACCTCTGACCTCCGACGACCGGAGCCCCGGCGCCCCACGCGGCGGCCGGCCGAGCGGCGGCACCACACGCGGGCTGCCGGACTGCGCCACCGTGCGCGCCGCGTCGGAGCGGGATCGCCACGCACGGCGCGCCGGAGCGGTGCAGCCGCGCGGTGGCGGCACGCGCGGCGGGTCAGAGCGGTGTCGCCGCCTGGAGGATGACGACCATCGTGACGGCCGAGTTCGCGGACGACATCGCGGACACGGCCGTCCCGGCGGCAGCGCTCCACGCCGCCAGGCCCACCGCGGTGAACACCGACGGCCAGCTGCGCACCGCCGGGGCCGGGCCGAGCAGGGCCGCCACCCGGCGCGGCACCGGCCCCGGGGCCGCGAGGCCCGCGAGCGTGGCCACCGGGGTTCCCGTGGAGACGAGGGCCGCCTTGCCGATGGCGCGCGCCACCGCGCGACGGCTGCCGACGGCCTCGGCCGCCTCCTCGTCCGCCCAGCGTTCCGTCGTGAAGGAGACGGCCGTACGCAGCGGGCGCAGGAAAGGGTTGGCGCGCGCGGCCAGCCGGACGGCGAGCAGGAACCGGTGGTGACGGGCGGTCAGGTGGGCCCGCTCGTGGGCGAACAGGGCGCGCCGCTCGGCCGGTTCGAGGCAGTCGAGCAGGGCGGTGGTCACCACGACCCGGTCGCGGCGGCCGGGAAGCGCGTACGCGTAGGGAACGTCGTCGGTCAGGACGGCGACCTCGGTGTCCGGCAGCCCGGCCAGCGCCCGGTGGGCGCGGCGGCGCACCCGGCCGTGCCGCCACAGGGTCCGGCCGCAGGCGACGACCACCGCGCACAGCGCCGGGATCGCCGCCTTGCCGACGACCTCGTCGTACGGCACCGCCGCCCGCACCTCGGGGTCCGACCAGCCGTCGGGCAGCGGATTGCCGGGCAGCTGGGCGGTGCCCACCACCATCACCAGTCCCAGGCACACCGTGCTGCACGTCGCCATCACCGCGGCGACGGCCGTGAGCAGTCCGGTCGCCGCACGGGGGTGCAGATGCTGTTCGGCCAGGCGCGCGACGGGCCAGGCCGTGAGCGGCAGCACGAGCGGCAGGAAGACGAAGACCCCCATGAGGCGTCAGTCCTCCCCTTCGCTCCCGGCCCGCCCCAGGAGCTCCCGCAGCAGCCGCTCGTCGTTCGGCCCCAGGCCGGTGACGAAGCTGGCCAGCACCGCCTCCCGGTCGCTCTCGGCGTCCAGCACCCTGCGCATCCGGTGCGCCGCGAGGCCGGCCTGGTCCGAGGCCGACGTCCAGGCGAAGGACCGGCCCGCGCGCTCCCGGGTCACCGCGCCCTTGGCCAGCAGCCGGGTCAGGATCGTGATCACCGTCGTATAGGCGAGGTCCCCGCCGAGCCGCTCCTGCACCCAGCCGGCCGTCGCCGGCCCGTCCGCCTCCCGCAGCGCCTCCAGGACCAGCGCCTCCAGCTCGCCCTGCCCCCGCCGCCGGGGGCGCTGCCGCTCATCCGCCATGCCCTGTCTCCCTTCCGCCGACCCGCGCGTCACCTTCGGTACACCAGGCGGTACATCGTAAGGAAAGCAGAGACCACCCACCGATTTTTCTACAGTGCTGTAGATTCCCGTGGTGCCGCCCTGCCCGCGCCGGCACCTCACCCAGCCCACCGGAAGAACGGGACCCTCATGTTCGGACTGAGCGAACTCGCGATCATCCTCGTCGTCGTCATCGCCGTGCTCTGCGCCAGGAAGCTGCCCGAGCTGGCCCGCTCGGCGGGCAAGTCGGCGCGCATCCTGAAGGCCGAGGCCAGGGCGATGAAGGACGAGGACGCGCCGGACGCGCCCCGGGTGATCCCCGGGGAGACCGTCACCCCGGGCGAGCCGGAGCCCGGGGGC
The DNA here is from genome assembly GCF_043076215.1 of Streptomyces sp. NPDC016640. Taxonomy (NCBI): domain Bacteria; kingdom Bacillati; phylum Actinomycetota; class Actinomycetes; order Kitasatosporales; family Streptomycetaceae; genus Streptomyces; species Streptomyces sp. NPDC016640. The sequence continues at coordinate 96,654 of NZ_JBIBRG010000006.1, forward strand.
ACACAGCGGCACCGGCAGTGACGGGCGGCCCGGCGACGGCCGCGCGGGCGAGCGTGGCGGGGCGACGGCCCTGACGCCCGGGTGACCGCCCCGGGAGTGCTCCGCCGGCCGTGACCTCCCCGGCGGCGCGGACCGGTGTGTGCCGGGGAGGCATGCGACCGTTGCTTCCTGGACAGGTGCACCGAGTCACTCCGAAGCAGCCGGCAGGTGGGAAGCGACCTCGTTCATGGCCCAGGCACCGGACACGACGACCGCAGCAGACACCGGCACCGGCACCGGCACCGGCACCGAGGGGGAAACGGCGGAAGCCGGGGTCCGCGGGCCCGCCGCCCCGGCGGCCGGCCGGGGCTTCCCCTCCGCCCTCGCCCGCGGCGGACGGGTGAACGGCCTGGACGGACTGCGGACCTGCGCGGTCGCCCTGGTGCTCGTCTACCACGTGACACCGGACCTGGTGCCGGGCGGCTCGGTGGCCGTGGACCTCTTCTTCACCATCAGCGGTTTCGTCATCACCCGCCTGCTGCTCGCCGAGTACGCCCGCACCGGCGGCGTCGCCCTGCTCCTTTTCTACCGGCGGCGCTGGCTGCGGCTCGTCCCCGCGCTGCTGGCCGTGTGCACCCTGTGCGCGGCGCTGTCGGTGACCACCTCGCTGTGGGGCTTCGACGGCGCCTGGCGGGCCGCGGGGCTGTCGGCGCTGTTCCTGGTCAACGTCGTACGGGCCGCGGAGTCCGGCCCCTACTCCGACCTCACCGGACCGCTGGCGCACACCTGGTCGCTGGGCGTGGAGGAGCAGTTCTACCTGCTCTGGCCGCTCGTCCTGCTCGTCCTGCTGCGACGCGTGGGGGCCCGCACGGTGCTGCTGTGCACGGCGGTCCTGTGCGCGCTGCCCGCGCTGTGGCGCTGGGTGCTGTGGAACCCGGACGCGGCCCACCGCATCTACAACGGCACCGACACCCGCGCCGACCAGCTGCTGGCCGGTGCCCTCGTCGCCGTGGTCCTGGCCCGGCTGCGCGCGGACGACCCCCGGTCGGCGGTGCTGCGCCTCTGGGCGGGCCGGCTGGCCTGGCCCGCGCTCGGGCTGCTGGCGCTCGTGGCCTGGCGGATGCCGGTGACCGCCGGCATCGGGGGCTGGACCGCCGCCTGGTACACCGCCGGGTTCCTGGGGGTGGCGGTGCTCTCCGCCACCCTGGTCGCGGGGCTCGAACTGCGGCCCGACGGGCGGCTGTCCCGGCTCCTGTCGCTGACGCCCCTGGCCTGGGCGGGCCGCAACCTGAGCTACGGCATCTACCTGTGGCACTACCCCGTCGTGCGGCTGCTGGCCTCCCTCGGCGTGGAGGACGGGCGGCTGCCGGCCACGGTGGTCCTGAGCCTCCTGATGGCCCTCCTGTCGTACCACGTCATCGAGGCACCGTTCCTGCGCCGGGCCCGTGACCACGCGCCGGGGGGCGCGCGACGCGCCCTTCCGGCATGACGGCGGCGGCGCCCCGCCCGACCGCCGCACACCGGCACGCCCGGACCTCGGCAGCGACCGCCGGATGTCCGGCCGCGGCCGACCCGGCGCACCCGTCCCGGCGCACCCGCCCCGGCGTCTTCGGCGGTAGGGGCCCGGTCCGCGGCACGGCCGGCCCACCCGGTTCCCCTCGGGTGGGCCGGTCCTCCTCAGGACCGGGTCAGGCCGATCTCGGCGCAGGCCGCCGCGTAGGGCCTGGTGCAGATCTCCCCGACGGTGTAGACGCCGTCCTGGATCACCGTGTCCCCGATGTTCTCCCTGGTGAGGGCGACCACCGGGACCAGCATCGCCGGCACGTCCTTCCGCGTGGGGCTGTCCACCCGGTCGCGGGCCAGCGCGTCGAACTGGATCGAGCGGTCCTGCACCTTGGCCACCGCCATGTCCGCGGCCCCGGTCGCCTCCAGCAGGAAGGACTTGTAGACCGTCATGTACTGCTTGCCCGAGATGACCCGCTGCACCGCCGCCAGGTCCGCGTCCTGCCCGGTCACCGGCGGGATGTCGGTGACACCCGCCTCCTCCAGCGCCTCGATGACGGCACCGGCCATGCCGTCGTTCGCCGAGTAGACGGCGGCGACGTTGCCGGCGCCGATCTCCTTGATCGCCGTGCGCATGTTCTCCGCCGCGACCTGGGGCTTCCACTTCTCCGTGTGGTAGGTCGCGGCGATGTCCACGTTGCCGTCCAGTTCGCTGAGCGCGCCCTTCTTGAACAGTGCCGTGTTCGGGTCGGCGGGCTCGCCGTTCATCATGACGACCTTGCTGTTCTCGGCGTCACCGCCGAGCGCGTTCACCAGGGCACGGCCCTGCACCTGCCCGACCAGTTCGTTGTCGTGCGAGACGTACGCGTCGATCGGGCCCTCGGCGAGACGGTCGTAGGCGATGACGGGGATGTCCGCGTCCTTGGCCTTCCGCACGTCCGGCGCGATGGCCTTGGCGTCCACCGCGTCGACCAGGATCACGTCGACGCCGTCGGCGACCATCTTCCCGAACTGCTCGCTCTGCCGGGCCTTGCTGCCCTCGGCGTTCTCGTAGCGGACCTTGCCCCGCTTGTCGGTGAGGGCGGAGATCCGCTCCTTGATGAGGGGGTAGTCGAACTTCTCGAAGCGCGCCGTGTCCCTGTCGGGCAGCAGCAGACCGACGGTGATGTCGTGGCTCTTGTGGCGCGATGCCGCGTCGTCACCGTCTCCGGCCCCGCCGACGACACCGCACGCGGTGAGCGTGAGGGCCGACAGACCGGCGGTCAGGAGCAGGGTGGTGCGACGTACTGCGTGGGGGGTGGAACGGGGGATCACGTGAGATGCCTTTCGGGCGATCGTGCAGCGTGGGCGACCAAATGGGCCGGGGGGCCGACGCGGCACCTCGGTGCGGCGTCGAGGCCGGCTTCCGGCTGAGGCCCGAACGTTGTTGCCGAGCAGTGTGTCCGTTGTGCGGTGGTGCGGCGGCCGTACTCACGACCTCCTCGCGCGGTGTGCGGAAAATGTGCGCAGGAGCGGCACACGGGCTGCACACAGTGGGTCCTGTGGCTCGTTAGCGTTGTTGTTCCCTGCTCCGGACCGGCCTCCGCGGGCGTCGGTACGTCAACTCAGGAAGTCAGCGGATGGACTACTGCTCCACGTGTCGCCGGCATCTCAACGGTGCCCTGGTCTGCCCCGGCTGCGGCGCCTACGCTCCCGACATCGCGCCCGGCGTCGTCGGCAGTCGGGCCGTGCCCGCGGCGGTGGCCCCGGCGGCGGCGGCCGACGCCGGCGTCCCCGCCATCCACCGCGACGGCGGTACGGCGGTGGCGGCGGCCGGCACGGACGCGCTCCCCTCCGCCGAGGTGCCGCACGCGATACCCGCGCCCGTGGACACGGGCACCGGCCGCGCGGCACGGCGGCGGCAGCAGGTCCGCTGGAAGAAGACCCAGCGGCGTGCCCTGGTCGCCACGGCCGTCGCCCTCGTCGGCGGCGGGCTGACCCTCGTCTCCATGGACCGGGGCAACGGAGACCGCACCCAGGCCGCCGCGGCACCCGACCTCAAGGGCATGGGCGGTGCGAAGGGCCCCGCGGACGAGTACGGCGACCCGGGATCCCCGGCGCCCGCCCCGGATCGCGCCTCGCAGCCGCCGTCGGCCGGCGACGGACGTCACCGGCCGGCCGACGACGCCCCTGCGGCCACCACCCCGTCGGACACCCGGACGGACGGTGTCACCGCCTCGCGGGCGGCGGCGGGCTCCCGGCCGGCCATCACCGCCCCGGACACCGGCTCCGGCGCGCGCCCGGACACCACGGCGGACACGGCCACCGGCGCGGACAGCGGTTCCCGGGCCGACGGGCCGGATACGGCCACCCGGCCGGCGCCGCCGCCCCCGGTCGCCGACGACAGCGACGGGACCGGCGCGGACACCGGCACGGACCAGGGCGCCTCCGAGCCCGCCCCCACCACTCCCCCGGCGGCCTCCCCGGAGTCCCCGAGGTCCCCGGACAAGCTCTGCCTCCTGGTCATCTGCCTCGGCAGCTGACCCGGCGAGACCACGGAGCCGCGCCGGCTCGTCCCCCACGGGCCGGCCCGTCCTCGCGAACCGGGCCGTCCCGGCGAGCCGTCTCTCAGCCGAACGCGGCGAGGGTACGGCGGGTGGCCTCGGCGATCAGCGCGTCGTCGGCGGTGTCGTCCCGGGCGGGGCGGTCGCTCAGGACCGCCATCACCAGCGGGGCGCCGCGGCCGGGCCACAGCACGGCGACGTCGTTGGCGCGGCCCCAGTCGCCGGTTCCGGTCTTGTCGCCCACCGTCCAGTCCCGGGGCACACCGGCCCTGATGCGCCGGCCGCCGGTCGTGTTGCGGACCAGCCAGTCCGTCAGCCGGGCCCGCTCGGCGGCGGGGAGGGCGTCGCCGAGGACGAGCGCCCGGTGGTCGGCGGCGAGGGCCCGGGGGGTCGTGGTGTCGTGCGGGTCACCCGGCGGGTTCCGGTTCAGTTCGGGTTCGTAGTGGTCCAGACGGCTGACGCGGTCGCCGAGTCCGCGCAGGTACGCGGTGAGCGCGCGCGGGCCGCCGAGCCGGCGCAGCAGCAGGTTGGCGGCCGTGTTGTCGCTGTACCGGACGGCCGCGTCGCAGAGCTGACGCACCGTCATGCCGTGCGCGACGTGCTTCTCGGCGACCGGCGAGTGGGCGGCGAGGTCGGCCCGGGTGTAGGTGACGCGCTCGTCCGGCCCGGCGAGCGGGCCGCGCGCCAGGACGGCGCCCGCGGCGAGCGTCTTGAAGGTGGAGCAGAACGCGAAGCGTTCGTCGGCGCGGTGCACCACGGTGGCGCCGGTTCCGGTCTCGACGGCGTACACCCCGAGGCGGGCACCGTATGCGCGTTCGAGTTCGGCGAGGCTCCGGGGGGCCACCGGATCGGGGGTGCGGCGGCCCGGCGAGGCCGAGGACGCAGGTGCCGCCGGGGTCGCCGGGGCCGGACCGCGGTCGCGCGCCGGGGTGCCGGTGGCGCATCCGGCCACGGGGGTGAGGCCGGCGGCCAGCAGCAGCGCGCGGCGGGAGGGATGTGCGGGCACAGGGTTTCCCTTTCGCAGGGTGCGGTCAGGACGCGGGTACGGCGGACGGCAGGGCGTCGGAGACCTCCGCCGCGCCGGTCCTGGCGCCGGTGTCGCCGGGCGGGCCGGGCAGGACGCGTGCCGCGCCCCCGCTGACGGTCGCCCGCACCGGTGACGTGCGCGTCGCCGGGAGGACCGGCGGCCCGCCGACCCCGCGGGGCGAGGCCGGCGCCGTCGAGCACCGGGACGCGGGACGGTACGCCGTCGCCGTGTTCACCCGGACCGCGCACACCGCGGTCACCCTTCCGGCGGCCGACGCGGTGATCGGCGCGGCGGTGCGCACCGCGGTGGACGCGCCCGGGCGGAGGAGTTGCGGTCGCATTGACGCCGCGTGAAAAGCAAACGGATAACCGGGGATAAACAAAGAGCAGGGGCCCGCACCGAAGTGCGAGCCCCTGCTCCGAAACCCTGCGTACAGGTCAGGCGGGAACGATGTTCTCCGCCTGCGGGCCCTTCTGGCCCTGGGTGACGTCGAAGGTCACCTTCTGGCCTTCCTGGAGCTCACGGAAGCCCGAGGTGGCGATGTTCGAGTAGTGGGCGAACACGTCAGCGCCGCCGCCGTCCTGCTCGATGAAGCCGAAGCCCTTTTCCGAGTTGAACCACTTCACCGTACCGGTGGCCATATCAAATCTCCTGAGACAGTGCCGGAACTCGCACTTTACGAATCCCTACATCGTCGCGATGATCACCTGCCCGGAGACCCGTAGCAAAACGGCAACCACAACTGCAACTGACGTCAGCCTAGCATGAAAAGCACCTACGGCAAGCGAGGAAAATCACTGGAATAAAACGCCGCCGGCACGTTTGAGGAAAGGATTACGCTCGGCGGGAGCGGAATTTCTGTTCCGGCGACAGTAGATTTTCACCGGCTCGCGGGGACCGCGCCCCCTCCCGGCGGCGCAGCGCCCCGTCGGCCCCCGGTTCGGCGGCCCCGTCCGGGAAGCAGGCCGGGAAGTGGCCGCCGTCGAGCCGGCCGGCGGCGGGCGGCGGGCCCTCCGAGGGCATGCGCGCCCTTCCGCGGACCACAGCGGGAACGGTCCGCCACGGGAAGGGCCCCCGCAGGAAAACTTTGGCGAGCTCGACGGAAAACCTGTCGCGGCGGACGCAGGTTTTTCACCCGCACGGCGCCCGCGCCCCGGCCCTCACCCCCTCACCCCCGCGCCCCACCGGCGACGGCACGGGGAACGCCCCTGCGTACGGGAGGGCCGGGGCGGGCCCCGAGCTGCACACGCGGGGGGACGCGACGGCCCGTCCCGGCCTTCCTCTGGCCGCAATCTGTCACGGGGACAGGCGCGCCGCCCGCCGGGACCGGCCGAACGAGAAGAGGGCATTCCGGGCGCTTTATCCCATGTCCTGATTCATACTCGGAAGCATGAGCACGGCAACGTATGAACTTCTGGCCGCCGGCCAGCACGTGTGGAACGTGACCGGGGCCTTCCTCGGCGGGCTGTTCGTGGCCGGCGCGCTGATCTGGGCCGTACGTGTCGGCATGCGGTACATGGACCAGGAAGAGCCCCGCCCCAGGGCCGAGGACCAGCCGAAGCTGCCGGACGGCGGGGCGGTCCACGAGATGCGGGAGATGCGGGAGCCGGACGAGGTGCCGGACATGTCGAAGACCGGCTCACACCGTCTCATGCCCTACGAGCTGCATCACGCCGCGACCAGGACGGGCAAGGACCAGAACCGCAAGCGCTGGCTGCCCGGATCCAGCGGGGGCTTCGGCAGCGGGGGCCCGGGGCACGTCTGAACCCACCCCCGCACCGGTTCCGGCCGGTCCCGAAGGGGACCGGCCGGAAGCGCGGGCGGGCGGTTCAGCGGCCGAGCCAGGCCGTCGTGTCCGGGCCGAGCCGGCCGTCCTCCAGGGGCGCGCTGGTCAGCAGGACCTCGCCGGCCGGGAGGGAGACCGGGCCGGGGGACAGGTTGGCCACGCAGCGCCAGCCGTCCCCGCGGTCGAACTGCAGGACCCCGGCCGGGGCCTCCTCCGCCCAGGTCAGCGTCTCGCCGTCCAGCAGCTTGCGGCGCAGCCGCAGGGCCGTGCGGTAGAGCTCCAGGGTCGAGCCCTCGACACCGTCCTGCGCCTCGACGGCGTACGCGGCGAAGCGGGGAGGCTGCGGCAGCCAGGCACCGCCCGGGCCGAAGCCGTAGGAGGGCCCGGTGGTCGTCCACGGCAGGGGCACCCGGCATCCGTCGCGGCCCTTGCGGACGTGTCCCGTCTGTTCCCAGATGGGGTCCTGGAGGACCTCGGTGGGCAGGTCCGCGACCTCGGGCAGGCCGAGTTCCTCGCCCTGGTAGAGGTACGCCGAACCGGGCAGCGCCAGCATCAGCAGGGTGGCGGCGCGGGCCCGGCGCAGTCCGGCCTCCGGGTCGACGGCGGGGGCGTGGCCGCCGGACAGCAGCCAGGCGTTCCCGTCGGTGTCCGGCGGCAGCATCAGCCGGGAGGCGTGCCGGACGACGTCGTGGTTGGAGAGCACCCAGGTCGCCGAGGCACCGGCGGCCCGCGCGTCCGCCAGCGAGCCGGTGATCACCTGGTGGAGCTCCCCGGCGTCCCACGGCGCCTGCAGGTACTCGAAGTTGAAGGCCTGGCCCAGCTCGTCCGGGCGGGCGTACAGGGCGCGGCGGGCGCCGGGGACCCAGGCCTCGGCGACGGCCGTCCGGGGCGGGGAGTAGGCGTCGAGGATCTTGCGCCAGTCGCGGTAGATCTCGTGCACCTCGTCGCGGTCGTAGAACGGGTGGGTGCCCGGCGCGAACTCGGTGAGCGCGCTCTCGCGGCTCCGCTCGGGGGCGCCGAGGTCGCGCAGCGGCTCGTCGAGGTCCTTGGCGAGGGCGTGCGCCACGTCGATCCGGAACCCGTCCACGCCCCGGTCGGCCCAGAACCGCAGGGTGGTGCGGAAGTCGTCGCGCACGTCCTGGTGGCCCCAGTCGAGGTCGGGCTGCTCGGCGGCGAAGAGGTGCAGGTACCACTGCCCGTCCGGCACCCGCTGCCAGGCGCTGCCGCCGAACACGGACTGCCAGTCGGTGGGCGGCAGCTCGCCGCCCGGGCCCCGGCCGTCGCGGAAGACGTAGCGGTCGCGGGCCGGGGAGCCGGGGCCGGCGCGCAGCGCCTCCTGGAACCAGACGTGCTGGTGGGAGGTGTGGTTGGGGACGATGTCGACGATCACCTTCAGGCCGAGCCGGTGGGCCTCGCGGACCAGCGCGGCGAAGTCGTCGAGGGTGCCCAGGCGCGGGTCGACGTCGCGCGGGTCGGCGACGTCGTAGCCGCCGTCGGCGAGCTCGGAGGGGTAGAAGGGGCTCAGCCACAGGGCGTCGACGCCGAGGGCGGCGAGGTGGGTGAGGCGCCGGGTGATGCCGCGCAGGTCACCGAGTCCGTCCCCGTCGGCGTCGGCGAAGCTGCGCGGGTAGACCTGGTAGACGACGGCCTGTCGCCACCAGTCGGGGTTCCTGGAGGAGAGGTCGGGCGTGGCGTCGGGGGCGGGGTGCGGCGGCCGGGGGCCGGGCGGGTCGATGCGATCGGTCACGCGGTCTCCTGTGGGTGCGTGCGGGTACCGGCGGAGAATCTGTCCACACCACCGTAAAAGCGAACACACGGGCAGCGTGGCGCCATTCCCGCACGGGTGACGGGATGCATGATTCGTCCCACTTGTGGCGGTCGCTCCGGGAACGGCCTCGTCGAACCGGTGGCCGCCTGCGCCCCGGTCCGCCCGACCGCCGACGGGTACGGCCTCACGCAGCGCTCCACGTCCACGTCCAGGCGGGCGGTGGGGGCGAGCGGATTTCCCCGGGCGGCTCACCCGGACGGCTCGCCGCGCTGGTGGGGCGCCCGGCCCGGTGGTGCCGTGGGAGCACGTCCGCTCGTGGACGGACCGGTTCCCCAGGAGGCCCCCCGATGACCCGTGCCCCGGCCGCCGCCCGCGCCCTCCTCGTCTCCGCGCTGTCGGCGGCCGCCCTGCTGACCGCGGGGGCCTGCGTCGCCGGCGATCCGCAGGTGCCCCGCGCGCTGCCCCAGGGCGTGTCCGAACCCCCGTCCGCCTCCGCGTCCGCCACGGCTTCCGCCACCGAGCGGCCCCCGCCGTCCCCGCCCGCGCTGAACGAGGCGCAGATACGGGCGGCGCTGATCACGGAGGCCGACCTGGGCGAGCCGTGGATGGCGAGCCGGGGCGCGGCGACCTGGCGGGACGGCATGCTCAAGGCGGAGACAGGGAACGCCGACTGCCGGCGGCTGCTCGACACCCTCTACACGGAGGAGCTGTTCGGCGCGCCGGCCGGCCCCCGCGCCACGGTCACGCTCGACGACGCCTACAACGACACCCAGCTGCGCTACCAGGTCGCCCGGTACCGCCCCGCCGACGTGGACCGGGTACTGGCCTGGCTGGACACGCTGCCGGAGAAGTGCGAGCGGTTCCGCGCCACGGCCCCCCGGGCCGGCGCGCAGACCGTCGAGGTGACGCGGCTGCCGCTGCCGGAGGCCGGGGACGCGCGGGCCGCCCTGCGGCTCGCCATGACCGGGGAGGCGTCCGACGGGATGCCGACGTATCTCGCCGTGGACCTCGCGGCGGTCCGCGTCGGCGAGGACACGATCACCCTCACCAACGGCGGCTTCGGCGCGGTCCTGCCCGAGGTCACCCAGGCGGTGGCCGAACTCGGCGCGGAACGCCTGGTGGAGGTGGGACGACAGGCCCGGGTACGGGTCTGAGGAGGGGCGCCGGCCCGGGCCCGCTCACCGGCACGGGCCCGGACCCGGCCCGGTACGAGCGCCCGTACGGGCGTGGACGCACCGGTGTCGCCGTGTCCCCGGTCCGGCGGTGCCGCCGGGCGTCGGTCCCGTGGCGCCGGCGGTTCAGGACAGGCGGTCCACGGCCCCCTTGGCCTCCACCGGGCCGGCGCCGGTGGTCCCGCGGTACGCCGTGATCGCCTGGACCTGCTCGCCCCGACGCACGAGGGCGACGGTCCCGCCCCGCCCCGGAGGCCGGGGCGGACCGTCACACCGAGGGCTGGGCGGGTGCCGGGCCCAGGGTCGTCGTGCCCGGGGCCGTGCGGTGGCCCAGACCCGTGCGGTAGGCGTCCAGGGCCGCCTCGACGCGGCCGGTGCGGCGCAGGAGGTCGCCGAGGAGGCGGCACAGGTCGGCCAGGTCCCCGGCGGCGCCCGCGCGTTCCAGCAGGCTCATCGCGCGGACGTAGTGCTCCTCGGCCTGCTCGGCCCGGCGGGCGTCCTCGGCGATGATGCCGAGCAGCCGGTGCGCGGCCGCCGCGTGCACCGCGCCCCGCTCGGGGGAGAGCCCGTCGAGCACGTCCTCCAGCAGGTCCGCGGCCTCCCGGGAACTGCCGCGCCGGTGCAGCACGTCGGCCAGTTCGACGGTGACCTGGCTGCTGTAGAGGAAGGCCCGCCTGGCCGACAGCATCGCCAGCGCCTCCCGCAGTTCCTTCTCGGCGCGCTCCAGTTCGCCGTTCTGTGCGCAGACGTACCCGCGCATCCAGTGGCAGTTGGCCAGCTCGGTGCGCAGTTGCAGCCCGCGGTACAGCTCCGCCGCCTTGGCCAGCGAGGCGTCCGCCTCGGCGAGCCGGCCCTCGGCGAGCAGGGTGCGGGCCACCGACCGGTGCATGCGCGCCACCAGCGCCGGGTCGCCGGACTGCGGCGCGAGCGCCAGCGCGAACTCCGCCGCCTGCGCGGCCCGGGCGTGCGCGCCCATGTCCATGTACGGGCCGATCACGCTGGCGTAGAGCAGCAGCAGCGCGTCCGGGTCGTGCAGGCCGGCCCGGTTCAGCTCGTCGATCGTGGACTCCAGCAGATAGACGGCGTACCGCAGTTCCCCGGCGAGGTAGTGCGCGACGGCCCGGCCGCGCAGCGCCGGGACCCGGGCGGGCAGCGGTGCCTCGGCGAGACGGGCCTCGGCCCGCTCGAAGTACTCGCGGCCCTCCACCAGTTCGCCGGTCTCCAGGGCGCACTCGCCGAGCCCGAGCAGCGCGGCGGCCTGCTCCTCGGCCAGGCCGTGCGCCTCCGCCTCGGCCAGCAGCCCGGCGTACTGCTCCACCGCGGCCTCCGCCTCGCCGACGGCGAGCGTGCGCCGCGCCTCGGTCAGCCGCAGGTGCAGCTCGGTCACCAGGCGGGCCGGGCGTCCGGTGGCCAGTTCGTCGAACCCGACTCCGAGCCGGCCGGCGAGATGCCGTAACGCGTCGTCGGAGGGGCGCACCCGGCCGGCCTCCAGCGTGGAGATGTAGGCGGGCGTGTACACCGGCTCGGCCAGCTGCCTCTGGGTCAGTCCGCGCTGCACCCGCAACTGCTGCACCCGGCGCCCGATGGTTCTCGGCTCGTCCCGTTCCCCCACGCCAACTCCCCCTGTGCCCCTTGCCGTTCGCATCGGCCGGCCCCTAGGTTAAACCGTGGATTAAACGTGCTTAACCCATCGCTGTTGCGAGGTCGCCGTGCTGGAACGCACACGCACCACCGAGCGTTACGCCCGAGGCTTCGCCGCGGCCGTCGCCGCGGTCGCGGCACTGGTCCTGGCGGCCAACGCGGGTCCGGCCAGGGCGGACGGTCCCGGGCCCGACCGGGGAACCACGGCCCCGGCGGAGGCGGCGGTCCGCTAGGGCCTGTCGTTGCGATCGGGCCGCGGGGTGACGCAAATCATCGCAATCGCGGCTCCTCGGCCCCTCCGGCCCGGCATACGGTGGGACGCATGTCCCCTCTGGCCGAGATCAGCAGCTCGTTCGCGCCCCGCTTCGCGGAGTTCGCGTTCGAGCCCGCGTTCACGGCCGCCGTGGACCAGCACGTGGCCGAGATCAGGGACCGGCTGTCGGCCGGCGGGCCCGCGCTGGAGCCCCCGCCGCCCTCCCGCGAGGACCTCACCGACTACGCGCTCGGCTTCCTGGACGCGCTCGCCGAACTCGACTGGCGCGAGCCCGTCGGGCACGACTACGCCGTGTGCCGGCTGACCGCCGTCAGCTGGCTGGTCCGTCGGCACGGCCTCCTCGACGAGGACGTCACGGACCCGGACGGCCACGAGGACCACGAGGGCCGGGAGAGCCGGGGGCGGTAGCCGGCGGACGGTCACCGGACGGCCCGGCGCGCCCCCGGACCCGGGTCACATGCCGGGCCCACCGCCCATGTCCGTGCCACCGCCGCGCATGTCCCGGCCGCCCGGCATGTCCGTGCGCTCGCGGGCCGGCTGGTTGCGCATCGCGTCCTCGCGGCCGGACTGGTAGGCGCCTCCCCCCGTCCTGGCGCGCTGCTGCTCCTGCTCCATGCTCGACAGGGTCCGCTCCCACCGCTGCCGCATCGGCTGGACCATGCCGCCCCCGACGCCGACGATCATGATGCCCGCGACCGTGGCCAGCGCCGCGTACAGCAGCGGACGGGTGATGTCCGTCGCGATACCGGCCTGCCCCAGCGCCGCGATGACGCCGAGCACGACGATGCAGCCCCACAGCACCCTGGCCACCGTGGCGCCGTACGGCCTCGAGGACAGCGCGCTGGAGACGATGCCCCGCACCGCGTTGGCGATGGCCATCGCGACGACCACCAGGACGACGGCGACGACGGCGCGCGGCAGCCAGGCGACAAGGCTGTTGATCATCGCGCTGACCGGGTTGGGCCCGAAGACGCCCAGCGCGAGCTGCACGGTGATCAGCAGCAGCGCGTAGTAGACGATCTTGCTGACGATGCCGGTCATGTCGTACGTGGAGTCGGCCAGCATCCGCTCCGTACCGGCCCGCTCCGAGAGGCGCTCGGAGCCCACCTTGCGCAGCACCCGGTCCAGGACGCGCGCGATCAGTTTGGAGATGAGCCAACCGATGGCCAGGACGACGAGGAAGGCGACCAGCTTCGGCACGAACGTGGCGATCCTCGACCAGGCGTCGTCGAGACCCCCGGTGAAGTCGATGGAAAGAGTGGTGACCATGAGCGGCCCCTCCTTCGGTCGGCGGCTTCCCCCTCCCGTCGTGGATATCAGCGGGAGATGCGCCCGGCCGCCGAAGCGCCGCCGACCGGGTGACGCGCACCCACCCGGCACACGGCGCGACGGGCCCCCGGCCATCCACATCCACCGGTCCCGCGCCGGCCGCCCCGGCCGCTCGGCTCCCGGCCCCCTCGGCTCCCGCCTCCCGGCCGCTCAGCTCTGTGTCTGCAGCTGCCGCAGCTGGCGCTGCACGTGGTCCAGGGCGCCCTCGCGCCGCCCCGGCACCCGGCCGCGCAGCTCCGCGAGCGCCGCGCCGAGTTCACGGGCCCTGACCGGGTCGCCGATCCGGCCCCACTGGTGGTGCGCCCGGTCCACGGCCGCCTCGACGGCGGGCGCGTCCGGCGACTGGCCGGCGGTCAGCCGTACCGCGGCGACCGCCATCCACGCCCCGCAGCTGCGCGCCGCGTCCCCGGCCAGCATCGCCAGGTCCGCCCGCACCTCGGTCCAGTGCAGCGCCTCCTCCGAGGCGGGCCCGTGCGCGAGACCGGCCGCCTGCTCCAGCCGCGCGGCGAGCGCGTCGGCGTCCGCGTGCCGGCCGGAACGCACGGCGGCGGTGACGGCCGCGTGCGGGTCGCCCGGGAGGGGCCCGCGCTGGGCCAGCACCAGGTCGGTGCCCGCGCTCTCCGCCGCGGACCGGGCCAGCGCCTGCTGGTGCAGGTCCTCCTCCGGCGGGCGCCACCCGCTGCGCAGGATCGTCGCGACCGCCTTCATGTACGCGGGCGCCGCGACGCCGCGCCGGGACGGCGGCGGCGCGACACGCCCGTACACCGCGTTGTCACGGCCGCAGTCGAGCGGGGAGGTGCCCGGCGCGCGCTGCACGCACAGTGCCTGCCAGGTCTCGGTGTCGGCGTGCAGGTCGAGGAAGAGCGTCGTCGCGCCCGCCGGACGCAGCCGCAGTTCGTCCCGGAACCAGTGCCAGGGCAGCGCCGTGTACCGCACGGTCGACGCGGTCGTCCGGGCCAGCGCCAGATGGGGCAGGCGCTGGCGCCGGTCGAGCTGGAGCTGGCCGGTGACGTACACGGTCAGCGGTCCCGGGGCGGCGGCGGCCGCGCGCAGCCGGGTCAGGACGGCCTGCGGATCCAGCGGGTCGGCGAGTTCGACGACGTTCGCGGTGTCGGCGCCGGACAGCACGGCGGGCGGCACGGCCGCGAGGACCGGGAGCACGGACGCCGCGTCCACCAGCCGCCCGCGGCCCAGCGGCGAGGCCGCGAGCAGCAGCACGGTTCCGGGCATGGTCCCCTCCCCTGTCGATCACCTACGGCAGCACGGTAACCGCTGCGGCTGCGAAGGGTGGCGTCAGGGGAGGAAACGTCCACGTTCGGGGCTTTCGGCCCGGGCCCGCCGCACCGCGAAGGCGGTGGTGTCGTCGGTCAGGTGCCCCCCGCTGTGCCGCAGCGTCCCCTCCCGTACGACGGCGACCAGCAGGGCCGGCGCGACGACCCGCGGATCCGCCGACACCGCGCGGGTCACGTCGTCGGCGAGCCGGTAGAAGCGTCCGGCGCCGTCCCGCGCCTCGGTCACCCCGTCGGTGACCAGCAGCAGCGTCTCGTCGGCGGCCAGCGGCACCCGGCGCACCCGCGGCGGGCCGGGTGCCAGGTCGCGGTAGCCCAGCGGGAGACCCCCGCCGACCGGCAGGATCCGTACGCCGCCGGGGCCGACGGCCAGCGGTGGTTCGTGCCCGAAGACGACGGCGTCCACCGCGTCGGTCCGGTCCGCCGGGAAGCCGAGCAGCACGGCGGTGGCGAACCGGTCGCCGTCGTCCCGGCCGAGCGCCCCGGTGTACTCGCGGTGCCGCGCCATCCGCGTCTCCAGGCGCTCCGCGACGACCGCCAGCTCCGCCTCGTGGTAGCCGGCCTCGCGGAAGGTGCCGAGCAGCACCGCCGCCGTCTCCACCGCGCCCAGCCCCTTGCCCTGGACGTCGCCGACGAGGACGCGGGTGCCGTGCGGGCCCGGCTGGATGTCGTAGAAGTCGCCGCCGACCCGGGCCCGGGTGTCCGCGGTGAGGTAGACACCGGCGTGCTCCAGGCCGCCCCAGCCCGGCGGCAGGGGGCGCAGCACCGTGCGCCGTACGGTGTCGGCGACGTCCCGCAGGTGCAGCGCGCGCCGCTCGCCGCGGACGCGTACCGCGCAGGCCAGCGTGGCGAGGATGCCGCCGGCGGTGACGAGGATGAAGTCGGGCAGCCCGGTCTGGAACTCGTGCGGCCAGGCGTTGTCCACGGCGACGTAGGCGGCGATCGCGAGCACCGCGAACACGGCCGTGCCCCACACCCCGCAGATCGCGGCGGCGATGCCCGGCACCAGCACGATCCAGGAGATGATCCGGAACTCGCCTGTGGTGTTGTAGTCGGCCACCGTGATGGCGGTGAGCAGCAGGAACGGGGGGACCCAGGCGACGCTGCGGCCGCCTACCCGGAGCATCTCGTGCCGGTGCACGACGTCCCGCCGGCCGGCCGACGGGTACCGGTCGTGCAGGCCGTGTCCCCCGCTGCCCGGACTCACGGGGCCAGCGAAACACGGGGCCGTGCGGCCCGCATCCGGTCCTCCCGGGGCGGATCCGGCCGTTCGGGCCGCTCCGTGCACCCGTACGCGTGCCCAGCGCTCGCGCGCCGGGCGGCCGGCGTCTTGCCTTGAGGGGTGCCCCCGCGCGACGTACCCCGCCGTGCCCGCCTGCGCAACGCCCTGTCGGCGACGCTGGTCGCCCTCGCCTGCCTGCTCGCCCCCTGCGGCGCGCTCGCGGCCTGGGCGGCGTTCGGGCTGGCCGACACCGGGCGGTACGTCAGCACGATGGCACCGCTGGCCGCCCACCCGGACGTGCGCGACGCGGTCGCCGACGCCGTCGGGGACGAGGTCGCAGGGGAACTGGATCCCGGCACGGCGCACGGCGCGCTCGGGCCGTTCGTACGGGACGCGGTGCGCTCCTTCACCCGCACCGAGGCGTTCCGCGTCGCGTGGGAGGCGGGCCACCGGGCCGTCCACGGCGCGGTCCTGCACGCCCTGCGCGACGAGGCGGCCACCCGGGGCCCGGTCACCGTGGACCTCGCGCCCGTCACCGAGCGGGTGCGCCGGCGGCTCGCCGCCGACCGCTCGCCCCTCGCCCCCCGCATCCCCGTCGAGCACACCCGGGTCGCGGTGGTGCCCGCCGCCGAGGTGCCCGGACTCCGGAAGGGGTACCACGTGCTGGACGCCGCCGCCTTCTGGCTGCCGCTCGCGACCGTCGTCCTGGCCGTCGCCGGGATCGCCGTCGCCGCGTGCCGCCGCCGCGCGCTCCTCGCCACCGGTCTGGGCACGGCCCTGGGCGGCGCCCTGCTCGCCCTCGCGGTCGCCGTCGGCCGCCGCCTCACCCTGGCCGACCTGCCCGACCGCGTCCACCGCCCGGCGGCGGCCGCGGTCTACGACGCCCTCACCGCCGCACTGCGCACGGCGTCCTGGCTGCTCCTCGCCCTGGGCCTGACCGTGGCCCTGGCGACCTGGCTGACCCGCCGCCCCCGCCGGGCACCGCCCGCCCCCACGGCCGGCACCCCCGCGCCCTCCCCGCCCCGGGCCCGCGCCTGACGGACCCGGACCGTGCCGCGGCCGGCCGCCGCGACCCGCCGGCGTCCCCCCTCGTCCTCGCAGGCGTCCGTGAGGGAGGATTCGGGCACCGCACCCGCGAGCGGAGGGACCGCACCGTTGGACACTGCCACTGCCACTGCCGACCCGGCGGCCACCGGGGAGGGGACCGGACGGCCCGGGGGAGGGCGGCGGTCCGGCGCCTGGTGCGCGGCGCTGCTGTTCGCCGGCGTGAGCGCGGTCGTCGGCTGCCGGGTCGCCGACACCGACGGCGTCACCCCCGTGCCCCAGCTCCTCGCGTTCCTGCCCTGGCTGCTCGTCCCCACCGCCGCCGGACTGCTGTGCACCGTGCTCGCCCGGTGGTGGACCGGCGCCGTGTGGGGCGTCGCCCTGCTCGGCCTGCTGGCCTGGTACATCGAGCCGTACGGCAGGACCGGTGAACCCGTGGGACCACCCGTCGCCGAACTGCGGGTGCTGACCTCCAACGTGGAGTTCGGGCAGGCCACCGCCGCGCTGGTCGACGCCGTACGCCGCGAGGAACCGGACCTCGTGTTCGTCCAGGAGTGCGAGTACACCTGCGACGCCGCGCTGAAGCGCGAGCTCACCGCGGCCTATCCGCACCGGCGGGCGGTCGAGGGCGGCGGCTCCGAGGGGTCCGTCATCCTGAGCCGCTTCCCGCTGCGGGCCGGCGACGGCGTACCCGGCACCCTGGGCATGCCCGGCGCGGTCGCCGACGTCGACGGGCACCCCGTACGGCTCCAGCTCGCCCACCCCATGCCGCCGCTCCCCGGCCAGGTGGGCCTCTGGCAGCGGGAGCTCGGCGGGCTGCGCGACGAGGCCGCCGCGGCCCGGGACACCCCGACCGTGCTCGCCGGGGACTTCAACGCCACCCAGGATCACGCCGCCTTCCGGCGCGTCCTCGACACCGGGCTGCGCGACGCGGCCCGGCTGGACGGCGCGGACCGGACACCGACCTGGCCGTCGCGGACCACTCCGGCGTTCGGCGCGCAGATCGACCACGTCCTGGTGTCCGAGGAGTTCGCCGCGCGCCGGGCCCGCTTCCTCGACCTCGCCGACACCGACCACCGCGCGCTGGTCGTCGACCTCACGCTGCACGGCGGCCGGTGACGGACGTGGGGGGCGGCCCCCGCCCGGGCGGCCCCCCCCCCCCGGGGCCCGGGGGGGGGGGGCGGGGGGGGGGGGCCGCCCCGGGCGGGGCCGCCCCCCACGTCCGGGACGCGGCCGGCGCGGTGCCGGTCAGCGCGCGGACTTCTCCAGCGACTTCTCCGCCTTGTCCAGCGCCGCGGCGAACCCGTTCGCCCACAGCTGGTTCACCCGCGACCGCTCCGCGGAGTTCGGGTAGGCGTTGGTGCAGGACGGGCCGGGACCGCCGCCGGACATCAGCTCGCTGCAGGGACCCGAGTAGTGGTCCGGCAGGCCGAGCACATGGCCGGTCTCGTGCGCGGTCACGCGCGTGGAGTTGTAGGTCTGGTTCTGCCGGTAGTCGAGGAAGATGTAGCCCCGGCCGTGACCGTCGGTGGAGGCGTACGAGCCGCGCGAGTCGTTGCCCTCGTAGTACGCGAAGTCGGCGCCCGAGGTGCCCGCCTGGAGTCTCACGTTGGACACCGAGCCGTTCCAGATCTGGGTGCTGCGGGCTATCTGCGTGGCGAACGTGGGCGCCCGGGAGGCGTCGTAGACGACGGTGACGGCGGCCGCGCCCGTGGGGTTCGCGGCCCGCTTCTCGGCCGCCGACTTCAGCACCGCCTCGAAGAACGCGCGGTTGGCCGCGGCGTCCTCCGACGAACCGTCGTACGCGGCGAACGAGGCGGCGCCGGCCGGGGCGGGGGCGGCCGTGGCCGGGGCGGGGCCGAGGGCGAGGGCCGTCAGGCCCAGACCGGCGGCGGTGAACACGGACAGGGGCATGCGCATGCGCATCGGTGACTCCTGGTGGTGGGGGTGAGTCAGGTCACCGGTGAGTGTCCGCGCCCGCACGGCGGCTGTGATGATGGCAACCGGTGATAGGTCCGTGCTATCGCCCCGCTCCGGCCACCCGGCGCCCACCGTCCGACTCCGCCTGAACGGACGGCATTTGTGTCTCTGGTGAAAGCTGAACTTCCGCCTTACCCTCCCAGGGCATGGAACTCGAGGTCAGGCACCTCAGGGCGCTGTGCGCGATCGCCGACACCGGCAGTCTGCATCGCGCCGCGCGTCAACTCGGCGTGGCGCAGCCCTCGTTGAGCACGCAACTGCGGCGCATCGAACAGGAGCTGGGCGGGGCGCTGTTCGTCCGCGCGCGCAGCGGCTGCCGCCCCACCCCGCTGGGCCGGCTGGTGCTCAGCCGTGCCCGCCCGCTCGTGGCCGAACTGCGCTCCCTGGTCACCGAGGCCCGCGCCGCCGCCGACGCCCGGCAGCTGCGCATCGGCTCCACCGCCAGCCGGGCGCTGCCGGGCTGGCTGCGCCGGCTGCGCGGGCACTGCCAGGAGCCCGTCCTGCACATGGACGTCTCCGCCGACGCGCTGCTCCGCATGGTCGCCGTCGGCCAGCTCGACGTCGCCTTCGTGCACGAGGTCGAGGGCTGCCCCCTGCGCGTCCCCGAGGGCCTGCGCACCCGGGTGCTCGTCGAGCGCGAGCCGCAGTTCGTCTCCCTGCCGGCCGACCATCCGGCCGCCGCGCGCCCGGTCGTCCGCCTGTCCGACCTGGCCGGTGACCGCTGGATGATCGACCCGACGGTCGACGGCGAGTGGGACGCCGTACGCCGTGTCCTGCACGCCGCCGGCATCAACCCCCGCGTGCTGCACGGCGATTACCACACCGCCGCGTCCCTGGTGGCCACCGGCGAGGTCGTCACCGTCTGCCAGCCGACCTCGCCCTCCCGCCCCGAGACGGCGGTCCGCCGGCTGCACGGCGACCCGCTCGGCGTGCGGCTGCTGCTGGCGGCCCGTACGGACACGGAGCTGGAGGGCGTCTATCCCGCTCTGGCCGACGCGTACCAGGAAGTGGCACGTCAGGCGCCGGCCTACCGGGAGTGGCTGGAACGCGGCGGGTCGGGATCACCCGTTCCGGCCCTCCCGTGACACGGCTGCCGCGGACGCGTCAGACGCCGATGTCCCGGCCGTCCGCGCGCCACACCGCGACCACGGCCGGACGGACGTAGGTGCCCGGCCCGTCGGGCCAGGTGCTGGCCGGCTGGTCCACGGACGCCCCGTCCTCCTCGCCCGGGTGCTGCACGGCGACCACGACGCGCCGGTCCTGGATGATCGGGCCGCAGGTCTCGGCACCGATCGGCACGGTCAGGAACTGCTTCAGCTCGCCGCGCCGGTCGCCGCGCGTGGCGACGCCGAAGAGGCCGTCGTGGGAGCCGAGGGCGCTGCCGTCGGTGGAGATCCACAGGTTGCCGTGGTCGTCGAAGGCGACGTTGTCCGGGCAGGAGATCGGGCTGACGGCGTCCTTCGGGAACCCGGCGAAGTAGGTCGCCGGGTCCTCCGGGTCACCGGCGACCAGGAACAGCGACCAGGCGAACGTCTCGCTCTCCGGCCGGTTCCAGCGCTCGGTCAGCTCCAGCACGTGGCCGTGCTTGTTGGCGTTGCGCGGGTTGGCCTCGTCGGCGGCGGCGTAACCGGCCTTGCCACGGTTGGAGTTGTTGGTGAGGGCGAGGTACACCTTGCCGGTGACCGGGTTGGGCTCGATGTCCTCGGGCCGGTCCATCTTGGTGGCGCCGACCTTGTCGCCGGCGAGGCGCGTGAAGACGAAGACCTCCTCGGCGGTCATGCCCTCGACGTGCGAGACGGCGCCGTCGGCGGTGGCGGTGGCCAGCGGGATCCACCGGCCGCTGCCGTCGAACTCGCCGTCCTCCGGGAGCTTGCCGGTACCGTCGATCTCGATGGCCGGGGAGTCGCCGGTGAGCTTGGCGACGTACAGCGTGCCCTCGTCGAGCAGCGACAGGTTGTGCTCGCGCGCCCAGCGGCTGTTGCCGTGCCGCATCCGCTTGCTGCCGACGAACTTGTAGAAGTAGTCGAAGCGCTCGTCGTCGCCCGAGTACACCACCGGGCGTCCGTCGTGCGTCAGCCGCACCGTCGCGCCCTCGTGCTTGAACCGGCCGAGCGCGGTGTGCTTGCGCGGAACGGAGTCCGGGTCGTACGGGTCGAGTTCGACGACGTAGCCGAACCGGTGCGCCTCGTTGGGCTCCTGGGCGAGGTCGAACCGCTTGTCGAACCGCTCCCACTTGCGCTCGGTGGCGCCGGTGCCGATCCCGTACCGCTTGTCGGTGGCGCCGGAGCCGTTGGCGAAGTACTGGTTGAAGTTCTCCTCGCCGTGCAGGGTGGTGCCCCACGGGGTGGTGCCGCCGGCGCAGTTGTTGAGGGTGCCGAGCACCTTGGTGCCGCTCGGGTCGGCGGAGGTCTTCACCAGGTCGGACCCGGCGGCGGGCCCGGTGAGCCGGAACTCGGAGGTGGCGGTCAGCCGCCGGTTGAGCTGGTGCCGCGTGACCGGCGTCAGCTTCCCGGTCCGCTTCTCCTCCTCCACCGCGACCACCGAGAGGCCGTGCGCGGCCCAGGCGGTCTCCACCTGCTCGCGGGTGGGGTTCGCCGGGTCGTAGTCGCGGAACATGAGGATCTCGTCGGTGTACTCGTGGTTGGCGACGAGCAGCTGCCGGTCGCGCTCGCCGCGCAGCGGCAGCAGCGCGAGGAAGTCGCAGTTGTAGCCGAACTGCCCGGCCTGCGCCTTGGCGCTCTGCTTCTCCGGGTCGAAGGCGGGCGCGCCGCGCAGGATGGGCTCGCCCCAGCGGATGACGACGTTCTGCCCGTAGCCCTCCGGCACGGTGACCGCATCGGCGGTGTTGGGCGCGACGGGCGTGAACCGCAGGCCGCGGGCGCCCTTCGGCTTGTCCTGGTGACCGCCCCTGGCGGCCGGGGCGGCCTGCGCCCCGGGCGCGGCCGCGACACCGGCCGCACCGGCGCCGGCCGCGGCGACGGTCACGACCGCGGCGGCGCGCATCATGGACCGGCGGCTGAGGGCACCGGCGATGACGTCACCGACGTACTCGTTGGAGCTGGTGTTGGGCACCTCGTGGAAGCAGGCGTCACCACACCGGAAACGGCAGGTCATGGCGGACCGGCCGCCGGGGTGGGAACCGGACGGTGTTCCGATCAGCGGCAGCAGCTTTCGCACGTTTTTTCTCCTTGGGTGCCCGTGGTGTCAGCGTGACCGTAGGGGCACATATGTGCGGTAGCCGGGCGTCCGGATGAACGGCGGGTGAACCTGCGGCAGCGTTCGGGAAGGTGCGCCGGGCCGTCGGGACCGGCGCCCGTGGGCCGGATCACCCTCTTGACAGATACGATCCGGCAGACCCAACCCTGCCCAAGATCGTCCTTGAGGGCCGATAACCTTACGTGTCCGTCCTGGCCAGGGATTGACGGGCACCAACTCACGCGAAGGGTTGCGCACATGGGCATTCTCACTCTCCTGCGGAACGCGTTCGGACGGTCACGCAAAGCGAGGTCCGCCGAAGCGGAGGGTGCGGCGGGGGCGCCCGGGACGACCGCGTCCCCGGCGTCACCGGTCCCGGCCGACACGCCGTCGCCCGAGCCGGCCCCGGAGCCCGCCGCGGAGACGCCGGCGGCTCCGAAGGTTCCGTCCCCGTCCCCCGAGCCCACCCCGCCGTCCCGCACGGCCTCCGTCCCGGAACCCCGCGAGGAACACGACCTCGTCTCCGCCGCCTTCGACAAGGTGACGGTCCCGACCCCCACCCGCCCGGAACCCCCGTCGACTCCGGCGGACCCGGCCGACTCGACGGACCCGGTGACCTCGACGGACCCGGTGTCTTCGACGGCTCCGGCGGCTCCGGCCGAGGAGCCTCCGACGGCCACGGAGCCGGCCCCTGAGCCTTCCGCCGAAAAGCCCTCGTCCACCCCGGAGCCGACGCCCGCCCCGGAGGCCGACGTGACGCCGAAGGCGAAGCCCACGCCGGAAGCGGCACCTACCCCGGAAGCCGACGTGACGCCGGAGACCGAGGAGCCCACGCCCGAGGCGAAGCCCACGCCGGAAACCGACGCGACGCCGAAGGCGAAGCCCACGCCGGAAGCGGCACCCACCCCGGAAGCGGGGACCAAGCAGGAGGCGGCACCCGCCCCGGAGGCCGAGGCAACGCCGGAGACCGGCGCCGGCTCCGAGAACGAGGTGTCCCCGCAGGCCGGGACCGCCCCGGAGGCCGAGACCGGCCCCGAGCCCGAGACGGCCCCCGAAACTCAGGCCGCCCCGGAGCCGACGCCCGCCCCGGAGACCGAGGTGGCGTCGCAGGTCGAGGCGGCCCAGGAGACCGGGACGGCCCCGGAACCGGCCTCCGCCCCGGAGACCGAGGCCGCCCCGGCAGCCGAAACGGAGCCCGAGGCGGAGACCGAGACCCCGCATGAGGCAGAGGCCGGGACCGAAGCCGCACCCAAGACCGAGCCGGAACCGGAACCCGAGATCACGGCCGAGGCCGAGCCCGAGGCCGACGTCAAGGCCGAGCCCGACGTCAAGGCCGAGCCCCAGCCCGAGGAGCTGCCCGAGGCAGCCGCCGAAACCCCCGCCGAGGACGCCGACGGCGAGGAAGCCCCGCAGGGGCCACCCGCACCCGACGACGAGACCCGCACGGGTGGTGCGGGTGGGAACGACAACGCGGCCGAAGGCGAAGCCGAGGCCGAGGCCGAACCCACGGCCGCCGCCACGGCCGCCGCACACGTCCCCCCCACCCTCACCACCGCCTACACCGCCGCCGCCACCACCCTCCGGCAGCGCGACCTCACCGGCACCCGCGCCAAGGTCTACCTGGTACTCGACCGCTCCGCGTCCATGCGTCCGTACTACAAGGACGGCTCCGCCCAGGCCCTCGCCGAGCAGACCCTCGCCCTCGCCGCCCACCTCGACACCGAGGCGAGCGTCCACGTCGTCTTCTTCTCCACCGAACTGGACGGCACCGGCGAGCTGACCCTCACCGACCACGAGAACAAGATCGACGAGCTGCACGCCGGCCTCGGCCGCATGGGCCGTACCAGCTACCACGCCGCCGTCGAGGCCGTCCTCGCCCGCCACGGCGAGGAAGCCGCGGGCACCCCCGCCCTGGTCGTCTTCCAGACGGACGGCGCCCCCGACGCGAAGACCCCCGCCACCCAGTCCCTCACCGACGCGGCGAAGAACCACCCCACCGTGTTCTTCTCCTTCGTCGCCTTCGGCGAGCACGACAACAAGGCCTTCGACTACCTCCGCAAGCTGAAGACCGGCAACGCGTCCTTCTTCCACGCGGGCCCCGCCCCCCGCGAGCTCACGGACACGGAGCTGTACGAGGGCGTGCTCGCCACCTGGCGCCCCTAGCCCGGCCCCGGCCGACCGGGGGTGGCGGGCGGGGCCGTACGGACGATCCGTACGGCCCCGCCCGCCCCGAAACGCGGGTGAGTCGATCTCCGCGGGGCCAGTAGGATTTCGCCCATGGCGGCCACTGGAACCGAGAAGCAGGGGGCGAAGGCGTACTACGTCTCGACCCCCATCTACTACGTCAACGACGCTCCTCACCTGGGCCACGCCTACACGACCGTCGCAGGCGACGTGCTCACCCGCTGGCACCGCCAGCGCGGCGAGAAGGTGTGGTACCTCACCGGCACGGACGAGCACGGTCAGAAGATCATGCGCACGGCCGAGGCGAACGGGGTCACCCCGCAGGCCTGGGCCGACAAGCTCGTCACGGAGGCCTGGAAGCCCCTGTGGGAGCACCTCGACATCGCGAACGACGACTTCATCCGCACCACGCAGAAGCGGCACACCGACCGCGTCCAGGAGTTCGTGCAGGACCTGTACGACAAGGGCGAGATCTACAAGGGCGGTTACGAGGGCCCGTACTGCGTGGGCTGCGAGGAGTACAAGCTCCCCGGCGAGCTGCTCGACGGCGAGGGCGAGTGGGCGGGCCAGAAGCTGTGCCCGATCCACAAGAAGCCGGTGGAGATCCTCAGCGAGGAGAACTACTTCTTCAAGCTGAGCGAGTACGGCGAGAAACTGCTCGCCCACTACGAGGCCAACCCGGGCTTCATCCAGCCGGAGTCCGCGCGCAACGAGGTCGTGAACTTCGTCCGCCAGGGCCTGCAGGACCTGTCCATCTCCCGCTCGACGTTCGACTGGGGCGTCCCGGTCCCCTGGGACGACAAGCACGTCATCTACGTGTGGGTGGACGCGCTCCTGAACTACGCCACCGCGGTCGGCTACAACGAGAACCCGGAGAAGTTCGGGTCGACGTTCCCCGCCGACGTCCACCTGGTCGGCAAGGACATCCTCCGCTTCCACGCGATCATCTGGCCGGCCATGCTGATGGCACAGGGTCTCCCCCTCCCCGGGAAGATCGCCGCCAACGGCTGGCTGATGGTCGGCGGCGAGAAGATGAGCAAGTCCAACCTGACCGGCATCAAGCCGCAGGACCTGACCACGCACTTCGGCGTGGACGCGTACCGCTGGTACTTCCTGCGGGCGATCGCCTTCGGCCAGGACGGCTCCTTCTCCTGGGAGGACTTCTCCGCCCGCTACACCAGCGAGCTGGCCAACGACTACGGCAACCTCGCCTCCCGCGTGGCGGCGATGGTCGGCAAGTACTTCGGCGGCGAGCTGCCGGCGGCGACGGCCGACGGCGACGCCGAGCGGGCGGTCCACGACGGCATGGCGAAGGCGGTCGCGGAGGCCGACCGCCGTATCGGCGAGGAACTGGACTTCCAGGGCGGCATCCTGGCCGTCTTCGACTTCGTGAAGCAGGTCAACGGCTACATCACGGAGCAGGAGCCCTGGAAGGTCGCCAAGGACGACTCGCCGGAGGGCAAGGCCCGCCTGGCGACGATCCTCTACACCGCGGCGGAGTCCCTCCGCGCGGTCGCGGTGCTGCTCAACCCGGTCATGCCGGAGACCTCCCGGAAGCTCTGGGACTCCCTCGGCGCGGAGGCCTCCCTCGGCGCCCTCGCCGAGCAGCGGGTCCAGGAGGCCGGCACCTGGGGCCTGCTGCCCGTCGGTTCCACGGTCACCAAGGGCGCGGTCCTCTTCCCGCGTCTCGAGGAGAAGCCGAGCGCGTAACGCCCTGGCTACAGCAGGGGCCCGGGAGAGGACGAGACCTTCTCCCGGGCCCCGCGCTTTGCGAAGATCACGTGAAGGCGGCCGTCCGGCCGCCGCCCGTCACGTGGGGGGGGGGACCACCATGGCACTCTTCGGCAACGCGCACACCGTCGACCCGGCGCAGGCACAGCAGGACTACTCCCGTCTGCTGGGCCACGGCGAGCAGGTGCACGCCGCGTTCCTGCTGATCCGCGACACCATCCTGTTCACCGACCGCCGCCTGATCATGGTCGACAAGCAGGGCATCACCGGCAAGAAGGTGGAGTACCACTCCGTCCCGTACCGCAGCATCACGCACTTCGCGGTGGAGACCGCCGGCACCTTCGACCTCGACGCCGAACTCAAGATCTGGATCTCCGGCACCCCAACCCCCATCCAGAAGACCTTCACCAAGGGCGTCGACATCTACGAGGTCCAGGCCATCCTCACCCAGTTCGTGGCCCGCTGACCCGAAAGGGTGAATGCGCCGCATATGCCAGACGCAGGGGCCATGAGCGCGCCAGTCTTGCGCTCATGGTCACCGCAACACACGAGGCCTCCCACCGGCTCTTCCAGGAGCACCCGGAAGCCCTCGCACCCGTCTTCGAAGCACTGGGTCTGCCGCCGCCGCTGAAGACGGACTTCCACGGGCTGTCCCCCGATGTCACCGAGATCCGCCCGATGGAACGCCGCGCGGACACGGTGCTGAAGTTCGAGCCCGACGTGGGCGAGCACTTCGTCCTGGCCGTGGAGGCCCAGACGAAGAAGGACCCGGACAAGGCGAAGAGCTGGTCGTACTACGTCGCATACCTGCACGCGAAGTACGACCTGCCCGTGCTGCTGGTCGTGGTCTGCCGCGACCGGTCCACCGCGTCCTGGGCGACGGGCCCCTTCGAGTGCACCGTGGATCCCTGGACGACCCAGGTCACCCGCCCGTTCGTGCTCGGCCCGCAGACCGTCCCGGAGGTCACCGACGAGACGGTGGTGGCCCGGCAGCCGGCGCTGGCGGCCCTCTCGGCCATCGTTCACAGCGAAAGCCGGAGGGCAGCCGCCATACTGGAAACGGTCGCCCGCGGGCTCATGTCCTTCGAGCCGGACATCACGAAGTACTGGTTCGAGGTGGTGGAAGTCGGTCTGGAGTCCACGCCGACCAGGAAGAACTGGAGGAAGCTGATGCAGGACGTCGTCACCCACTTCCCGGGACACAGGACGCTCTTCGAGGAGAAGTACCTGAAGGGCGTAGCCGAAGGCAGGGCCGAGAGCAAGGCCGAGGACATCCTGCGCGTCCTGAAGGTACGCGGGCTCACCGTCTCCGACGACGACCGCGAACGCATCACCACCTGCACCGACCTCGACACGCTCACCGCCTGGTTCGACCGCTCGCTGACGACCACCACGGCCGAGGACCTCTTCGCCGAGGAGAAGCCGGCCTCCTGACCGCAACCGAGCCGCCCACGCCGACGCGCCCCGCTCCCGATAACAACCAGAAGCGGGGCGCGTGTTGTTGCCGAGTCAGCGTTCCGAGGCGTAAGCCACGAACTCCGCCCACGCGCCGGGCGCGAGCGTCAGACGGGGGCCGTCGACGTTCTTGGAGTCACGGACGTGCACGGCGCCGGGGGTGAGAGCAAGCTCAACGCAGGAGTTGCCGTCGTTTCCGCCGCTGTAACTGCTCTTGAACCACGCCAGCTCGGAGGCATCCCCGGCAGTGGTCTTGCGGATCATGTCTCTCCCAGCAGTTGTTCGATGAAGGCCAGCGACTCCCGCGGTGAGAGCGCCTGGGCCCGGATGGTGCCATACCGCAGCTCAAGGATGCGCAAGTGTTTGAGTTCGGTGATCGTCCGGCCGTTGAACACGCCGTCCGAGCGCCCCACAGCCGTGCCGTCCGGAAACTTCAGCAGCTCGATCCGACCGTCTAGGCCAGAGTGGGTGTCGCAGTCCATCGGCATCACCTGAAGCACGACATTGTGCAACCGACTTACCTCCAGCAGACGTTCAAGCTGCTGACGCCACACCATTGTGCCCCCGATAGGGCGCCGCAGGACCCCCTCTTCCAGGACGAAGCTGAGCGCCGGCGCGGGCGAGCGTTCGAAGACCGATTGCCGGGCCAGGCGAGCGGCCACCATGCGTTCCACATCGTCTGGCGAGTACGGGGGCTGCGCTGCCCCGATCACCGCTCGCGCGTGCTCCGTCGTCTGCAACAACCCAGGAATGATGTGGCACTCGTACAGAGCGATCTCAACCGCCTTGCCCTCCAACTTCCCCAGTTCCCGAACCTTTTTCGGATACCGGACCTTCTTCACGTCCTCCCAGGCCGCCGCGATGAGCCCGCCCGCGTCCAACACCTCGTCGGCCCTGTCCAGGTACTCCTGCCGGGGAATCCGCTTGCCGCCCTCGACCTTGTAGACGAGGTCGTCCCCGTACCTGACCGCCGCTGCGAAGTCGGCGACCCGCATCCCCACAGCCTCCCGCCGCAGCCTCAGCTGACGCCCCACCGTGGCGAGAACGGCCACACCCCACTCGTCGTCCGGGTCCACCTCCCACCCCGGCTCGTCCTCCCCGGTCCGGAGCCGTACCGCCTCGCCGTCCACCGACATACCGCACTCCTCTTTCGTACCGCCGTGCCGTAACACCCGTACTCATAGGCCCGTTTCCGACGGTTCGGACAGCGGCCGACAAGCTCCGACAGTCACTCTACGTATCGAGTCAGTCACTGTTCACGGTAAGCTCATCCGGCCACGCTCGGTCACGTGAACAGCGAAAAGTCCACCCAGCTTCTGTCGCCCGCCGACCACTTCAGCGTGCTCCTGTCACCCACACCCCGCGGCGCCCGCCTCGCCCGGCTGCTCGCCACGGACTGGATGCGCGACCGGGACCTGCCCCACCGCGCCGCCGAGGCCGCCGAACACCTCGTCGCCGAACTCGCCGCGAACGCCGCCACCCACGGCCGGCTCGCCGGACGCGACTTCCGCCTCGCCCTCCTGGACCGCGACGCGACCCTCCGCATCGAGGTCACGGACACCCGCGGTGACGACCTCCCGAACCGCCGCGTGCCCGCCCCCGACGCCGAGTCCGGACGCGGCCTGCTCCTCGTCGAGGCCCTCGCCGACCGCTGGGGCGTGCGGCTCGGACCGGTCCCCCGCAAGACCGTATGGGCGGAAATCGATCTAACGCCCTCCTGACCAGTGGAAACAGATCCGGCACCGGAACCCGACCGCGTGTGTTCCGGTGCCGTCGGCCGTCTTTCCCAAGGACCGCGGGAGAGAAAGAAACTTCACCAAGCCCCACCCCTCCCGCCCACGGCGCACGCTCACTCGCGCGAGTGGACATCACCGACTGGACTGGATATGTCACGGGTTGTCAGCCCTACGCTCAGCACAGCACACGGCCTCAGACATGCAAACGGCCCCCGCCGGGAGTCTGGAGCCCTTGGTCCGGCCCGCCGCCTTCCTGGCCCACCGCCTGACGGCCAAACTGCCGCTCCTCCCGCCCACCTCGGTCACCGTCCTGCCCAACGACCTCACCGAGACCAGCCCCGTCGAACGCCGCGTGGACACCCTCCTGCGACTGGACACGGAGGACGGTGATCCGCTGCTCCTCGCGGTCGAGGCCCAGGGCCGGAAGGATCCGGACAAGCCCGCCAGCTGGGCGTACTACGCCTCGTACCTCCTCACGAAGTACCGGCTGCAGCCGCTCCTGCTGGTCGTCTGCCAGGACCGCGCCACCGCGGAATGGGCCGCGCGCGAGGTCAGCTTCGGTCCCCGTCAGTGGCCCCTGCTGACCCTGCGGCCTCTGGTCGCGGGACCGCACAACATGCCGGTGATCACCGATCCGGCCGAAGTCCGCAAGGATCTCGCCCTCGCCACGCTGTCCGCGATCACCCACGCCACGCATCCGGACGCCGGGGCCATACTCAAGTCAATGACGAACGTTCTGCGGGACACACCGCAGAACATCGCCGACCCGATCATCGAACTCGTCGCACAAGGCCTGGGCAAGCACCCGGCCGCACAACTGTGGAGGAAACTGGTGGCCGTGGACCTCTCCTTTTACAAGTCCCCCCTCTCCGAGGAAATCCGAGACGAAGGCCGGGCCGAAGGCCGGGCCGAAGGCCGGGCCGAAGGCGAGGCGCGACGCGCCGCCGAGGATGTCCTGGACATCCTGGAAGTGCGCGGCCTCGACGTCCCCGACGCGGTCCGGGAACGCATCACCGGCTGTGGCGACCCGGAGATCCTGCGGCACTGGCACCGGCGTGCCGTCACGGCCCCGACGGCCGTGGAGATCTTCGAAGACGAGTAGTCACGGCTGCCGGAGGGAACTCCCGCGCTGACTGCCGGGGATGCGCGTCATCGGACTGGCCGACGGGAAGGACCGCTCGCCGTCCGAAGAAAGTGCGTCCCCGGCACGCGGATAACCGGAGGTACGACTCCGACCCGCGACAGCCGGCGCGAGCGCAGGCGCGCGCTTTTTCGAGACGACCCCCGCGAGGCCGAGCGCGGGCTACGCGGACCGGCCGCTTCACGGCGAGGGTCATCACAGTGGTGGTCGCTGTCCTGCTTGCGTGCGACAAGGGTCCGGCGACTGGCGATGCCGCAAGACGGACGCCCAGCTCGCCCGGCAGCGTCCGCTGCTGGACAGCCTGGACAGCATCGAGGCCCTGCGCGAGTGGTGCGACCGGGCAGGGGACCGGCAGGACGCCAGGGGATGCGAAGGCGGCTGCGAGATCGGCTCGCTCGCCAGCGAGCTCGCCGACAGCGATCAGTCTGCGCGGGCCGGCCTCGTCGCCGCCTTCGACCGGTGGGAAGGACCCATCAGGTCGGGACTCGCGCGCATGCAGGCACGCGGCGAGCTGCACGAGAGTGCCGATACCGCCGCGCTCGCCACCGCACTGCTGGCCGCCATCCAGGGCGGCATGCTGCTGTCCCAGGTCCGCCGGTCGAGCACCGCCTACCGCCAGGCCGTGTCAGTGGTGATCGACCACATCGAGAGCCATCTCGTCCGGTAGCGGCTCGAGTGCCTCAACTCGCCACTGCTGATCAAGTGCCTCTGTGACGGAGCACAGGATCGGACGGAGGCCGTGTTGCCGTCCCCGGAACACTCGTACGAGGGAGCACGTTCGCGGGTGCCATGCGAGCTCACACCATGAAGAACAAGCTCAGGAAAGCGCGAACGTGGCTTGATGCGGCGCCAGGGCTACTGATCGCCGTCGCTGCGGCCGGGGCCGACGCCGACGAACGCGAAACGCTACTGAACCTGCTTGCCGCCGAACCGGAACTGGTGGCGCCAGGCTCGGACAGACGCTGATCGGCGCCAAGAACCACTCCGGCCGCACCACGAACATGGTCACCCACCGCATCCGGACGCCCGTACCACGCGGCTCCAGACCGCCCGCCACCGCTACTTCCCGCCCTGCCCGCCAGGCGTCGACGGCCCTGTCGATCTCGCCGACGCCTCGGTCTCGTTCGCCGGTTACCTCGCCGGCCAGCCAGCCGGGCATCACGGAGCAAAGCCGCGCCGGCCCCCGTCGAACGGCGCGACCGGCCGGACAGCATCCACCTGGACGACGAGGCCCTCGGCCCCGTCTCCGGCTGCCTTCTCCGCCGGCCGCCGAGCACCTGACGGAGAGCCGATGGAGAAGGCCCGGCGCTACGAAGGGGCCCGGAAGCACAGTGCGCTTCCGGGCCCCTCCCTGCTGCCGGGCCTACTTCGGCTGCGGCTTCCGCACCGTCAGGTGGAGTTCCTTCAGGCGGGACTCGTCCAGCTCGGTCGGGGCGCCCATCATCAGGTCCTGGGCGTTGCCGTTGAGGGGGAAGGCGATGGTCTCGCGGATGTTGGGCTCATCGGCCAGCAGCATGACGATGCGGTCGACGCCGGGCGCGATGCCACCGTGCGGCGGGGCACCGAAGCGGAACGCGCGGAGCATGCCGGCGAACTTCTCCTCCACCGTCTCGCGGTCGTAGCCCGCGATCTCGAACGCCTTGAGCATGATCTCCGGCTCGTGGTTCCGGATCGCTCCGGAGGACAGCTCGACACCGTTGCAGACGATGTCGTACTGCCAGCCCAGGATGTCCAGCGGGTCCTGGGTCTCCAGGGCCTCCAGGCCGCCCTGCGGCATCGAGAAGGGGTTGTGCGAGAAGTCGATCGTGCCGGTCTCCTCGTCCTTCTCGTACATCGGGAAGTCGACGATCCAGCAGAAGCGGAAGACGTTCTCCTCGAAGTGTCCGGCCCGCTTGGCGGCCTCCACCCGCACCGCGCCCATGATCTTCGAGACCTCGTCGAACTCACCCGCACCGAAGAACACCGCGTGGCCGGGGGCCAGCGAGAGGCGCTTGGTCAGCTCCGCGACGTTCTCCTCCGTCAGGAACTTGGCGATCGGGCCGCTCAGCGAGCCGTCCTCGCCGACCCGCACCCACGCCAGACCCTTCGCACCCTGCGCGACCGCGAAGTCACCGAGCTGGTCGAAGAACTTGCGGGGCTGGCCGGAGACGTCCGGCACCGGCAGCGCGCGCACGTGCTTGCCGGCGAACGCCTTGAACTCCGAGCCCTCGAAGACGTCGGTGATGTCGACGAGCTCCAGCCGGGCACGCAGGTCCGGCTTGTCGGAGCCGTACTTCAGCATGGCCTCGCGGAACGGGATCCGCGGGAACGGCGACGTCACATGACGGCCGTTGCCGAACTCCTCGAACAGCTCGGTCATCAGCTTCTCGATCGGCTGGAAGACGTCCTCCTGCTCGACGAAGCTCATCTCCACGTCGAGCTGGTAGAACTCGCCCGGCGAGCGGTCCGCGCGGGCGTCCTCGTCACGGAAGCAGGGCGCGATCTGGAAGTAGCGGTCGAAGCCGGAGATCATCAGCAGCTGCTTGAACTGCTGCGGCGCCTGCGGCAGCGCGTAGAACCTGCCCGGGTTGAGGCGCGAGGGGACCACGAAGTCACGGGCGCCCTCGGGAGAGGTCGCGCTCAGGATCGGCGTCGCCATCTCGTTGAAGCCCAGCGCCGTCATCTTCTGGCGAATCGCCGAGATGACCGACGTGCGCAGCAGGATGTTGCGGTGCATGCGCTCGCGGCGCAGGTCCAGGAAGCGGTACTCCAGACGCCGCTCCTCGTTGACCCCGTCCTCGGTGTTGATCGTGAAGGGGAGCGGGGCGGCGGCGCCCAGCACCTCGACCGCGGAGACCTCGACCTCGACCTCACCGGTCGGCAGCTCGGGGTTGATGTTCTCCGTGCCACGGGAGACGACCTCGCCGTCGACGCGGACCACCGTCTCCTTGGAGAGCTTGTCCAGCGCCTCGTAGGCCTCCGTGCCCGGGCGGGCCACGAGCTGCGTGATGCCGTAGTGATCGCGCAGATCGATGAAGAGGATGCCGCCCAGGTCGCGCCGATTGTGCAGCCAGCCACTCAGCCGGACGCCGGTGCCGACGTCAGAGGCGCGGAGCTCGCCGCAGGTGTGGGACCTGTACCGATGCATCGTCGTTCATCCAGCCTTCGCGGATCGGGGTCTTTGTTTCACGTGAAACTCCCCCCAGCCTACCGGCCACCCCACGATCGCTTCTCCGTCATGACCCATCGAGCGCGCGTCCGACTTGGGTGGCAGTTTTCGGCACCCTCTTCCTAAAGTGGTGCAATGCGTACTGGTGAGCCCCTGCCCGCCCTGGGGGACGTCCTCGCCGGCCTCGACACCGGCCTGTGGCACTGGGACACCGCGGCCGGGCTGGTGACGGTCGACGCCGTGGCGGCACGGCTGATCGGACTGCCCCCCGAGCAGGTCTCCCTCACCGAGGCCCAGGTCCGGGCCCGGCTGCACCCCGTGGACTGGAACGGGATCACCGGTTCGGTCCAGCTCGCCGTCATCGAGGGCACCCTCGCCGAGGTACGCATCCGGATCATGGACGGCCAGGACCGGGTCGTCCGGGTGGTGCGCAGCCGCCTCAAACCGGCCTACGACCGCGTACGCAAGGCGTACGTCCTCACCGGCACCCTCCACGAGGTGACCGAGCCGGCGCCGGGCACGCCCGCCGGGAGCGGCGCGGTCACCGGCGACCGGCGGCGCTCCCGGGAGGCGTTCCTGCTCGACGCGGGCCGGGCGCTGGCGGAGGCGCGGTCGACGCAGGAGGTGCTGCGGGTCGCGGCCAACCTGTCGATGCCCGGCTTCTCCCCGGACGGGCTGGCCGTGTTCGGGGTCGAGGGCGACCGGCTCACGGTCGTCGGCCACCACGGACACGAGCACGGCGCCGACAACCCCTTCTCCATGCCGCTGGACACGGACTACCCGGCCGCCGAGGTGGTGCGCACCGGACGCGCGGTCTACCTCTCCTCCCCGGAGGAGTACGAGGCCCGTTACCCCCTCACCTGGCCGCTCGCCCAGCGCTTCGGGCGTCGGTCCTGGGCGTTCCTGCCGCTGACCGCGTCCGGTCGCACCATGGGCGCCTGGCTGGCGGCCTTCACCCATCCGGTCGCGTTCACCCCCGACGAGCGTTCCGTGCTGACCACGGTGGCGCGGATGCTGGCCCAGGCGCTGTCCCGCGCGGGCACGGCCGAGAACGAGCGGGCGCTGACCGACGGTCTGCAGCGCTCGATGCTGCCGAGACTCGGCCCGCAGCGCATCCCG
The DNA here is from genome assembly GCF_043076215.1 of Streptomyces sp. NPDC016640. Lineage (NCBI taxonomy): Bacteria > Bacillati > Actinomycetota > Actinomycetes > Kitasatosporales > Streptomycetaceae > Streptomyces > Streptomyces sp. NPDC016640. Next base: position 130,920 of record NZ_JBIBRG010000006.1, read on the forward strand.
GGCATGAGCGTCGCCGGCCGTTACGTCCCCACCGGCGGGGGCCTCCAGGTCGGCGGCGACTGGTACGACGTGATCCCGCTGCCGAGCGGGCGGTTCGCGCTGGTCATCGGGGACGTCCAGGGCCATGACGTGCGGGCCGCCGGGCTGATGGGCCAGCTGCGGATAGCGCTGCGGGCGTACGCCTCGGAAGGCCACCGACCCGACGCCGTCCTGTCCCGCGCCTCCCGCTTCCTGCACGGGATCAGTGAGGCGGACCCCGCCGAGACACGCTTCGCCACCTGCCTCTACGTCGAGGTCGATCCCGGCAGCGGGGTGCTGGAGATCGCCCGCGCCGGGCACCCGGATCCGATGATCCGGCTGGCCGACGCCACGGTGCTGACCCGCCCGACGGCCGGCGGACTGCCGCTGGGCATAGACCCGGACGCCGACTACCCCACCACCCGGCTGCCGCTGGAGCCCGGTGAGACCCTGCTGATCTGCACGGACGGGCTGATCGAGACCGGCGGTCACGATCTGGAGACCGGCTGGCAGCGCCTGCGCGGCATCCTCGAGGAACACAAGGGCGACCAGGAGGAACTGGCCGACGCCCTGGTGCAGGGGGTGCACGGCCCCTCCTCGCACCACACCACCGGTCCGCTGGCCGACCGCCGAGAGGACGACATCGCCGTACTGCTGCTGTGCCGGAAGGGCGAGGGATGCGGCTGCGGCGCGGAGTCGGACACGGCACTGCCACCGGTGCGCCGCACGATGCTGACGGTGGCGCAGGCCGAGCCCGAGCGGATCGCGGTGGCCCGGCAGCAACTGCGCGAGCTGCTGCACGACTGGTCCTCGGCGGACCAGGTGGACTCGGCGGTGCTGCTGCTGTCGGAGGTGCTCACCAACGTCCTCGTGCACACCGACACCGATGCCCTGCTGCTCGCCGAGGTGACCGGCGGCGGGAACGGCCGCCGGATACGCGTCGAGGTGACCGACGCCTGCGACGACCTGCCGCACGTCCGCAGCCCTGGCGAGCTGGCGTCCTCCGGACGCGGCCTGCTCATGGTCGAGCTCCTCGCGCACGCCTGGGGCGTCGCCCCGCGCGGCGAGGGCAAGAGCCTCTGGTTCGAGCTGTACGAGACGGAGCGGACCGGGTCCGGCTGAGCCGCCGGGGCGTACACCGGTCCTGACCCCCGGCCGGCCCGTCCCGCGAGTGGATCCCCTGTCCGGGAGCCGCCCGCCCGGCGGCACGTACCGCAGGCCGCTCGCTCACCGGCGCCCTTCCCCCTCACCCACGACCCGGCCGGAACGCCCCGGCCGCGGACGGACGTCGTCGTGTCCGTCCGCGGCCGGGACCACTGCCGGTCCCGGGGCAGTCCTCAGGCGCCGTCGTTGCCGGCGGACGGTCCGCCCTCCGACATCCCGTGCACGGCGGGGACCGTTCCGAGGCGGCCCTTCTGGAAGTCCTCGAAGGCCTGCTGGAGCTCTTCCCTGGTGTTCATCACGAACGGGCCGTAGTGGGCCATCGGCTCGCGGATGGGGCGGCCGCCGAGAAGGACGATCTCCAGGTCCGGCGTGTGCGCGTCCTGCTTCTCGTCCGCGCGGACGGTCAGCGAGGAGCCCGCGCCGAACACGGCGGTCTGGCCCAGGTGGACCGGGCGCCGCTCGGCGCCGACGCTGCCGCGGCCCGCGAGGACGTACGCGAGGGCGTTGAAGTCCTCCCGCCAGGGCAGGGTGATCTCGGCGCCCGGCGCGAGCGTCGCGTGGATCATCGTGATCGGCGTGTGCGTGATGCCCGGGCCCTCGTGCCCGTCCAGCTCACCGGCGATGACGCGCAGCAGGGCGCCACCGTCGGGGGAGGTGAGCAGCTGGACGCTGCCGCTGCGGATGTCCTGGTAGCGCGGGGCCATCATCTTGTCCCGGGCCGGGAGGTTCACCCACAGCTGGAGTCCGTGGAACAGCCCGCCGGACACCACCAGGTGCTCCGGCGGCGCCTCGATGTGCAGCAGGCCCGCGCCGGCCGTCATCCACTGGGTGTCGCCGTTGGTGATGGTGCCGCCACCGCCGTTGGAGTCCTGGTGGTCGAAGATGCCGTCGATGATGTAGGTGACGGTCTCGAAGCCGCGGTGCGGGTGCCAGGGGGTGCCCTTCGGCTCCCCGGGCTGGTACTCCACCTCGCCCATCTGGTCCATCATGATGAACGGGTCGAGATGGCGGTAGTTGATCCCGGCGAACGCCCGTCGCACCGGGAAGCCCTCGCCCTCGAAACCGCTCGGAGCGGTGGTGACGGTGAGCACGGGACGTGCCACGGCATCGGCGGACGCGGTCACACGGGGCAGCGTCAACGGGTTCTCGACGGTCACTGCAGGCATGTCGGTACCTCCTCGGTTACGCCCACTTTAGTTGAGCGTTGAACTTCCTGCCACCCCGAACGCCGAGAGCCCGGAGGGAATTCCCTCCGGGCTCTCGGCGGCAGGCGAGGCGGCCGGGCCCCGCCGTTCGGATCGCGCCGCGGACGCGGGGCCACCGGCGTCGACGAGGCGCCACCGCTCCTCCGCGACCCGGCTCGATCGATCCGGCCCGATCCGGTCCGATCAGATCTGGCCCGATCCGATCAATCCGATCCGATCAATCCGAGCCGAGCCGATCCGATCGACACGCCTAGCCGTACATGCGGCGCATCGCGAACTCGACCATCTGTTCCACGGCCTTCGCGTCGAACACCATCCGGTGCTCGCCCTCCATGTCGAGGACGAAGCCGTAGCCGGTCGGCAGCAGATCGATCACCTCGGCGCCGGTGATCACGAAGTACTTGGACTCCTTGCCCGCGTACCGCCGCAGCTCCTTGAGCGAGGTGAACATCGGGATCACCGGCTGCTGGGTGTTGTGCAGGGCGAGGAATCCGGGGTTGTCGCCGCGCGGGCAGTACACCTTGGACGTGGCGAAGACCTGCTGGAAGTCCTCGGCCGCCATCTGCCCCGTGGTGAACGCGCGCACGGCGTCGGCGAGCGAGGGCGCGGACGGCTCGGGATACAGCGGCGCCTGCTGTCCGTACCCGCCCGGCATCTGCTGCTGCTGCGGCGGGACGTACCCCTGCTGTGCCCCTGTGCTCTGGTCGTAGCCGTACATGCCGCACAGACTACTGACCCCGCGGGAGGGGTGGGTCACAGATGTCCCGTTCGGGGTTGCTTCTTATTACCGACGGGTAGCATCATCGTAGCTACCTGTCGGTACGCGAATCACGTGAATCAGTTGCGAGGAGCCAGTGCCTCGCCGATCCCTCTCTAACGGAGCCGTCGCCATGGGGCACTACAAGTCGAATCTCCGCGACATCGAGTTCAACCTCTTCGAAGTACTCGGGCGCGACAAGCTGTACGGCACGGGCCCCTTCGAGGAGATGGACGTCGACACCGCGAAGAGCGTCCTCGACGAACTGACCCGGCTCGCGGAGAACGAGCTGGCCGCGTCCTTCACCGACGCCGACCGCAACCCGCCGGTCTTCGACCCGGAGACCAACACCGCGCCGGTCCCGGCGTCCTTCAAGAAGAGCTACCAGGCCTTCATGGACTCCGAGTACTGGCGCCTGGGCCTGCCCGAGGAGATCGGCGGAACCACCGCGCCCCGCTCCCTGATCTGGGCCTACGCGGAGCTGATCCTCGGCGCCAACCCGGCCGTGTGGATGTACTCCTCCGGCCCGGCCTTCGCGGGCATCCTCTTCGACGAGGGCAACGAGGTCCAGAAGCACATCGCGCGGATCGCCGTCGAGAAGCAGTGGGGCTCCACCATGGTGCTCACCGAGCCGGACGCCGGCTCGGACGTCGGCGCCGGCCGCACCAAGGCGGTCCGGCAGGAGGACGGCTCCTGGCACATCGAGGGCGTGAAGCGCTTCATCACCTCCGGTGAGCACGACATGTCGGAGAACATCCTCCACTACGTGCTGGCCCGTCCCGAGGGCGCCGGACCCGGCACCAAGGGCCTGTCCCTCTTCCTCGTCCCGAAGTACCTCTTCGACTTCGAGACCGGCGAGCTGGGTGAGCGCAACGGCGTCTACGCCACGAACGTCGAGCACAAGATGGGCCTGAAGGCCTCCAACACCTGCGAGATGACCTTCGGTGACAGGCACCCCGCCAAGGGCTGGCTGATCGGCGACAAGCACGACGGCATCCGCCAGATGTTCCGCATCATCGAGTTCGCCCGCATGATGGTCGGCACGAAGGCGATCTCCACCCTCTCCACGGGCTACCTCAACGCCCTGGAGTACGCCAAGGAGCGCGTCCAGGGCCCCGATCTGGCCGACTTCATGGACAAGACGGCCCCCAAGGTCACCATCACCCACCACCCGGACGTGCGCCGCTCGCTGATGACGCAGAAGGCGTACGCGGAGGGCATGCGCGCGCTGGTGATGTACACCGCGTCGATCCAGGACGAGATCCAGGTCAAGGAGGCGAACGGCGAGGACGCCTCCGCCGAGCACGCCCTCAACGACCTGCTCCTGCCGATCGTCAAGGGCTACGGCTCCGAGAAGGCCTACGAGCTGCTCGCCCAGTCGCTCCAGACCTTCGGCGGCTCCGGCTTCCTCCAGGAGTACCCGATCGAGCAGTACATCCGGGACTCCAAGATCGACACCCTCTACGAGGGCACCACCGCGATCCAGGGCCAGGACTTCTTCTTCCGGAAGATCGTCCGCAACCAGGGCGCCGCGCTGAACTCCCTCGCCGAGGACATCAAGAAGTTCCTCGCGCTCGGCACCGGCGGCGAGGAGCTGGCCGGCGCCCGCGAGCACCTGGCCAAGGCGGCCGTCGAGCTGGAGGCCGTCGTCGGCCTGATGCTCACCGACCTCGCGGCCACCGAGCAGGACGTCAAGAACATCTACAAGGTGGGTCTGAACACCACCCGCCTGCTGATGGCCTCCGGTGACGTGGTCGTCGGCTACCTGCTCCTGAAGGGCGCCGCGATCGCCGCCGAGAAGCTGGAGACGGCCTCCGCCAAGGACCGGGCCTTCTACACCGGCAAGATCGCCGCGGCGAAGTTCTTCGCGGCGAACGTCCTGCCCGGCGTCACCCTGGCCCGCAAGATCGCCGAGGGCGTCGGAACGGACCTGATGGAACTGGACGAGGCGGCGTTCTAGGACCACCCCGCACCGCACGAGGTCACCCGCACGGACCCGCGGGGGCCCGCCCGCACGGATCCCGCAGGGACCCCCCGTCCGGGCCGCACGGGCCTCCTCGTCCGGACGTCCGAGCCCCGAGAGGGCCCGCTCCCCGCACCGGGAAGCGGGCCCTCTCCCTCGTTAAGGTGAACCCATGAGCGAACCTCCCCGCTTCGACCGCGGCCACACCGACGACCTCATGTCCTTCCTCGCGGCCAGTCCCACGCCGTACCACGCCGTGGCGAACGCCGCCGAGCGGCTGGAGAAGGCGGGCTTCCGGCAGGTCGCGGAGACGGACGCCTGGGACGGGGCCGCCGGCGGCAGGTACGTGCTGCGCGGCGGTGCGGTCATCGCCTGGTACGTCCCCGAGGGCGTCGGCACACACACGCCCTTCCGGATCGTCGGTGCCCACACCGACTCCCCCAACCTGCGCGTGAAGCCCCGCCCGGACAGCGGAGCGCACGGCTGGCGCCAGCTGGCCGTGGAGATCTACGGCGGTCCGCTGCTCAACTCCTGGCTCGACCGCGACCTGGGCCTGGCCGGCCGGCTGACCCTGCGCGACGGGTCCACCCGCCTGGTCGACGTCGACCGGCCCCTGCTGCGGATTCCCCAGCTCGCCATCCACCTGGACCGCTCGGTCAACGCCGACGGCCTGAAGCTCGACAAGCAGCGGCACACGCAGCCCGTCTGGGGTCTGGGCGACGACGTGCGCGACGGCGACCTCATCGCCTTCCTGGAGGAGACCGCGGGCCTGGAGTCCGGCGCGGTCGCCGGCTGGGACCTGATGGTGCACTCCGTCGAGCCGCCCGCCTACCTGGGCCGCGACCGCGATCTGGTGGCCGGCCCGCGCATGGACAACCTGCTCTCGGTGCACGCCGGTACGGCCGCGCTCGCCGCCGTGGCCGGACGCGGCTCCGACCTGCCGTACATCCCCGTCCTCGCCGCCTTCGACCACGAGGAGAACGGCTCCCAGTCCGACACCGGGGCGGACGGCCCGCTGCTCGGCAGCGTCCTGGAACGCTCGGTGTTCGCGCGCGGAGGGTCGTACGAGGACCGGGCCCGCGCCTTCGCCGGCACCGTCTGCCTCTCCTCCGACACCGGCCACGCCGTCCACCCCAACTACGCGGAACGGCACGACCCCACCCACCACCCGCGCGTCGACGGCGGCCCGATTCTCAAGGTCAACGTCAACAACCGCTACGCCACCGACGGTTCGGGCCGGGCGGTGTTCGCCGCGGCCTGCGAGAAGGCGGGCGTCCCCTTCCAGTCCTTCGTCTCCAACAACGCGATGCCGTGCGGCACCACCATCGGCCCGATCACCGCGGCCCGGCACGGCATCCGGACCGTCGACATCGGCGTGGCCATCCTGTCGATGCACAGCGCACGCGAACTCTGCGGCGCACAGGACCCGTTCCTGCTGGCCAACGCCCTCGTGGCGTTCCTCGGGGGACAGGCGGAGCAGTCGTCCGCAGCGAGCTGAGGCGGGCACGGGCGGACGCCGCGAGGCGCTCCGCCCCGCGGGTTCCGGCACCGGTCTGTCGGCGTGTCAACTCCCGGACCGCGCATGGGAACCGTCCGCCCGGGTACCCGGAGTCCACCGGAACCACCGGACAGGGAGGCGACACCATGGGCCTCGGCGGATGCATCATCCTCATCGCCGTGGGAGCAATCCTCACGTTCGCGACCGACTGGGACATGCAGGGTGTCAACCTTGACCTCGTCGGCGTCATCTTCATGATCGTCGGTCTGATCGGCGTCGCGACCTTCAGCAGCATCGCCCGGCGCCGGCGGGTCGTCGTACCCCCCGCCGCACCGGTCGTGGACGACCCCACCCGGACCCACCACACCCGCGACGGCTACGGCGACGGATACGGCGTGTGACAGCACGCTCCCCGCTGTGACAGCGTCTCCCCGGCTCAGGACTGCTCCGGACAGGCGAATGCCGTCCGGGGCAGCCGGGGACGGATGCCCGCCGACGTCCCGGGAGCCCACCGGGAGCACAATCCAGGATCCCGTCATTCCCGATGCCCCGGGCGGCTTACCCGGGGCATCGGGGAACGGCTGCCGGGGAAGCGCTCAGGTCATGAGATTCCTCGTGTACGACCGGATCCTCGGGATCGGGGACGACTACTGGATCGAGGACGACCACGGCAACAAGGTCTTCCTCGTCGACGGCAAGGCCATGCGGCTGCGCGACACCTTCGAGCTGAAGGACACCGAGGGCCGTGTCCTCGTCGACATCCGCCAGAAGATGTTCGCCCTGCGCGACACCATGGTGATCGAGCGGGACGGGGAACCGCTGGCGACGATCCGGCGCAAGCGGCTGTCCCTGCTGCGCCACCACTACCGGGTGTCCCTGGCCGACGGCAGCACCGAGCTCGACGTCAGCGGCCGGATCCTCGACCGGGAGTTCGCCGTCGAGTACGACGGCGAGCTGCTCGCCGTGATCTCCCGCCGCCTGCTGCGCGTCCGGGAGACGTACGGCATCGACGTCGTACGGGAGGACGCGGACCCGGCACTGCTGATCGCGGTGGCCGTGTGCGTGATCCACCTGGCGGAGAAGGAGCGGGAGGACCACTAGCGGGGCCGGGAGGCGGCCGGGCGCGCTCCGGCCGGTGGGCCCGCGCGGCCGACCGGGTGCGGGCCGTCCGGGCGGGGCGCCGGACCCGTACGGCAGGGCACCCGGGGCCGCGGGCGCCCCGCGGCGGATGCGGGGGCCTCCACCCGCAGGAGAGGCCCGTGACCCAATACCGGCCCCTAAGTCACCTCGAGGCCTGCGTCCGGCGCGGCACGCGAGGACGTCCCCGCTCCCGGGGTCATCGGCATCGGACTCGCCGCGGTGCTGACGTTCGCGCTCGCCCGGGGCTCGTGGCAGTGGTTCGCCACGTTCATCGGGGTGACGCTCCTCGCGGTGATGTCCGCCTTCCGGCGACGGGCGGGGTGGACGCCGGGACCGGCTTTCGGGACGGGCCCGCCCGGACGGCCGGCGGTGGGAGCTAGCGCTGGGGGCTAGCGGTGGGGGCGGTCCAGGCCCAGGACGCGGTCCTTGAGGGCCGGGAAGCGTTCGCGGGTGCCCGCGACCGTGCCCGGGTCGAACTCCACCGTGAGCACTTCCTCGCCCGCGCCGGCCTCGGCCAGCACCTCGCCCCACGGATCGACCACGATCGAGTGGCCCGCCTGGGGAACCCCCGCGTGCGTCCCTGCCGTCCCACACGCGAGGACGAACGACTGGTTCTCCACCGCCCGCGCCCGCGCCAGCAGCGTCCAGTGGGACCGGCGGCGCTCCGGCCAGCCCGCCGGGACGACGAGGGTCTCGGCGCCGGCGTCGACGAGGCCGCGGAAGAGTTCGGGGAAACGGAGGTCGTAGCAGGTCGCCACACCCAGGACGGTGTGCGGCAGAGGGACTGTCACCAGTGTGTCGCCCGCTCCCATCAGCACGGCTTCGCCCTTGTCGAAGCCGAAGCGGTGGATCTTGCGGTAGGCGGCGACCGGCTCACCGGAGGGGGAGAAGACGAGCGAGGTGTTGTAGAGCGTCCCGTCCGGGTCACGCTCGGGAATGGATCCGGCGTGCAGCCACACGCCCGCGTCGCTCGCGGCCTTGGCCATCGCCTCGCAGGTCGGCCCTTCCAGCGGTTCCGCCTCGTCGGCGAACCGCTCGTAGGCGAAGGCACCCGTGGTCCACAGCTCCGGAAGCACGACGAGGTCGGCACCGGCCTGTTCCCTCACCGAAGCGGCGATCCGGCGCCGGCGGGACGCGACCGATTCGCCCTCGTTCACGGCTACTTGGACCAAAGAGGCGCGCACACTACCACCGTCCTGGCATTCGGCCCGCGCGTACGGGCCTACGATCGTCACACGAAAGCACTGCCGGGGTGCCTCACAGCAGCGTAACTTGGGGGTCCCCCTGTTCGAGCGCAGCCGAGAACCTGGGGGAGTCACAAGACACCCGCCGAGTGCAGCCGCCACCCACTGGCACCGCCGCCACCACCTGCCCGTGAACCGACCGCCGAGGGGTCCCGTTTCCGTGAGTCTGCATCCCACCCTCCAGCCCTACGCCGACGCCTGGACCCACTCCATCGAGGCGATATCCGAGCTGGTGCAGCGGCTCCCGGAGGCCGACTGGAACCGGCGCACACCGTGCCCGGGGTGGTCGGTCCGTGACGTGGTCTCGCACGTCATCGGCCTGGACTCCGAGATGTACGGCGACCCGCGCCCCATCCACACGCTGCCGCGCGACCTGTTCCACGTCATCAACGACCACCAGCGGTACATGGAGATGCAGGTCGACGTGCGCCGCCACCACACGGCGCCGGAGATGACCTCCGAGCTGGAACTCATGATCATCCGCCGCAACCGCCAGCTGCGGAACGACAACCGCGCCCCGGACGCCATGGTGCGCGGCCCGCTCGGCACGGAGCTCACGCTGGAGGAGTCCATGCGCCGGCACGCGTTCGACGTGTGGGCGCACGAGCAGGATCTGCGCACCGCCCTCGGCCACCCCGGCAACCTCGACTCCCCCGGCGCGCACGTCGCCCGTGACGTGCTGCTCGCCGAGCTGCCGCGGGTGGTGGCCGAGCTCGCGCAGGCCCCGCGCAGCTCGGCCGTGGTCATCGACGTGCACGGTCCGGTGGAGTTCCTGCGCACGATCCGCGTCGACATCCAGGGCCGCGGCACGCTGGAGACGGCACCGGCGCTCGGCCCCGCCGCCACCCTCGCCCTGGACTGGGAGACCTACGTCCGCCTGGCCTGCGGCCGGGTGACACCGGAGGCGGTGGCGGACCGCGTGAAGACGGAGGGTGACCCGGACCTGACGGCGGCCATCCTGCGGCACTTCGCGGTGACTCCCTAGCCGCGGGCAGCCGTGCCTCCCCCGTGCCGCGGGCTTGGGAGGCGGCCCCGAGGGCGTCGGGGATCCGCCGCTCGGCCAGGGACTCGGGGGAGGGCGGGCGCCGGGGTCCCCGCGGGAGCGCGGAGCGCTCGGGGGAGGCACGAGGCACCCCGTGAGCGCCGGGCCCCGCCCCACCCGACGCCGGCCCCGGGCCCGGGCCACTACACGGGCACGTGCACCGAAGACACCCGGCTCGCGACCAGCCGTTCCCGCTCCCTGCGCGCCGCCCGCCTCCGCAACCGCAGGATCTGCGCGGCACCCAGCGCCTGGAGCACGAACACCGCCGAGAAGGCGACGCGGTAGTCGTCCCCGGTCGCGTCCAGCAGCACACCGATCGCGAACAGCGTCGTCATGGAGGCCACGAAGCCCCCCATGTTCGTGATTCCGGACGCCGTCCCCTGCCGCTCCGGCGGATTCGCCGGCCGGGCGAAGTCGAACCCGATCATCGACGCAGGCCCGCAGGCCCCCAGCACCGCGCACAGCACCACCAGCAGCCACATCGGCGCCGTATCGGCCGGGTAGGCCAGGGTCGCGGCCCACAGCAGCGCCGTCGCGCCCACCGTCCCGAGCGCCAGCGGCAGCCGCGCCCCGTGGTGCCGGGCGATGATCTGGCCGTAGACGAGTCCGACGGCCATGTTGGACAGCACGACGAGGGTGAGCAGCTCACCGGCGACCGCCCGGGACAGCCCCTGCGCCTCGACCAGGAACGGCATGCCCCACAGCAGCAGGAACACCATCGCCGGGAACTGGGTGGTGAAGTGCACCCACAGCCCGAGCCTGGTGCCCGGCTCCCGCCAGGAGGCGGCGATCTGCCGGCGGACGTACGCGGCCCCCCGGTGCGGGACGGGCTCCGGTTCGTGCTCCTCGGGGTGGTCCTTCAGGAACAGCACCAGCAGCACGAACACCACGGCGCCGGCGAACGCGCTGCCCGCGAACGCCGCCGTCCAGCCGATGCCGTGCAGCAGCCGGGCCAGGACCAGCGTGGAGACGAGGTTGCCCGCCATCCCGACCAGCCCCGCCATCTGCGCGATCAGGGGCCCGCGCCGGGCCGGGAACCAGCGGGTGCCCAGCCGCAGCACGCTGATGAACGTCAGCGCGTCCCCGCAGCCGAGCAGCGCGCGCGAGGCGAGCGCCGTGCCGTACGACGGGGAGAACGCGAACCCCAGCTGTCCCGCCGTGAACAGCACGGCGCCGATGCCCAGCACCTTCTTGGTGCCGAGCCGGTCGACCAGCAGCCCGACGGGTATCTGCATGCCCGCGTAGACCAGCAGCTGGAGGATGGAGAAGGTGGACAGGGCGGAGGCGCCCACCCCGAAGCGGTCGACGGCGTCGAGGCCGGCCACGCCCAGCGAGGTGCGGAAGATGACGGCGACGAAGTAGACCGAGACGCCGACGCCCCACACGAGGAGGGCGCGCCGTCCACCGGGTGGGTCCCCGGGCAGGGTGCCGGGGACCGTACGCGCTGCGCTCACCGCACCTCGCCCCGGGCCAGGTGGGAGAACCAGCCGACGTGCCGGTGGACGACGGCGACGGCCGCCTCCGGATCGCCGGAGCGCATCGCCTCCAGGATCTCCCCGTGCTCGGCGAGGGTCTTGGCGGTGCGGTCGGGGTGGGAGTGCATCACGGCGACACCCATGCGCAGCTGGCGGTCGCGGAGCTGGTCGTAGAGGCGGGAGAGGATCTCGTTGCCGCCGCTGCGGACGATCTCGGCGTGGAAGCACCGGTCGGTGACGGCGGCCGCGGCGAAGTCGCCGGCGGCGGCCTGCTCCCGCTGCCGGGCGAGCAGCCGCTCCAGGCGCTCGATGAGGCCGGGCGGCGCGGGCACGGCCTTGCGGACCGCGTGCTCCTCGACCAGCAGCCGCGTCTCCACGACGTCGGCGATCTCCTGCGCGGAGACCGGCAGGACGAGGGCGCCCTTCTTCGGGTAGAGCTTGATCAGCCCCTCCGCCTGTAGCCGCAGCAGCGCCTCCCGCACGGGAGTGCGCGACACCCCGACGGCCTCGGCCAGCTCCCCCTCGGTGAGCAGCGTCCCGCCCTCGTAGCGGCGGTCCAGGACGCCCTGCTTGACATGGCTGTAGACGCGGTCGGCGGCGGGGGGTTGCCTCACGGCGGCCAGGCTCATACCGACAGGATAGATACAACACGTACGCATGGAAGCCTCCGTCCACGATGCGGACCAGGGGAAGCGGGAAACGATCCCGATCCGCGTACAACCATCCGCGCGCGTCACGGGTCGGACAGGTGCGGCCCCCATGCGGTCGCAGTCCAACACCACCGCACCATTGGGGCATTCAACTCAATCGGGGTATCTCACTTGATGAACGGCATTCAGGCCATCCGTCTCCGCAGAGCCGTCGGCGTCGCCGTGACCACCGGCGCCGTACTCGCGTCCGGAGCCCTCTACGCTGCGCCCGCGCAGGCCGCTTCCGCGCCCACGATCGTCGCCAAGGGCGGCTACGTGATGAACAACGGGAACGGCAAGTCGCTGTACACGAAGAAGGCGGACACGCCTCTCTCGACCGGCTCGACGACGAAGATCATGACCGCGAAGGTCGTGCTCGCGCAGAAGAACCTGAACCTGGACGCCAAGGTCACGATCCAGATGGCGTACAGCGACTACATCGTGAAGCACAACGCCTCGTCGGCGCGCCTGATCGTCGGCGACAAGGTCACCGTGCGCCAGCTGCTCTACGGGCTGATGCTGCCGTCCGGCTGCGACGCGGCGTACGCGCTCGCGGACAAGTTCGGCACGGGCTCGACGCGTTCGGCCCGCGTGAAGTCGTTCATCGGCAAGATGAACTCGGAGGCGAAGAAGCTGGGCCTGGCGAACACCAGCTTCGACTCCTTCGACGGCATCGGCAACGGCAAGAACTACTCCACGCCGCGCGACCTGACGAAGATCGCCAGCAGTGCGATGAAGAGCTCCACGTTCCGCTCGATCGTGAAGACGAAGAAGTACACCGCGAAGACCGTCACCAAGACGGGCGGCACCCGCACGATGGCGCCGTGGAACAACACCAACACGCTGCTCAGCAGTTACAGCGGCACGATCGGCGTGAAGACCGGCTCGGGCCCGGAGGCCAAGTACTGCCTGGTCTTCGCCGCGACGCGGAACGGCAAGACGGTCATCGGCACGGTTCTCGCGTCGACCTCCGCCACCCAGCGCGAGACGGACGCGAAGAGGCTCCTGAGCTACGGCTTCGGCAAGATCTGACAGCGCGCGGAACACGAGAGGGGCCCACAGTCACCCGCGGGCCCCTCTTCCGTGTCCGGCGCCGCCGTCCGCCATACCGGCTCCCGTCAGCCGGTACAGCGGTTTCCATCATCTTCGCTCGCAGTCGTGAACATCCCCGAACCGGCTGGCATATGCCCTCCGCCCCGCTTTACGTTCCCGGCGGAGGTGGTTCATATGAACGAGCCGAGCAGGCGACCGGACCGTGCCGAGCGGCACGAGGCGATCGACGTCAGCGACTTCGTGTACGCGGCGACCGGAGAACGGGTCCGGAGGCTGACCACGCCGGACGGAAACCACTGGTTCCCAGCGGTGGACGTCTGCAAGCGGTTGGGCTACACCACGCCCCGAAAGGCGCTCCTCGACCATGTCCCGGAAGACCATCGAGACAATCTCGAGACAGTGACTGGAAGTCACTGTCTCAGCATTCCCGCAGGTAGGAGCTGGCGACGAGACCTGCAACTCATCGACCTCCAAGGTCTGATCCTGCTTGTCAACGCCTGCACGAAACCGGCCTGCGCGCCCTTCAAGCAGTGGGTGGCCGAGGTGATCGAAACCGTGCAACGGGAGGGTCACTACACCCTGGCGGAGGCCGAGGTGCAATCTCCCGAACCGGGTGCCCCCATCGCCTACGCCATGCCGGAACAGGTCGCCGAGGCCATCGTCCGGCTGGAGGCGCACAACCTTCGACTGGATGAGGAGCTGGCCGGCGGGCAGCGTGAATCGATCGCGTTGCAGAAGGAGACGGTGGCCCTGCAGCGGGAGATGCTGGCGACCCGGCAGGCCACCCTCGCCGTGCAACAGGCCATGGTGCGGGCGGTGGAACGCATCGTGGACCGGTTCGACGCCCTCGTCCTCGAGCGCCGGACGCCCCGTGGCCACGTCACGGCACCGCCCACCACGGAGTCCGTGCTGGCCGACTGGCGGCAACGGCTGTCCGTCACGCAGGACGTGTGGGCGGTGGCCGTGGCCATCGCCCCGGTGCTCGTCGAGAAGGGTGAGCTGCGCGAGCCGCTGGAGTCGGTCGCCGCCCGTACGGGGCTTTCCGTGCGCCGCGTCAACGAATGCCTCCGGCTGCTGCGCAAGCACGCCTGCATCCACTCCCGGGGCGGGAGCGAGGACGGGGCTCCGGTGTACGTGCTCCACCAGGTCTGAGCCCGGCACGGCGGCCCGGCACGGCGGCCCGGCACGGCGGCCCGGTCGGCAGGAGGGGCGTCGCAACTCCAGCTTGCGGCGCCCCTCCTGTGAAGAACCTACTCGGTTCGCGGCCCTCACGCCCAGGTGATCAACCGCTTCGGCTGTTCCAGGACGGCGGCCACGTCCGCCAGGACCTTGGAGCCCAGTTCGCCGTCGACCAGGCGGTGGTCGAAGGACAGGGCGAGCGTGGTGACCTGCCGGGGCTTGACCTTGCCCTTGTGCACCCACGGCTGGAGCTTGATCGCACCGACCGCGAGGATCGCGGACTCACCGGGGTTGAGGATCGGCGTGCCCGTGTCGACACCGAAGACGCCGACGTTGGTGATCGTCACCGTGCCGCCCTGCATCGCCGCCGGGGAGGTCCTGCCCTCCCGGGCCGTCGACACCAGCTCGCCCAGGGACTCGGCGAGCTGCGGCAGCGTCTTGGCGTGGGCGTCCTTGATGTTCGGGACGATCAGGCCGCGCGGGGTGGCCGCCGCGATGCCCAGGTTGACGTAGTGCTTGACCACGATCTCCTGGGCCGTCTCGTCCCAGGAGGCGTTGATGTCGGGGTTCCGTCTGATCGCGACCAGCAGGGCCTTGGCGATCAGCAGCAGGGGGTTCACGCGCAGGCCCGCGAACTCCTTGTCCTGCTTGAGCTCCTCGACCAGCCTCATCGTGCGGGTCACGTCCACCGTCACGAACTCGGTGACGTGCGGCGCGGTGAACGCCGAGCCGACCATCGCCGCCGCCGTGGCCTTGCGGACCCCCTTGACCGGGATACGGGTCTCCCGGGTGGTGTCGTACGACACCGGAGCGGCCGCCGGAGCGGGTGCGGCCGCCGGGGCGGCCGGCTCCTGCGGGGCCGCCACCGCCGCGTGGACGTCCTCGCGGGTGATGACGCCGTCCGGGCCGGTCGGGGTGACCGTGGTCAGGTCGACACCCAGGTCCTTCGCCAGCTTGCGCACCGGGGGCTTGGCCAGCGGGCGCGCCGCCCCGGCGACGGGGGCCGGGGCGGAGGCCTGGGCGGGAACGGCGGTGTGGCCGTTCAGTTCCGCGTGAACGGCCGCCGCCGCCTGCCGGGCCGCGGTGTCCGGGGCCGCCTGCTTGCGCGGGCGGCGGCGCGTGGATGACGTCGCCACGCCGTAGCCGACCAGGACGGGCTGGCGGCCCGCGCCGTGGGCGGTCGGCTCCTCGGCCGCGGGCTGCTCCGCCGCGGGCTCCGGCGCGACGGCCGGTACGGGTGCCTCCGGCGCCGCGCCGCCCGAGACGTCCACCGCGATGATGGACGTGCCCACGTCGACCGTGGTGCCCTCGGGGAAGTGCAGCGCGCGGACCACGCCGTCGTAGGGGATGGGCAGTTCGACGGCCGCCTTCGCCGTCTCGACCTCGCAGACCACCTGGCCGTCGGTGACCGTGTCGCCGGGCTGGACGTACCACTTGAGGATCTCGGCCTCGGTGAGGCCCTCCCCCACGTCCGGCATCTTGAACTCGCGTACGGACGCGTCCGTCATCGTCGTCACGACCCTCTCCTCAGTACGCCAGCGAGCGGTCGACGGCATCGAGCACCCGGTCCAGGTCGGGGAGGTAGGACTCCTCCAGTCGGGCCGGCGGGTACGGGGCGTGGTAGCCGCCCACCCGCAGCACCGGCGCCTCCAGGTGGTAGAAGCAGCGCTCCGTGATCCGCGCGGCGATCTCCGCGCCGGAACCGAAGAACACCGGCGCCTCGTGGACGACGACCAGGCGGCGCGTCCTCTCCACGGACGCCTGGATCGCGTCGAAGTCGATCGGGGAGACCGAGCGCAGGTCGAGCACCTCCAGGGAGCGGCCCTCCTCGGCCGCCGCGTCGGCGACCTCCTGGCAGAGCTTCACCATCGGGCCGTAGGCGACGAGCGTCAGGTCCGCGCCCTCGCGCACCACGCGCGCGGTGTGCAGCGGGCCCGGGATCGCCTCGGTGTCGACCTCGCCCTTGTCCCAGTAGCGCCGCTTGGGCTCGAAGAAGATCACCGGGTCGTCGCTCTGGATGGCCTGCTGCATCATCCAGTACGCGTCCGCCGCGTTGGAGGGGCTGACGATCTTCAGGCCGGCGACGTGCGCGAAGAGCGACTCCGGGGACTCCGAGTGGTGCTCCACCGCGCCGATGCCGCCGCCGTAGGGGATGCGCACGACCACGGGCAGCTTGACCTTGCCCAGCGAGCGGGCGTGCATCTTCGCGAGCTGCGTGACGATCTGGTCGTACGCCGGGAAGACGAAGCCGTCGAACTGGATCTCCACCACCGGGCGGTAGCCGCGCAGGGCCAGGCCGATCGCCGTGCCGACGATGCCCGACTCGGCGAGCGGGGTGTCGATGACGCGGCTCTCGCCGAAGTCCTTCTGCAGCCCGTCCGTCACCCGGAACACGCCGCCGAGCTTGCCCACGTCCTCACCCATGACGAGGACCTTGGGGTCCGTGTCCAGGGCGCGCCGCAGCGACTCGTTGATCGCCTTGGCCAGGGCCATCTTCTCTGCCATCTCACTTACCCCCGTCTGCGTCCGCGAACGACGCCTGGTAGGCGGCGAACTGCGCCCGCTCCTCGTCCACGAGCGCGTGTCCGTCCGCGTACACGTTCTCGAAGATGGCGAAGTGGTCCGGGTCAGGCATGGCGCGGACCGCTTCGCGCACTCGTTTGCCCAACGCCTCGCTCTCGGTCTCCAGTTCCGCGAAGAATCCCTCGTCCGCGTGGTTTGAGGCCTCGAGATAGCGGCGTAGACGCAGGATCGGGTCCTTGGCCTCCCAGGCCAGCCGCTCCTCGTCACCCCGGTACCGGGTCGGGTCGTCGGAGGTGGTGTGCGCGCCCATGCGGTAGGTGAACGCCTCGACCAGCGTCGGGCCCTCACCGGCGCGGGCCCGCTCCAGGGCCCACTTGGTGACGGCCAGGTTCGCCAGCACGTCGTTGCCGTCCACCCGGACGCCGGGGAAGCCGAAGCCCTGCGCGCGCTGGTACAGCGGCACGCGGGACTGCTTCTCGGTCGGCTCGGAGATCGCCCACTGGTTGTTCTGGCAGAAGAACACCACCGGGGCGTTGTAGACCGCGGAGAAGGTGAAGGCCTCGGCCACGTCGCCCTGGCTGGAGGCACCGTCGCCGAAGTAGGCGATGACCGCGCTGTCCGCGCCGTCCTTGGTGATGCCCATCGCGTAGCCCGTGGCGTGCAGCGCCTGCGAGCCGATGACGATCGTGTACAGGTGGAAGTTGTTCCCGTTCGGGTCCCAGCCGCCGTTGTTGACGCCGCGGAACATGCCGAGCAGGTTCGTCGGGTCCACCCCGCGGCACCAGGCCACGCCGTGCTCACGGTAGGTGGGGAAGACGTAGTCGTCGTCGCGCAGCGCCCGGCCGGAGCCGATCTGCGCCGCCTCCTGGCCGAGCAGCGAGGCCCACAGACCCAGCTCGCCCTGACGCTGGAGCGCGGTGGCCTCGGCGTCGAAGCGGCGGGTGAGCACCATGTCGCGGTACAGGCCGCGCAGCTCCTCCGCGGTGACACCGGCGACATACGGGTCGAACTCGGCGTTGCTGACGCGCTTGCCCTCGGGCGTCAGCAGCTGCACGAGGGCGGGCTCGGTGCTCCCGGCCTTCTTCCCGGCGCCTGTGGTCTTCTTGGCGGTGCTGCTGGTGCGCTTGGTGCCGGTGGTGCCGGCCTTCGTTCCGGCGCTGCGTCGCGGTGTGCGCGCGGCAGTGCTCTCCACGGTCACGTGTGCTCCTCCGTCGGTCCGGCCCCCCGGGGTTGCCGATGGGCCTGGGGTCCCCCCTGCTGTTCAGAGCGTGGGGGGAGCGGCTCACCGTTCTCGACCACCGGGTACGGGGTGGGTACCGCTCGGCCGGGAACAGGCGTGACAGCTGCCCCGGCGAGCGCCCTGCAATAGGCACGGTACCCAGTGCTCCACATTTCTGTGAAACCCCATCTGACCTGCGATTTTGCTTGGATTTCCAAGTAAATCGCGGAAGGTGCGGAAGCTGCGCTGGTCACAGCCTCGCAGGAGGCCGGAGCAACGGCACGTTATCCCGGCCACCCCGGGCACGGGAAGGGCCGATTTTCCGGCGTGGCCCACAAACACGTCGGCCCCCCGTCCGGGGGGCCGTACTGCGGGAGGGGGCGGTCAGCCGCCCACGCTGCCCACGGTGGTTCCGGGCTCGCCGGCCGCGCCGCCGGTGTCCGTCCCGCCGGCGTCGGTGCCGCCCGCGTCCGTGCCACCGGCATCCGTGCCGCCCGCGTCCGTGCCACCGGCATCCGTGCCGCCCGCGTCCGTGCCGCCGGTGTCGGTGCCGCCGGTGTCCGTGCCGCCCGTCTCGGTCGGCTGCGTGGCCGGCGGCGGGTCGCTCGGCTCCTCCGTCTCCGGCTGCGACGGCGTCTCGGTGGGCTCGTACGACGGGACCCAGTCACCGTTGCCGCCCGTGCCCGCGCCCGGGTCCGTACCGGGGTCGGCCGTCTCCTCGGTCGCTTCGTCACTCGGGGTCTTGCTGGACTTCTTGTCCTCGGCGCTCTGCGAGACCGACGGGGACGTGGTGGACCTGTCCCCGCCCCCGCCCTCGCCCTTGCCGTCGCCGTTGAGCGCCAGGGCGACGCCCGCCGCGACGGCGATCACCGCGAGGACGGCGAGGACCCACAGCTTGCCGCGTCCGCTGCCCTGGTTGCCGTGGCCCTCGAAGCCGCCGTCGTCCCCGCCGCCGTACCCGGTGGGCAGGATCGGCTGCGGGATGGCCGCCGTGCTGGAGGCGTCCGGGTGCGCCATCGCGGTCGTGCCCGCGAAGCCCGCCCCGGCGGTGTTCCGGCCCTCGTGCAGGTGCACCGGACCGGTGTTCCAGGTGCCGGTGTGACCGCCCTGCTCGTAGAGCATCTGCAGCGCGTACTGGATCAGCCCGCGCATCTCCTCGGCCGTCTGGAAGCGGTCGTCGGGCTCCTTGGCGAGGGAGCGCATGACCAGCCCGTCCAGCTCCGGCGGACAGGCGTCCGAGGCCTCCGACGGAGGCGTGGGGATGTCCTGGACGTGCTGGTAGACCACCGACAGCGGCGTCTCACCGGTGAAGGGGGGCCGCAGCGCCAGCAGCTCGTACATCAGGCAGCCGGTGGCGTACAGGTCGGAGCGGTGGTCGACGGCCTTGCCGAGCGCCTGCTCCGGCGAGAGGTACTGCGGGGTGCCCATGACCATGCCGGTCTGCGTCATCGTCGTGGACGCGCCGTGCAGCGCGCGGGCGATGCCGAAGTCCATCACCTTCACCGCGCCGTTGTGGGTGATGATGACGTTGGCCGGCTTGATGTCGCGGTGCACGATGCCGTGCTGGTGCGAGTAGGCGAGCGCCTCCAGGACACCGGAGACGATGATCAGTGCCTGCTCGGGACCGGGCGCCTCGGCGTTCAGCAGCAGGTCACGGATGGTGCGGCCCTCGACCAGCTCCATCACGATGTACGGCACGGACTGGCCGCCGACCACGTCCTCGCCGGAGTCGTACACGGCGACGATCGCGTGGTGGTTGAGACCGGCCACCGACTGCGCCTCGCGCGTGAAGCGCGCCTTGGACACGGGGTCCTCGGCGAGGTCGGAGCGGAGCAGCTTCACGGCGACGGTGCGCCCGAGGCGTACGTCCTCGGCGGCGAACACCTCGGCCATGCCGCCCCGGCCGAGTCTGTGGGTCAGCCGGTACCGGCCGTCGCCGACAAGCCCGCCGTTGCCCCAGTTGTCCGGCGCGTCCGAGATGCCGCCGCCAGTCGCCTCGGGGTCGGACGGGCCCTGAGCGCGCTGCTGCTGTGCCATCAGTCCTCGCCGTCGTTTCTGCCCGCGGTGCGCGCGGTGTTGTTACGGTCTCCGTCGGCCACGCTACAGCCTCCACGGGGACCTCCGGTCCGAGACGGGAGGCCGGGGCCGGCACAAGACGGACCGGCCATGAAACCCCCACTCCGTGCCGTCGTGCAAATTCCGTGTACCGGCCGCACGACCGCTGTAACGCTTCCGCGACGCTTCCTTCGCGTACGGTCACGGATCGGGCACCGCGCTTGACGTGTCGGTGCCCTCGGGCAGACTTGGCCGGGAATAGCACATTGGATCTACGACGAAGCAGTCACCGACGGCGGCGCCGGAGAGGCTACGGGGGACGCGGAACATGAGCCAGGACGGCGCACAGGGCCAGTACGCGGGGCGGGCGCTCGCCGGTGGCCGTTACCAACTGCGGGACCTGCTCGGCCAGGGCGGCATGGCGTCGGTGCACCTCGCCTACGACAGCGTGCTCGACCGCCAGGTCGCCATCAAGACACTGCACACGGAACTCGGCCGGGAGCAGGCGTTCCGCGAGCGTTTCCGGCGCGAGGCCCAGTCCGTGGCGAAGCTCACGCACACCAACATCGTCTCGGTCTTCGACACCGGTGAGGACGATGTGGACGGCATGACGATGCCGTACATCGTCATGGAGTACGTCGAGGGCCGTCCGCTGGGGTCGGTGCTCGACGAGGACGTGCGGCAGCAGGGCGCGATGCCCGCCGACAAGGCGCTGAAGATCACCGCGGACGTGCTGGCGGCCCTGGAGATCAGCCACGAGATGGGGCTGGTCCACCGGGACATCAAGCCGGGCAACGTGATGATGACCAAGCGCGGCGTGGTCAAGGTGATGGACTTCGGCATCGCCCGCGCCATGCAGTCCGGTGTGACGTCGATGACACAGACCGGCATGGTCGTCGGCACCCCGCAGTACCTCTCGCCGGAGCAGGCGCTCGGCCGCGGCGTCGACGCGCGCTCCGACCTGTACTCGGTCGGCATCATGCTGTTCCAGCTGGTCACCGGGCGGCTGCCGTTCGACGCGGATTCGCCCCTGGCCATCGCGTACGCGCATGTGCAGGAGGAGCCGCCGACCGCGTCCTCGATCAACCGCTCGCTGCCGCCGGCCGTGGACGCGCTGATCACCCGCGCGCTGAAGAAGAACCCCAACGAGCGTTTCCCCAGCGCGGAGGCCATGCGCGGGGAGTGCCTGCGGGTGGCGCAGTCCTTCCACGCGGCCCCGCCGAGCATCGTCCCGGGCGCGCGGGCACAGAGCGGCGCGGGCGTCGGCTCCGCGGTGTTCCCGCCGGTCGACCAGGCGAACCCGGCCCCGACGGGCAACGTGCAGACGCCGTACCAGCCGACGCCGTCACCGCACCAGAACCCGTACGGCACACCGGCGCCGTCCACGCCGTCCCCGGCGTACGGCTATCCGCAGCAGGGCGGCTATCCGACGCCCGGCCCGGCGGCGTACGCGCCGCAGCAGGGTTCGTCGACGCCGCCGCCGTACAACCTCACGCCCCAGGCCCCGGCTTCGGGCGGGTCGGGCGGCGGCCGGAACAAGTCGGTGATCATCGGCTCGGTCGTGGTGTCCCTGGTCGCCGTCGGCGGCCTGGTCACGGCCCTGATGATGAACGGTGGCGAGAAGGACCCGCAGGGCGGCGGAGGCAGCGGCGCCTCGGCGTCGGCGTCGGCCGGCCAGGCGGCGGGCTACCGCGGACCGGACACGACGAAGACGATCGACAAGGAAGAGTGCGAGGAGCCGCAGGAGTCGTACAACGACCCCGACAAGATCCGGCTTCCCAACTTCAAGTTCAAGCACATCTCGTCCGTGAAGGAATGCCTCCAGGCCGCCGGCTGGGGCGACTTCAAGATCGTCAAGGTGGACGAGAACACCTACGGCGAGGGGTCCGTCCGGGAGCAGTTCCCGCCGGCCGGCACGGACGTCGACCCCCAGGACATGCCGGTGATCACCTTCAAGGTCTCGACGGGCAACCCTCCGTCCTGACCCCCGCCCGCACGCGGCGGGACGGCGAAGGGGCCCGGCAGGTGCTGCCGGGCCCCTTCGCGCTGTTCGGCGGGACGGTGGGTCGGGGGACGGGGGACGGTGGGACGCGTGCTACAGGTACGGGCCGCCCGAGCGACCGCCGATGTGGGGTTCCTCCTGGCCGTCGCCGACGCCCGGGGGAAGGGCGCGGCGCATCTGTTCCAGCTGGGCGCGGGCGGCCATCTGCTGGGCGAAGAGCGTGGTCTGGATGCCGTGGAAGAGGCCCTCCAGCCAGCCCACCAGCTGGGCCTGGGCGATCCGCAGTTCGGCGTCGCTCGGGGTGACCTCGTCCGTGAAGGGCAGGGAGAGCCGCTCCAGCTCCTCGACCAGCTCCGGAGCCAGGCCGTCCTCCAGCTCCTTCACCGAACTGGCGTGGATCTCCTTGAGCCGGGCCCGGCTGGCCTCGTCGAGGGGGGCCGCCCGCACCTCCTCCAGCAACTGCTTGATCATGCTGCCGATCCGCATGACCTTCGCCGGCTGCTGGACCTGCTCGGTCACCGAGGTCTCGCGCGAGTCCTCGTCCCCGGCGCCGCCGCTGAGCGCCATGCCGTCCTGGCCGACGACCAGGATCTGCGGATTCTCCGGCGACCGTTCGTTCCTCGGCATCTCCATGCCGCCATTGTCGCGCACGCCCGTGACCGGCTTCGGTGGTGCCCCCGTAAGTGGCCGGAGAGGGGTGCGGGAGCGCATCGGCTCCGGGGGTAGACCTGACGGGTGTATCCGGAATGCCGCGTGTATATGGGAATGCGAGGCTGTTGGGCGTCCATCCGGCCCATCTTGCCGGCGGTGTGAGAAAGCACCGGTCGGCGCGGGAGGTCACGGTCGTGACTCCATGGCTGCGTGTAGTGGGGGCGACGGTTGTTCTGGGAGCGGGGGCGGCGGTGATGCCGTACGGACCCGGGGCGCCGCCCGTCGGTACGGCGGTGGCGTACGAGGTGGAGGGGGTACCGGGGGCGGGCCCGGCGCGGAGCACGGGGGGTGTGGGGAGTGGTGCGGGCGGCGCCGGAAACGGGGCGGGCACAGGCGGTGCGGGTGCCGCGGGGAGCGCCGGTCCGGCGCGGTCGGCGCCCGGCGAGGACCGGTCGTCGGCAGGTGACGGGGGCGGGCCCCGGCCGGCGCGACGGGTCGCGTCCGGACACGGTCCCGGCCCGGTGGCCCGGTTCGCGTCCCGCTCGCCCTCCTCCTCGTCCTCCCCCACGTCGTCGCCCACGTCGTCGCCCACCGCGTTGCCCACCGCGTCGCCCTCCGAGGAGCCGTCCCGGGCCGGGAGCCGGCCGGGCGAGGGCCGGGAACGGCCCGGGCGGCGTGAGGCACCGAGGGAGGAGCGGCGGGATCAGCGGCGGGAGGAGCGACGGGACACCGGGGCACGTGAGCGGGAGGGACGGGGCGAGGCGGGCGACGGGGTCGTGGGGGCCGGCGACGTGACCGAGCGGCCGGACGACCGGACCGGCGCGCCGCGGCCGGGGGACGGGGCCGGCACCGTCCCGGGCACGGCGGCGTCGCAGGAGGCGGCCCCGGTGCCCGCCGCCTCCTCGCGGCCGGCCGCGCCGAACGCCGTCTCGGGCAGCCGGCCCGCCGTCGAGCCCGTCCTGCGGGTCCTGCCGCTCGGCAGCGGTCTGATGCTCATCGGCCTCGGCCTGGGCCTCGCCTTCGTCGCCCTCCGCATGCGCCAGGGCGGCGGCGTGTCCTGAGCCCGGCGGGCGGGCGGTGGGGCCGTGCGCCCCGCAGCCGCGTCAGGGCGGCGTGAAGAGCGCCCGGCCTCGGTGCCCGCCCGGCGCGCCCGCACCACCGGCCACGGGGCCGGGGGCACCGCGGGAGGGCGGCACCGCGGCCTTCGGGTACGGCGGGCGCCCCGCCTCAGCTCGGCGTCACCAGCAGCACCTTGCCGATGTGGCCGCTGTCCTCCACCACCCGGTGGGCACTGGCCGCGTCCGGCATGGGGATCTCACGGTCGACGACGGGGCGGACGTGGCCGCCGGCGACGAGCGGCCAGACGTGTTCGCGTACCGCCGCCACGATCGCGGCCTTCTCCTCCGCCGGCCGCGCGCGCAGCGTGGTCGCGCTGATGGCGGCGCGCTTGCCGAGCAGGGCGCCGATGTTCAGCTCGCCCTTGACACCGCCCTGCATGCCGATGATCGCGAGCCGGCCGTTGACGGCGAGGGCCCGGACGTTGCGGTCGAGGTACTTGGCGCCCATGTTGTCGAGGATGACGTCCGCGCCGACGCCGTCGGTGGCCTGCTTCAGCTCGGCGACGAAGTCCTGCTCGCGGTAGTTGATCAGGATGTCCGCGCCCAGTTCGGCGCAGCGCCGCAGCTTCTCCTCGGTGCCCGCCGTGACGGCGACCCTCGCACCGACGGCCTTGGCGAGCTGGATCGCCATGGTGCCGATGCCGCTGGAGCCGCCGTGCACGAGCAGGGTCTCGCCGGGACGGAGGTGGGCGATCATGAAGACGTTCGACCAGACCGTGCAGACGACTTCCGGCAGCGCCGCCGCCCGGTCGACGGTGAGCCCTTCGGGAACGGGCAGCAGCTGCCCGGCCGGAACGGCGACCTTCTCGGCGTAGCCGCCGCCGGAGAGCAGCGCGCAGACCTCGTCGCCCACCGCCCATCCGCTCACCCCGGGACCTACGTCGGCGATCCGTCCGGAGCACTCGAGACCGGGGTAGGGGGACGTGCCGGGCGGGGGGTCGTAGAAGCCCTGCCGCTGGAGCAGGTCGGCCCGGTTGACGGCACCGGCCACCACCTCGACCAGGACCTCGCCCTCACCGGCCACCGGGTCGGGGACCTCGTCCCACACCAGCGCCTCGGGCCCACCGGGTTCGGGAATCGTGATCGCGTACATGAGGGGACGGTACCCCCGGGGACCCGGGGGACCGCTCGCGCCGGCGGGAATCCGTGTGCGGAACCGATGAGTTTGCGCGACGGTGAAGGTCTCCCCATGCGTAGCCCGAGCACGCGGAAGGACCCGAAGCATGAGCACGCAGACGTCCGGCCTGGCGATCGAGACCGCGGGCCTGGTCAAGACCTTCGGTGAGACACGGGCCGTCGACGGAGTCGATCTCGCCGTTCCCGCCGGCACCGTGTACGGCGTCCTCGGGCCGAACGGCGCCGGCAAGACCACCACCGTGCGGATGCTCGCCACCCTGCTGCGCCCCGACGGCGGCCAGGCCCATGTCTTCGGCCACGACATCGTGCGCGAGGCCGACGAGGTGCGCGGCCGGGTGAGCCTCACCGGCCAGTACGCGTCCGTGGACGAGGACCTCACCGGTACCGAGAACCTGGTCCTGCTGGGCCGGCTCCTCGGTCACCGCAAGCCCGCCGCCCGCACCCGCGCCGCCCAGCTGCTGGAGGCCTTCGGCCTCACGGACGCCGCCGGGAAGCAGGTCAAGCACTACTCGGGCGGCATGCGACGCCGCATCGACATCGCCGCCTCCATCCTCAACACCCCCGACCTGCTGTTCCTCGACGAGCCGACCACCGGCCTGGACCCGCGCAGCCGCAACCAGGTGTGGGACATCGTGCGCGCGGTCGTCGCCCAGGGCACCACGGTGCTGCTGACCACGCAGTACCTGGACGAGGCCGACCAGCTGGCGTCCCGGATCGCCGTCATCGACCGCGGCAAGGTGATCGCCGAGGGCACCAAGGGCGAGCTGAAGGCGTCCGTCGGCGCCGGATCCGTACATCTGCGGCTGCGGGATCCCGGCCAGCGGCCGCTCGCCGCCGACCTGCTGCGCCGCGCCCTCGACGCACGGGTGCAGCTGGAGCCCGACCCGGTGGCGCTGACCGCCCGTCTCGCCGCGGCCGCGAGCCACGACACCGCCGCCGAGCAGGCCGCCCACGCGCTGAACGAACTGGCCCGCGGCGGTGTCACCGTCGACAACTTCTCACTCGGCCAGCCCAGCCTGGACGAGGTGTTCCTGGCCCTCACCGGCCATGACACCCGCCTGTCCGGCGAGAACACCCCCCACGACCCGAAGGACGAGGTGGCGGCATGAGCGTCACGACCACGGCCGGGAGCGGCGGGCTCGCCCCGGTGCGCCCCGACTCCCTCGCCGAACTGCTGGTCGCCAAGGAGCGCCCGCCCCGGCCCAGCGCCTGGTCGGCCTCGCTGACCTTCGGCTGGCGCGCCATCCTGAAGATCAAGCACGTGCCGGAGCAGCTCTTCGACGTCACGGCGTTCCCGATCATGATGGTGGTGATGTACACCTACCTGTTCGGCGGGGCGCTGGCCGGATCGCCGAAGGAGTACATCCAGTTCCTGCTGCCGGGCATCCTGGTGATGTCGGTCGTGATGATCACGATGTACACCGGTGTCTCGGTGAACACGGACATCGAGAAGGGCGTCTTCGACCGGTTCCGCAGCCTGCCGATCTGGCGGCCGTCCACGATGGTCGGCTATCTGCTCGGCGACGCCCTGCGGTACACCATCGCGTCGCTGGTGATACTGACCGTCGGCATGATCCTCGGCTACCGCGCCGACGGCGGGGTCGCCGGTGTGCTCGCCGGGATCGCGCTGCTGGTGCTGTTCTCGTTCGCCTTCTCGTGGATCTGGACGATGTTCGGGCTGATGCTGCGCACCGAGAAGTCGGTGATGGGCGTCAGCATGATGGTGATCTTCCCGCTCACCTTCCTGTCCAACGTCTTCGTCGACCCGCGCACCATGCCGGGCTGGCTCCAGGCGTTCGTCAACAACAGCCCCGTCACCCACCTGGCGTCCGGGGTGCGCGGACTGATGGCGGGTGACTGGCCGGCCGGCGAGATCGCCTGGACGCTGGGCTGGGCGGGCCTGTTCGTGGTGGTCTTCGGGCCGATCACGATGCGGCTGTACAACCGCAAGTAGCCCCGCGGGCGTCAGCCCCGCGGGATGGGGCCCCGCGGGAGGGGGCCCCGCGGGAGGGGGCGAACGTCCGGCGCGACCTGCGTGCCCGGCGTCGCCCGCACGATCGTGATCAAGCGGTCCGTCAGCTCCAGCGTCCCGACGTCCGGATCGTCGTAGCCGAGCACCCGGTGCCCGCGTACGACGCTCACCACCAGGTCGGCGGTCTCGCGCGGCGTCTTGCCCACCTCGGCCTTTATGACCGGCCGTTCCACCATGTCGAGCCCGGAACCCTGCTGGATGAGGTCCTCCATGACCATGCCGGCCGAAGGGCTGAGGACGGAGAGCCCCAGCAGCCGCCCCGCCGCACTGGCGCTGGTGATGACCGCGTCGGCACCCGACTGCTTCAGCAGCGGGGCGTTCTCCTCCTCGCGCACCGCGGCCACGATCTTCGCGCCCCGGTTGAGCTGCCGTGCCGTCAGCGTCACGAGGACGGCCGTGTCGTCGCGCTGCGTCGCGATGATGATCTGCCGCGCCCTCTGCACCTCGGCCCTCTTCAGGACCTCGCTGCGCGTGGCGTCCCCTATCACGCCCGCGTAGCCGTCCGCCGTGGCCGCCTCGATCGCCTTCGCGCTGGGGTCGACCACCACGACCCGCTCCTTCGACAGCCCCGTCGCGCAGACCGTCTTGATCGCGGACCTGCCCTTGGTGCCGAACCCGACGACAACGGTGTGATCACGCAAAGTGGACCTCCAGCGGTTCAGTCGCCACTCCTCCCGGGTGCGTTCGGTGAGGGCCTCGAGGGTGGTGCCGACCAGGATGATCAGGAACAGCACACGCAACGGCGTGACGACGAAGATATTGGTGAACCGGGCGCCGTCGCTGACCGGCGTGATGTCGCCGTACCCGGTGGTGGAGAGGGTGACGGTCGCGTAGTAGAACGCGTCGAGCAGGTCGAGGGACCCGTCGGCGTTGTCGTTGTAGCCGTCGCGGTCGGCGTAGACGATGAACGCCGTCGCCACGAGCACCACCAAGGCCATCGAGAGCCTCTTGGTGACCTGGCGGATCGGATGCTCCACCATCTTCCTCGGGAGTTTCACCCGATGGGTCACCAGATGTTCGTCCGCCTGGCGAGCGATGGCGTCCTGGCCCGGAAGTTTCACGTGAAACACACCCCCATCCCCCCGGACGCCCAGGGCAGGTCCAGCAGTTCCGCCTCCTGACCGGGCCGTGCGCCCCCCGGAGGTACGACGGCGAGCGCGTCGGCCGCCGCGATGCCGCGCAGCATCGCCGGGCCGTTGTAGAGCAAGGGCACCGCCCGGTCCCCCCGCACGGCGACGGGGATCAGCCGCGTGTCGTACGGGTGCCCGCTCACAGCGTCCCGCAACGGCAGCGTGTGCGGCTCCGGGGCCGGGCGGGCCGCGAGGGTGCGCAGCAGGGGCTCGGCGAGCGTGAGCAGGCCGGAGACGGCGGCGAGCGGGTTGCCGGGCAGGCCGACGAGGTACTGACGCTCCTTGGTGCGGGCCAGCAGCATGGGGTGGCCGGGGCGCACCTTGACGCCGTCCACGAGGAGTTCGGCGTCGATGCGGCGCAGCGTGGGGTGGACGTGGTCGACCGGGCCGGCGGCGGTGCCGCCCGTGGTGACGACGACATCCGCGTCGGACGTCGTGATCGCCTCGTACAGCGCCCGCTCGTCGTCACCGACCCGGCGGACGGTGGTGACCTCCGCGCCGAGGGCGCGCAGCCAGGGCGGCAGCAGCGGGCCGAGCGCGTCCCGGATCAGCCCGTCGTGCGGCAGTCCCTCGACCAGCAGCTCGTCACCGAGGACGAACACGTCGGCGCGGGGCCGGGGAACGACGCTGAGCGTGTCGTATCCGGCGGCGGCGGCCATGCCCAGGACGGGCGGGCTCACCGGGGTGCCCACGGGCAGCAACTGGTCGCCGCTGCGGCACTCCTGGCCGCGGGGCCGGATGTCCTGGCCGTGCGTGACGGTGTGGGGCGGCCGGGTGGCGGCGGTGACGTGCAGACGGCCCTTGTCGTCCACGCGGCCGTGTTCACTGCGGAGGACGGCGGTGGTGTCCGGGGGGATCCGGGCGCCGGTGGCGATACGGACCGCCTCGCCGTCGGTGAGTGGCGGGTGTGCGGTGTGCCCGGCGAGAACGCCCTCGTCCCGTACGGCCCAGGGTCCGGGGCCGGAGACCGCCCAGCCGTCCATCGCCGAGGTGTCGAAGGAGGGCAGGTCGGTGAGGGCGGTGAGGGGGGCCGCCAGGGTGAGGCCCAGAGCGGAGGCGAGGGGCACGGACACCGGGGCCAGGTAACCGGCGCGGCCGCGGGTGCCGTGGCGCGGTGCGCGTTCGGCGAGGGAACGGGCCTCGATCCAGGCGGCGGCGTGGTGGTGCCGGTGGGCGCCGGGACACTCGCCCTCGGGAGACCGGTCGTGGGACGGGGGAGCGGGAGTGCGGGCGCCGGGTGTGCGGTCGGGGAGTTCCTTCACGAGGGCGAGCGCCTCCTCGACGTAGAGGTCATCGGCGTCCTCGCCGGCCCGGGTGGCATGCGCGGTCATCCGGCGTCCGGGCGGGTGCCGGGTGTCGCGTCGGGCGTGACATCACCGGACGTGCCGTCGGCCGGCCCGGCGGTGGACGGGGCGCCGCCGGGCCGGCCGGTGGCGGTGGACGTGACGGCCGGGTCGTCCTCGTCCGCCCAGCGGGCGGCGAGCGCCGCGGCCTTGCGGGCCGCCTCGGCGACGGCGTCCGGGTCGCCGCCCGCGCGGGCGGCCGCGTAGCCGACGAGGAAGGTGGTCAGCGGGGCGGCGGGCCTGGCCACGCCGTGGGCGGCATCTCGGGCGAGGTCGAGCAGCACGCCGGTGTCGACGTCCAGATCGATGCCCAGCTCGTCCTTGACTGCGGAGATCCATTCATCCAACACGTGTCCATGCTCCCTGATGCGTGCCCTGGCGGTGGCGATGTCGTCCCAGGTGTCGCAGTCGAAGGACGCCACCGGGCCGGCGAGGCGGGTGAGGTCGAGCGCGCCGGTCAGCCGGCGCAGGGGCAGCCCCGCCAGGTCGCCGTGGCGGTCGGTGAGCGCGGTCAGCCCGCGCCGCAGGGACGCGGTCCGGTACGCGGCCACCAGGGGCTGGTCCCGGCCGTCGGAGTCGGTCAGCAGCACGCCGTCGGCCGTGCCTCGGCGCAGCGACGCCAGCAGCGCCTCGACGGTGGGGCGGCCGAGGAACGGCAGGTCGGCGGAGAGCAGGACGACCCGGCCGGCCGTGGTGTGCCGGAGCCCGGCGTCCAGGGCGGCCAGGGGTCCGCCGCCCGGGGGGTCCTCGCGGGCCCAGACGACGGGCCGTGCGGTGGGCCGGGGGCCGGCGACGACCACCGTGGTCCGGGCGCCGGCGCAGGCCGCGAGCACCCGGTCGAGCAGCGCCCGTCCGCCCACCCGTACCCCGGGCTTGTCCACACCCCCGAGCCGCCGGGCGGCGCCACCGGCGAGCACGACGGCGTCGTACGCGGCGTCGGGGTCCCCGGGCGGAGCGCCCAGGGGATCACCGGGTGGCTGGTACTCGGTCACCCCCCGAGTATGCGTGCCCCCACGATCACGGGGAACGCGGGGGCACGAACACGGCCGGGGAAGCCGGGACTGGCCCGGGGGACCGGTGACACGGCGGGAACACACCGGGGAACGCGGCGGGAACCCGGCGGGAAGCCGCAGCGCGGCCGGCGCGGACCTGAGGCGGACTCGGCGCGGACCGACGCCGGTTCAGCACCGGCTCACAACGTCCGCAGCAGCACCGCCGGTTGCTCCACGCAGTCCGCCACGTACCGCAGGAAGCCGCCTGCCGTGCCGCCGTCGCAGACCCGGTGGTCGAAGGTGAACGAGAGCTGCACGACCTGCCGCACCGCCAGTTCGCCCTCATGCACCCACGGCTTGGGAACGATCCGGCCGACACCGAGCATGGCCGCCTCGGGGTGGTTGATGATCGGTGTGGAGCCGTCGACGCCGAACACACCGTAGTTGTTCAGCGTGAAGGTGCCGCCGGTGAGTTCCGCGGGCGTCAGCGTCCCGGCCCGGGCCGCCTCGGTCAGCCGGGCGAACTCCGCCGTGAGCGACTCGGCGTCCCGCGTGTGCGCGTCCCGGACGACGGGCACGACGAGCCCCCGGTCCGTCTGCGCGGCGAAGCCCAGGTGCACGGCGCCGTACCGGACGACCTCCCTGGCCTCGGTGTCCACCGAGGAGTTCAGCTCGGGGAAGCGGGCCAGTGCGGCCGTGCAGATCCGGGCCAGCAGGGCGAGGACAGAGATCTTCGGCCCCCCGGCCGCGTTCATCGCCGCCCTGGCCCGCATCAGTTCGGTCGCGTCGGCGTCCACCCAGCAGGTCGCGTCCGGTATCTCGGTGCGGCTGCGGGAGAGCTTGTCGGCGACGGCACCCCGGACGCCCTTGAGGGGGACGCGGGTGACGGCCGGGGTACTCGCGGGGGCGGCGGCCGGTGCGGGCGCGCCCGCCGGGGCGGCGTGCGCCCGCGGCTCCTCGGCCGTCCTGCCGCCCGTGCGGCCCTGGGCGGCGGCGGCACGCAGCGCGTACTCCACGTCCGCCCGGAGGATCAGCCCGTCGGGCCCGGACCCGGTCATCTCGCGCAGGTCGAGACCGTTCTCGCGGGCCAGCCTGCGCACCAGCGGGGAGATCACGGGAACGGGGCCGTCCACCGCTCCGGACGTGCGGCCCGGCGCGCCGGCGGCCTCCGCCCCACCGAGGCTCTCCGGCCTGCCCGCGATGCCCGCCGTGGCGTGCGTCGCCGGCGCCCGGAGCGGCTCCGCGGGCCGGGGCCGTCCGTTCGCCGCGGGTGCGGCGGCCCCGGTGGGCCCGGCGGCTCCGGTGGTTCCGGCAGGCGTCGGCCGCATCGGGCGTATCCGGCGGCGGCGGGCCGGTGCCTGTGAGGTGCCGTAGCCGACCAGAACGCTGCCGGAGCCCTCGGCCGCCGGGTCCTCACCGCGCGCGGCCCCGGAGCTCGCGGCGCTCGCACCCGCTGCCGGATCATCCTCGGCAGCCTCTCCCACCGCCACCGTGATCAGCGGAGCGCCGACGGGCAGCTCGGTGCCCTCCGCGCCGAAGCGGGCCGTGACGACACCGCCGTAGGGGCAGGGCACCTCCACCATCGCCTTGGCCGTCTCGACCTCGACGACCGGCTGGTCCACCGCGACGACGTCACCGACCTCGACCAGCCAGCGCACGATCTCGGCCTCGGTGAGCCCCTCACCGAGGTCGGGCAGTCTGAACTCCAGCACCTGTGCCATCAGCTGTCGGCCTCCCACTGCAGACGCCCCACGGCGTCCAGGATCCGGTCCACTCCGGGCAGGTGGTGACGCTCCAGCATCGGCGGCGGATACGGCAGGTCGAACCCGGCCACACGCAGCACCGGCGCCTCCAGGTGGTGGAAGCAGCGCTCCGTGACCCGGGCCGCGATCTCCCCGCCCGGGCCGCCGAAGCCGCCCGACTCGTGGACGACGACCGCACGTCCCGTCCGCCGTACCGAGGCGCACACCGTCTCGTCGTCGAACGGCACCAGGGAGCGCAGATCGACCACTTCGAGGTCCCAGCCCTCGGCCCGGGCCGCCTCGGCCGCCTCCATGCAGACGGGCAGGGACGGCCCGTACGTGATGAGCGTGGCGCTCCGCCCTGAGCGCCTCACCACCGCACGGCCTATCGGTTCAACGGTCGCGGGCTCCTCCGGGTTCCAGGAGTCCTTGGACCAGTACAGCCGCTTGGGCTCCAGGAAGACGACCGGGTCGTCGGAGGCGATGGCGGCGCGCAGCAGCCCGTAGGCGTCCGCGACGGTGGCGGGCGTGACGACGTGGAGCCCCGGCGTCGCCATGTAGTACGCCTCGGAGGAGTCGCTGTGGTGCTCGACGCCGCCGATGCCGCCGCCGTAGGGAATCCGGACGGTGAGCGGCAACGGCATCTTCCCGCGCGTGCGGTTGCGCATCTTCGCGACGTGCGAGACCAGCTGCTCGAACGCCGGGTAGGCGAAGGCGTCGAACTGCATCTCCACGACCGGACGCAGCCCGTACATGGCCATGCCGACGGCCGTGCCCAGGATGCCCGCCTCGGCCAGCGGCGTGTCCGTGCAGCGGTCCTCGCCGAACTCCGCGGCGAGTCCGTCGGTGACCCGGAAGACGCCGCCCAGGGTGCCGACGTCCTCACCCATGACGTGCACGGACGGGTCGGCGGCCATCGCGTCGCGCAGCGCGCGCGTGAGGGCCTGCGCCATGGTGGCCGGCCTGACGGCGACGGTGGTCATCGCTGCGCCCCTTCCGGCTCGGCCTCGGCCGCGAGCTCGGCCCGCAGCTGCTCCCGCTGCTCCAGCAGCTGGGGGGTGGGTTCGGCGTAGACGTGGGCGAAGAGGTCCATGGGGTCGAGCGCGGGGTCCCGGTTCATGTGGGCGCGCAAGGAGGCGGCCATGGTCTCGGCGTCCTGCCGGACGGCTTCGACGGCGCTCCCGTCGAGCAGACCGCGCCCGGTCAGCTCCTGTTCCAGCAGCGCGATCGGGTCGTGCTGCCTCCAGGTCTCCACCTCGGCTTCGCCGCGGTAGCGGGTCGCGTCGTCGGCGTTGGTGTGGGCCTCCACGCGGTACGTGATCGCCTCGACCAGGGTCGGTCCGCCGCCCCCGCGCGCGCGGCGTACGGCGTCGGCCAGGACCGCGTGCACGGCGGCGGCGTCGTTGCCGTCGACCAGGCGGCCGGGCATGCCGTAGCCGACGGCCTTGTGGGCCAGCGACGGCGCCGCGGTCTGCTTGGCGAGCGGTACGGAGATCGCGAAGCCGTTGTTCTGGACGAGGAAGACCACCGGGGCCTGCCAGACGGCGGCGAAGTTCAGCGCCTCGTGGAAGTCGCCCTCGCTGGTGCCGCCGTCGCCGACCATGGCCAGGGCGACCACGTCGTCGCCCTTGAGGCGGGCGGCGTGGGCGAGACCCACGGCGTGCGGCAGCTGGGTGGCCAGCGGGGTGCTCAGGGGCGCGACGCGGTGCTCGTGGGGGTCGTAGCCGGTGTGCCGGTCGCCCCGCAGCAGGGTGAGGGCCTCGACCGGGTCCACACCGCGCGCGACGACCGCGAGCGTGTCGCGGTAGCTCGGGAAGAGCCAGTCGCGCTCCTCGAGCACGAGCGCGGCGGCGACCTCGCAGGCCTCCTGACCGGTGCTGGAGGGGTAGACCGCGAGACGGCCCTGCTTGGTGAGGGCGGTGGCCTGCGCGTTGTAGCGGCGGCCCTTCACCAGCTCCGCGTACAGCCGGCGCAGGAGCTCCGGGTCGGCCTCGGCGGCCGCCTCGGTGCCGAGCACCCGGTACGGCTCCGCGTCGGGCAGCAGCGGCGCGGGGTCGGTGCGGGGCTGCCAGGCGGGCGGCGGGGTCGGCCGGTAGGCCCCCCGCTGCTCCATGACCGTCATGACGGCACCTCCTCGTGGGACGGCTGACGGAGGCGCGGCGTCTGTGACGCGCCTCACCAACCGATTGTTCGGTCGTCGGCGCATTTTGGCTACGGGTGGCACCGGGCTGTGGACAAACGGTTCTCCACAACCTGAGATGGACGCAGTGCGTCCATGACGGAGAGGCGGGGGCGGGTGGCATCTGAACAAATGGCCGAGAGCCCGGAAGGGGGCGGGCCGCTTCCGCCCGCACGGCCGCTGGACGCCATCGACCAGGACATCCTGCGGATGCTCCAGGCGGACGGCCGCGCGTCCGTACGCTCCGTCGCCGAACGGGTCCACGTCTCCCGCGCGAACGCCTACGCACGCATCAACCGGCTCGTCGAGGACGGCGTCATCCGCGGCTTCGGGGCCCGCGTCGACCATGAGCGGGCCGGTCACGGGACGTCCGCGTACGTCACCCTGAAAATCGTCCAGAATTCCTGGCGCACGGTCCGCGAGCAGCTCAGACAGCTCCCCGGCGCCTCGCACATCGCGCTGGTGGGCGGCGACTTCGACGTACTGCTGCTGGTGCACGCGCCCGACAACCGGGCACTGCGCGAGCTGGTGCTCACCCGGCTCCAGGCGATCCCCGAGGTGCTCAGCACGCGCACCCTGCTGGTGTTCGAGGAGGAGGACCTGGAGCCGCAGGGCTGACCCGGGCGTCGCTCAGGACACCTTGCGCAGCCCCCCGAAGGCCAGCTGCGCCACCGCTTCGGCCACCTCGCGCTCGTTCATCCCGCGCCCGCCGGGCCGGTACCACTCGACGATCGAGTTGATCATTCCGAAGACCAGCCGGGTCACCAGGCGCACCTCTATGTCCTCGCGCACGTCCCCGTCGGCCGCCGCGGCCTTCAGCAGCGCGGCCACCCGGTGGTCGAACTCGCGCCGCCGCTCCAGCGCCCACCGCTCGGTGTCGGTGTTGCCGCGCACCCGCAGCAGCAGCGTCACGTACGGCAGCTCCGCGATGAGCACCTCGACCATGCGCCGTACGACGTACTCCAGGCGCTCGGCGGCCCGCCCCACGCGCGCGGGCTCCTCGTCGAGGATCCCGAAGAGCCCGTCCAGCGCCCGGCTCACCGCGCGGCGCAGCAGTTCCTCCTTGCCGGCCACGTGGTGGTAGATCGACGACTTGGAGATGCCCGCGGCCTTGGAGAGGTGCTCCATGGAGGTGCCGTCGTAGCCGCGCTCGTTGAACACCTGGACGGCGACGGACAGCAGCGTCTCCGGGGTGTACGGATCGCGTTTGGCGATGGTCACGGGGTCCCCTCCCCCTTGTCCGAGGCGTAGGCGTGCCGGTAGAGCGCGAGGGAGGGCGCGTAACGGCCCGACGGCTCGCACTCGTGCAGGTTGTCCAGCACGGAGCAGACCCAGCCGCCGCCGAGCCGCCGGCTCCACTCCAGGGGCCCCAGCGGATAGTTCACACCCAGGCGCATCGCGGTGTCGATGTCGTCCTCGGTGGCCACGCCCTTGGCGACGGCCTCGAGCGCGAGGTCGATGATCCGGGCCACCGTCCGCGCGACGATCATCCCGGGGACGTCCCCGATGACGCTGACCTTCTTGCCGAGCGCCTGGAACAGCCCGGTGGCCTCGGCGACCGTCCCCGGGGAGGTGTTCCGGGCGTGGGACAGGGCCACGCGCGTGGCCGTGCGGTAGTCCAGGGCGAGGTCGAAGTAGACGACGTCGCGGAACTCCACGGACGTCTGGCCGTCGGCGAGCACCAGCTGGCCGCCGCCGGGCAGGATCAGCCGGGTGCCGTTGTCCTCGGCCTCCTCGCGCACCTCGATGCCCGCCTCGCGGATCAGGGCGAGCAGCTCCGAGGCCGGCCCCAGATCGCCCTCGGCGACCACGTACGCGGGCGGCTCGGCGGGCTCGGCGGTGTGCGGTTCGGGCCGCTCGGCGCCGCCGCTGTGGTCGTACCAGCCGCGACCGCTCTTGCGGCCGAGGCGGCCGGACTCGACCAGGCGGCGCTGGGCGAGCGAGGGGGTGAAGCGCACGTCCTGGAAGAAGGACTGCCACACCGAGTGGGTGACCGACTCGTTGACGTCCTGCCCGATGAGGTCGGTCAGCTCGAAGGCGCCCATCCGGAAGCCGCCGGACTCGCGCAGGATCGCGTCGATGGTGGCGGGGTCGGCGCCCTGCGCCTCGTACACCGCGAAGGCCTCGGCGTAGAAGGGGCGGGCGATGCGGTTGACGATGAAACCGGGGGTGTCGGCGCAGGCGACCGGCGTCCTGCCCCAGGCGCGTGCCGTCTCGTACGCGCGTGTGGCGTACGTGACGTCGGTGGCGAACCCCGAGACCACCTCGACCAGCGGCAGCAGCGGCGCGGGGTTGAAGAAGTGCAGGCCCACGAAGCGGCCGGGCAGGCGCAGGGCGCCGCCGATCGCGGTGACCGACAGGGAGGAGGTGTTGGTGGCGAGCAGGCAGTCGTCGGAGACGATGTCCTCCAGCGCGCGCATCAGCTCCTGCTTGACGTCGAGGCGCTCCAGGACGGCCTCGACGACCAGGGCGCAGTCGGCCAGGCCGGTGAGCGCGTCGACGGGCCGGAGGCGGGCGCGGGCCGCGTCCCGGTCGGCCGCGGTGAGCCGTTCCTTCTCCACCAGCCGGTCCAGCCGTGCGCCGATCGCGTCGGCCGCTTGACGGGCCCGGCCGGCAGCGGCGTCGTACAGCCGCACGGGGTGGCCCGCGACCAGCGCGACCTGGGCGATTCCCTGGCCCATGGTGCCGGTGCCGACCACGGCCACGGGACTGCTGAGGTCGAGTGCTGTCATGTGCGCGATCCTCCCGCACGGCGTTTTCCACAGATGCGGCGGACCCCCTTGTCCCGACCGATCGTTCGGTTACTCTAGCTCCGACCGCCCGATTCCGACCAGGTTTCCGCACAGGTCCACGAGCTCGAGGAAGAGTTCCCGAGACGAGGAGTTGGTTCAGCATGGCCGCCGAACTCACCGCGCACGAGCTGATCGCCCGGCACCGTCCCACTCTGGACCAGGCGCTGGAAGCGATCCGCACGCGCGCGTACTGGTCCCCGCACCCCGAGCACCCGAAGGCCTACGGGGAGGGTGGCAGCCTGGACATCGCGGCCGGCAAGGCCGCCTTCGACGCCCTGCTCGGCACCCGTCTCGACCTCGGCCAGCCCGGCACGGACGGCTGGGTCGACGGTGAGACCTCCCCGTACGGCGTCGAGCTGGGCGTGAGCTACCCGCACGCGGACCTGGACGAGCTGCTGCCCGCCATGAAGGCCGGGATGCGGGCCTGGCGGGACGCCGGCGCGGAGACCCGCGCGGTGGTCTGTCTGGAGATCCTGAAGCGGATCAGCGACCGGACGGCGGAGTTCGCCCAGGCGGTGATGCACACCTCCGGACAGGCCTTCATGATGGCGTTCCAGGCGGGCGGCCCGCACGCCCAGGACCGCGGCCTGGAGGCGGTGGCCTACGCGTACGCGGAGCAGGTCCGCATCCCCGGCACCGCCCGGTGGACCAAGCCGCAGGGCAAGCGCGACCCGCTCGCGCTCACCAAGCACTTCACGCCGGTACCGCGCGGCGTCGGCCTGGTCATCGGCTGCAACACCTTCCCGACGTGGAACGGCTACCCGGGCCTGTTCGCCTCCCTCGCCACCGGCAACGCGGTCCTGGTCAAGCCCCATCCCCGGGCGGTGCTGCCGCTCGCGCTCACGGTCCGGGTGGCGCGCCGGGTGCTCACCGAGGCCGGCTTCGACGCGAACCTGGTCGCGCTGGCCGCCGAGCACCCCGGCGAGGGCATCGCCAGGACCCTGGCCACCCGCCCGGAGATCCGGATCATCGACTACACCGGTTCGACGGAGTTCGGCGACTGGCTGGAGGCCAACGCCCGCCAGGCGCAGGTCTACACCGAGAAGGCCGGCGTCAACACGGTGATCGTGGAGTCGACCGGCGACTACCGGGGGATGCTGGACAACCTGGCGTTCTCGCTGTCGCTGTACAGCGGCCAGATGTGCACCACCCCGCAGAACCTGCTCATCCCGCGCGAGGGCGTCACCACCGACGAGGGTCCCAAGTCGTTCGACGAGGTCACCGCCGACCTGGGGGCGGCGGTCGGCAAGCTGCTCGGCGACGACGCGCGCGCGAACGCGCTGCTGGGCGCCATCGTCAACCCGGACGTCAAGGCCCGGCTGGAGGCCGCCGCCGGGCTGGGCGAGGTCGCCCTCGCCTCCCGCGAGATCACCCACCCCGAGTTCCCGGGCGCGGTGGTCCGCACACCGGTGATCGTGAAGCTCGACGGCTCCAAGCCGGACGCCGAGGCCGTCTGCATGAGCGAGTGCTTCGGCCCGGTCTCCTTCGCCGTCGCCGTCGACTCGGCCGGCCACGCGGCGGACCTGCTGCGGCGCACCGTCCGTGAGAAGGGCGCGATGACGGTCGGCGCGTACACGACCTCCCCGGAGGTCGAGGAGATGGTGCGCGAGGTCTGCCTGGAGGAGGCCGCCCAGCTCTCCCTGAACCTGACCGGAGGGGTGTACGTCAACCAGACGGCCGCCTTCTCCGACTTCCACGGTTCCGGCGGCAACCCGGCGGCCAACGCCGCTCTGTGCGACGGCGCCTTCGTGGCCAACCGCTTCCGGGTGGTCGAGGTGCGCCGGGAGGCGTAGGCGCGCGTTCAGACGGGTGCGTGCGCCGGGAGGCGTAGGCGCGCGTTCAGGCGGGTGCGCCCCCGGTGGCGCTCCAGTGGTACAGCGTCATGGCCACACTGGTCGCGAGGTTGTAGCTGGAGACCTGGGGGCGCATCGGCAGCGCCACCAGGTGGTCGGCCCGCGCGCGCAGTCCGGCCGACAGTCCGCTGCGCTCGGAGCCGAAGGCGAGCAGCGCGTCGTCCGGAAGTTCCAGCGAGCGGATGTCCTCGCCCTCGGGGTCGAGCGCGAAGACCGGGCCCGGCGGCAGTTCCCCGACGGCCAGCCGCTCCACGGCGGTGGCGAAGTGCAGCCCCGCCCCGCCGCGCACCACCGTGGGGTGCCAGGGGTCGAGCGTGCCGGTGGTGACGACCCCGGTCGCCCCGAAACCGGCGGCCAGCCGGATCACCGCCCCGGCGTTTCCGAGGTTGCGCGGGTGGTCCAGGACCACCACGGGGGCGGTGCGCGGGGTGTGCGCCAGCTTCCGCAGGTTGCCCGCCCGGGAGGGGCGTACGGCCAGGGCGGCCACCGCGGTGGGGTGCGGGCGCGGTACCAGCGCGGCGTACGTCCCGTGGGGCACCTCGGTCAGCAGCGCCGCCAGCGGGTCCCGTACGTCCCGGGCCAGCTCGTCGGCGAGCGCGAGCGCGGCGGCCCGGTCCGCGGTGAGCGCGACCCGCACCTCGGCCCCGAAGCGCACGGCGTGCTTGAGGGCGTGGAACCCGTCGAGCAGGACGGCGTCGCCGGCCAGACGGTGCCAGGCGGACACGACGTCGGCCGCGTTCTGCGGCCGGGCGGGCCCTTCGGATCCGCCGGGTGCCCCGGACCGGGCCGGCGCGTCGGGGGCGGTCGGTCGTGCGGGTCCGGTCGGCCCCTCGGGTCCGGCGGGTCGGTCGACGTCGGTCATGGCGTGCAGCCTACGTGTGCGAGCCGTGCCCTCCGCCGGGTGCGGGGACCGCCTCCACCGGGTCCTCGTCCACGCGGCGGCCGCCCGGACGACGTTGGTCCGGGACGAACGCACCACCGCCGCGCGGGCGCAGCCGTCCACCCGCGCGCGCCACCAGCCCGCCCAGACGGCGCAGGAAGGCCGTCGGCAGGAAGACCGCGTCGGCCGCGATCATCGCCAGCGAGAAGAAGGGCAGCCCGAGCACGACGGCGATCACCGCGTGTTCGAGGATCATGAACGCCAGCAGGGCGTTCTTCACCCGGCGGTTGAACAGCGTGAACGGGAAGGCGACCTGCACGGCGACCGTCGCGTAGGTCACCAGCATGACCATGGTGCCGCTGGCCGACAGCAGGTCCGCGAGGGCCGGCCAGGGGGAGAAGTACTCCAGGTGCAGCGGGTAGTAGACGGCGGTGCCGTCCTGCCAGCGGGTGCCCTGCACCTTGTACCAGCCGGCCGTGGCGTAGATCAGGCACGCCTCGGCCATGATCACGAGCAGCGCTCCGTTGTGCACGATGTTCGTGACCACGTCCAGCAGGATCCGCGGCTGCCGGGTCCCCGCGCGGCGCCCGACCAGCCACCACAGCGCCTGCGCGAGCCACACGGTCCACAGCAGCGCCGGTACGAACCAGTCACCGTCCATCCGTCCGGCGAGCGTCGCCAGGGCCAGCAGGAGCCCCAGCGCACCCCACAGCGCGGGCCCCACCCGGTCGTGCGGCCGCTCCCCGCGCGCGCGCGCCGCCGCCGCGCGCCGCTCCCGCCGCGCGTCGAGGGACCAGACCCGGCCGCAGCGCGTGAACACCAGGTAGACCGACATCAGGTGCAGGACGTTGTCGCCGCCGTCCCCCATGAAGACGCTGCGGTTCTGCAGCGTCAGCACGCCCACCATGAACAGCACCGACATCGTGCGGGTGCGCCAGCCCAGCAGCAGCAGCAGGCTCCACAGCACGGCGAGCGCGTACACGGCCTCGAACCAGCCCCGGCTGTCCGACCAGAGCAGCACGGTGAAGGCGTCGTTGGTCGCGACCAGCTGCTCGGCGAGGCCCCAGGACCAGGGCCCGTCGGGGCCGTACAGCTCGTGGCGGTGGGGGAACTCGCGCAGCAGGAACAGCAGCCAGGTCAGGCTGAAGCCGATCCGGATGACGGCCGTCTGGTACGGGCCGAGCGCGGTGTCGGTGACACGGGCTGTCGCGCGGGAGAGCTCCGGCCGCAGGCGGTTCACCCGACACCTCCCCGGGCCTCGTCCTCGGGCAGTGACCACCAGGACAGCGTGCGGTACACGGGCGTGGCGGAGGCCTGTTCCCCGCTCCATTCGGGCGGCGGCACGTCGGCGGTCCGCGAGCGGATCTGGACGCGCTCGACGACTCCGCCCGGACCGGCCGCGTCCGCCCGGTCGAGGCGCAGCGCGGCTATCCGGCGTATGTACGCCTCGGACAGCGACCCGCGCAGCCCCACCGGGCGGTTGTCGTCGTCGTGCGTCGCGACGAAGAAGTCCCAGGCGCGACGCAGTTCGTTCTGCTGGGTGTGGCTGGGCAGCGGGTTGCCGTCGATGGCCCGGCCGTCCTGCGCGGACAGGTCGTACCAGCCGGTGGTCCGCGCCGTGCCGTCCGCCCCGCGGACCCCGGCGCGCACCTGCACGGAGATGTTCTGCTGCAACGGGTTCGGCGCGAACAGCTTCCAGTTCTGCTCGAACTCCGGGTAGATCCAGTTCTCGATCGTCTCGCCGTGTTCCTTGCTGACCGTGTTCGCCGGCGCGACGTGCAGGAACGTCATGCCGAGGTGCGCACAGACGCCGGCCGCGACGACCGCGAGTGCCGTCACGGCGCCGATCCGGTAGCGCAGGGAGAGGGCGGCCAGCCCGGTGGCGGGCTCGGCGGGCGGGTCCACCGCGGGGGTGCCGGAGGCGGCGGGGGAGCGCGGCCCGGGCGGGCGGTCCGCCGCGGGGGCCGGATCGGGGTCGGGCCCGGGCGGGCGGGACACCGGTGGACCGGCCGGGGCGGCGGGACGGGGCAGGGCGGGACGAGGCTCCGGCCCGTCCCGCCCTGCGGGTCCGTGCCGGGCGTCCGAGCCCTTGTCGTACGCGTTCATTCCGCCCCGATCCCCGATACCGCTGTCGCTGCCCGTGCCCCGCCGCCGGGACGACCGGCCCGCCCCGCACGACCGCTCCGCCGCACGGAACGGTACTCAGCACCTGCCGACGGTACTCAGCACCTGCCGCCCGGGCACAGTCCCGTCCGGACCTTCCGTTCCGTGGCCGTCACCACATCCGCGGTCCCGGACACCGTCCTCCACAGGTGCCCCCGCAGGTTATCCACAGCGGTTGACACCTCGCGGCGCCCGTCTCACCATGGAATCGCACGAACCGAACGATCGGTCGGGAGCCTGCTCCGGAAGAGCGTTGCCGGGAGCGTGCTCCGGGAAGCATCCAGGTCGAGGGGGACCCCATGGCGACAGCAGCCGCCCGCGATACGGCCGGCAGCCACGTGTACGACGAACCGGCCGGCATCGGCGGCACCGCGGACCTCGAGCGCGCCTTCGAGGCGGCCGTCGCCGCCGACGAGCGGATCGAGCCGCGCGACTGGATGCCGGACGCCTACCGGGCCGGCCTCGTCCGGCAGATCGCCCAGCACGCGCACTCCGAGATCATCGGCATGCAGCCCGAGGCCAACTGGATCACACGCGCTCCCTCGCTGCGCCGCAAGGCGATCCTGATGGCCAAGGTGCAGGACGAGGCGGGCCACGGCCTGTACCTCTACAGCGCCGCCGAGACCCTCGGCGTCAACCGCGACGAGCTGCTCGACAAGCTGCACTCCGGCCGCCAGAAGTACTCCTCCATCTTCAACTACCCGACGCTGACCTGGGCGGACGTCGGCGCGATCGGCTGGCTCGTGGACGGCGCCGCGATCACCAACCAGGTCCCCCTGTGCCGCTGCTCCTACGGCCCGTACGCGCGCGCCATGGTCCGCATCTGCAAGGAGGAGTCCTTCCACCAGCGCCAGGGATACGAGCTGCTGCTGGCCCTCAGCCGCGGCACCCCGGAGCAGCACGCGATGGCACAGGACGCCGTGGACCGCTGGTGGTGGCCGTCGCTGATGATGTTCGGCCCGCCCGACGACGAGTCCCAGCACTCCGCCCAGTCGATGGCCTGGAAGATCAAGCGGCACTCCAACGACGAACTGCGTCAGCGCTTCGTCGACATCTGCGTCCCCCAGGCCGAGTCCCTCGGCCTCACCCTCCCCGATCCCGACCTGAAGTGGAACGAGGAGCGCGGCCACCACGACTTCGGTCGGATCGACTGGACGGAGTTCTGGGACGTCCTCAAGGGCAACGGCCCGTGCAACGAACAGCGGCTGACCCGGCGCAGGCGGGCCCACGAGGAGGGCGCCTGGGTCAGGGAGGCGGCGGCGGCCCACGCGGCCAAGCACACCAACGGCGAGACAGGAGCGGCGCGAGCATGACCCACACCGACTGGCCCCTGTGGGAGGTCTTCGTGCGCTCGCGCCGCGGACTGTCCCACACCCACGCCGGCAGCCTGCACGCGCCGGACGCGGAACTCGCCCTGCGCAACGCCCGCGACCTGTACACCCGGCGCGGCGAGGGCGTCTCGATCTGGGTCGTGCCCTCGTCCTCGATCACCGCCTCCTCCCCCGACGAGAAGGACCCGTTCTTCGAACCGGCCGCGGACAAGCCCTACCGGCACCCGACCTTCTACGAGATCCCCGAGGGGGTGCGGCACCTGTGACGACGACACCCGCCGAGGACACCGCCCACACGGCAGCCGCCCTCGCCCTGGGGGACGACGCGCTGGTGCTCTCCC
Organism: Streptomyces sp. NPDC016640; assembly: GCF_043076215.1. NCBI lineage: Bacteria > Bacillati > Actinomycetota > Actinomycetes > Kitasatosporales > Streptomycetaceae > Streptomyces > Streptomyces sp. NPDC016640. The sequence continues at coordinate 174,830 of NZ_JBIBRG010000006.1, forward strand.
ACCGCCTGGGCGAGTGGGCGGGCCACGCCCCCGTACTGGAGGAGGAGGTCGCCCTCGCCAACATCGCGCTGGACCTGCTGGGCCAGGCCCGGGTGCTGCTGTCGATGGCCGGCGACGAGGACGAGCTGGCCTATCTGCGCGAGGAGCGCGCCTTCCGCAACCTGCAGCTGGTGGAGCAGCCGAACGGCGACTTCGCCCACACCATCGTCCGGCAGCTGTACTTCTCCGCCCACCAGCACCTCCTCTACACCGGACTCGCCTCGGCCGGCGGTCCGTTCGCCCCGTTGGCCGGAAAGGCCGTCAAGGAGACCGCCTACCACCTTGACCACGCCGAGCAGTGGACACTGCGACTCGGCGACGGCACGGACGAGAGCCACACGCGGACGCAGCGGGCCGTGGACGCGCTGTGGCGCTACACCGGCGAGATGTTCCAGCCGGTCGACGGCCTCGACGTCGACCGCGCGGCGCTGGAGGCGGCCTGGCTGGAGCGCGTCACCGACGTGCTGGGCCGGGCCACGCTGACCGTGCCCGAGGGCCCGCGCACGGGGGCGTGGGCGGCCGGCGCGGGCCGCCAGGGCCTGCACACCGAGCCCTTCGGCCGCATGCTCGCCGAGATGCAGCACCTGCACCGCAGCCACCCGGGGGCGACGTGGTGACCACCACCCCGCTGGAGGCGGAGCTCCTGGAACTCGCCGGTTCGGTGCCCGACCCCGAGCTGCCCGTGCTGACCCTGCGCGAGCTGGGTGTGGTGCGCGCGGTGCACGTGCGCGGGGCCGCCGCCGTCGAGGTGGAGCTGACCCCGACGTACACCGGCTGCCCGGCCGTCGAGGCGATGAGCCTGGACATAGAGCGGGTGCTGCGCGAACACGGAGTGCGCGAGGTCACCGTGCGCACCGTGCTCGCGCCCGCCTGGTCGACGGACGACATCACGGACGAAGGACGCCGCAAACTGCGCGAGTTCGGCATCGCCCCGCCACGCGTACGGGCGGCCTCCGGGCCGGTCCGGGTGGAGCTGGGGCCGATACGCGCCCGCCGGGCCCCGCAGGAGGACGACCTGGCCCCCGTGCGCTGCCCGCACTGCGGGTCCGCCGAGACCGAACTGCTCAGCCGTTTCTCGTCCACCGCGTGCAAGGCGCTGCGCCGCTGCCTGGCCTGCCGCGAACCGTTCGACCACTTCAAGGAGTTGTGATGGCCCGCTTCCACCGGCTCCGGGTGGCCGCGGTCGACCGCCTCACCGACGACTCCGTCGCCCTCACCCTCGCCGTCCCCCCGGACCTGCGCGAGGAGTACCGGTACGCGCCCGGCCAGCACCTGGCCCTGCGGCGCACCGCCGACGGCAGGGAGATACGGCGCACCTACTCCATCTGCTCCCCCGCCCCCGGCGACGAGGCTCCCAGCGCCCTCCGGGTCGGCGTGCGGCTCGTCGAGGGCGGCGCCTTCTCCACGTACGCGCTCAAGGAGATCGGTCTCGGCGACGAACTGGAGGTGATGACCCCGGCCGGCCGTTTCACGCTCCCTCCCGCGCCCGGCCGGTACGCGGCGATCGTCGGCGGCAGCGGCATCACCCCGGTGCTGTCGATCGTCTCGACCCTCCTCGCCCGCGAACCCCGGGCCCGGTTCTGCCTGATCCGCAGCGACCGGACGACCGCCTCGACGATGTTCCTGGAGGAGGTCGCCGACCTGAAGGACCGCTACCCGGAGCGGTTCCAGCTGGTGACGGTGCTCTCCCGGGAGGAGCAGCAGGCGGGGCTGCCGTCCGGGCGGCTGGACCGGGAGCGGCTGACCGGGCTGCTGCCGGCCCTGCTGCCCGTGGAACAGGTGGACGGCTGGTTCCTGTGCGGGCCGTACGGGCTGGTCGAGGGAGCCGAGGCGGCGCTGCGCGGTCTGGGCGTCGGCCGCGCCCGGATCCATCAGGAGATCTTCCACGTGGACGCCGGCGCGGCGCCCGTCTCCACGGCACCCGCGCCCGCGCACAGCATGGTCACCGCCCTGCTCGACGGACGCGGCGGCAGCTGGCCCGTCCAGGACGGCGAGTCCCTGCTGGACACGGTGTTGCGCAACCGGCCCGACGCGCCCTACGCCTGCAAGGGCGGGGTGTGCGGAACCTGCCGCGCCTTCCTCGTCTCGGGTGAGGTGCGGATGGACCGCAACTTCGCGCTGGAGACGGAGGAGACCCGGGCGGGCTATGTGCTGGCCTGCCAGTCGCATCCGGTGACGGAGCGGGTGGAGCTGGACTTCGACCGGTAGGGGCGGCCCCGGCCGGACCCGCCCGGACCGCTACAGGACGTAACCCGGCTGCCCGTCGTCGGTGACGACGGGGCGGCCGGCGTACTCCCACACCTGCATGCCGCCGTCCACGTTCACCGCGTCGATGCCCTGCTGGGCCAGATACATGGTGACCTGGGCGGACCGTCCGCCGGAACGGCAGATCACATGCACCCGGCCGTCCTGCGGGGCGGCCTCGGTCAGCTCGCCGTAGCGGGCCACGAAGTCACTGAGGGGAATGTGCAGCGCCCCTTCGGCGTGACCGGCCCTCCACTCGTCGTCCTCGCGGACGTCCAGCAGGAAGTCGCCGTCCTTGAGGTCCGTGACCTGGACCGTGGGCACACCAGCTCCAAAACTCATGTCTCCGACGCTACCCGACGGGACGGGCGCCGGTTCAGGCCAGCAGCGCGGCCAGCTCCGCCTCGCGTTCGGTGACCTGGGCCTGCAGCCGGCCGGCGATCTCCTCGAGCAGCCCGTCGGGGTCGTCCGGTGCGAGGCGGAGCATCGAGCCGATGGCGCCCTCCTCGAGCTCCCTGGCGACCAGGGTGAGCATTTCCTTGCGCCGGGAGAGCCATTCGAGACGGGCGTAGAGCTCCTCGCCGGCGCTCGGGGCGCGCTTCAGCTCCGGCCCCGCCGCCCACTCCTCGGCGAGTTCCCGCAGCTCGGCCTCGTTGCCACGGGCGTAGGCGGCGTTGACGCGGGTGATGAACTCCTCGCGGCGGACGCGTTCCGCGTCCTCCTGCGCCAGATCCGGGTGGGCCTTGCGGGCGAGGTCCCGGTAGAGCTTGCGGGCCTCCTCGCTGGGCCGCACCCGCTGCGGGGGCCGGACCGGCCGGTCCGTGAGCATGGCGGCGGCCTCCGGGAAGAGGCCGTCCCCGTCCATCCAGCCGTTCAGCAGCTCCTCGACGCCGGGGATCGGCATCAGCCGGGCGCGCGCCTCGTCGGCCCGGCGCAGATCCTCCGGATCCTCGCTGCGGGCGGCCCTGGCCTCCAGGATCCGGGCGTCCAGCTCCTCGAGCCGGGCGTACATCGGACCGAGCTTCTGTTCGTGCAGCCGGGAGAAGTTCTCGACCTCGACGCGGAAGGTCTCCACGGCGATCTCGAACTCGATCAGCGCCTGCTCGGCCGCACGTACGGCCTGCTCCAGCCGTTCCTCGGGCCGCGCCGCACCACCACCGCCGGGCGTCTGTCCCGCACCGGCGCCGCCACCCTGCTCACCTTCCGAGGTCGTCACCCGGACAGCGTAGGCCACCCGCCCCGGGCCGCACGGCCGCGCACCGGAGGCACGCCCCGGGTCGAGCCGGCGAGACCGGGCCGGGTGCTCGCTCAGGCCTCCGTCTCCGCCGCGATCCGTCCCGACCGCACCGCTGTCACCAGGTCCGCGTGGTCGGCCTCCGTGCGGTCGGCGTAGGCGACGGCGAACGCCGCCACCGCCCCGTCCAGTTCGTCGTTCTTGCCGCAGTAACCGGCGATCAGCCGGGGGTCGGCACTGTGGGAGTGGGCGCGGGCCAGCAGGGCGCCGGTCATCCGGGCGTAGTCGTCGATCTGGTCGGCGGCCAGTGCCGCCGGATCGACGCTGCCCTTGCGGTTGCGGAACTGGCGCACCTGGTAGGGGCGGCCGTCCACCGTGGTCCAGCCCAGCAGGCTGTCGCTCACCACCTGCATCCGCTTCTGCCCGTGGACCACTCGTCTGCCCTCGTGTCCGGCCTCGGGAGCCTCGAAGCCGGCCGTCAGCAGATGCGGCACCAGCGCCGAGGGGCGCGCCTCCTTCACCTGGAGGACCAGGGGCTCGCCCCGGTGGTCCAGGAGCAGCACGACATACGAGCGGGTGCCCACGCTGCCGGTGCCGACGACGCGGAACGCCACGTCGTGCACCGCGTGCCGGGCCAGCAGCGGAAGGCGGTCGGGCGGGAGCGTGCCGAGGTACTGCTCCAGCGAGGCGGCCACCGCGGCGGCCTCGTCGTCCGGTATGCGGCGCAGGACCGGCGGCGCGTCGACGAAACGGCGCCCGCCGTCCTCGTCCGCCTCGGTCGATCTGGCCGCGAAACGGCCGCTGGTGTTGGAGCGGGCCTTCTCGGACACCCGCTCCAGGGTGCCCAGCAGATCGTGGGCGTCGGTGTGGGAGACCAGTTCCTCGTCCGCGATGGCGTTCCACGCGTCCAGCACCGGCAGCTTGGACAGCAGCCGCATCGTGCGGCGGTAGGCGCCCGCCGTGCCGTGGGCCGCCGCACGGCAGGTGTCCTCGTCGGCGCCGGCCTCCCGCCCGGCGAGCACCAGGGAGGTGGCGAGCCGCTTGAGGTCCCACTCCCAGGGGCCGCGCACCGTCTCGTCGAAGTCGTTGAGATCGATGACCAGCCCGCCGCGCGCGTCGCCGTACAGACCGAAGTTGGCCGCGTGGGCGTCACCGCAGATCTGCGCGCCGATCCGCGTCATGGGCGTGCGCGCCAGGTCGTACGCCATGAGGCCCGCTGATCCGCGCAGGAAGGCGAACGGCGTCGCCGCCATCCTGCCCACCCGGAGCGGGGCCAGTTCGGGCAGCCGACCGCGGCTGGACTCCTCGACGGCGCTCATGGCATCGGGGCGGGCGGCGTCCAGGTCGAGGGTGGCGTGTGCGCTGCGCGGAACCCGCCCGCGCAGGGCCTTGCCCTCCTCCTTGGGGCTGCCCGCGGCAGGCCACTCGGCGAACCCGGGCACCCGTGGCAGCCGCCGCGTCCGGCTCCCGGTGTCTGCTCCGGCCTCTTTCCTCGCGCCGGTACCACCGGCCCCGTCTGTCCCGAGCGTCCCGCCCACTTCGGTCACGGCGACCGCCTCCCCCGTCCACCTGCGTGCCGTACACGCGCCGACATCAGTCGTGCCGACCGTACAGCCGGTGGCCGAAACGCGTCAGACCCTGTGGACGACTCCCGCCCTGTGGAAACCCGGGTCGCAGACCGGAGAGGCCGTGGCTCAGAAAGCCGTGGAGCAAGAGGCCGGGCCGCGGAGAGACAGGCCGCGGACGACCGATCCGCGGACGACCGATCCACGGACGACCGATCCGTCCGAACGGCGCCTACCCCGCCTCCGCGACCTCCCCCGTCACCGGCAGCAGCTGTCCCTCGGCGAGCAGCCGCCCGGCGCGGTCCTGCGAGATGTCCAGCCGGGCCAGCACCGCGGGAACGGCGACGCCCGGCAGCATGTGGTGGAACAGCACGGCGGCCCGGTGTTCCAGGTCCTGTCTCTGGCAGCGCAGCTGCGACAGCAGCTGCACGCCGGAGAAGCTCGCGACCAGCAGTTCCGCCGTCTCCGTGACGTCGACGTGCGGCAGCAGCTCGCCCCCCGCCTTCGCCTCGGACAGCGTCCGGGTGGTCTGGTCGATCCACATGCCGAACGCCGGCGTGCGGTCCAGCCCCAACGCGCCCTGGTCCAGGGCCAGTCCCACGCTGGCTCGTACCAGCGGATCGGTCCGCAGCCGCAGGGCCAGCACCAGGCCGGAGTCGACGAGTTCCTGCAGCTTGCTGGACTGGGGCGGCAGGGAGATCGCCAGCTGCTCCTCGAACACGCCGAGCGCCAGCTCCTCCTTGGAGCCGAAGTGGAAGTACAGCGCGCCCTTGGTGACCCCGGCCCGCTCCAGAATCTCCCCGATGGTCGCCGAGGTGTAGCCGCGTTCGTCGAAGACGGCCGCGGCCGCCTCCAGGATCGTTCGCCGGGTGCGGATCGCGCGCTCCTGTCGCGCCATCGGGTGCCTCCTGATCTGGGTGAATCGCGTGGGTTTCGTGGGTCGCGCCATGCAGGCACCGTGAAGCCGCCGTGAAGGCGCCGTGTGGTCCTCGCACCGCGCGGGGCGCGTGGGCTCGTCTCCGGCGATGTGGATCACCCTTGGAAAAAAACCGTCTCGTCCGTATCTTAGTGCGGGCCGACCGGAGCAAGATTGCCGATCCCCGGGGGTTCCTCATGCCGCAGCCGGAGTCCTTGAGCGCACCCACGGAGGATCAGACCGGACATCGGGGCTCACCCGCAAACACCGCCGGTAAGCCCGTCACCCGCACCCGCACCCGTACCCGCGTCACGACGGAACTCGCCCACCGCCCCCGCACGGAGGACGTCTTCCCCCTCGAGTGGGTCCGGCTCTCCGACGTCCGTTTCCGTGTCACCGCCCGCTGGCCCGCCGATCACACCTTCTTCGGCGCCGTCGACGAACGCCACCAGGATCCGATGATCGTCGGTGAAACGTTGCGTCAGACCTCGATGGCCCTCGCCCACGCGGAGTTCGGTGTTCCCGCCGACACCCACTTCGTCATGCGGGACCTGGAGATCTCCGCCGACCCGGACCGCCTCCTGCTGGCGGAGGCGGCCGAGCCGGTCACGGTCGACGTCGTCTGTTCCGAGGTCCGCCGCCGGGGCCGCGGCCTGAACGGCATGCGGACGACGATGGAGTTCCACCGCGCGGGACGGCTCGTCGCCCGGGGTACCGGCAGTACGGGCTGCACCACACCGGCCGCCTACCGCCGCCTGCGAGGGCGGCAGCTGACCGCCCGGGGCGCCCGCATGCCGCTGCCGGCACCCATCCCGCCCGAACTGGTGGGCCGGGACCGCGCGGAGGACGTCGTCCTCGCCCCCGCCGACCGGCCCGGCACCTGGCTGCTGCGCGCGCACACCGGCCACCCGGTGCTCTTCCCCCGGCCCAACGACCACGTCCCCGGCATGGTCCTGTTCGAGGCGGCCCGCCAGGCGGCGACCGCCGCGTCGGGCCGGCGGCCCTTCCTGCCCTCCGACCTGTCCTCCTCCTTCAGCCGCTACGCCGAACTCGACCGGCCCTGCTGGATCGACACCGAGGTGCTCGACAAGGACGACGACGAGGTGTCGGTACGGGTGACCGGGCGCCAGGACGACGAGCCCGTCTTCGCCGCCACCCTCACCTGCCCGCCCGCCGTCCCGGTACGGTCCCTGCCGTGACCGTCGGCCTCCTGGTCACCGGTGCGACGGGCTTCATCGGCAGCCGGGTCGCGGCAGCAGTCCGCGGGCGCACCGGTGTCCGCGTCCGGTCGCTGTCCCGTCGTACGCCGCCCGGCCGGCCGGACGCCGCGACGGTACCCGGTGACCTCGCCGACCCCCGCACCCTGCGCGGCGCCTGCGCCGGCGTCGACGTCCTCGTCCACTGCGCCTCCGGCGTGGGCGGCGACCCGCGGACCGTCGCGGCGGTCAACGACCGCGGCACCGAGGCCCTGGTGGAGGAGGCCGTACGCGGCGGAGTGCGCCGGATCGTGTACGTGAGCACCGCCGCCGTCCACGGACGGGGCCCCTTCCACGGCGTACGGCCCGGCGAGGCCCCGATCGCGCCCGCTTCGGCCACCAGCCGCACCCGCGCGGCGGCCGAACGCCATGTCCTCGACGCGGGCGGCCTGGTGCTGCGGCCCCACCTGGTCCACGGGGAGGGGGACCGCTGGGTGATCCCCGGACTGGTGGGACTGCTGCGGGAGTTGTCCGCGACGGTGACCGGGTGCGCGGCCCTCCACTCGGTGATCGACGTGGAGACCCTGGGCCGGGCGGTCGCCGCGGCGGCACTGTCCCCGCACCTCGGGTCCGGTGCCCACTACGTCGGCCACCCGGACCCCGTTCCCGCCTCGGAGCTGCTCGCGGCCGTGTGCGAGCACGTGGAGCGGCCGGGCGAAGGCGCGGTGGTGGATGTGGCCACCGCCCGCGACCGGGCCGCGGGGTCCCCGCGCGCGCTGCACCACCTCGGCATGCTCACCGTGGACCACTGGTTCGCGGACGACGGCTTCTGGAAGGACCTGGACTGCTCACCGGGTGAGGGCTTCGCCCGTACCTTCGCGCGCTCGGCACCCTGGTACCGGTCGCACCTGACCGCCCGCTGACCCGGGCGACCGCGAAAACCGACCGGTCGGTTCACGCGACACAACGGCCGGCGGAACAGGTCGGCCACCCTCCCCGGCGCACCACCGCCCGGGCCGGCTCACGGCGCGGGAACGCCGTCCACGGGCCCTTCCGCACCCCCTCCCCGGTCCCGCCCACGGCCCCTCTCCGCACGCCGCCGCACGGACCCCTTCGCCCGCTCCGGCAGCCCCTGCGACCACCGCCGCGGGTGAACGTCACGTCATCCCGCGACGAAAAGGATCATGAGATGTTCCTCACACGCCCTTCACGGTCCCGCCCGTTCGGGGCATGCGAAACGGGCGGCATCCGATGGATGCCGCCCGTTCGACGGTGTGCGCGAGGGGGGAGTTGAACCCCCACGCCCTTGCGGGCACTGGAACCTGAATCCAGCGCGTCTGCCTATTCCGCCACCCGCGCATTGGGTGTGTCCTCGGGCCCTGCCCCTGGGGGGTCTTGCGCCTTCCGACACCCAGAACATTAGCACGCTGATCGGGGTGGATTCACATCCCTTTCCCCGCCCCGGCCGGCCCCGCCCCGACCCGCCCGGAACGGCCCCGATCACCCCGGACGGCCTCCCGCGGCCCCGTGCGGCGGCGGCGACCGTTTCACGTATCAACCTCGTACCGGTAGTCCCCGTCTCCCCAGGAGCCGGACGGAGTCCACAGCGGGGTGCGGGACACTGGTCTGCGGCCCCCTCTACGATCCATGGCAGAACGACGCGCACGAGCACGGCCGAAGGAGTTCGAAGGGGAGTCCCGCAGGGAACTTCGTCAGGCGTCGACACCCGTCGACACCCGTCGACCGGGCGGACAGGGGGAACCAGCCGATCGACCGGCGCGTGGATACGATCAGTAAGCAGTACCAGGTAAGCGGTGCACGAAACGGTGCACGGGGCAGTACACAGGACGGCAGCGACGGAGGAGGTGCCCCATGGGAGTCCTGAAGAAGTTCGAGCAGCGTCTCGAAGGTCTGGTCAACGGCACCTTCGCCAAGGTGTTCAAGTCCGAGGTGCAGCCCGTGGAGATCGCGGGAGCGCTCCAGCGGGAATGCGACAACAACGCGACCATCTGGAACCGCGACCGCACGGTCGTACCCAATGACTTCATCGTCGAACTGAGCACCCCGGACTTCGAGCGGCTCAGCCCGTACTCCGGCCAGCTCGGCGACGAGCTCGCCGGCATGGTGCGCGAGTACGCCAAGCAGCAGCGCTACACCTTCATGGGCCCCATCAAGGTGCACCTGGAGAAGGCGGACGACCTCGACACCGGCCTGTACCGGGTGCGCAGCCGTACGCTCGCCTCCTCCACCAGCCAGGCCGATCCCGGAGCAGGCAGCCCCGGCGGCGCCCCGCCGGCCGGCCGGCCCGGTGGTTACGGCTACCCGCCGGCCGCCCCCGCGGGCGCCCCGCCCATGCCCGCCGCGCCGCCACCCGGTCAACGCCCCGGCGGTTACGGCTACCCGCAGCCGGCGGGCGGCCAGCGGCCCCCCGCCGCACCCGCACCCGGTGGGCGCACCCGCTACTGGATCGAGATCAACGGCACCCGCCACCAGATCTCCCGCGCCACCCTGGTGATGGGCCGCAGCACCGAAGCCGACGTACGGATCGACGACCCCGGCGTCTCCCGCCGGCACTGCGAGATCCGGACCGGAACGCCCTCGACGATCCAGGATCTCGGATCCACCAACGGCATCGTGGTGGACGGACAGCACACCACCCGCGCTACGCTCCGCGACGGCTCGCGGATCGTCGTGGGCAGCACCACCGTTATCTATAGGCAAGCCGAAGGGTGAAGCGGGGGCAATGTCAGAGCTGACCCTCACGGTCATGCGGCTGGGGTTCCTGGCCGTACTGTGGCTGTTCGTGATCGTGGCCGTGCAGGTCATCCGGAGTGATCTGTTCGGGACCCGCGTCACCCAGCGCGGATCCCGGCGGGAATCCGGCCGGCCACAACAGGCCGCCCGCCAGGCACCACCGCAGCAGCGCCAGCAGTCCGGCGGCGGACGCCGCGGCCGCAACACCCCGACCAAGCTGGTCGTGACCGAAGGCACCCTCACCGGCACGACCGTCGCGCTTCAGGGCCAGACCATCACTCTGGGCCGGGCGCACGACAGCACGATCGTGCTGGACGACGACTACGCCTCCAGCCGCCATGCCAGGATCTACCCGGACCGCGACGGCCAGTGGATCGTCGAGGACCTGGGCTCCACCAACGGCACCTACCTGGACCGGACCCGGCTGACGACTCCCACGCCGATTTCGCTGGGCGCACCGATCCGCATCGGCAAGACCGTCATCGAGCTGCGGAAGTAGTGCTACACCAATGAATGAGCGCGAGCGGAGCGAGCACGCGATGGGGGTCCCCACCCAGGATCCCGGCGCGCTCCCGACCGGAGGGTGGGCAGTGTGGCTCGACACGACCGGCTGTACCCGGAGCCGACAGGCGAGGTGCGCATGAGTCTGTCCCTGCGCTTCGCCGCCGGATCGCACAAGGGGATGATCCGGGAGGGCAACGAGGACTCCGGTTACGCCGGTCCGCGCCTGCTCGCCATCGCCGACGGCATGGGCGGTGCCGCCGCCGGCGAGGTCGCCTCCTCCGAGGCGATCTCCACCATCGTCGCCCTCGACGACGACGTCCCCGGCTCCGACCTGCTCACCTCGCTCGGCAGCGCCGTCCAGCGGGCCAACGACCAGCTCCGCATGATGGTCGAGGAAGACCCCCAGCTCGAAGGCATGGGCACCACGCTGACCGCCCTGCTGTGGACCGGTCAGCGACTCGGCATGGTGCACGTCGGCGACTCCCGCGCCTACCTCCTGCGCGACGGCGCCCTCACCCAGATCACCCAGGACCACACCTGGGTGCAGCGCCTGGTCGACGAGGGCCGGATCACCGAGGAAGAGGCCACCACCCACCCGCAGCGGTCCCTGCTCATGCGGGCCCTCGGCAGCGGCGAACACGTCGAACCCGACCTGTCCATCCGCGAGGTACGGGCCGGCGACCGGTACCTGATCTGCTCCGACGGCCTGTCCGGCGTCGTCTCCCACCAGACCCTCGAGGACACCCTGGCCAGCTACCAGGGTCCCGAGGAGACGGTGCAGAACCTGATCGAACTCGCCCTGCGCGGCGGCGGCCCCGACAACATCACCGTGATCGTCGCCGACGTCCTGGACCTCGACACCGGTGACACCCTCGCCGGGCAGCTGTCCGACACCCCGGTCGTGGTGGGCGCCGTCGCCGAGAACCAGAACCAGCTCCACGACAACGGCATCATGCAGACCCCGGCCGGACGCGCCTCCGGCCTGGGCCGCCGGCGCCAGGGGGGCGGCGGGGGCGAGTTCGGCCCGCCCGGCAGCGGCGACATCACCGGCTTCATCCCCACCGACGGCTTCGGCTACGCCGACGACGACTTCGTCAAGCCCGGCAAGGACCGCCGGTGGCTCAAGAGGTCCGTGTACAGCCTGCTCGCCCTCGCCGTCATCGGCGGCGGCGTGTACGGCGGCTGGCGCTGGACCCAGACGCAGTACTACGTCGGCACCAAGGACGGCCACGTCGCGCTGTACCGGGGCATCAGCCAGGACCTGGCCTGGGTCTCGCTGTCGAAGGTCGAGAAGGACCACCCCGAGATCGAACTCAAGTACCTGCCCCCCTACCAGCGCAAGCTGGTCGAGGCGACGATCGCCGAAGGCGATCTCTACGGCGCCCGGGCGAAGATCGACGAACTGTCGGTGCAGGCCTCCGCGTGCAAGAAGCAGGCCGACCGGCGCGCCGCCCAGAATGAGCGGAACGCGGCCACCGGCGAGGGCGAGGCCGGGGGCACCACGGGAACCACGCCCGCCTCCTTCGCGTCCAAGGCCTCGCCGTCGCCGAACCCGTCGGGCTCGCCGAAGGCCCCGGAGCAGTCCACGTCCCCGTCCACGACCGCACCCACTCCCAGCCCCGGCCCCAGCCTCTCGGAGGAGGAGCAGAAGGTCGTCTCGCTGTGCGGTAAGCAGTAGGCAAGCCGTGAGAGGCCCTGTCACACGATGAGCAGTACTACCAACCCGTCGCCGCAGCACACGTCCACGATCGGCGCGATCGGCGCACCCAGCCGCCGCAACACCGAGCTCGCGCTCCTGGTGTTCGCCGTCGTCATCCCGGTCTTCGCCTACGCCAACGTGGGGCTGGCCATCGACGGCTCCGTGCCGTCGGGCCTGCTCGCATACGGGCTGGGGCTCGGTCTGCTGGCGGGGGTGGGCCACCTGGTGATGCGGAAGTTCGCCGCCTACGCCGACCCCCTGCTGCTGCCCCTGGCGACCCTGCTGAACGGGCTGGGACTGGTGGTGATCTGGCGGCTGGACCAGTCGCAGCGGCTGCAGCAGCTCGCCGAGCGCCAGTACGGGGAGTTCAGCCCGTCGGCCCCGAACCAGCTCCTGTACTCCGCCGTGGGCGTGGCGCTGTTCGTCGCGGTGCTCGTCTTCCTCAAGGACCACCGCATCCTCCAGCGCTACACCTACATCTCGATGATGGGGGCGCTGGTCCTCCTGCTCCTGCCGCTGGTGCCGGGAGTCGGTGCCGACGTGTTCGGCGCCAAGATCTGGATCAGCGTCGCGGGCTTCTCCATCCAGCCCGGCGAGTTCGCCAAGATCGTCATCGCTATCTTCTTCTCCGGCTACCTGATGGTGAAGCGGGACGCGCTGGCCCTGGCCAGCCGCCGGTTCATGGGGCTCTACCTGCCCCGTGGCCGGGACCTCGGCCCCATCATCACCATCTGGGCCGTCAGCCTGCTCATCCTGATCTTCGAGAACGACCTCGGCACCTCGCTGCTGTTCTTCGGCATGTTCGTGGTCATGCTGTACGTCGCCACGGAACGCACCAGCTGGATCGTGATCGGTCTGCTGATGTCCGCCGCGGGCGCCGTCGGTGTGGCCTCGTTCGCCAGCCACGTCCAGGCCCGTGTCGATGCCTGGCTGGACCCGTTCGGCTGCTACGAGACGTCCGGTGCCTGCGAGCAGATCGGGCAGTCGATCATGTCGTTCGGGTCCGGTGGCGTCATGGGCACCGGCCTCGGCCAGGGCAACTCCGACCTCATCGGCTTCGCCGCGAACTCCGACTTCGTCTTCGCCACCTTCGGCGAGGAACTCGGTCTGGCCGGCGTCATGGCCATCCTGCTGATCTACGGATTGATCATCGAGCGCGGTGTCCGGACCGCACTGGCCGCCCGGGACCCGTTCGGCAAACTGTTCGCGATCGGCCTGTCCGGCGCCTTCGCCCTCCAGATCTTCGTGGTCGCCGGCGGTGTGATGGGCCTCATCCCGCTGACCGGCATGACGATGCCCTTCCTCGCGGCCGGCGGTTCCTCCGTGATCGCCAACTGGGCTCTGGTCGGCATCCTGCTGCGCATCAGCGACACCGCCCGCCGCCCGGCGCCCACGCCCGCTGCCAACCCCGACGCCGAGATGACCCAGGTGGTCCGCCCGTGAACAAGCCCCTGCGCCGGATCGCGATCTTCTGTGGCCTGCTCATCCTCACCCTGCTCATCCGGGACAACTGGCTGCAGTACGTCAAAGCGGACGCGCTCCAGGACAACCCGAAGAACCGCCGTGTCTCCATAGAGCGCTACGCCCAGCCGCGCGGCAACATCATCGTCGACGGGAAGCCGATCACCGGTTCCACCGAGACGTCGGGCAGCGACTACAAGTTCAAGCGCACCTACAAGGACGGCGCCATGTGGGCGCCGGTCACCGGCTTCGTCTCACAGGCCTTCGGCGCCAACCAGCTGGAGTCCATCGAGGACGGCATCCTCACCGGCAACGACGACCGCCTCTTCTTCCGCAACACGCTCGACATGCTCACGGGCAAGAAGAAGGAGGGCGGCAACGTCGTCACCACCCTCGACGGCGCCGCTCAGAAGGCCGCTTACGAGGGTCTGAAGAAGCAGGGGGGCAAGGGCTCCGTCGTCGCGATCGAGCCGTCCACCGGCAAGATCCTCGCACTCGCCTCCTTCCCGTCGTACGACCCGTCCACGATCGCCGGCAACAGCCTCGACACGGACACCAAGGCGTGGGAGAAGCTGCAGAAGAAGAACAACCCGGACGACCCGATGCTGAACCGGGCGTTGCGCGAGGTCTACCCGCCCGGTTCCACCTTCAAGGTGCTCACCGCGGCGGCCGCGCTGGAGAACGGGCTCTACGAGGACGCGGACCAGAAGACCGACTCGCCGCTGCCGTGGACGATGCCCGGAACCACCACCGAACTGCCGAACGAGGGCGACATCCCCTGCGAGAACGCCACCCTGCGCGAGGCGCTGCGGGTGTCCTGCAACACGGTCTTCGGCAAGATCGGATCCGATCTCGGCAACGACAAGATGCTGGAGATGGCCAAGAAGTTCGGCTTCGCCGAGGAGCAGTTCGTCCCGGTCCGCTCCAGCGCCTCGGTCTTCTCCGAGGACATGGCGCCCTCGGAGGTCGCCCTGTCCTCCATCGGCCAGTTCAACACCGCAGCCACCCCGCTGCAGATGGCCATGGTCTCCGCGGCCGTCGCCAACAACGGCACGCTGATGAAGCCGTACATGGTCGACGAGCTCCAGGCCCCGAGCCTCGACACCATCGAGAAGACGGACCCGGAGGAGATGAGCCGGCCGCTGTCCGCGGAGAACGCTCAGATTCTGCAGTCGATGATGGAGACGGTCGTCCAGGACGGCACCGGCAGGAACGCCCAGATCCCCGGCGTCACCGTCGGCGGCAAGACCGGTACCGCCCAGCACGGTGTGGACAACAGCAAGAACCCCTACGCATGGTTCATCTCCTACGCCAAGAACAGCGACGGCAGCTCACCGGTGGCCGTGGCCGTCGTGGTCGAGGACGAGAACGCCGTGCGCGACGACATCTCCGGCGGTGGCCTCGCGGCACCGATCGCCAAGAGCGTCATGGAGGCGGTTGTCAAGGGCAAGCAGTGACTCCGCTCACGTCTGCTGCACATCGGTGCACGTTGCGGTACCGGTCCTGCATCGGCCGGCGCACTTGGCCAGGTCACACAAAGCGAGCCGGGTACGGTAGGCCCGGACGGGAGCCTCCGGCGGCACGAGCGTGCCGCCCGGGACCGACGGAGAGGGCTGGTAGGTAGCTATGGAAGAGCCGCGTCGCCTAGGCGGCCGGTACGAGCTGGGCCCGGTGCTCGGCCGTGGTGGCATGGCGGAGGTTTACCACGCGCATGACACCAGGCTCGGGCGCCAGGTGGCGGTGAAGACGCTGCGCGCCGATCTCGCGCGCGACCCGTCCTTCCAGGCCCGGTTCCGCCGGGAGGCCCAGTCGGCCGCCTCGCTCAACCATCCCGCGATCGTCGCGGTCTACGACACGGGCGAGGACTACATCGACGGGGTCTCCATCCCGTACATCGTGATGGAGTACGTCGACGGCTCCACGCTCCGTGAGCTGCTGCACAGCGGCCGCAAGCTGCTGCCGGAGCGGACGCTGGAGATGACCATCGGCATCCTCCAGGCGCTGGAGTACTCGCACAGAGCCGGCATCGTCCACCGTGACATCAAGCCCGCCAACGTCATGCTGACGCGCAACGGGCAGGTCAAGGTGATGGACTTCGGCATCGCCCGTGCGATGGGCGACTCCGGCATGACGATGACGCAGACCTCGGCCGTCATCGGCACCGCCCAGTACCTCTCCCCGGAACAGGCCAAGGGCGAGCAGGTCGACGCGCGGTCCGACCTCTACTCCACCGGCTGCCTGCTGTACGAGCTGCTGACCGTCCGGCCGCCCTTCGTGGGCGACTCCCCGGTCGCGGTCGCCTACCAGCACGTACGGGAGGAACCGCAGCCGCCGAGCGTCTTCGACCCCGAGATCACGCCCGAGATGGACGCGATCGTGCTGAAGGCGCTGGTCAAGGACCCCGACTACCGGTACCAGTCGGCCGACGAGATGCGCGCCGACATCGAGGCCTGCCTCGACGGCCAGCCCGTCGCGGCGACCGCGGCACTGGGTGCGGTCGGTTACGGCGGCTATCCCGACGACCAGGCGACGACGGCCCTCCGTTCGGACGCCGGCGCCGGGGCGGCGACCTCGATGCTGCCGCCCATGAACCCGGACGACGGCGGCTACGGCTACGACGACCGCCAGAGCCGCCGACGCCAGCCGAAGAAGAACAACACCTCCACGATATTGCTGGTCGTGGCGGGTGTCCTGGTCCTCATCGGCGCCATCATGATCGGCCGCTGGGCCATCAACGGCACCGGTGGCGCGGACAACGACACCGTCACGACCCCGAACTTCATCGGCGAGAGCAGGGCCGACGCCGAGAAACGGGCCGTCAACGGTGACGTGAAGCTCAGCTTCACGGAGAAGCCCTGCGAGGACCAGAGCAAGGGCAACATCTGCAGCCAGGACCCGGAGGCGGGGACCGAGGTCCCGAAGGACTTCACGGTCAACCTGGTGGTCTCCACGGGGGCGCCCAAGGTGGCGGTGCCGAGCGTCGTCGGCGACAGCCTCGAGGACGCCAGGACCGAGCTCGAGGGCGAGAAGTACGAGTTCGCCGTGGAGGTCAAGGAGGAGGTGAACGCCGAGGCACCCGGCACCGTCCTCAAGCAGGACCCGGCTCTCGGCGAGGAGGTGGAGAAGGGCACCACCATCACCCTCACCATCGCCAAGGCGGAGGCCAAGTCCACCGTCCCGGACGTCATCAACAAGACGTGCGACGAGGCCAAGGCGCAGATGACGGCCAACGGACTCATCGGCAACTGCACCGAGGAGGAGACCGGCGACCCGAACCTGGTCGGCAAGGTCATCCGCACCACCCCGGCGGCGAACACCCAGGTCGACAAGAACTCCCAGGTGCAGATCGTCGTCGGCAAGGCCAAGGCGAACGAGAAGGTCGCGGTCCCGAACATCAACGGCCAGACCCTCGATGACGCCAGGAGGATGATCCAGGAGGCCGGACTCGCGGTCGGCAACATCGCCGGGTCGCAGAACGGGAACGCGCGCGTCGTCGCCTCCAACCCCGGCCAGGGCAACCCGGTCGACAAGGGAACGGCGGTCGACCTGGTCACCGTGGACCAGGTCGGGAACAACAACGGCGGTGGCGGCAACGGTGGCATCTTCGGCGGCCTCACCGGGGGCGGCGAGGACGACTGACCCGTAGGACCCCGTACGGCAAGAGCCCCGGTCCCCTCTCTCCGGAGAGAGGGGACCGGGGCTCTTCCGTCGGCGACCGGCCTCCTACGAGGAGGTCGCGGTCAGCGCAGCTCCTTCGGCGGGGTCCGCTCGTCGTCCACCTTCTCCGTGCGGACCAGCTCGCCCCAGACGATGTAGCGGTACGTGCTCGTGTACACCGGCGTGCAGGTGGTCAGCGTGATGTAGTGGCCGGCCTTCTTCCTGCCGGACTCCTCCGGGATCTTCGCCAGGACGTCGACGTTGTACTTCGAGGTCTCGGGAAGGATCGCGTAGGTCTTGTAGACGTACCACTTGTCCTTCGTCTCGAAGACGATCGGGTCGCCCTTCCCGATCTTGTGGATACCGTGGAACTGCGCGCCGTGCCCGTCCCGGTGGGCGGCGAGGGAGAAGTTGCCCTCCTTGCCGGACGTCGGCAGGGTCGCCTTCACGGGGTCGGTGTAGTAGCCGGCGACGCCGTCGTTGAGGACCTTCATCGACGTGCCCTTCTCGACGAGGATCTCCTCACCGCTCATCGCGGGCACGTGCAGGAAGCCGATGCCGTTCCTGCTGTCGTAGGAGGCGGGGCCCCTGTCACCGCGGGGCCCGTCGGCCCAGGAGTCACGGACCTCGTCCGCCTGCCTGTCCGCCGCACGGTCCGCGACGACGTTCGTCCACCACAGCGAGTAGGCGACGAACAGGCCGAGCACCAGGCCCGCGGTGATGAGGAGTTCGCCGAAGAGGCTGACGGCGATCGCCACCGGGCCCAGACGGCGGCGCGTGGCAGGGGGCGGGGACGCGGGAGCGTCGGTGTGCTGTTCGGTGTCCTCGGCGGTCGCTGCCACGTTTCCTCTGCCCTAACTGACGAGCGCATCCGGCTTGCCCCGGCTGCGCGGCCGTTCCTCGGCCATCTTGCCCCAGACGATCAAGCGGTACTTGCTGGTGAACTCCGGTGTGCAGGTGGTCAGCGTGATGTAGCGGCCCGGCCCGGTGAAGCCCGAGTCCCTGGGCACCGGTTCGAGGACGCTCACATTGCTCGGCGACGTCACCGGCAGCATCGACGCCATCTTGTAGACGTAGTACGTGTCCTGCGTCTCCACGACGATCGGATCGCCCGGCTCCAGCCGGTTGATGTACCGGAACGGCTCGCCGTGCGTGTTGCGGTGGCCCGCGAGCCCGAAGTTGCCGGTCTTCTCGTCCGGCATCGCCGTCTTCAGCGCACCCTCCGCGTAGTGACCCACCATGCCCCGGTCGAGCACCCGCTTGCTGCTGATGCCCTCCGCGATCGGCACCACCACGTCCAGCTCGGGAATGTGCAGCAGCGCGAAGCCCTGCCCCGGTTCGAAGGCCCCCGGCTTGCGCTCACCGTTCGCCCAGTCGTCCTGGAGGTCGCTGAGCTCCTTGCCGGCCTGCGCGTGGGCCCGCACGTTCGTCCACCACAGCTGGTAGGTGACGAACAGCAGCATCAGCACACCGGTGGTGATGAACACCTCGCCGATCGCCCGGCTCGCCACGACCGCCGGGCTCGCCTTGCGGGCCCGCGCCTGCCGACGCGCCTCCACCCGGGACAGCGGGGTCCGGGACGCCCCTGCGGACGCCTCTGACGCCCCCTCGGGGCCCTCGGCCACCCCGGAGGCCACAGCGGCCTTGTGAGAGCCTCCACGGCGCCCGTGACGCTTCCTCGCGGCCTTCCTCCGGGCCGCACGGCCACCCGACGCCGTCGCGGAATCCGCCGAGGGACCCGACACCGCCTCCGCCGGGGGCCTCGCGCGCGCCCCCCGCCCCGGCGGCGGCCCGGGAATGCGCAGCGCCACGGTCTCCTCGTCGGCCGGCGGCAGGTACACCGTGCCGGCCGCCCTGCCGTCGTGCCGGCCGTCCCCGTGCGCACCCGGTTCCCCGTACGGCCGCGCACCGTACGAGGTGTCCTGGTCGCCGGCGCCGCCATGGGCGTCCGCGCCGGACCGGCGCTCGGGGCGCAGCGCGGTCACGCCGAGGCCCTGCCCACCACCGGGGTCAGCCCCGCCGACCTCGCCACCGCGCCCTCGTCGCCGCACTCCGCCAGCCAGTTGGCCAGCATCCGGTGCCCGTGCTCGGTCAGCACCGACTCGGGATGGAACTGCACCCCTTCGACCGGCAGCTCACGGTGTCGCAGCCCCATCACGATGCCGTCCCGCGTCCTGGCCGTGACCTCCAGCTCCGCCGGTACGGTGGCCGGCTCGGCGGCGAGCGAGTGGTAGCGGGTCGCCGTGAACGGGGAGGGCAGGCCCGCGAAGACGCCCCTGCCCCCGTGCTCCACCGGCGAGGTCTTGCCGTGCAGCAGCTCGGGCGCGCGGTCCACGACACCGCCGTACGCCACCTGCATCGACTGCATGCCGAGGCAGACGCCGAAGACCGGCACCCCGGTCGACGCGCAGTGCCGCACCATGTCCACGCAGACCCCGGCCTCCTCCGGAGTGCCGGGGCCCGGGGACAGCAGCACCCCGTCGAAACCGTCCTGGGCGTGCGCCGTCGAGACCTCGTCGTTGCGCAGGACCTCGCACTCGGCGCCCAGCTGGTACAGGTACTGGACCAGGTTGAAGACGAAGCTGTCGTAGTTGTCGACGACGAGAATGCGCGCACTCACTGGTTGTCCACCGTCACATCGTTGAAGGGCAGCAGCGGCTCGGCCCACGGAAAGACGTACTGGAAGAGGACGTAGACCACGGCGATGATCAGCACGAGTGAGATGAGTGCCCGCGCCCATCCGTTCCCCGGCAGATGCCGCCAGATCCAGCTGTACATGCCGTCCCTTCCGTCGTACCACGGCACCAGACCCACGCCGTACGCCACCAGACTAACGGCGCAAGGCCTCCGGTTTCCCGGCCTCCACAAGTACGCGGTCCGGGGCCGATCGCCTCGACGGCGGGGTTGTTCCACGTGAAACCACGGCGGAACCCCGGGCGACCGCTGCGGCGCGCCCGGGGCACGGAGCCCCTACTCCACGGGCTTGGCGTGGTGCAGGTCCACGGTGCCCGAGTAGCCGGGCAGCGTCACCGTCCCGTTGTCCTCGACGTCCCAGCCGAGCCCGTAGACATTGACGTACACCATGTAGTTCTGGATCGCCGGCGAGGACGTGAGCGCCTTCTTCAGTTTCCCCGGGTCCCCGACCGCCGTGACCTTGTACGGCGGCGAGTAGACGCGGCCCTGGAGGATCAGGGTGTTGCCCACGCAGCGCACGGCGCTGGTGGAGATCAGCCGCTGGTCCATGACCTTGATGCCCTCGGCACCGCCCTGCCACAGCGCGTTCACCACGGCCTGGAGGTCCTGCTGGTGGATGACCAGGTAGTCGGGCTGTGGCTCGGGGTAGCCGGGGAGCTTGGCGGTGGCGTCCGGCGGGGCGTCGTCGAGGGTGACCGTGATCGCCTCGCCCCTGAGCTTCTGGGTGCCCGCGCGCTGTTCCAGGTCGTCGAGCTTGTCGGCCTCGGCCCTGGTGCTGCCGTTGTCGCGCTCGGCGAGGGTCTCTATGTCGTCGCGCAACGCGCCGTTGGACTCGTCGAGCTCACCGTTCTCGCGGCTGCGCTCGTGGATCAGGTCGGAGAGCTTCAGCAGCGAGTCGTCCGTGCGGATGTTGGTGCCCCTGGCCGTGTCGAAGCTGGTGAAGAAGATGAGTCCCGCGAGAGCGAAGACGCCCGCGGTGAGGATCCGCACGGGCCGGACACGGCGCCGGCGGGCGGGGCTGGATTCCCTCCCGGGGAAGTCGGCAGAATTGCTCAACGTACCCTTATCTCCTTCGGCGCCGCGGAAGCACTACGCTAACGGACGCCCGGGGAAGCGCTCAGAGTCCCCTTGTACGCTGCTCCGAGCCCGACCCAGTTCCCTGCGCGGTCACGCAGCGCATCGACAGGAGAGACCCTCGTGCCGAAGTCACGTATCCGCAAGAAGGCCGACTACACGCCGCCGACGGCGAAGCAGGCGACCACCATCAAGCTGACCAACCGCGCCTGGGTCGCGCCGGTGATGCTGGCGCTGTTCCTCATCGGCCTGGCCTGGATCGTGGTCTTCTACGTCACCAACGGCACGCTGCCCATCGATGCCCTGGGCAACTGGAACATCGTGGTGGGCTTCGGGTTCATCGCCGCCGGATTCGGCGTCTCGACGCAGTGGAAGTAGCGCTCGTCACACGGTGAGCGTTGTCCTGCCCAGAGCTGTCCACCAGCTCTGGGCAGGACTATCCCCTGAGTTATCCACAGCTCTGTCCACATGGGGAAAGCCATGGGGAAAAGGAAAGACTATCTGTGGATAACTCGTCGGAGGTTGACGCCGGTGTGATAGAAACACCGACAGTCGAAAGCCTGTTCACACCCTGCCTGACCTGCGCAAACACACCCCGGTCACCTGGGGCACAGATGTTCCCGCACACCCTGCACAAGATCTGCCACAGACTGTGGACAACCGTCGTGCTCAGGTGAGCTGGGCCGTCCTCAGCAGGATCGTCAGAACAACCCCGGCCAGCACCAGCGCACAGGTGCCGTACTGCACCAGTGCCCGCCGCTCGCGCGGGGCGTGGACCATGGCGTACCCGATCGCGGCACCGGCGACGAGTCCGCCGATATGGGCCTGCCAGGCGATATTGCTCCAGCCGAAGGTGAAGATCAGGTTGATCACCAGCAGGGCGATGATCGGACGCATGTCGTAGCGGAGCCGGCGCATCAGCACCGCGGTGGCACCGAACAGTCCGAAGACGGCACCGGACGCGCCGAGCGAGGCCGTGGTCCCCTCGGCCAGCAGAAACGTCAGCGCGCTTCCCGCCACGCCCGACATCAGGTACAGGGCGAGATAGCGAGTGCGGCCGAGCGCCTGTTCCAGCGGCCCGCCGAGCCACCACAGGCCGAGCATGTTGAAGCCGATGTGCCAGATCTCCTCGTGCGTGAACATCGAGGTGACCAGGCGGTACCACTCGCCCTCCGCCACTCCCTGCGTCGGCAGGTACGGCGCCGGCGGCCACGCACCGATGAGGTACAGCTCGCGCAGCAGTGACGGCCGGATCTGCACGGCGAGGAACACCGCGATGTTGATCCCGAGGAGGATCTTGGTCAGCAGGCGGGGGTCGGCGGCGACGGCGCCACCGGCGATCGTGCGGGGCACGGAGGCCGACGGCGCGTGTCCCGTGCCCGAGCCGCCCCGGACGCACTCCGGGCACTGGAAACCGACCGAGGCGTCGACCATGCACTCGGGGCAGATCGGGCGCTCGCACCGGGTGCAGCGGATGCCGGTCTCGCGGTCCGGGTGGCGATAGCAGCCGGGGACACTCCGGGCGTCCCGCGAGCTGTCGGCAGCCTGGTCGTCCATGGGACCCCCTAGTCGTGCGGGAAAAGCCCCGCCCCGCCCATCCTTACGGATGAGCGGGGCGATTGGTTCCCTTCGGGGGCTTCCGCCCTCCGAGGGACGAGGGATCAGCCCTCGCGGATCTCGACCGACTCGATGACCACGTCGTTCACCGGGCGGTCGGTGCGCGGGTTGGTCTGGATGGCCGCGATGGTGTCGACGACCTTCTGGCTGGCGGCGTCGGCGACCTCACCGAAGATGGTGTGCTTGCGGTTCAGCCACGCCGTCGGGGAGACGGTGATGAAGAACTGCGAGCCGTTGGTACCCGGGCCCGCGTTGGCCATCGCCAGCAGGTAGGGCTTGTCGAAGCGCAGGTCCGGGTGGAACTCGTCCTCGAACTGGTAACCGGGACCGCCGGTGCCGTTGCCCAGCGGGTCACCGCCCTGGATCATGAAGCCACTGATCACCCGGTGGAAGACCGTGCCGTCGTAGAGCTTGTCCGTGGACTTCTCGCCGGTCTGCGGGTGGGTCCACTCCCGCTCGCCCTTGGCGAGCTCGACGAAGTTCTTGACCGTGATGGGCGCGTGGTTCGGGAAGAGCCGGACCTCGATGTCGCCGTGATTGGTCTTCAGGGTGGCGTTGAGCTGCTCAGCCACGATGTGCCTTCCGTTGTCTTTCCGTGACTCCCTGATCCTCGCACGGACGGGGCGTTCAGTCGCCCGGCCTCCTTGCACAGAAGGACGACCGTGCCGTTCCGGTTGCGGAAAAACGGCCGAGCGGCCCCGGGGCGGGGGCGTATGGCGGTGATCCGTGGCATTGTCGACGACAAGTTCCAGTTGTCCCTGGTTCATCCGCTCCCGCACTCGACAACGCAATCGATCAGCCCTGCCGGCACCCGTATGCCCGTCCGCGCATGCCTCAGTGCAAGGCGACAGGCATGATCCGTAAAAGGGTGGAAAGTCGAAATACCGTACGCCACCGAGGAGGAGGAACCGTGACCCGCATCGACAGCGTGCGCGCCGCGACCGGTTCGGCGAAGGACAGCGTGCTGCACGCCGCGGAAGTGGTGGCGCCTTACGCCGACACGGCCAAGGTCAGGGCCGCGCACTATGCACAGGAGGCCCGCGTACGGCTGGCGCCCAAGGTGACGCAGGCAGCAGGTCAGGCCCGCGTCCACTACGGCGCCCATGTCCAGCCCTACCTGGAACAGGCCCGGACCCATGTGCCGCCGAAGGTCGACAAGGCCGCCCATCAAGCCGCCGCCCGCACCCGCCAGGCCGCCCGACAGGCGGCGGACTACTCCCGGCCGAAGATCGAGCAGGCGGTGGCCGCCGCCGGCCCCGCGAAGGAAGAGGCCGCGGCCCGCAGCGCGGCCGCACTGGCGGCGCTTCGCGGCCAGGTTTCGGCCCGGCAGATCGAAAAGCTGATCCGCAAACAGCGGCGGCGGGCCAAGGCCGGCCGTGCCACGAGGGCGGTCCTGATCGTGGGCGCCGTGGCAGGAGGCGCCTACGCCGCCTGGAAGTGGTGGGACAAGCAGGCCAACCCGGACTGGCTGGTGGAGCCGCCGGCCGCGACGGACGTCTCGGGATCGGCACAGCTGACGTCCGTGGACGGCAGCGGCCCGGCCACGCTCGACCCCGAGGTCGAGGCCAAGGAGGCCGAGGAGGAGACCGCCAGGCGCGACGAATCGCCCTGACGCGCACCGACGCCAACGGCGCGGTGGGGCAGGAGACTTGATCGCCTCCTGCCCCACCGCGCCGTTTCACGTGAAACAGAACCCCTCCCACCGCGTTTCCACAGGTGGGAGGGGTTCGGGGGTGGAGCCTAGGGGAGTCGAACCCCTGACATCTGCCATGCAAAGACAGCGCTCTACCAACTGAGCTAAGGCCCCGGAAGGAAAGCGTCCACCTGGGAGAAAGACATCCTGGTGGGCGCTCGGGACCAGAGTACCGGGTTCCCCCGGGGATTCCGCAAAAGGATTGGGGGTCCCCGTGACCGACCACTCTCCGTAAGATGCTCGGCGTGGTTCGCTACAGCGAACCACGGTTCATGGGGAAGCGATGGGGAGACGCAATGGACGCCGCACAGCAGGAAGCCACCGCCAGAGCGCGGGAACTGCAGCGGAACTGGTACGGGGAGCCGTTGGGGGCGCTCTTCCGTAAGCTCATAGACGACCTGGGCCTCAACCAGGCGCGTCTCGCCGGGGTACTGGGGCTGTCCGCGCCGATGCTGTCGCAGCTGATGAGCGGCCAGCGGGCGAAGATCGGCAATCCGGCGGTGGTACAGCGGGTGCAGCTGTTGCAGGACCTGGCGGGGCAGGTCGCGGACGGC
The DNA here is from genome assembly GCF_043076215.1 of Streptomyces sp. NPDC016640. Lineage (NCBI taxonomy): Bacteria > Bacillati > Actinomycetota > Actinomycetes > Kitasatosporales > Streptomycetaceae > Streptomyces > Streptomyces sp. NPDC016640. Next base: position 199,731 of record NZ_JBIBRG010000006.1, read on the forward strand.
AGTGTCAGCGCGGCGGAGGCGACCGAGCGCATGGAGGAGATCAAGAAGTCGCAGGGGGGCTCGGTCCTCAGCACCACCACCCAGACGACCAGCGGTTCGGGCGCGCCCACGGTCAAGCGGGTGGTCCGCGAGATCCAGTCCCTGCTGCGCTCGGTGGCTGCCGCCGGCGACATCATCGAGGCCGCCGACACCCTCGCCCCCACCCATCCGGAGCTGGCGGAGTTCCTCCGGGTCTATGGCGCCGGCCGCACCTCCGACGCGGTCACGCACTACCAGTCCCACCAGAGCTGACACCCGCCCGGCGGCCGAAGGGGGGTCGGCCACCGGTGACGCGCGGGGGACCGGGGGGAACCCGGAGAGTCGTGTCGCCCGGCGTGGGAGAGGGAGGCGCGGGGGACACCGCAGGGGGAGGAGCGACGCACAGCCATGGGTGAAGTCTTCGCCGGCCGGTACGAACTGGTCGATCCGATCGGGCGCGGAGGCGTCGGTGCCGTCTGGCGCGCCTGGGACCACCGGCGCCGCCGTTACGTGGCCGCCAAGGTGCTGCTGCAGAGCGACGCCCACTCCCTGCTCCGTTTCGTCCGCGAGCAGGCCCTGCGGATCGATCACCCCCATGTCCTCGCTCCCACCAGCTGGGCCGCCGACGACGACAAGGTCCTGTTCACCATGGACCTGGTCGCCGGCGGTTCGCTGGTCCACCTCGTCGGTGACTACGGACCCCTGCCGCCGGGCTTCGTCTGTACCCTGCTCGACCAGTTGCTGGCGGGGCTCGCCGCAGTGCACGCGGAGGACGTCGTGCACCGTGACATCAAACCCGCCAACGTGCTCCTGGAGGCGACCGGCACGGGCAGGCCACGGTTGCGCCTGTCCGACTTCGGCATCGCGATGCGCATGGGCGAGCCCCGGCTGACCGAGACCAACCTGGTGGTGGGCACGCCCGGTTATCTCGCGCCGGAGCAGATGATGGGCTCCGAACCGGACTTCCCCGCCGACCTGTTCGCCGTGGGCCTGGTCGCGCTGTATCTGCTGGAGGGCGCCAGACCGGACGCCAAGGCCCTGATCCAGTACTTCGCCGACCACGGGACGCCCGGCGCACCCCGGGGCATTCCCGGGCCGCTGTGGCAGGTCGTGGCCTCCCTGCTCCAGCCGGATCCGCAGGCGAGGTTCCGCACGGCCACGGGGGCGCGCAAGGCACTCGCCGCGGCCGCGGAGCTGCTGCCGGAGCCCGGGCCCGACGACGAGCTGATCGAGATCTTCGACCAACTGGGGCCACTGCCACCCGGGTTCGCCGCGGGCGGTCCGCTGAGGACTGCCTCCGGTGTGCAGCCGGGCGGCGGGGGTGGTCCGGCCCCGCAGGGAACCAGGCCGGAGGCGGAGCGGGGTTTTCCGTCCGATGCCGGGACAGCGGGCCGGCGAGCGGGCCCGGTGCCCGGGCCGGTACCTGGGCCGACCGGATCGGCGGGTCCGGCAGGAGCGGCGGGTCCGACCGGATCGGCGGGTCCGACCGGATCGGCGAGGTCGGCAGGATCGGCTTGGGGAAACGGTGCCGTCTCCGTACCGGGCCGGAGCTCGGGCACCGCAGGCACCGCGCATGCCTTCGCCGGTGCGGGTGAGGGCGGGGGCGTCGTACCCGCCGATCCGCGTGAGGGCACCGTCTCCTCCGTGACGCCGTCCGGTTCCTCCCCCCAGCCACCCGGCATGTCGGACACCGGCAGCTTCCCTCTTCCGCCGCCCCGGGCCACGGCCGCCTCCTCCCCCCTGCCCGTCCCGCCGGCCCCCGCACACTCCCCTCGGACACCGGAGCGGGCCCGGCACGGCGTACCGCGCCAGCCGGCCGACGCCGCCCCCCACGTCTCCCCGCACGGCCCCACTCATCCCCTGCGATCCCCCCTGCCCCCGCCGGCCGTGTGTCCCGACGCCTCCACCGCCGAGTACACCGCCCGGGCCCCGCGGGTTCCGCCGCCGGGTGAGGCGGTACCGGGACGCGGATCACGCCGTCGGTCCCACCGCCGACGCGGTCGCCGACCCGGCCCTCCGGCGAAGGTGACCGTCCCGCTCCTGCTCCTGGCCCTGGCCTGCTACGCCGTGGGCTTCTGGGCCCTCACCCGCATCTGACCCACCACCGGGCCGTTCCCGCCGGGCCGCGCACGTGGTCGGGTCACGCACATGGCCGGGCCGCGCACGTGGTCGGGTCGGCCTCACCTCCGAGCCATCCCACCTCCGGGCCGGCCCGCCGCCTAAGGAAGGGCCCGCCGACGAGCGACCAGCGTCCACACGCCGAGCCCCACCAGAAGTGCGCTGCCGGTGCCGATACCGCCCACCGCGAGGGCCCGGAACACGGCGTCGCCGCCCGCGGCCGCCGCCTGCCTGTCCTGGCCCGTGACCGTGAAGACGTCCGACGGCACGGCCTCCCCCGCGTACCCGGGCCCGTCCTGTGCCGCACCGCTCAGCCGCACCCGCAGGGTCAGCGGCACGGGCGCGTCCCCGAAGCCGTCCGCCACCTCCGCCGAGAGGTGCGCGACGAGGTAGTACGACCCGGCGAACCGCATCGCTCCGACCTGACGGCTGACGGCGTGGCGGTTGACGTGGGCGACCGGCGGCAGGGGAGCGAGGCTCTCCGCCTTCTGGTCGCCGTCGTAACCGATGCCCACGTCCACGACGTGGCCGCGGGCGGGGTTGTAGAGGTCCAGGTCCAGCGCGGCGGCGACATAGCCGCCACCGCCGGCCGAGGCGGAACTGCCCAGTTCGGCGGTGGCGTGGAGCTGCCGGCCCCAGTCCACGGGGACCTTGTAGAAGAGGGTCTGGCCGGGGCGGATGTCGTCCCGCCAGACCCCGTGGCCGACGGGAGCGGCCAGAGCGAAACCCGCTCCGCCCCGGCGCCGTTCGGGTTTCCCCGGGACAGGCTCGGGCGGGGCGGAGTCCCACTCCCGCGGCGCGATCGTCGCGCCGGTCCTCTCGAGCGGCGGCTCCGACACCGCGGTGAGCTCCGTCTCCCAGGGATCGGGGGAGGAGCCCTCCCCGTCCGGGTCGACGCGTTCGACGGCCACGTAGTACGTACCGGCCTCCTTGCAGAGGGATCTGCGGGGGGAGAGCTCCCGCATGGCCCAGGCGGCGACCGGGTGCGGGCTGCCGGCGGCACCGAAGCTCGCCGTGTCCACATCGCAGGAGCGGCCCTCGACGTCCTCCAGGGACACCTTGACCCCGTCGATGACGGATGCGGTGCGGCCGGCCGGGGGGACGGCGGTGACGGAGGCGTAGATGTTCGTGGTGGCGTCGAGTTCCAGGCGGTAGTAGACCTTGCCGGTACCCGGAAGTGTGCTCCGGTAGGTCCGGCCGGGTTCCAGTTCCGCGGCGTCGGCGGTGCTCACGGCCCCGTCGATCCTCCGCGCGTTCCCGGCGAAGGCATAGCCGCCACGGCTCCCGGGCGCGGACCGGAAGGCCCCGGCGGCATTGGCGGGCCCGGCCCCCTCGACGGTGGCGGTCGTCTCGGCGGCATCGACGGCTCCTGCGGGCTCGCCGGCCAGGGCCCCCGACGGCATGCTCCCCAGCCCCAGCGTCACCACGGACGCGAGCGCCACCACACCCGCCCGCCCGGCGCCCGAGGACCGGCCCCTCCCGGCCCGCGCCCCACACCGTCGTGCCCTCACGCGCCACCCCTCGTCGTTGCCGGACCTCGAAGACCTCGCACCGTCGCTCATCCTGCCCCGCGGGCACGGCCCGTCGACAAGGCCCCACCGCACACAAAACCCCGGCCGCGAGGGCGGCCGGGGTCTGTTCAGCGTCGGATGTCGGTACTCACGAACCCGTGGGCACGGAGTCGGTCGCCTCCGTCCACAGATCCTGCTCGGCGCGATCCGCCTGGATCTGGCGGTACACGAGGAGCCCGCCGATGGCGGCCAGTGCGACCAGGAGAAGCTTCTTCACCGCGCGACCTCGTCTTTCCTTGACGTAGGGGACCTCTGCCGCCCGACTATACACACCGGTCGATATCGATCGGTGACCTGTGCCGGCGCCTTCAACTGCCGTCGGACACCGGGCAGCAGAAGCGGGATACGACCATCCGACCGAAGGGTGATCACACCCGCACGGACGGTTACTTTGATCGGTTTCCTCCCACTTTTTCCCCTTTTCGACCACCTTGCACCCACCCGAGTGATGTTCATCTGAACATCCATGCGCCACGGGCGCAGGTCCACCACTTCGAGACCCACATACACATCATGAGGAAAGTACGCAAATCGCCCGACCCGAAAGGAAGGACCATGGCCCGGAACAAGGCAATGAAGCTGTGGACCGCCGTCGTCACCGCCTTCCTGGCGCTGTGCACCGCACTCGGACTCATCACCACGAACGCCTCGGCCGCAGTACCGCAGAGCGAGCCGGTCCGCAACACCGGGAGCCGCCCGAGCACGGCGGAAGCGGCACCGCTCTCCTGGCCCCTCCTCAGCGCCCTGCCGCCGACGATGAAACAGCGCATCCGCGCCGAGGCGCACGGCAAGTCCCCCGGCTGCCGCCACCGGGTGCTTCCCGATCAGGCCGGCGAACCGAATCCCGAGAACTGTTCCGACAGCACCACGGCCCCGACGGAACCGCAGCCCGGCGACACCCCGCTCCGCCGCTGAGCCGAAGGCCCCGGCCCCCGCCCCGTGCCGTAGCCGGCTCCTACAGGTCCAGGCGAACTTGCGTACAGCCCCACGGCGCGCACAGGTCCGGCTCGCTCGAACAGAGCAGCCGGGCCGTCCCCGTGCCCGCCTCGGTCACGTCGCCCGCGAGGACCCCTGCGGTCCATGCGCGTGCGGCCGCCCACCTCGGCCCGCCGGGGACGGCGACGGCCGGCACCCGGCCACGCCCTCTGCCGGCCGTACATGCCGAAGACCCCCAACCGCGAGTGGTTGGGGGTCTTCGTGCTGGTGGGGCTAACAGGATTTGAACCTGTGGCCTCATCCTTATCAGGGATGCGCTCTAACCAACTGAGCTATAGCCCCGTCGCGCTCTGCGGTGTATGTCCCGCGCGCTGACTCCTGAAGATTAGCGCACGACGGGGGCAGTCCCAAAATCGATTGTCGGAGGACCCTCAGCCGCGGCCGGAGAAGCCCTCCGAGCAGCTCACTCGTCCTCGGCCAGCGTCAGCTCGACACCGCCCACGAACCCCGCGGAGAGGTTGTAGATGAAGGCGCCGAGCGTCGCGAGAGCCGTGGCCAGGACGACGTCGATGACCGCGATGATCGACGTGAACATCAGGACGTTGGGCAGCGACAGGAACGACTGGAGGTCGAAGCCGTTCGACTCGTTGGAGCCGGTCGCCTCGGCGATCGTGCCGCCGACCGTCGAGAACACGCCCATGGCGTCCATGACCATCCACAGCACCGCTGCCGCGACGATCGTGCAGATGCCGAGCGCGATGGAGAGCAGGAAGCTGACCTTCATCACCGACCAGGGGTCGGCCTTCGCCACGCGCAGACGTGCCTTGCGCACGCGCGGTGTGGTGCTCGCCCCCGTGCGCGGGCGGCGCACTCCGCCGGTCTGACCCGCTGCCGTGCCGGCCTGCACCGGGTAGGCCTGCGGCGGGTGGTACGGGCCCGCCTGTTGCTGCGGCTGCCGTTCCCCCGGCAGCGGTGAGGCCGTACCGGCGGCGCCTTGTTCCGGCGCTGCCTGCTGCGGGCCTCGGGTGTCCGTCACAGTTCCCCCCTGGGGTCCATGCCTGTCGGGCGAGGACGCGTCCTTGGCGGGCGACCTGATCGCTTTGAGATTGGTCGTGTGCGGATCGGCCGCCCGCGCGGCGGAGCCACGGCCACCGCCGTCCGTTCCCGTGCTGGTACCGGCCGGTCCGGCGCCCGTGGCTCCGCTCACGCTGACTCACTCCTCGTGCTACTCGGCCGAGGGCGCCTCACCCTCGTCCGTGCCGGCGGTCGCGGCCCCGTCGGCGGACTCGTCCACGACCACGTCGCCGTCGACTTCCTCCGCCTCGCGTCCCGCCTCGGCGTTACGGGCGATGCCGACCACGGCATCGCGCTTGCCCAGATTGATCAGTTGGACGCCCATGGTGTCACGGCCGGTTTCCCTGATCTCGTTGACTCGCGTGCGAATCACACCACCCGACAGCGTGATGGCGAGAATCTCGTCGGTCTCCTCGACCACCAGCGCGCCGACGAGGGAGCCGCGGTCCTCGACGATCTTGGCAGCCTTGATGCCGAGGCCGCCGCGACCCTGGACGCGGTACTCGTCGACGGCGGTCCGCTTCGCGTACCCGCCGTCTGTGGCAGTGAACACGAACGTACCGGGTCGAACGACATTCATCGAGAGCAGCTCGTCCCCCGCGCGGAAACTCATGCCCTTGACACCCGAGGTGGCACGGCCCATGGGCCGCAGCGTGTCATCCGTGGCGGTGAACCTGATCGACTGCGCCTTCTTGCTGATCAACAGCAGATCGTCGTCGGATGAGACGAGTTCGGCTCCGATCAGTTCGTCGTCGGACCCGTCCTCCTGCTCACGCAGGTTGATCGCGATGACACCGCCCGAGCGCGGGGAGTCGTAGTCCTTCAGCGGCGTCTTCTTCACCAGGCCCGCCTTGGTGGCCAGGACCAGGTAGGGCACCGCCTCGTAGTCGCGGATCGCGCGGATCTGGGCGATCGTCTCGTCCGGCTGGAAGGCCAGCAGGTTGGCCACGTGCTGCCCGCGCGCGTCCCGGCCGGCGTCGGGCAGCTCGTAGGCCTTCACGCGGTACACGCGGCCCTTGTTCGTGAAGAAGAGCAGCCAGTGGTGGGTGGTGGAGACGAAGAAGTGGTTGACGATGTCGTCTTCCTTGAGCTTCGTGCCCCGTACGCCCTTGCCGCCGCGCTTCTGGGCCCGGTAGTCGTAGGTCTTGGTGCGCTTGATGTAACCGCCGCGCGTGACCGTGACGACGATGTCCTCTTCGGCGATCAGGTCCTCGATGGACATGTCGCCCTCGTACGGGATCAGCTTCGTCTTGCGGTCGTCGCCGTACTTCTCGACGATCGCCGCCAGCTCCTCGCTGACGATGCCGCGCTGACGGACCGGGGAGGCGAGGATGTCGTTGTACTCGCTGATCTTCGCCTGGAGTTCGTCGTGCTCCTGGACGATCTTCTGGCGTTCCAGGGCGGCCAGCCGGCGCAGCTGCATCTCGAGGATGGCGTTCGCCTGGATCTCGTCGATCTCCAGGAGGCCCATCAGGCCCCCGCGCGCGATCTCCGCGGTGTCACTGCGCCGGATCAGCGCGATGACCTCGTCGATGGCGTCCAGGGCCTTCAGCAGGCCGCGCAGGATGTGCGCCCGCTCCTCGGCCTTGCGCAGCCGGAACCGCGTACGGCGGACGATGACCTCGATCTGGTGCGCCACCCAGTGCCGGATGAACGCGTCCAGCGAGAGCGTGCGCGGAACGCCGTCGACCAGCGCCAGCATGTTGGCGCCGAAGTTGGTCTGCAGGTCGGTGTGCTTGTACAGGTTGTTCAGCACGACCTTGGCGACCGCGTCCCGCTTCAGCACGATGACCAGGCGCTGGCCGGTGCGCGAGGAGGTCTCGTCGCGGACGTCCGCGATGCCGCCGATCTTGCCGTCCTTCACCAGGTCGGCGATCTTCTGCGCGAGGTTGTCCGGGTTGGTCTGGTAGGGGAGCTCCGTGACCACCAGGCACTGGCGGTTCTGGATCTCCTCGACCTCGACCACCGCGCGCATGGTGATCGAACCGCGGCCCGTGCGGTACGCCTCCTCGATGCCCTTGCGGCCCACGACGAGCGCGCCGGTGGGGAAGTCGGGGCCCTTGATGCGCTCGATCAGCGCGTCCAGGAGCTCCTCGTGGGAGGCCTCGGGGTTCTCCAGGTACCACTGGGCGCCGGCCGCGACCTCGCGCAGGTTGTGCGGCGGGATGTTGGTCGCCATGCCGACCGCGATACCGGCCGAGCCGTTGATCAGCAGGTTCGGGAAACGGGCCGGCAGGACGGTCGGCTCCTGGGAGCGGCCGTCGTAGTTGTCCGTGAAGTCGACGGTGGCCTCGTCGATGTCGCGGACCATCTCCATCGACAGCGGCGCCATCTTGCACTCGGTGTAGCGCATGGCCGCCGCCGGGTCGTTGCCCGGCGAGCCGAAGTTGCCGTTGGAGTCCACCAGCGGCATCCGCATCGACCACGGCTGCGCCAGGCGGACCAGCGCGTCGTAGATCGAGGAGTCGCCGTGCGGGTGGTAGTTGCCCATGACGTCGCCGACGACGCGGGCGCACTTGTAGAAGCCGCGCTCGGGGCGGTAGCCGCCGTCGTACATGGCGTACAGCACGCGGCGGTGGACGGGCTTGAGGCCGTCACGGACGTCCGGCAGCGCACGCGAGACGATGACGGACATCGCGTAGTCGAGGTAGGAGCGCTGCATCTCCGTCTCGAGCCCGACGGGCTCGACGCGCAGGACGGGGCCGTCCTCTTCGGGCGTGACGGGAGTGTTCTGGTCGGTCATTGCTGGTGAAGGTCCTTCCTGGTGCGGTCAGCTGAGACCGACTCAGATGTCGAGGAAGCGGACGTCCTTGGCGTTGCGCTGGATGAACGCGCGGCGGGCCTCGACGTCCTCGCCCATCAGGACGGAGAACAGGTCGTCGGCCTGGGCGGCGTCGTCCAGGGTGACCTGGCCGAGGACGCGGTGCTCCTGGTCCATCGTGGTGATGCGCAGTTCCTCGGCGTTCATCTCGCCGAGACCCTTGAAGCGCTGGACGGAGTCCTCACGGATGCGCTTGCCGGCGTTGCGGCCCATCTCGATCAGCGCGTCGCGCTCGCGGTCGGAGTACGCGTACTCGAAGTCGTCCCGGCCCCACTTGATCTTGTACAGCGGCGGACGGGACAGGAACACGTGCCCGGCCTCGACCAGCGGCCGCATGAAGCGGAACAGGAAGGTCAGCAGCAGGGTGTTGATGTGCTGTCCGTCGACGTCGGCGTCCGCCATCAGGATGATCTTGTGGTAGCGGAGCTTCTCGATGTCGAAGTCCTCGTGCACGCCCGTACCGAACGCGGAGATCATCGCCTGGATCTCCTGGTTCTGCAGGATCCGGTCGATACGCGCCTTCTCGACGTTGAGGATCTTGCCGCGGATCGGGAGGATCGCCTGGTACTGCGGGTTGCGGCCGGACTTGGCCGAACCGCCGGCGGAGTCACCCTCGACGATGAAGATCTCGCACTTGACGGGGTCGTTCGACTGGCAGTCCGACAGCTTGCCCGGCAGGGACGCCGACTCCAGCAGGCCCTTGCGGCGGGTCAGGTCGCGGGCCTTGCGGGCCGCCACGCGCGCGGTGGCCGCCGCGATGCCCTTGCGGATGATGTCCGCGGCCTCGTTGGGGTTGCGGTCCAGCCAGTCGTTGAGGTGCTCGTAGACGACCTTCTGGACGAAGGTCTTCACCTCGGTGTTGCCCAGCTTGGTCTTGGTCTGGCCCTCGAACTGGGGCTCGCCCAGCTTGACCGAGATGATGGCCGTCAGACCCTCACGGATGTCGTCGCCCGTGAGGTTGTCGTCCTTCTCGCGGAGCAGCTTCTTGTCCCGCGCGTACTTGTTGATGAGCGAGGTCAGCGCCGCGCGGAAGCCCTCTTCGTGCGTACCGCCCTCGTGCGTGTGGATGATGTTGGCGAAGGAGTACACGCCCTCGGTGTAACCGCTGTTCCACTGCATCGCGAGTTCGAGGGACAGGCTCCTGTCCCTGTCCTCCGCCTCGAGATCGATCACGGTGGAGTGCACCACGTCTCCCTTGCGGGAGTTGAGGTACTTCACGAAGTCGACGATGCCGCCCTCGTAGTGGTACGAGACGTGCTTGACCTCGTGCTTCTCGTCCTCGCCCGCCTCGTCCGCGCCGGCGGTGGCCTTCGCCGACTCGCGCTCGTCGGTGAGGTTGATCCTCAGACCCTTGTTGAGGAACGCCATCTCCTGGAAGCGCCGGGAGAGCGTCTCGAAGGAGTAGTCGGTGGTCTCGAAGATGTCCGGGTCGGCCCAGAAGGTGACCGAGGTGCCGTGCTCGTCCGTGGCCTCGTGCTTGGCGAGCGGGGCCGTCGGGACGCCCAGCTTGTAGTCCTGCGTCCAGCGGTGGCCGTCGGTCTTGATCTCGACGGACACCTTGGTCGACAGGGCGTTCACGACGGAGACGCCCACGCCGTGCAGACCGCCGGAGACCGCGTAGCCGCCGCCACCGAACTTTCCGCCCGCGTGCAGGACCGTCAGCACGACCTCGACGGCCGGCTTGCCCTCGGAGGGGACGATGCCGACCGGGATGCCGCGGCCGTTGTCGACGACCCGGACGCCGCCGTCGGCGAGGATCGTCACGTCGATCGTGTCCGCGTGACCGGCCAGCGCCTCGTCGACGGAGTTGTCGACGACCTCCTGCACCAGGTGGTGCAGTCCTCGCTCACCGGTCGAACCGATGTACATGCCGGGTCGCTTGCGGACCGCGTCCAGACCCTCGAGGACGGTGATGGCACTGGCGTCGTACGAGGTGGTGACCTCGCTGCCCGAGGTCGTCGCCTCGGTGCTCACGCCGGTGTCGGTGGACGGGATGTTCTCGTTGGGGTTGCCGGAATCGGCCACGAAGCGCCCTTTCTGGCACAGCACGAGCCGGGCTCGTCGGCGGGTTGCCGGAGCGGCTGCGGCATGTTGCGTTGGTAAGCCCTGATCAGCGTTGCTCAGCTTTTCCCGGACGGTCCCCACGGTCGGGGCGGGATTGTCCTCCAGTCTACCGGTAGCACTGACATCGATGGGGGTTTGCGGGCACCTGAGTCCGCATGTGCCGCCCTCAACCGGTCTCGTCCGACTCCCGATATGCGGGTGGGGGCTTCAGGAGCCCCACGAGGGCACTCAGCGCTTCCGACCGTCAACCCCCGGCTACTTAGGAGTCAGGTCGCGACGCGCGACCGCGCGCGGTCGTCCGGAGAAGCGGGCGGCGACCGCCCGAACACGCCCCTGAGAAGCACTTATGTGATGTCAGTCACGTGACGCTGTCACGGCGAGAATGAGCGAAAAAAGGTGGCCGCCGAGGCGGAGGAGGACACCCGGGTCACCCGTACGTGTCACCGGGCCCGGTGCTGCCGGGAGCGCGCAGGGGCCCGAAGCGCCGGGCGGGACCACCGGGTCCGACGACCTTGATCAGCCGCACGGTGCCGTGGCCGAGATCCTCGTTGAGGCGCGCCACCAGAGTCGGCGCGAGCAGCCGCAGATTGGTCGCCCAGGCCGTGGAGTCGCAGCGCACGACCAGCATCCGCTCGTCCTCGTCGTAACGCTCCGGCTCGCAGTGCTTGGCCACGTCCTCGCCGACGATCTCCGGCCAGCGCCCCATCACCCCGCCCACCGCGGCCGGGGCCTCCCAGCCGCGCTCGGTGAGCAGCCGGTTGATCGCCGCGCCGAGTGCCATCGGGTCGCGCCGGTCGGCGCGCGCACCGGAGCGCAGGCCGCCGCGCCGCGCCTGCTTCCGCTGCTGCGTCGCGTCGCCACGCGCACGTGCCGCCTCCTTGGCCGCGCGCAGCGCCACCCGTGCCAGATCGACACCGGAGGGCTCAGGGGCCTTGCCGGCGCCGCTCCCGGGCGTCCCGGCCTCGCTCATACGCGCTCCACCGTCCCCTCGGCCACGGCGAACCGGTTGCCCGCCAGCACATGGGGGACGTCGTCGTCGACCGCCGCGGTCACCAGGACCTGCTCACCGGGCGCGACCAGCTCGGCCAGACGCTCACGGCGGCGCGTGTCCAGTTCGGCGAAGACGTCGTCGAGCACCAGCACCGGCTCGTTGCCCTCGGCGCGCAGGAGGTCGTAGGAGGCCAGGCGCAGCGCCAGCGCGTACGACCAGGACTCGCCGTGGGAGGCGTAGCCCTTGGCGGGCAGCCGGCCCAGCTTGAGGGACAGGTCGTCGCGGTGCGGTCCGACCAGGGTGACACCCCGCTCGATCTCCTGTTTGCGGGTCTCCGCGAGCGCGGCCATCAGCTGCTCGTACAGGTCCTCACGCGTGTGGGCCTCACCGGGCGCGGTCGACCTGTACTCCAGGCCGACCGGTCCCCCGCCGGGCGCGAGCCGCTCGTACGCCTTGTCGGCCAGCGGCTGCACAGCGGTCACCAGGTCCAGCCGCTGCGCCAGGAGCTCGGCGCCCGCGCGCGCGAGGTGCTGGTCCCAGACGTCGAGGGTGGACAGGTCCAGGGTGCGCCCGCCGTGCCGACGGGCCAGCGCGGCCGACTTCAGCAGGGTGTTGCGCTGCTTGAGCACCCGGTCGTAGTCGGAGCGGACGCCGGCCATGCGCGGGGAGCGCGCGGTGATCAGCTCGTCCAGGAAGCGGCGCCGTTCACCTGGGTCACCCTTGATCAGGGAGAGGTCCTCGGGCGCGAACAGCACGGTCCGTACGATCCCCAGCACGTCCCGGGGCCTGACCTGCGAGGACCTGTTGATGCGGGCGCGGTTGGCTCGGCCCGGGTTCAGTTCCAGCTCGATCAGCTGCTGCCGCTCGCCCTGCCGGACCTGGGCGCGGATGATCGCGCGGTCGGCGCCCATGCGGACCAGGGGCGCGTCGGAGGAGACGCGGTGGCTGCCGAGGGTGGCGAGATAGCCGACCGCCTCGACGAGGTTCGTCTTGCCCTGCCCGTTGGGGCCGACGAAGGCCGTGACCCCCGGGTCGAGCGGGACCTCGACCCGGGGGTAGGAGCGGAAGTCGGCCAGCGACAGATGCGTGACGTGCATGCTCGTTCGCCGACCTCCCCCGGCGTGGTGGACCGCCCCGCGGTCCTGTGGACGCGTGGCGTGCCCTGTGGATTACTTCTTCTCGACCGCGTGGCCGCCGAACTGGTTCCGCAGCGCCGCGATCATCTTCATCTGCGGCGAGTCCTCCTGACGGGAGGCGAACCGCGCGAACAGCGAGGCGGTGATCGCCGGCAGCGGGACCGCGTTGTCGATGGCGGCCTCCACCGTCCAGCGTCCCTCACCGGAGTCCTGCGCATAACCCCGCAGCCCGTCCAGGTGCTCGTCCTCGTCGAGGGCGTTCACCGCCAGGTCGAGCAGCCAGGAGCGGATGACGGTGCCCTCCTGCCAGGAGCGGAACACCTCCCGGACGTCGGTCACCGAGTCGACCTTCTCCAGCAGCTCCCAGCCCTCGGCGTAGGCCTGCATCATGGCGTACTCGATGCCGTTGTGGACCATCTTCGCGAAGTGCCCGGCACCGACCTTGCCCGCGTGCACCGCGCCGAAGTCGCCCTCCGGCTTGAGGGCGTCGAAGACCGGCTGCACCTTCGCGACGTTCTCCTTGTCGCCGCCGTACATCAGCGCGTAGCCGTTCTCCAGGCCCCAGACGCCCCCGGAGACGCCGCAGTCGACGAAGCCGATGCCCTTGGCCGCCAGCTCCTCGGCGTGCTTCTCGTCGTCCGTCCAGCGGGAGTTGCCGCCGTCCACGACGACGTCACCCGGCTCGAGCAGCTCGGCGAGCTCGTCGATGGTGGTCTGGGTGGGCGCGCCCGCCGGGACCATCACCCAGACCACCCGCGGGCCGCTGAGTTTGCCCACGAGTTCCCGCAGGCTGTGGACATCGGCGAGGTCCGGGTTGCGGTCGTATCCGAAGACGGTGTGGCCTGCGCGGCGGATCCGCTCGCGCATGTTGCCGCCCATCTTGCCGAGGCCGACGAGACCGAGCTCCATCAGATGTGTTCCTTAGGTATGCGACGTGGCGTGACGGCACTTTCGTACCGGCGTCCGAGCCTAGACCCGGACGCCCGCGCACATCTGTGGGCACAGGCGCTCATGCGCACGCCCTCACCTGCGGCTTCGAGCCGGCAGGTGCTCAGCCGCTGAGTCGCACCGGCATGATCAGGTACTTGTAGGCCTCGTCCGCCTCCGCGTCCACCGCCGGACGGCCGCTGAGCAGCGCCGGCTTGGTGGAGGTGGTGAAGGACAGCTGGGCGACCGGGGAGTCGATGGCGCTCAGGCCGTCCAGCAGGAACGTCGGGTTGAAGGCGATCGAGATGTCGTCGCCCTCCAGCTGGGCGTCGACCCTTTCCACAGCCTGTGCGTCGTCGCTGGAGCCGGCCTCCAGGATGAGCACGCCCTGCTCGAAGCTCAGCCGCACCGGGGTGTTGCGCTCGGCGACCAGGGCCACACGCTTGACGGCCTCCACGAAGGGCGCGGTCTCGATCACGGCCACGCTGTTGAACTCGGTCGGGAACAGGGTGCGGTACTTCGGGAGGTCGCCCTCCAGCAGCCGCGTGGTGGTACGGCGGCCGGCGCCCTCGAAACCGATCAGGCCCTCGCCCGCACCGGAGCCGGACAGCGCCAGGATCACCTGGTCGCCGCTGGTCAGCGCCTTGGCGGTGTCCAGGAGCGTCTTGGCGGGCACCAGGGCGACCGCGGAGGCGTCCGGGTTCTCCGGCTTCCACAGGAACTCGCGGACCGCGAAGCGGTAACGGTCGGTGGAGGCCAGCGTGACGGTGTCGCCCTCGATCTCGATGCGCACACCGGTGAGCACGGGCAGCGTGTCGTCACGGCCGGCCGCGATGGCGACCTGCTGCACGGCGGAGGCGAAGACCTCGCCGGGGACCGTGCCCGTCGCGTTCGGCATCTGCGGCAGGGCCGGGTATTCCTCCACAGGCAGTGTGTGGAGGGTGAACCGCGAGGAACCGCACACCACCGTGGCCCGTACACCGTCTGTGGAGATCTCCACCGGCCGGTTGGGGAGGGCGCGGGAGATGTCGGCGAGCAGGCGGCCGGAGACCAGGACGGTGCCGCCCTCCTCGACCTCCGCCTCCACCGACACCCGCGCGGAGACCTCGTAGTCGAAGCTGGACAGGCTCAGCTGGCCTTCCTCGGCCTTCAGCAGCAGGCCGGCGAGGACAGGGGCCGGCGGACGGGCCGGGAGGCTGCGCGCCGCCCAGGCCACTGCCTCCGCGAGTACGTCGCGTTCCACCCGGATCTTCACTGTTGCCGCCTCCTGCTGTTGCCGGCGCTTCTCGCCCTGCCTGGCTTTCGTCGTCTGACTCGGTGTCGTCGGCCCCTGCGAGGGGAAGGACTCCGGGGACCAGTCTGACGCACCGCACTGACAGTAGGCGCCCCTCGGGGTCAAGTCGTGACGAGTGGCAGCCGGCGTCGATGCGGCCAGTTGTGCACAGGGCCTCCTTCGAAACGGATTCCTCACTCTCTCTAGTCGGGAGTAGTAGTAGGGGCTGTGGATACCGTGGATAACCCTGTTTTCCCAGCTCAGTGCGGTGATTTTGTCCACGGGCCCTGTGGGCGGAGGCAGTGGACAACCAGGCGTTTCTGTGGAGAACAGAAAGTTCTGCACACTCCGTGCACAGGCAGGGCCGAGTTCTCCCCAGCTCCGTCCCCAGTTTTGCGGGTCTTTCCCACAGCCCCCTCCGGCAACGTGATGTGACGCCTTTCACTCGTCTCGGTGAGCAGGCGCGTCGCGTTGCCGAACAGTGGACAGCGATGTGGAGAAGAGGCCGATCGCTGGGGACAACCGGCTCCAGCCTGTGGGCAGCCCGTGGACAACTTGGTCCACAGGCTGTGGACCGCCATTCTGTCCACAGCCTGTGGAGATCGTCTGTCCACGAATCCACAGCCAGTTGACCTGGCTTGATCGTGCCTCAACCGAGCAGGCTGTGGACAGGATCGGGACAACTTCGCGGTCCCCAGCATGTGGATGGGAAAAAGTCACTGAATCTGTGGAGGACGGCCGTAACCCGGCCGCGAAATCGAACAGCGGGGGTGGCGAGGTGGCCGGTCTGCGGCCGGTGAGCGGCCACCGGGCGGCGGGAAGCGTGGTGGGGAGCGTGGTGGGCTGCGCGGGGTGACAAGGCGCGATGGCCCGTGCGAGGCGGGCCGAGGACGGGCGGTGGCGGCCGCGGTGCGGGCGGTCTGCAGCGGGCTGCGGCGGCCGGCGGCGCGAGGACGGCGGCGGGCGGCGGGCCGCGACGGGCGGCGGCGGCCATGACCGCAGGCGCGGGTGCCGGCGCAGGTGCGGAGCAGGTCCAGTCGCAGGCGCGTACGCGGACGCAGGCGGCTCCGGCCGGGTGAGGGCACGACGAAGGGCGCCTCCGGAGCGATCCGGAGGCGCCCTCGCCCCAGCGCGGCCTGTGGGCCCTCAGCCCGCCTTGATGCGGTTGGTGAGCTCGGTGACCTGGTTGTAGATGGAACGCCGCTCGGCCATCAGATTGCGGATCTTCCGGTCCGCGTGCATCACCGTCGTGTGGTCGCGCCCGCCGAACAGCGCGCCGATCTTCGGCAGCGACAGATCCGTCAGCTCCCGGCACAGGTACATGGCGATCTGCCGCGCCGTCACCAGCGCGCGCCCTCGTGAGGTGCCGCACAGGTCCTCGACCGTGAGCCCGAAGTAGTCGGCCGTCGCGCTCATGATCGCCGTGGAGGTGATCTCGGGGGCGGAGTCGTCGCCCCCGGGCATCAGATCCTTCAGGACGATCTCCGTCAGCCCCAGGTCCACCGGCTGCCGGTTGAGCGAGGCGAACGCCGTCACCCGGATCAGCGCCCCCTCCAGCTCACGGATGTTGCGCGAGATCCGGGAGGCGATGAACTCCAGTACCTCCGGCGGGGCGTTGAGCTGCTCCTGCACCGCCTTCTTGCGCAGGATGGCGATGCGCGTCTCCAGCTCCGGCGGCTGGACGTCGGTGATCAGGCCCCACTCGAAACGGTTCCGCAGCCGGTCCTCCAGCGTGACCAGCTGCTTGGGCGGCCGGTCGCTGGAAAGCACGATCTGCTTGTTGGCGTTGTGGAGCGTGTTGAACGTGTGGAAGAACTCCTCCTGCGTCGACTCCTTGTCCGCCAGGAACTGGATGTCGTCGACGAGCAGGATGTCCATCTCGCGGTAGCGCTTGCGGAAGCTGTCGCCCTTGCCGTCGCGGATGGAGTTGATGAACTCGTTGGTGAACTCCTCGGAACTGACGTACCGCACGCGGGTGCCCGGGTAGAGGCTTCGCGCGTAGTGTCCGATCGCGTGCAGCAGGTGCGTCTTGCCGAGCCCGGACTCCCCGTAGATGAACAGGGGGTTGTACGCCTTCGCCGGCGCCTCGGCGACGGCGACCGCGGCCGCGTGCGCGAAGCGGTTGGACGCGCCGATGACGAACGTGTCGAAGAGGTACTTCGGGTTCAGCCGCGCGGTCGGTTCACCGGGGCCGGTGGCCGGCGCGGGCTGCGCGGCCAGCGGGCCGGGCGCTCCGGTGGTGGGCAGATTGGGGCCCACGGGGCCGCCGCGGTGGACGTGCCCCGAACCGGGGGGTGGTTCGGGCAGCTCGCGGCGCCTGGCGTCCCGCTGGTCGTACTCGCCCCGTGGTGAGTCGTAGTCGGAGCGCTGCTGGTCGTAGGACGGCCGCTCCATCGGCTGCGAGCGGTAGTCCTGCGAGGGTGCGCCGCCGTAGCCGTCCTGGACACCGTAGGAGTCCTGGCCGCCGTAGGTGTCCTGCGGGCCGTAGGCGTCCTGCGACGGTGAGGCGTACGGGTTCCGCTCCGGGAAGCCGAGGCGCTGCTGCTGCCAGCCGTACTCCTCCTGCGTCGGCCGCGGCCAGGCGCCGGGCTCCGGGCGCTGGTACTCGGACGGGTAGGCGGGACGGGCGGTGGGGAGCTGGTCGCCGGCCGGGCCGGACTGCTGTTCTGCCCGGCGGCGGCCGTAGCCGTCGTACCCGTCGTACGTCTCGCGCTCCGGCCGATCCCGGTGGTCGGAGCGGTCGGAGCGGTCGGAGCGGTCCTGGCGGATGGCCGGGAGCTCCGGCTCCTCGTAGCGCGGCTGGGGCCGGGGCGGCGGCGGGGCCGCGGGCTCGCCGGCGGTGTCGTCGACGGTGATCGCGATCCGGATCGGCCGGCCGCACTCGCGGCTCAGGGTCTCGCTGACGACGGGGGCCAGCCGGCCCTCGATCACACCCTTCGCGAACTCGTTCGGCACGGCGAGGAGGGCGGTGTCGGCGACCAGCGCCAGCGGCTGGCAGCGTCGGATCCAGTGCTCGTCCTTGCCCTCGACCCCCTGTCCGCGGCCCTCGCCGAGCAGTTGCTCCAGTACGCGTGGCCACACTGCGGCAAGATCGGCAGGTACGTCAGCCACAGGGCACGCTCTCTCACAGGTCCCCCGATCGTGTGATGCGAGGGACGGGTCGGGATGTAAATCGGGTGGTCGAGGGTCAAGGGAACGAATCGAAGTCCAGTCACGGTAGTCAGGGCGGCCGGTACGGTTCAAGTTGTTGTCCCCAGGCTGTGGACAAGTGTCTCCCGGCGACCGCTGGTTTGACCGAATGGCGCAGCCGCGCGTACCGTAACCAGGTCGAGTTGTCGATGGCTGCTGCCGCCTGCCTCCGATGGGCACAGATCGCGCAAGGTGATCGGTCAGCGGTGCACTGCGGCGTAACGCGAGCTACTCGTGGGCGCACGGTGACAGCCAGGACGGCACCCCGCAAACACCGATTTCTTCTGGAGCCCCCGAGTGAGCAAGCGCACCTTCCAGCCGAACAACCGTCGTCGCGCCAAGACCCACGGCTTCCGGCTGCGTATGCGTACCCGTGCCGGCCGCGCGATTCTCGCGTCTCGCCGTAGCAAGGGTCGCGCCCGTCTGTCCGCCTGATCCCGGTCAGGTCATGACGTCGTGCTGCCCACCGAGAACCGGCTGAGGCGGCGCGAGGACTTCGCGACCGCGGTTCGACGAGGGCGCCGGGCCGGGCGCCGGCATCTCGTCGTCCACCTACGTAGCGGTGCCACGAACCCGCATGCGCCTGGGGAGAGCGCTCCCCTGTCGCGTGCGGGTTTCGTCGTGAGCAAGGCCGTGGGAGGCGCGGTGGTGCGCAACAAGGTGAAGCGCAGGCTTCGCCATCTGATGCGCGAGCGAGTCGACCAGTTGCCCCCCGGTAGCCTGGTAGTCGTACGAGCGCTGCCCGGAGCGGGCGACGCCGACCATGCACAGCTGGCCCAAGACCTGGACGCCGCCCTGCGGCGGCTGCTGGGAGGGGGCGCGCGATGAAGTACCCGCTGCTGGCTCTGATCAAGCTGTATCAGTGGACGATCAGTCCACTGCTGGGGCCGGTGTGCAAGTACTACCCATCGTGCTCCCACTACGGCTACACGGCCATCGACCGGCACGGTGCCGTCAAGGGCACAGCACTCACGGCCTGGCGCATCCTGCGGTGCAATCCGTGGTCGCTGGGCGGTGTGGACCATGTCCCGCCGCGTAAGCGTCCCCGGTGGCACGAAATGCTGCGTAACGCCTGGCGTGCACGCGAGGGCGGGACCTCCGCCGCCGCACCGGCCACCGAAGGACAGACTTCCCCCGCAAGTCCGACGAGTCCTTCGAGCCCGGCCGCAGAGACCTCGTCCCATGCCCAAGGAGCATGATTAGTGGACACGATTGCCAGCCTCTTCAGCTTCATCACGACACCTGTCTCCTGGGTCATCGTCCAGTTCCACAGCGTGTACGGCGCTCTCTTCGGCCCTGACACGGGATGGGCCTGGGGCCTGTCCATCGTGTCCCTGGTGATTCTGATCCGCATCTGCCTGATCCCGCTCTTCGTGAAGCAGATCAAGGCGACACGCGCGATGCAGACGCTCCAGCCGGAGATGAAGAAGATCCAGGAGCGCTACAAGAACGACCGGCAGCGCCAGTCCGAAGAGATGATGAAGCTGTACAAGGAGACGGGTACCAACCCGCTGTCCTCGTGCCTTCCCATCCTGGCGCAGTCGCCGTTCTTCTTCGCCCTCTACCACGTGCTCAACAGCATCGCGTCGAACGACACCGTCGGCGTGATCAACGAGCGTCTGCTGGAGAGTGCGCAGAAGGCGCACATCTTCGGTGCCCCGCTCGCGGCGAAGTTCACGGACAGCTCGGACAAGGTCGAGGCCCTCAACTCCTCCCTGGTCGACGTCCGTGTGGTCACGGCGATCATGATCGTCCTGATGTCGCTGTCGCAGTTCTACACGCAGCGCCAGCTGATGACGAAGAACGTCGACACCACGGTGAAGACGCCGTTCATGCAGCAGCAGAAGATGCTGATGTACGTCTTCCCCGTCATCTTCGCGGTCTTCGGCATCAACTTCCCGGTCGGTGTCCTCGTCTACTGGCTGACCACCAACGTGTGGACCATGGGCCAGCAGATGTACGTGATCCACAACAACCCCACGCCGGGTTCCAAGGCCCAGGCCGCCTACCTCGAGCGCCTCTCCAAGCACGTCACCCGCCACGGCAAGACCCGCAACCGTCGTGAGCGCGCCATCGTGAAGGCGATCGTCGCCAAGGGCCGCGACCGCAACGAGTACGAGCGCAAGTTCATCAACGGCCTGAGCAAGGCCGGGCTCGCGGCCCAGACCGACGGCATGGTGATCAAGAGCGAGAGCACCGTCGTGGAGGCCGAGGACGGTACGCCGACCACGACCGGGGCGGTCCCCAAGCGGCAGCAGCCGAAGCGGCAGAGCAAGTCCCAGCGCCAGTCCGGCACGGCAAAGGCGGCTGGAGAGGCCACCTCGCTGATCAAGTCGGACGAGCCTCAGGACGACACCAAGCCCGCCGTCGCTGCCAGGAAGGGCAACGCCAAGCCCGCCGGCAGCACCCGCAGCAAGGCCCAGTCCGGACAGCGCAAGGGCCCGCAGCGGCCCAAGTCCCCGTCCAAGAAGTAAGAAGGAGTCCATCCCGTGACGGAAGGCACCACCGCCGCCGCTGCCGAGGGCACAGACACCCTGTCCCGCCTGGAGCAGGAGGGCGAGATCGCGGCGGACTACCTGGAGGGTCTGCTCGACATCGCCGACCTCGACGGTGACATCGACATGGACGTCGAGGCGGACCGCGCCTCTGTCTCTATCATCAGCGACACGGACAGCCGCGACCTGCAGAAGCTGGTCGGTCGAGACGGTGAGGTGCTGGAGGCGCTCCAGGAGCTCACGAGGCTGGCCGTGCACCGGGAGACCGGGGACCGCAGCCGTCTCATGCTCGACATCGCCGGGTACCGGGCCAAGAAGCGGACCGAGCTGTCCGAGCTGGGCGCCAAGGCCGCCGCCGAGGCCAAGAGCAGCGGCGTGTCCGTGAAGCTCGACCCGATGACCCCGTTCGAGCGCAAGGTCGTGCACGACGCGGTCAAGGCCGCCGGCCTGCGCAGCGAGTCCGAGGGCGAGGAGCCGCAGCGCTTCGTCGTCGTGCTTCCCGCCTGATCGGCGCTACGTTCCACCGGCCCCGTCTGTTGCGCAGACGGGGCCGAACTTTTTCAGCCTGATGTTTCTGGTTCTGGTGCCGGCACCCCGTGTCGGCACGGTACGGAAGGACGGTCCCCGTGACGGAGGCAGCGGAACTTCCCCCCGCGCCCGAGCAGGCGCGCGAGGTATTCGGTGATCGCTTCGCGGACGCGGTTCGGTACGCGGAACTGCTCGCCGAAGCGGGTGTGCAGCGCGGCCTGATCGGTCCGCGTGAGGTGCCCCGCCTGTGGGAGCGGCATCTGCTGAATTGCGCGGTGCTCTCGGAGGTAGTGCCGGAGGGCGTGACGGTGTGCGATGTCGGTTCAGGGGCCGGCCTGCCGGGCATTCCCCTGGCGTTGGTCCGGGAGGACCTCAAGATCACACTGCTGGAGCCGTTGCTGCGGCGCACCAACTTCCTGACCGAGGTCGTGGAGCTGCTCGGCCTGGACCATGTGACGGTCGTCCGTGGCCGGGCCGAAGAGGTCATGGGGCAGCTGCCTCCGGTGCACGTGGTGACGGCACGCGCCGTGGCACCACTTGATCGCCTCGCCACCTGGG
Source organism: Streptomyces sp. NPDC016640 (assembly GCF_043076215.1). Classification (NCBI taxonomy): domain Bacteria; kingdom Bacillati; phylum Actinomycetota; class Actinomycetes; order Kitasatosporales; family Streptomycetaceae; genus Streptomyces; species Streptomyces sp. NPDC016640. The sequence continues at coordinate 221,430 of NZ_JBIBRG010000006.1, forward strand.
GCATCCCTCTGCTGCGGCCGTACGGGGAGATGCTTGCGCTCAAGGGCGACGCTGCCGAGGAGGAGCTGAAGAGCGCGGCTACGGCGTTGAGCAAGCTCGGTGCCGTGGCGACGTCGATCGTGCATGTGGGTGAGGGCGTCGTGGACCCGACGTCCACGGTCGTGCGCGTCGAGGTCGGGGAGAGCCCGGGAGGCGTGCGGTTCGCGGCGAAGCGTGCCAAGGCCGCGCGTACGGGGCGGGCTCGGCGTCGGCGCGGATAGCGAGCCGGTCTGCTTTCGACAGTGCGCCGCCCCGGCCCGTTTCGAGAAGCGGACGTACTCCACACAAGCTGCCAAACCTCCCATTCCGGAGTGTCGCGGCAGTACCGCCTCGGTAGCTGTGCATCGTGTTTCACGTGAAACGTCGCTCACTGCTGCACGGCATCATCAGTCGGGGCCGCGCCGCGGCCGAACCCCGTGACCGGAAGCCTCTCGGTTCACTCAGAGAGGACCCCGTTCCCGACGAGACACCGGCCTCCCCAAGTGGCATGGAGTTGTCCACAGAGGTGGATTTCTCCACAGAACGTCAGGCCTCACTGGTTCGCGACCCCGAAGGCATGGGAGGCTCTGTTCATTGCGAGCCTGAAGTCGAGGAGAGTGAATCCTTGCGGTCCGACGCCAACATCGCGGGACCGATGACCGATCCGGTCCCCGGTCCCCGTACCGAATCGACGGAGGCGGATGTTTCACGTGAAACACCGCCTCCGATGGACGACACTCCCATCGGTCGTGCTGCCCAATTGGCGGTGGAAGCTCTGGGCCGTGCCGGGGAGGGCCTGCCGCGGCCCGGGCGGACCCGTGTCATGGTGGTCGCCAACCAGAAGGGCGGCGTCGGTAAGACGACGACCACCGTCAATCTTGCCGCGTCGCTCGCTCTGCACGGTGCTCGCGTCCTGGTGATCGATCTTGACCCCCAGGGCAATGCGTCCACAGCCCTGGGTATCGACCACCATGCCGACGTTCCCTCCATCTACGACGTCTTGGTGGAGAGCAAGCCGCTTGCGGGGGTCGTTCAGCCGGTCCCCGATGTCGAGGGACTCTTCTGCGCACCCGCCACGATCGACCTCGCCGGTGCGGAGATCGAGCTCGTGTCCCTGGTGGCGCGCGAAAGTCGGCTGCAGCGGGCGATTCAGGCGTACGAGCAGCCCCTGGATTACATCCTCATCGACTGCCCGCCTTCGCTCGGCCTGCTGACGGTCAACGCCTTGGTGGCGGGCCAGGAGGTCCTGATCCCGATCCAGTGCGAGTACTACGCGCTGGAAGGGCTGGGACAGCTACTGCGCAACGTCGACTTGGTCCGGGGACACCTCAACCCCACCCTGCATGTGTCGACGATCCTGCTCACCATGTACGACGGCCGGACGCGCCTCGCGTCACAGGTCGCGGACGAGGTGCGCACCCACTTCGGCGGCGAGGTACTGCGGACGAGCATCCCCCGCTCCGTCCGTATCTCGGAGGCGCCGAGTTATGGGCAGACGGTGCTGACTTACGATCCTGGATCGAGTGGTGCCCTCTCCTATCTTGAGGCGGCACGAGAGATCGCGCTCAGGGGTGTCGGCGTCAGCTATGACGCCTCACAGGCGCACATCGGCGCACAGCAGAATGATCCGAACATGGTGGAGGGCGTGCAGTGAGCGATCGACGGAGAGGGCTGGGCCGTGGCCTCGGCGCACTGATCCCTGTTGCCCCGACGGAGAAAACAGCGCCGCCGGCCGCGATGGGGGGCACGGCTTCCACATCTCCCGCTGCGGTTCCGGTACTGCCGAACGAGCGCGGGGTGCCTGCTGCGAGGGCGGCCACGCTGTCGGCTGTTTCACGTGAAACAGAGGAGTCCTCGCTCATCGGTAGTGCGGCCATGCCCGCGCCACCCGTGGGGGCTCACTTCGCCGAGATTCCTCTCGGCGCCATCACGCCGAACCCCCGGCAGCCGCGTGAGGTGTTCGATGAGGACGCGCTGTCCGAGCTCATCACCTCCATCAAGGAGGTCGGTCTCCTCCAGCCGGTCGTCGTACGGCAGGTGGGGCCCGGGCGCTATGAGCTCATCATGGGCGAGCGCCGGTGGCGGGCCTGCCATGAGGCGGGGCTGGAGGCCATTCCGGCGATCGTGCGGGCCACGGACGACGAGAAGCTTCTTCTGGACGCTCTGCTGGAGAACCTGCACCGTGCCCAGCTGAATCCGTTGGAAGAGGCCGCTGCCTATGACCAGTTGCTGAAGGACTTCAACTGCACGCACGACCAGCTGGCGGACCGCATCGGCCGGTCCCGTCCGCAGGTGTCCAATACGCTGCGTCTGCTGAAGCTTTCGCCGACCGTCCAGCGCCGGCTCGCCGCCGGTGTGCTGTCCGCCGGCCATGCCCGCGCACTGCTGTCCGTCGAGGACTCCGAAGAGCAGGACCGGCTGGCCCACCGGATCGTGGCCGAGGGGCTGTCGGTACGGGCTGTCGAGGAGATCGTGACCCTGATGGGCTCACGGCCCCAGAAGGCTCAGCGCTCCAAAGGTCCGCGAGCAGGTGCTCTTGTCTCCCCGGCGTTGACGGATCTCGCGACGCGTCTTTCGGACCGCTTCGAGACGCGAGTGAAGGTCGATCTGGGGCAGAAGAAGGGCAAGATCACCGTCGAGTTCGCCTCGATGGAGGACCTCGAGCGCATTCTCGGCACGCTTGCGCCGGGTGAGGGCCCCGTCATGCAGAAGGGGCTGCTGGACGACGACTCCGTGGAGACCGAGTCCTGAACCGTCGGCTGATGAGCCGGACAGGGCGGGCCATATCCGGTGTGCACCGGAACACGGTCCGCCCTTTGCTTTCTGCCGGTATCGAGGGAATCGCTTCATGGATACGATGCGATCGGATACGGCGCAGCCACCCGGCGCTACCTCTGAGAGCAAGGCAGGGGCCATGCGAATGACGAGTCGCACCGGACTGGTGAGCGCGGGGTTGGGGGTGGGCGCCGTCAGCGGCTTCATCGGCAGCCTGCTCAAGGAACGGAGCAATCTGACAGCCGCCCGTGAAGCAGCGGGCGAAGGAAGGGAGGAACAGCCTTGGGCCGTAGGCTCGTACCGCTCACGCTGGACAACCTTCAGGATCTCCCCCAGCGCTGTCACTCGTGCGTCTTCTGGGAGCTCGACCCGGTCAGCGGTGAGGCAGCGGTAAAGGCGGGCACTGCCGCGCTCGAGAAGGAGTCGTGGATCTCAGCCGTTCTCCTGGACTGGGGATCCTGCGGCAGGGTCGTCTACGTCGACGACGTCCCCGTGGGCTTCGTCCTCTACGCTCCGCCCGCCTACGTGCCACGTTCCACGGCGTTTCCCACCAGCCCCGTGTCGCCTGACGCGGTGCAGCTGATGACCGCGTTCATCGTGTCGGGATACCAGGGACAAGGCCTGGGCCGGGTGATGGTGCAGACGGTGGCGAAGGATCTGCTGCGCCGGGGCTTCAAAGCGATCGAAGCCTTCGGCGATGCCCGGTGGAAGGAACCGGCCTGTGTACTGCCTGCTGACCATCTACTGGCCGTGGGATTCAAGACAGTCCGCCAGCACCCCGCCTACCCGCGGCTGCGACTTGAGCTGAGGACGACACTCTCCTGGAAGGAAGATGTCGAGATGGCGCTGGACCGACTGCTCGGAGCGGTACAGAAAGAGCCGGCGCTGCGTCCCCTCTGACCTGCCGCATACGAATGGGCCAGCCCTGGCGGGCTGGCCCATTCGTGTTTCACGTGAAACATCCGCCGACGAGGCGGTCAGTCGTCACTCGGCGATGAACTCCTCGAGGTCGCGAACGATCGCGGCCTTCGGCTTCGCGCCGACGATGGTCTTGGCGACCTCGCCACCCTGGTAGACGTTCAGGGTCGGGATGGACATGACGCCGTACTTGGCGGCCGTTCCCGGGTTCTCGTCGATGTTCAGCTTGACGATCTCGATCTTGTCCCCGTACTCCGAGGCGATTGCCTCGAGGGACGGAGCGATCTGACGGCACGGACCGCACCAGGCGGCCCAGAAGTCCACCAGGACGGGCTTGTCGCTCTTGAGGACGTCCTGCTCGAAGGAATCGTCGGTCACATTCTTCAGGGTGCCGGCCACGAAGGGCTCCTTAACTGGTCGGTGCGTGGAGCGGATGGTAGGGATCAGACTGCGGTCTTCTCGGGCTCGGCCTTCTCCCCGTCGGCGAGGGCCGCGAGGAAGCGCTCGGCGTCGAGGGCGGCGGAACAACCCGTACCAGCGGCGGTGATCGCCTGGCGGTAGGTGTGGTCGACGACATCACCGGCACCGAAGACCCCGGTGATGTTCGTGCGCGTCGAGGGGGCGTCGACCTGCAGGTAGCCCTCTTCGTCCAGCTCGAGCTGGCCCTTGAAGAGCTCGGTGCGCGGGTCGTGGCCGATCGCGATGAACAGACCGGTCACCGCCAGATCCGAAAGCTCGCCGGTCTTGACGTTGCGCAGCTTCAACCCGGAGAGCTTCTGCTCACCCTGGACCTCGGCGACCTCGCTGTCCCAGACGAACGAGATCTTCGGATCGGCGAAGGCACGCTCCTGCATCGCCTTGGAGGCGCGCAAGGTGTCACGGCGGTGGACGATCGTCACGGACTTGGCGAAGCGCGAGAGGAAGGTGGCCTCCTCCATCGCGGTGTCGCCACCGCCGATCACGGCGATGTCCTGGTCCTTGAAGAAGAAGCCGTCACAGGTGGCACACCACGAGACACCGCGGCCCGAGAGGGCGTCCTCGTTCGGGAGACCGAGCTTGCGGTGCTGCGAGCCGGTGGTGATGATGACGGCTTTCGCCTTGTGCACCGTGCCGGCGGTGTCCGTGACGGTCTTGATCTCACCGGTCAGGTCGACGGAGACCACGTCGTCCGGAACGAGCTCGGCACCGAAGCGCTCGGCCTGGGCGCGCATATTGTCCATGAGCTCGGGACCCATGATGCCGTCCTGGAAGCCGGGGAAGTTCTCCACCTCGGTGGTGTTCATCAGGGCACCGCCGGCGGTGACAGCGCCTTCGAACACCAGGGGCTTCAGCGACGCACGGGCGGTGTAAAGAGCCGCCGTGTAGCCGGCCGGCCCCGAGCCGATGATGATCACGTTACGGACATCGCTCACGGCTTGATTCCTTGTCTCTGGTCTGCGTCGGTCGACCGGTGAGATTCCCTTTCGGGACTCTCACCCCACCCAACGGATCCTAAGGGTCGCGCATTCCCGCCGTGTCCGGGCACACGAAGACGGGGCCTGGCGGGCAGGAAGCCGTCCCGCACCGTGCGGGATGACGCGCAGCACGCGGACGGAGCGCCGGGCGTCAGGAGCGCGGATAGGAGTGCTTCAGCAACACCTTCGCCGAGGCGCCCGAGGACGGGTTGTCCACGCAGGACGCCTCGACGACGTACGCGGTCACACGGGTGTCGTCGGAGGCGTCGGGAAGCACGACGAGCAGTGCTTCCTTCCCCTTGTACGTGCCCTCTTCGGTGGCGAGGGCGGCGTCGTTGCGGCCGATGCCGTCGCTGACACAACCGGGAACCGTGGGCTGCTTGAAGACCTTGGGATCGGCGGTGCGTGACTCCGACCCCATCTCCAAAGTGTGGGGAGTGCCGGAGACAGGGCTCTTCTGCTGGCTCCGCGCGAGGAGAGCGGTGACCTGCTTCTCCAGTTTCCCCTCGGAGAAGGTGTCTGCGGCGGTGGTCTGCCGGTCCTCATCCGGCCCCTTGCCGTCGTTCACGGACGACAGCACGACAGAGCCGAGTCCGAGCGCGACGACGGTGAAGACGGTTCCCAGGACAGCCATCCTTCGGCGTCCTCCCCGCACACGGGGCTTCCGGCCCGGCCCGGTCGTGGAGGAACGGGGACTGCCGGTGGGCCGGTCCGAAGGCATCGCTGTTTCACGTGAAACATGCACCGGCTCGTCATCGACGGGCCCGGAGGACGAGCCGAAAGCCTCCTCGGCGTCCGGTGCCGTGGCCTGGAGCAGGGCTTCGGCGGCGAGGGCCGCGTCGATGCGACCGGCCACCTCGGCGGGCATGCGGGGCGGACCCGGCATGGTGCCGAGCAGGCCCCTGATCTCTTCCAGCGAGGCGTGGACGTCCGCGCAGAGCTCGCACTCGTCGAGATGCCGGCGTACTCCAGTGGCGCGGGCCGGAGGAAGGAGACCTTCGGTGAGGTCGGAGATCTCCGTGACGTCCGGGTGCTCCGCCTTGCCTGCCGTCGACGTCACGCTCGCCCACCTCCGCCCTTCGCTGTCGCTGGGTCGCTCGGTCCTGCGCCCTGCGGATCCGCCGGACGTGGTTCTGCTGTGGGTGGGACGGATGCCCTGTGCGTCCGGTTCCGCGCCGCCCCCTGTTTCTTGCCTTCTCCGGTGCCGTCCGGCTTCAGATGCGTGAGCAGGGGAAGAAGCCTGGCTCTCCCCCGAGCGCACCGGCTCTTCACCGTGCCGGTGGGCACGTCGAGGATGCGGGCTGCTTCTGCGACCGGGTAGCCCTGCATGTCCACGAGGACGAGTGCCGCCCGCTGATCGGCAGGGAGGGTGGCCATGGCCTCGATGAGCTGGCGGTGCAGATCATTGCGCTCGGCCGGGGCCGACGCGGACTCGTGCGGCTCCAGCAGCTGCTCCAGGCGTTCCGTGTCGTCGACCGGAGAGGTCTTCCGGGAGGCCGCCTTGCGGGCCCGGTCCAGACAGGCGTTCACCGTGATCCGGTGCAGCCACGTGGTGACGGCCGACTGGCCCCGGAAGGTATGGGCGGCCCGGTAGGCGGAGACGAGAGCGTCCTGGACGGCGTCAGCGGCTTCCTCTCGGTCGCCCAGCGTCCGCAGTGCCACGGCCCAGAGCCGGTCGCGGTGCCGGAGTACGAGCTCACCGAAGGCCTCCGGGTCGCCCTCGACATGGCGGGCGAGCAGGTCCTGGTCACTCACTCCGTCATATGCGGCGCCTTCCGCCATCGGATCCCCTCCCTCGAGGCAGGCGGCCTCAGCTGGTCACCTTGATGTCCGCGACCCTGCCGCGCCACTTGCCGTCGTCTGCCTGCACCGGCAGCTCGGTCAGCCAGACCAACAGGTAGCGGGAATCCAGTTCCTCGGGCTTGAGGGTGACGCTGCTGCCGGACCCTTCGGCCACCTTGGTGTAGGCGTCGAAGGACGTCGGTTGCGTCCCGGTGTCACCGGAAGCGGCGCGGAGCTCGACCGATGTGGCACCCACGAAGCCAAGGGTGACCGTCCCTACCTGCTGGCTCTTGCCGAGGTCGAGAACGACACCCACGCCCTGCTTCAACCGGCCGAAGTCGGCACTCTCGTAATAGTTCGTCTGCCAGTACGTGCCCGGGACGCCGTCGTACACCTTGTCCACGTCTTCCGGGTTCTCGGATCCGTCGGAGCCGAACGGATCGAAGTCACGCGCACCGGTGATGGCGATGGGCTTGCCGCTCACCGGCTTCTTCGAGCCCTTGTCGTCCCCGTCCGTGGTCCGGGTGTTGTTCGTGTCGTCGGACTTGCCGCCCTGCTCCATGAGGGCGTCGGCGAGCTGCCAGCTGCCCAGACCGAGCGCGGCGATCAGCAGTGCCGAGACGGCCCACTTCAGGGCCTTGCCCGTGCGGCTCTGCAGCGGGGGCGGTGGAACCGGTGCGGGCTGGGCGAACCCGGGATGCGCCGCGGGCCGACCGTAGGTGCCCTGCTGGTACGTGGTGCGCTGATAGTCGGGCGGGGTGGTGAACGCGGGCTCCGGCGGACGGATGCGAGGCATCTCGGCGATAGCCTTCACCAGCTCTTCCGGCGTGGTGCAGGCGGACTCGTGCCGGGAGGCGGTGGCCCCGTCGTTGGCGAGCGCCCGCATGGCCAGCTCGGACAGGCCGCGGTGGACCCCCGCCCGTACCTGGTCGGGCGGGATCAGCCCGATGTCCTTGGGCAGGCCGGACAGACCGTAGGCGTCGCTCTCGTACGGCCAGCGCTGGGTGAGCGCGGCGTAGAGGAGGGCACCGATGGACTCGGTGTCGGTGCGCTGCGGGGTGTGGGAACTGATGCCCCGCAGCGCCGCGTTCACGGCGAGGCCGCGGATACGCCACTGGCCGGTCGAGGTACGCAGTACGGCATTGGGATTCAGGCGCAGATGGGCCAGGCCCTCGCGATGGGCGGCGGCCATGGCGGAGGAGATCTGACTGACCATCTGGTAGGCGTCGTACACCTGCAGTGGCCCGGCAGCCAGGAGCGTGGTCAGCTCGGTGGCGTCGGGGAGCCATTCGTGCACCACATAGACGACGTCGTTTTCCTCGACGGCGTCCAGGACCTGGACGAAGCGCGGGTCGCCCAGCAGGGCGGAGGAGCGGGCCGAGGCGAGAACGGACCGGGCGCGTGAGTGATCCGCCGGCAGGATGTGGACGCCGACGGCACGGCGGAGCTTCTCGTCCACGGCGCGCCAACTGCTGAATCCGTCCAGGCGGGTGACGCACTCCTCCAGGCGGTAACGCCTGGCGAGCTTGTGGCCGCTGTGCAGTTCGTGCGGCGAGGTCTTCCCGGAGCCTTCGGCCCCGGTGCTCTCCTGTGCCTCGTCGCTGTCCGTGTCCCGCTCCCGCTTCTTGGCCACACCGTCGGCCGTGGACTGGTCCGCCTGTGCGGTCAGCGACTGCTCGCCGCTGTTGTCTGCCACGTCGACGGCAGCTGTGCTCCGTTCCGCCACCGTCGTTCCCTGCCTCCCCATCCCATGCGCGTCGGCCGGCGTCCGTCGCGCGCCGTCCGACGCCGGAACCAATTGTGCCCACAGTCCGTCGCTCTGCACGACACATGGTCGCCGACGATGGTTGTGCGCCTACCCCCGGCCTCAGCGTCCAAGGCGTCCGCGGACCATGCCGACCAGGGAGTTGACCTCCTCGATGCGCATTCGGCGGGCGGCCACGAAGAAGATGCCGAACAGAACGATTCCGCCCGCCAGCAGTGCCGCGAACGATCCCGCGACGCCCTGGCCGAGCGTCTGCACGACCCCGTAGCAGGCCGCCCCGCTGAGCAGTGCGGCCGGCACGGAGGCGATGCACAGTCGCGCGTAGGTCCGCAGCACCCGGGCGCCGTCCAGGTCCCCGCCCAGCCGCTTGCGCAGTCGGCGCCAGGCGACGCCGACGCCGATCGCGTAGGCCAGTCCGTACGAGGCGGCCATGCCCACCACGGCCCAGCGGGCCGGAAGCACGAAGAAGCACACGGCCGAGGCGATCGCGTTGCCGGCGGCCACGATGACCGTGTTGTAGAAGGGCGTTCGGGTGTCCTCGTACGCGTAGAAGGCCCGCAGGACCACATACTGCACGGAGTAGGGGATCAGGCCGAGGCCGAAGGCCATCAGCATGTAGCCCATGTTGGTGGCCGCTCCGGTACCCGAGGAGCCGAAGATCAGCGTGCACATCGGGATGCCGAGCGAGACGAAACCGAAGGCGATCGGCACGATCGCGACCGCCGTGGTGCGCAGGCCCTGGGAGATGTCGTCCCGGACCGCGCCGCCGTCGTCCTCGGCCGCCGAGCGCGAGATACGGGGCAGGAGGGCGGCCATCAGGGAGACGGTGATGATCGCCTGGGGCAGGCCCCAGATGAGCTGGGCGTTGGAGTAGGCGCTGAAGCCCGTGCCGGAGATCTCGGTGCCCTTGACCGACGCGGTCGCCAACTGGGTGACCACCAGGGCGCCCGCCTGGTTGGCGAGGACGAAGAGGATCGTCCACTTGGCGAGCATGGCGGCCTTGCCGAGACCGTGGCCCTTCCAGTCGAAGCGCAGGCGGATGCGGAACCCGGTTTCGCGGAGGTAGGGGATCATCGCCAGGGCCTGGACCACCAGGCCGAGGAGGATGCCCACGCCGAGCAGCCGCTCGCCCTCCGGCGGGATGTTCTCGACGGTCATCCCGGAGTCGGCCGCGGTGCCGTAGACCCAGATGAACGTGCCGAGCGTGACGATGATGACGATGTTGTTCAGGACCGGGGTCCACATCATCGCCCCGAACCGGCCGCGGGCGTTGAGGATCTGACCCATCACCACGTGCACGCCCATGAAGAAGATCGAGGGCAGGAAGAAGCGGGTGAAGGTCACCGCGACGTCGTTGGCCGCGGGGTCGGTGGCGACCGAGACCGACAGCGCGCGCACCAGGAGGGGGGCGGCCAGCCACGCGAGGGCGGTGAGTGCGGCCAGGGCCACCATCACCAGCGTCAGCAGACGGTTGGCGTAGGCCTCGCCCCCGTCATCGTCGTCCTTCATCGACCGCACGAGCTGGGGCACGAAGACCGAGTTGAGACCACCGCCGACGGTCAGGATGTAGATCATCGTCGGCAGCTGGTAGGCGATCTGGAACGACTCGCCCAGCAGAGCGAGGCCCAGGGCGGAGACGATCATCGCGGACCGGACGAACCCGGTGAGGCGGGAGACCATGGTGCCGGCCGCCATCACGGCGCTCGACTTCAGCAGTCCCCCGGCACGGCCGCCCTTCTTCGGAGCGGGGACGGGAGCCGGTTCGGGCGCGGGTGGTTCGGCGGCGAGCGGTGGCGTGGCCCCCGCGTAGTGGCCGGGCGTCGGGGACGGGCCGGGGACCTGCGCGACTCCGTGGGGCTGCTGTCCGCCCACCGGCTGCGGGCCCGGGTATCCGGCTCCGGGCCGGTCGGGGTATCCGCCGCCCTGCTGGTGGCCGGGGTACCCGCCGCCCTGCTGCTGGTCCGGGAAGGCACCGCTCTGCTGTTGATCACGGAAGAGGTGGGCGAAGGCGTCCGGCTCGTGGTGCTGGTCCCCCGCCTGGCCGACCAGGTCGTCCACGCCCACGAACTGTGTCGTACGGGGATCGTCGCCGTACGGCAGGTACTGCGACGGACCGTCCGGTTCCGGCGCGGGCGTCGGGGCCCACACCCGCGGGTCGGGAGCGTACGGCGACTGGGGCGGCTGCCCGTACAGCGGCTGCTGCGCGGAGTACGTGCCAGGAGGCGGCGGCGGGTGGGCGGCGCGGTCGTAGAGCGCCTCGGCGACCGGGTCCTGGGCGGCGAGGTCCTGCGCCCGGTAGGGATCCTGGTCGTAGACGTCCTGGAGGTACGGATCGGCGGGTGGCTGCGGCACCTGGTCGTGCCCGGGCGGCGGACCCTGCGGGGGGTCCGACTCGGGATGGCCCGAGTTGCCCGCGGCATGGCCGCGGTCACCGTCGTACGGCGCGTTCATGGTTACCCCACCTCATCGTCCCGGGCCCACGGCCACGACATTCAACGGTCCACTCTCTCACCCGTGCCGGACGGGCCGGCACCTTCCGGTGCGGTGTCCGGCGCCGGGTCACTCGGCTGCTCCGGGTCGTCCGGGCGCGGGCCCGTCCCGGGCTGCTCGGTGAGACGTTCCCCGGGAGCCTCCGGGTTCTGCGGGCCGTCGATGTCCTCGCCCGCCTCGTGATCCTGCTCCTCCGCCTCGCGGGCCGCGGCACGCTTGCGCTGGGTGTACATCCGGAAACCGGCGAGGACGAGAAGCAGCACGCCACCGCCGATGACCAGCATCACCGTGGCGGTGATCTCGGTGACCCTCACGTCGAACGTGACGGCCTCCCCGTACTTCTGGCCGTCCTGCGTGTACAGCTGGGCGACCACCGTCGCCCGGCCGTTGGCGTTCGCGGACGTGGTGAACTTCACCGACTGGCTGTGGCCGCCGGAGACCGCGACGGGCTGCTCCTCGTAGGCGTCCCCCCCGATCTCGAGACGGGTCGGGTTGGTCGAGCTGAGCCGCAGCACAAGGTGGTCCACGGCCTGCACCAGGTTGTTCTGGACCGTCACGGGGATCGTGGCGCTGCGGCCGGAGAGTTTCGTCTCCGACTTGTCGATCAGCCTCACCTGGCTGATGAGCGTGTCGAGGTAGGCCTCGACGCCACTCCGGTAGATCGCCGCCTCGGACTGCCGCCCCCGCCACGACACGGACATCCCGCGGTTCAGGGCGCGCCCGAACGGGGTCACCACCCGGGACTGGTCGGAGAGGATCACCTCGAACTTGTCGAGCTTGGCCTGCGTCCTCGCGATCTGTTCGAACGTCGACCGCGGGAGTTCGCGCTTGCGCAGCGAGGAGGGGTACGAGGAGGCCGACGGGACCTTGGTGGTGGCGGCGGGGTCCGGCTTGGCCTTGGCGGCCGACGTGAGGTCCTGCGGCTCGGACCAGGATCCGTCCTGCAGGATCTGCAGCGCCTCGGCCATGGTCCGGGCCTGGCTCGCGGTCGGCGTGCGCTGCGGTGCGACGACGACGCTGCGCTGCTGACTCGTCTGCAGTCCGAGGGTCAGGCTCTGGGCCAGGAACCGCTGCGCCGCGAGCGTGGCGGAGGAGGCCTTGGTCATGTCGCCCTGGAACGCCGTGGACAGCCGCGCGTCGGCGACGACCGCGGTGGTGCCGCCGCCGATGGGGCGGGGCGCGGAGGGCGTGTAGGACAGGCCGTCGCTCTCCTCGAAGGTGTCGCTGCGGGCGATGACCTTGTCGGCACCGGCGGATGTGGCGACCTTCACGATGGAGGGGTCGACGGCGCCGTCCACGGGCCAGGCGAAGTCGGTGGTGGACTTCACGTGGAGGATCGGGTCCACCGTGCGGGAGGCGACGTCGGTGGCTTCCTTGAGGTGGCTCAGCGAGCCGGTGACGGAGGTGCCGCTGTGGGCGAGGGAGGCCAGGTCGGGGTCGCCGAACGGCAGCGCGACGACCTCCTTGTCCGCCACCGCGTTCTGCACCTCGGTGAGCCAGCGCTTGGCGACCGACTGGTGGCCGCCGACGATGGTGTCGTCCCCCGTGCCGGGGATCTCGTAGCGGTCGGTCATCGCCTCGACGGACGCCAGCAGGTCCGGGTCGATCACCCAGGTGACGTCGAGATCCCGGCCCAGGGCGACCATCCGGTCCAGCCGGCCCCCCGGGGAGATCTCCTTGGCGAGCTCGTCGTCGTGGAAGACCGGCGTCTGCTGCTCGTCCGAACCCGTCTCCGCCGTCATGTGGACCGTGGAGACCAGCGGCCAGAGGAAGGTCGTCTTCGTCCTGGTGTCGGCTTCCTCGGGTTGCCACGGAAGGAATGTCCGCTGGACGCCGAGGGTCTGCTCCCACGGCTGCGCGGAGGTCTGTCCGGCGAGTGAGACGGCCAGCTGATAGACGCCGTCCTTGCCGAGGTCCAGCTCGTCGACCGGTACCGAGAGGGTGAAGGGACGCGAGACGCCCGGAGTGAGTTCAGGGACCTCCTCGGCGTACTTGTCGCCGACCTCCGTGCCGAGGGGATTCCGGACGTCGTCGCTGTTCCTGGCGACGGTGTCGATCCCCGAGCGGGTGTCCAGCAGCGGCCCGACGCGCAGGTCCACGTGTGCGTCGGTGACGATCTGCTTGCCCTTGTTGGTCACCGTTCCGGACACGGTGACGGTGTCGCCCTCGCCGGGGGCGCCGGGGGTGAGGGAGTTCACCGAGACGGAGACCGGACCCGCTCCGGAGACGGCCTGGGAGGCGCCCGGGGCGGCGGCGTTCGCGGGGGACGCGGCCGGCAGCTGCATGAGCCCGGCCAGCAGCGGCGCTCCGGTGAGCAGGGCTCCGGTGCGCCGCAGCCAGCGGCGGGCAGGTGAGGGATGGGTCCCCTGGAAGTCTGCCGCCTCGGCCACGCGCTCGCCCGTCCCTCGTCATCGTCAGTGGTCGTCGGAATGTGCGTCCACGCATGGTAACGATGTGCGCTGGGGGGAAGTGCCGCGGACCGGTGCACAAGATCGGTGGACGTGGTCCTTGTCCGTGTATCGACGGGGGTGTCCGCGCGCGTCATGGGGGAGCTCCCGGCCGTTCGGGCCACGTACCCTCTTCTGTTGTGCCGAACGCCAACGAAGACACCAGTGCCCTGAGCCAGGTGCAGGACCGTGCAGTGAGCGAACTGCTGCGGGTCGCCCCTGTCGCCGACGACCTCGCCCGCCGCTTCCAGGAGGCGGGGTTCTCACTCGCCCTGGTCGGCGGCTCGGTACGCGACGCGCTGCTCGGCCGTCTCGGCAACGACCTGGACTTCACGACCGACGCCCGCCCGCAGGACGTACTGAAGATCGTGCGTCCCTGGGCGGACGCCGTCTGGGAGGTCGGGATCGCCTTCGGCACGGTCGGTGTGCAGAAGGACGCCCGCGTCGGAGACGTGGAACGAAGCTTCCAGATCGAGGTGACCACGTACCGGTCGGAAGCGTACGACCGCACCTCGCGCAAGCCGGAGGTGTCCTACGGCGACTCCATCGAGGAGGATCTGCTCCGCCGTGACTTCACGGTGAACGCGATGGCCGTCGCGCTCCCGGAGAAGCGGTTCGTCGACCCGCACGGCGGTCTGCAGGATCTCGCGGCGCGGGTGCTGCGTACGCCGGGTACCCCCGAGGCCTCCTTCTCGGACGACCCGCTGCGGATGATGCGGGCCGCCCGGTTCGCCGCCCAGCTCGATTTCGAGGTGGCCTCCGATGTGATCACGGCGATGAGGGAAATGGCCGGGCGCGTCGAGATCGTCTCCGCCGAGCGGGTACGGGACGAGCTGAACAAGCTGATCCTGTCCTCACACCCCCGTAAGGGGCTGTCGTTGCTCGTGGACACCGGTATCGCCGAACACGTCCTGCCCGAGCTGCCGGCCCTGCATCTGGAGAGGGACGAGCACCACCGCCACAAGGACGTCTACGAGCACACGCTGATCGTCCTGGAGCAGGCGATGGCTCTGGAGGAGGGCGGGCCCGACCTGACCCTTCGCCTGGCGGCCTTGCTGCACGACATCGGCAAACCGCGTACACGCCGCTTCGAGAAGGACGGCCGCGTCTCGTTCCACCACCACGAAGTGGTCGGGGCGAAGATGACGAAGAAGCGGATGACGGCGCTCAAGTACTCCAATGAGCTGGTGAAGGACGTCTCACGCCTCGTCGAACTTCATCTGCGTTTCCACGGCTACGGCATGGGAGAGTGGACGGATTCCGCCGTCCGCCGCTACGTCCGTGACGCCGGACCGCTGCTCGGCCGACTCCACAAGTTGACCCGCTCGGACTGCACCACGCGCAACCGGCGCAAGGCCGCCGCGCTCTCGCGTGCGTACGACGGCCTGGAGGAGCGCATCACCCAGCTTCAGGAGCAGGAGGAGCTGGATGCCATCCGTCCGGACCTCGACGGCAACCAGATCATGGAGATCCTCGGCGTCCAGCCGGGCCCGGCAGTGGGCCAGGCCTACAAGCACATGCTGGAGCTTCGGCTGGAGAACGGTCCGATGGAGCACGACGCGGCGGTGGCGGCGCTCAAGCAGTGGTGGACCGTGCAACAGGGCTGACAACGTGAGGCGGGGCCATGTTTCACGTGAAACATGGCCCCGCCTCACGGACGGAAGGGGTGGTGTTTCACGTGAAACACCACCCCTCGGGTGTCTGAGACGTCCGCCTTACTTGTCCTTCAGGCAGAGCAGGAAGTCCTTGCCGTCACCGCTCTCGGTGTACGTGTACTGGAAGTCCTTGGCCTCGGCCTCGCACTTGCTCGACGCCAGAGTCTCGGTGAGGAACGATCCCTCGATCTTGGCCAGCACCTCGTATTCGGCCTTCGCGTTGGCGCAGTCGACGACCTCGAGGTCCGGGTTGTTGTCGTCCGTGCTGCCACGGTGCATGCAGTCACCGGCCGAGGCGGTGTTCGCGTCGTCCCGGCTGGAGATGTAGCCGCCGATGGCCACACCGGCGACGATCAGAACGATGACGATGTTCTTGATCGTCTTGAAGCTGAGCTTGCGGCCCTGCTGCGGGGGGACCGGAGCGCCCGGCGGGGGGAAACCGGGCTGGCCGACCTGCTGCGGGAACCCACCCTGGGGCGGGTACGGAGCCTGGCCCTGGGGCTGGCCGTAGGGCTGCTGCTGGCCCTGTGCGAACGGATTGCCCTGGGGCGGCGGAGTGGTCACTTGGGGGTCCCCCTAGAACATAGGTACGTGACGCGAAAGGCGCGTTGATAAGACGCACGTAAGCTACCGGCCCCCACTGACAACTCTGTAGCCCTGTAAACCTCTGTGGCATTGATGTGACACTTACTGACGCACAAAACGCCCCATAGTCGTAGCTACTGCTCCGTAGATAACGGCGATCGTTATCACCAGTGGGACCGACCGGCCGTCCGGTGGGAGCATCAGGGCGGCCACCCCGGCGGCGCCGACGAAGGCCACGTTGAACAGGACGTCGTACACCGAGAAGATCCGGCCACGGAAACCGTCCTCGACGGCGGACTGGACGATGGTGTCCGTGGCGATCTTCGCGCCCTGGGTGGTCAGCCCCAGGACGAACGCCCCGGCCAGAAGCGGGCCGGTGGCGAACGGAAGACCGAGCGCGGGCTCCAGCACCGCGGCCGCGGCGGCGCACACCACGATCCAGCGACCCGGCCCGAGCCGCCCGGTGGCCCAGGGCGTCATGACGGCGGCGACGAAGAACCCGGCGCCCGAAGCCCCCAGCATCAGTCCCAGCAGAGCCAGTCCCTCGTCCGTGGTCGAGGTCAACACGTACCGGCACAGCATCAGCAGCAGGACGAGCATGGCGCCGTAGCAGAACCGCATCAGCGCCATGGCCGTGAGCGCCCAGGCGGCCTCCCTGCGCTGGGGCTCGACGAGGTGACGCACCCCCGCACCCAGGTCGCGAGCGGTGCCGGTGAGCGCCGTGGCCAGCCGGGCGCGTACCAACGCCCGATCGGGTCCGAGCAGTTCCTTCCCGATGCGCAGCGCTGCCACAGCCGCGCACAGGTACAGCGCGGCGCCCACCAGCACGACGGCCGCGTCGGAGTCGGCGATGACCAGGCGGACGGCGAAGGCGAGACCACCGCCCGCGGTCGCGGCGAGGGTTCCGGCGGTCGGGGACAGGGAGTTGGCGATGACCAGCCGCTCGGTGTCCACCACGCGGGGCAGCGCGGCGGACAGTCCGGCGAGGACGAAGCGGTTGACGCCGGTGACACACAGAGCGGAGACGAGGAGCAGCCCGTCGGGCACGCGGCCGAGGATCAGCAGGGCGGTCACCGACGCCATCAGGGCGCGCAGCAGATTGCCGTACAGGAAGACCTGACGGCGGCGCCAGCGGTCCAGGAGAACGCCGGCGAAGGGGCCGACCACGGAGTACGGGAGCAGCAGGACCGCCATCGCGGAGGCGATCGCCGCGGGCGACGTCTGCTTCTCGGGGGAGAAGACCACATAGGAGGCGAGCGCGACCTGGAAGACGCCGTCGGCACCCTGGGAGAGCAGCCGGACGGCGAGCAGGCGTCGGAAGCCCTGAAAGCGCAGCAGGACGCGCAGGTCACGGACGACGGCCATGGGGCCCAGCCTCACATAGGAAGAGGGTCTCCGGGACATACGACCCGGAGACCCTCAACTGCCCACAGCGGGGAGGTCCTAGCGCTCGACCTCGCCCTGGATGAACTTCTCGACGTTCTCACGGGCCTCGTCGTCGAAGTACTGCACCGGCGGGGACTTCATGAAGTACGAGGACGCCGAGAGGATCGGGCCGCCGATGCCCCGGTCCTTGGCGATCTTCGCGGCGCGCAGGGCGTCGATGATGACACCGGCGGAGTTCGGGGAGTCCCAGACCTCGAGCTTGTACTCGAGGTTCAGCGGGACGTCACCGAAGGCGCGCCCCTCGAGGCGGACGTAGGCCCACTTGCGGTCGTCCAGCCAGGCGACGTAGTCGGACGGGCCGATGTGGACGTTCTTCTCGCCGAGGTCCCGGTCGGGGATCTGCGAGGTGACGGCCTGCGTCTTGGAGATCTTCTTCGACTCGAGACGGTCGCGCTCGAGCATGTTCTTGAAGTCCATGTTGCCGCCGACGTTCAGCTGCATCGTGCGGTCCAGGACGACTCCGCGGTCCTCGAACAGCTTGGCCATCACGCGGTGCGTGATGGTGGCGCCGACCTGGGACTTGATGTCGTCACCGATGATCGGGACGCCCGCCTCGGTGAACTTGTCGGCCCACTCCTTGGTGCCGGCGATGAAGACCGGGAGGGCGTTGACGAAAGCGACCTTGGCGTCGATGGCGCACTGGGCGTAGAACTTCGCCGCGGCCTCGGAACCGACCGGCAGGTAGCAGACGAGGACGTCGACCTGCTTGTCCTTGAGGACCTGGACGACGTCGACCGGCTCCTCGGCGGACTCCTCGATGGTCTCGCGGTAGTACTTGCCGAGACCGTCGAGGGTGTGGCCGCGCTGGACCGTCACACCGGTGCCGGGGACGTCGCAGATCTTGATGGTGTTGTTCTCGGAGGCGCCGATGGCGTCCGCGAGGTCGAGACCGACCTTCTTGGCGTCCACGTCGAAGGCGGCGACGAACTCGACGTCGCCGACGTGGTACTCGCCGAACTGGACGTGCATCAGGCCCGGCACCTTGGCCGCCGCGTCGGCGTCCTTGTAGTACTCGACTCCCTGTACCAACGACGCGGCGCAGTTGCCCACGCCGACGATGGCTACGCGAACCGAACCCATTCCGGTTGCTCCCTGTGTGTACGAGTGAGGCCCTCAGCGGGTCTCACGTGGCGGTGTCGTCGGGCGTATCCGGCCGGGGATCGTCCCCGGACCGGGGCAGGCCGCCCGTCGCTCCAGATGTGGTGTCCTGTTGAGCGGGCCCTGCGGTGGCGGTTCCCTTGAGGTCCCGTCCGGCCCGCTCGCTCTCGATGAGCTCGTTCAGCCAGCGCACTTCGCGCTCCACGGACTCCATCCCGTGGCGCTGGAGCTCGAGCGTGTAGTCGTCGAGGCGCTCCCGGGTCCGTGCCAGGGAGACGCGCATCTTCTCGAGGCGCTCCTCCAGCCGGCTGCGGCGGCCCTCGAGCACGCGCATGCGGACGTCGCGCGACGTCTGCCCGAAGAAGGCGAACCGCGCGGCGAAGGTCTCGTCCTCGTACGCGTCCGGTCCCGTCTGGGAGAGCAGCTGCTCGAAGTGCTCCTTACCCTCCGCGGTCAACCGGTAGACGATCTTGGCCCGGCGTCCCGTGAGCGGAGCCGCGAGGGCGTCCTCGGTGGTGTTCCCCGGTTCCTCGATCAACCAGCCGTTGGCGACCAGCGTCTTGAGGCAGGGGTAGAGCGTCCCGTAGCTGAACGCACGGAACACACCCAGTGACGTGTTGAGTCGTTTGCGCAGCTCGTATCCGTGCATCGGGGATTCGCGGAGCAGGCCGAGTACGGCGAACTCGAGGATCCCGGAACGCCGGCTCATCGTCGCCTCCTCTCTGCCGCCGCCGTGCGGTGACGGGCTCGTGTACGGCTCGTCGCCGTCCTTATGCCGAGCTGATGTATCGACTCGATACATCAAGACGATAGAGCGGCCTCCCTCGGGCGACAAGGGGGCGGAGAGTGAACGGGATCACATCACTGCCTCATCGAGAGCAAGTTGCCTGATTTGAGGTGAACTTCTGTGCTCGGCGGGTTTTGGCGGTGCGTAGTCTGTGCGCCATGCACACCACCGGGAACCGAGTGACGCCCGGGGGCGTCCCCGTCCCTGGTGCAGTACGGGTGAATGCGGTAACCGCCGCATCCGTACTTTGGGGGGACCGGAAACCAGCCGCTGTTTCCAGGCGCGCAAGGGTGCGCCTGCCCGAGGAGTAGTCGTTCGATGAGCGAGCACCGTCGCAAACCGCCGCAGCCGCAGGGAGGCGGACGTGCCGCGGCCCGACGCGGCCAGTCCGGCTCGTCCTCCGGCCGCCGCGCGGCTCCGCGAGGCGCCACCGGGTCTCCGTCCCATTCCCTTGGGACGGGCTCCCGCGGCTCGGGGGGTGAGGACCATACGTACGGCAGCCGTGCCGAGGCACGACGCGCGGCACAGAGAGGCGGGGGCCGCCGGGCGGGTTCCGCCGGCCCCGGACGCGGCAGGGGCCGTGGGGCTCCTCCCGGCAAGAAACGGATCATCGACTATCCGCGCTTCGACAAGGACGGCTGGCGCCGCTGGACGCCGTCCTGGAGGCTCGTGTCCGGCCTGTGCATCGCCTTCTTCGGCAGCCTGGTGGCCGTGGCAGGGATCGGGTACGCGCTGGTGAGCGTGCCCGACGAGGGGCACGCCGCGGCGCTGTCGCAGAACAACGTCTACTACTGGGCCGACGGGGACCAGATGGTCGCCACCGGTGCGGGACAGAACCGGCAGAACGTGACCATCGACCGGATCCCCGAGGCCATGCAGTGGGCGGTGATCTCGGCCGAGAACAAGAGCTTCTACCAGGACTCGGGCGTCGACCCCATGGGTATCGCCAGGGCACTGGGCAACATGGTCCGGGGCGGTGACACCCAGGGCGGCTCCACGATCACCCAGCAGTTCGTGAAGAACACCTACCTGAGCCAGGAGCAGACGGTCTCCCGGAAGTTCAAGGAGATGTTCATCTCCATCAAGGTGGGCACGAAGCTCTCCAAGAGGGAGATCCTTCAGGGCTACCTGAACACCTCCTACTACGGTCGTGGCGCCTACGGCATCCAGGCCGCCGCACAGACGTACTACGGCAAGGACGCCGTCAAGCTCACTCCCAGCGAGTGCGCCTTCCTCGCCGCTCTGCTCAAGGGGCCGACGTACTACGACCCCGCGGGCAACGAGGGCCTGGACTCCTCGGCCACCAAGAAGGCCAACCGGGAGCGCTCCGAGGAGCGCTGGGGCTGGATCCTCGAGCAGATGCACGCCGACGACCACCTCTCGGACGCCGAGTACCAGAAGGCGACGGCGGAGTACCCCATGCCTCAGGGCCGCAAGGCCACCAAGGGCATGACCGGTCAGATCAGCTACCTCGTCGACACCGCGAAGCGGTACGTCCTGAAGAACTCGGACATCACCGAGGCGCAGTTCGACCAGGGCGGCTACCAGATCCACACGACCTTCGAGAAGGACAAGGTCGAGGCGCTGAGCCAGGCCGTCAGGAAGATCGAGAAGGAGAAGATCGACCCGGAGAAGCGCGAGCTGGACAAGCACGTCCAGTTCGGCGCGGCGTCGGTGCGGCCCAACGACGGCGCGATCGTCGCTCTCTACGGCGGAGCGGGCTTCGAGAACGGCCACTTCAACAACAACGCCGACACCTCGGGCGTCCCCGTCGGTTCGACGTGGAAGCCGTTCGTGCTCGCCGCCGCGATGCAGCACGGTACGTACAAGACGAACGGCGTGGGGCTCTCTCCGCTCAGCAAGTACAACGGTGACGACCATCTGAAGATCAGGAACAACGACGGCAGCTTCGTCCTCAAGAAGGACAACACTCCCTTCTTCCAGGAGAACGAGAGCGACCGCCCGTGGGGTTACATCACCCTCCACAAGGCGATGGAGCAGTCGGTCAACACGCCGTTCGTCCAGCTCGGCATGGACGTGGGAATGAAGAACGTGGCGGACGTGGCGGAGAAGTCCGGCATCCTCAGGGACACCTTCGCCGTCCCCAACGCGTCGTTCGCCCTCGGCACGTCGACGCCCAGCGCCATCCGCATGGCCGACGCCTACGCGACGTTCGCGGCGTCCGGCAAGCAGGCCGATCCCTACTCCGTGACCGCCGTCAAGTTCAGCGGTGCCGAGGTGCCCGGCTTCCAGAAGCCGCGCGTCAAGCAGGCGATGCCCGAGAAGGTGGCGCACAACGTCACCGAGGTCCTCGAGAACGTGATCCAGAACGGTACCGCCAAGAACGCGCTGGAGCTGGGGCGTACGGCCGCCGGCAAGACCGGTACGACCGACGAGAACAAGTCCGCCTGGTTCGTCGGCTACACCCAGCAGCTGTCGACCTCGGTCGCGATGTTCCGCGAGGATCCCAAGAGCGCCAAGCTGCTCTCCATGAACGGCACGGCGGGTGCGGACTCCATTCACGGTGGTGACATCCCCACGCAGGTGTGGACCGAGTACATGAAGGTCGCGCTGAAGGGGGAGCCCGACCCCGGTTTCCCCGAAGCCGAGGAGATCGGCCAGATCGCGGACGGGATCGGCGCGCCGTCTCCCACTCCGACGGCCACCGAAACCGAGGAAGAGGTGGAGGAGACTCCGTCGGCGTCCCCGTCGCCCATCGAGACCGAGACCACTCCGACGCCCACCGAGAGCACCACGTGTGAACCGTTCGACTTCAACTGCGAAGACGACGACAGCACGGGCGGCACGGACACGGGTGGCACGGACACCGGTGGTACGGACGGAGGAGCGTCCGGTTCACCGGCGCCCACGGAGAGCGGTGACACCGGTGACAGCAGAGGCAACGAAAACGGCAACGGCGGTTTCTTCGGAGGCCCGACCGATTAGCCGGATCGCCGCCCGGCTTGGGTGTTTCACGTGAAACATGGGCCGCCGTACCCTCGAGGTGCGGCGGCCCTCGGCGTATCCCCGGCCCTTTACGGCAGGATGTGCGGCATGTCCAGTGGAGAATCGACGCAAGCGAGCGCCCACGAGCCGGAGCTGGTGAAGCCGACCGAGGAGGACCGGGTCGCCGCGGCCGGCAGCGAGCTGATCGGCGGTCCGCTCGGGCGGCGTGCCCTGCTCGGGAGGTCATGGTGGACCCCGGTGCGGGTGATCGCGCTCGTGGCGATCGGAATGTTCGCCCTCGGTCTGATCCAGAAGGCACCCTGCTACAACGGCGCCTGGTTCTTCGGTGCCAGCTCCCAGTACACGCATGCGTGCTACTCCGACATCCCGCACCTCTACCAGGGGCGTGGCTTCGCCGACGGTCTGGTGCCGTACTTCGACAAGCTCCCCGGGGACATGGAGTACCTCGAGTACCCGGTGCTGACCGGCGTGTTCATGGAGGTCGCCGCCTGGCTCACCTCCGGCGACGGCAGCATCCAGGACCAGGAGCAGTGGTACTGGATGGTGAATGCCGGGATGCTCATGGCGTGTGCGGCCGTCATCGCCGTCTGCGTGACCCGTACGCACGCCCGACGGCCCTGGGACGGTCTGCTGGTCGCACTGGCACCGGCCTTCGCCCTGACCGCGACCATCAACTGGGATCTGCTGGCGGTCGCTCTGACGGCCGCCGCGATGCTGATGTGGTCACGGGGGCGTTCCCTCGCCTTCGGCGTCCTCCTCGGGCTCGCCACGGCCGCCAAGCTCTATCCCGTGCTGCTGCTCGGACCGCTGCTGGTGCTGTGCTGGCGTGCGGGACGGTGGCGGGAGTACGGGACGGCCCTCGCCGGTGTGGCCGTCGCCTGGCTGGTCGTGAACGGGCCGGTGATGCTGTTCGCGTTCGACGGCTGGTCGAAGTTCTACACCTTCAGCCAGGAGCGGGGTGTCGACTTCGGGTCCTTCTGGCTGATCGTGGCCCAGAACTCGGACGATCCGCTGAGCACCGACACGGTCAACACGTTCGCCACGCTGCTGATGCTGTTGTGCTGCCTGGGCGTCGCGGCGCTCGCGCTCATGGCTCCGCGCCGGCCGCGTTTCGCCCAGCTGGCTTTCCTGATCGTCGCGGCGTTCATCCTCACCAACAAGGTCTATTCGCCGCAGTACGTCCTGTGGCTGGTGCCGCTGGCGGTCCTCGCCCGGCCGAAGTGGCGGGACTTCCTCGTCTGGCAGGCCTGCGAGGTGGCGTACTTCCTCGGTATCTGGATGTACCTCGCGTACACGACGAGCGGGGACGCCCACAAAGGTCTGCCCACCGACGGCTACCACTGGGTCATCGGCGTGCATCTGCTGGGGACGCTCTACCTGTGCGCCATGGTCGTGCGCGACATCCTGATGCCGGAGCGCGATCCGGTCCGCCGGTCCGGCGACGACGACCCCTCGGGAGGGGTGCTCGACGGAGCCGAGGACGCCTTCGTGATCGGTCCCGCGGCCCATCCGGCGCGACCCGCCGCCCACTTCGACGGACCGCGGGTCGAATGGGGCAAGGCGGGAGCCGCCGGCGGTTCGCTCTGAGCGAACACGCCCTGAAGGTGGGGAGGTTCTGAGGTCCGAGGAGTCCTGAGGCGCAAGGCTTTTCGCGGCTCCCGGAACAGCGGGCGGTCAGGCGGGGAAGGGCCGTACACGGGGATCCGTGTACGGCCCTTCCCCGCTGTCCCGCCGACCCTGTCCCGCCGGAGCGGGTCCTCAGCCGTTCCGGGCGATGCTCAGCGGTCGACGAGCCGGTCGAACTGCGTGGTGGTGTGCCGGAGGTGGGCCACCAGCTCCTCGCCGACCGTCGGCTCCGGCGCGTCCGCCGGCACGAACAGGATCGACACCTGCATGTGCGGCGGCTCGGCGAACCAGCGCTGCTTGCCGCCCCAGACGAACGGCGAGAGGTTCCGGTTGACCGTGGCGAGGCCGGCGCGGGCGACGCCCTTGGCCCGTGGCATGACACCGTGCAGGGCCTTGGGGGCCTCCAGCCCCACACCGTGCGACGTACCGCCCGCCACGACCACCAGGTAGCCGTCGGAGGCGGCCCTCTGCTGCCGGTAACCGAACCGGTCCCCCTTGGCGACCCGGGTGACGTCGAGGACCGCGCCGCGGTACTCGGTGGCCTCGTGGTCCCCCAGCCACAGCCGGGTTCCGATCCGGGCGCGGAAGCGGGTCTGCGGGAACTGCTGCTGCAGCCGCACGAGGTCGTCGGCCTTGAGGTGGCTCACGAACATCGTGTGCAGCGGGAGGCGGGCCGCCCGCAGGCGGTCCATCCAGCCGATGACCTCCTCGACGGCGTCGGAGCCGTCGGTACGGTCCAGCGGCAGGTGGATGGCGAAACCCTCCAGCCGGACGTTCTCTATCGCGGCGTGCAGTTGGGGCAGGTCCTGCTCGCTGATGCCGTGCCGCTTCATCGAGGACATCACCTCGATGACGACGCGGGCGCCGACCAGGCCGTACACACCGTCGACCGACGACACCGAGCGGATCACCCGGTCGGGCAGCGGCACGGGTTCCTCACCGCGCCGGTACGGCGTCAGCACCAGCAGGTCACCGCCGAACCAGTCCTTGATCCGGGCGGCCTCGTACGTCGTGCCGACCGCGAGGACGTCCGAGCCCAGCCGTGTGGCCTCCTCGGCCAGCCGCTCGTGGCCGAAGCCGTAGCCGTTGCCCTTGCAGACGGGGACGAGTCCCGGGAACTGCTCCTGCACGTGCTTGTGATGCGCCCGCCAGCGCGCGGTGTCGACGTAGAGCGTGAGCGCCATGGCCGGACCTGGAACCTTTCTCGTGGCTGCGGTGTGTCAGAGGTGGGAAGCTGACGAAGTCGACGTCGTCGGGGCGACGGAGACCGGGTCAGCGGCGCGACATGTAGATGTCGAGCGCCTTGTGGAGCAGCTTGTTCAGCGGGAAGTCCCACTCGCCGAGGTACTCGGCCGCCTGGCCGCCGGTGCCCACCTTGAACTGGATCAGACCGAAGAGGTGATCGGTCTCGTCCAGCGAGTCGGAGATGCCGCGCAGGTCGTAGACGGTGGCGCCGAGCGCATAGGCGTCGCGCAGCATCCGCCACTGCATCGCGTTCGAGGGCCGGACCTCACGGCCGATGTTGTCGGAGGCGCCGTAGGAGTACCAGACGTGCCCGCCGACGATCAGCATCGTCGCCGCGGACAGGTTCACGCCGTTGTGCCGGGCGAAGTACAACCGCATCCGGTTGGGGTCCTCGGTGTTGAGGGCCGACCACATGCGCTGGAAGTACGACAGCGGGCGGGGCCGGAAGTGGTCGCGCACAGCCGTGATCTCGTACAGCCGCTGCCACTCGGGCAGGTCGTCGTAGCCGCCCTGGACGACCTCGACGCCGGCCTTCTCCGCCTTCTTGATGTTGCGTCGCCACAGCTGGTTGAAGTTCCTGTGGACCTCTTCCAGGGAGCGGTTGGCCAGCGGTACCTGGTAGACGTAGCGGGGCTGGACGTCACCGAAGCCGGCGCCGCCGTCCTCGCCCTGCTGCCAGCCCATGCGGCGCAGCTTGTCGGCGACCTCGAAGGCGCGGGGCTCGATGAAGTCGGCCTCCAGATCGCGCAGGCGCTTCACGTCCTGGTCCTGGATGCCCCTTTTGATGGTCGAGGCCTCCCAGCGCCGGATGATCACCGGCGGACCCATCTTCACCGAGAACGCGCCCTGCTGCTTCAGGTGCGCGAGCATCGGCTCGATCCACTCCTGGAGATTCGGCGCGAACCAGTTGATGACCGGGCCCTCGGGCAGATAGGCGAGGTAGCGCTTGATCTTGGGCAGCTGCCGGTAGAGGACGAGGCCGGCGCCGACCAGCTCACCGGTCCGGTCGTCGAACCAGCCGAGGTTCTCCGCGCGCCACTCCGCCTTGACGTCGGCCCAGGCCGGGACCTGCATGTGACTCGCCGACGGCAGGCTCTGGATGTAGGCCAGATGCTGCTCTCGGCTGATGGTCCTCAGGGTCAGGGTCATTCGGGGCGCTCCTCGGGCTGGTGTGTCCCCATGGGTTCAGGGGCTCCGGCTCTCGCGCGAAGCCTACTGCGCCTCGGGGGCGCCCCGGTTGGGCGCACGGGACCTTCGCCCCGGCCCGTGGCCGGCCGGGGCGTCCGACGGTGTTCACAAGGGGTGGTGCCCGACGTCAGTCGAAGAGCCCGCCGAAGAGGCCACCGTGCGCCATGCCCAGGAAGAAACCGACCGCCGCGGCACCGAGGCCCAGGATGAGGCCGAAGCGCTCGCGCGTCGTCTCGGAGATCCACTGGCCGTACGCGCCGGTGAAGATCCCCAGCAGGCCGGTCCAGGAGCTGAGCAGGTGCAGGTGGTGGAACATCGCCGTGACGAAGGACGTGAGGCCCAGCACCAGGGTCACCGCGAGCAGCGTGGCCTGGAGCGGATGGGGCTTGCCGTCCGTGGCGAAAAGTCCTCCGGCGGTGTTGGGTCGCATTACCTGTGCCATGGGGCACCTCCTGCGAGAGGCGGCGGATCGTAGCGCCATACACACCCGATGTGTACAGATTGACCGTCCCCACGGCCGGATTTCAACCGGAAGCCGCTGTGCGGGTACTCTGTACCGTCTGCACCGGTGTCTGTCCGGACAGAACCAGGCAAGGGCAGGACCAGCGGTCCGGCCCGGTCGTCCTGGGAATCCGCCGCCCGACCTCGATTGTCAGTGGCGGCTGTTTTACTGACAGGCATCGTTGCGCAACGCATCACGACCCTCCTGCCACGGAACGACCGTGGCCGCTGAGTCCAAAGGAGGTGGGTTCCACATGCGTCACTACGAGGTGATGGTCATCCTCGACCCCGATCTCGAGGAGCGTTCTGTCTCCCCGCTGATCGAGAACTTCCTCTCTGTCGTCCGTGACGGCGGCGGAAAGGTCGAGAAGGTCGACACCTGGGGCCGTCGTCGTCTCTCGTACGAGATCAAGAAGAAGCCCGAGGGCATCTACTCGGTCATCGACCTGCAGGCCGAGCCTGCGGTCGTCAAGGAGCTCGACCGCCAGATGAACCTGAACGAGTCGGTCCTCCGGACCAAGGTCCTCCGCCCCGAGACCCACTGAGCCTTCCGCTCAGCTGATCTCGGGACTCGAGTAGCAGCACCAAGCAGCCAGCAGCAAACCCGCCGAGAGGTTCCCCCATGGCAGGCGAGACCGTCATCACGGTCGTCGGCAACCTTGTCGATGACCCCGAGCTGCGCTTCACCCCGTCCGGTGCGGCCGTCGCGAAGTTCCGTGTCGCGTCGACCCCCCGCACCTTCGACCGCCAGACGAACGAGTGGAAGGACGGCGAGAGCCTGTTCCTGACCTGCTCGGTCTGGCGTCAGGCGGCGGAGAACGTCGCCGAGTCGCTCCAGCGAGGCATGCGCGTGATTGTGCAGGGCCGGCTGAAGCAGCGGTCCTACGAGGACCGTGAGGGCGTCAAGCGCACGGTCTACGAGCTGGACGTCGAGGAAGTCGGCGCCAGCCTGCGCAACGCCACGGCCAAGGTCACCAAGACCACCGGCCGCGGTGGCCAGGGCGGATACGGCGGTGGCGGCCAGGGCGGCGGTGGCGGCCAGGGCGCCGGCTGGGGCGGTGGCCCCGGCGGTGGCCAGCAGCAGGGTGGCGGCGCTCCCGCCGACGACCCGTGGGCGGCCAGCGCTCCCCCCGGCGGCCAGCAGCAGGGCGGTGGCGGCTGGGGCGGTGGCTCCGGCGGCGGCGGTGGCGGCTACTCGGACGAGCCCCCCTTCTAGGTGGGCCGTACCCCACTTCTTGATCACACAGGAGAAACATCATGGCGAAGCCGCCTGTGCGCAAGCCTAAGAAGAAGGTCTGCGCATTCTGCAAGGACAAGGTCACGTACGTGGACTACAAGGACACGAACATGCTGCGGAAGTTCATTTCCGACCGCGGCAAGATCCGTGCCCGCCGCGTGACCGGCAACTGCACGCAGCACCAGCGTGACGTCGCCACGGCCGTCAAGAACAGCCGTGAGATGGCGCTGCTGCCCTACACCTCCACTGCGCGATAAGGGAAGGGTGACCGACTCATGAAGATCATCCTCACCCACGAGGTCTCCGGTCTCGGTGCCGCGGGCGACGTCGTCGACGTCAAGGACGGTTACGCTCGCAACTACCTGGTTCCGCGGAAGCTCGCGATCCGCTGGACCAAGGGCGGCGAGAAGGACGTCGAGCAGATCCGTCGTGCTCGCAAGATCCACGAGATCCAGACCATCGAGCAGGCCAACCAGGTGAAGGCTCAGCTCGAGGGTGTCAAGGTCCGCCTGGCCGTCCGCTCCGGCGACGCCGGTCGTCTCTTCGGTTCCGTCACCCCGGCCGACGTCGCTTCGGCGATCAAGGCCGCCGGTGGTCCCGAGGTCGACAAGCGCCGCATCGAGCTGGGTACGCCGATCAAGACGCTGGGCGCCCACGAGACGTCGGTGCGTCTGCACCCCGAGGTTGCCGCCAAGGTCAGCATCGAGGTCGTCGCTGCCTGAGCGCTACGCTCGCTGAAGCAGTGAAGATGGGGGCCGCACCCTTCGGGGCGGCCCCCATCGCCATGTTTCACGTGAAACGGTCAGCGTGCCGCGCCCGTGACGATCCAGCGGCCCGAGCGGGTACGGACCCACAGGGTCAGCATGCGCACGGTCATCATGAGCGTCATCGCGGCCCACAGCGCGGTGAGCCCGCCTCCGAATGCCGGAACCAGGAGCGCGGCGGGAGTGAATACCGCGAGGGTCAGCAGCATCGCCCATGCCAGATACCGTCCGTCACCCGCGCCCATCAGAACACCGTCCAGCACGAACACGATGCCGCAGATCGGCTGGGACAGTGCCACGAGTACCAGTGCGGGCAGTGCAGCGTCCTTGACCGCAGCATCGCTGGTGAACAAGGGAAGGAACACCGGCCGGGCGAGTACCACCAGCACGCCGAGGACGACACCGACCGCTGTGCCCCACTCGACCATGCGGCGACATGCCTCACGGGCGCCTTGGGCGTCGCCGGCGCCCAGATAGCGCCCGATGATGGCCTGCCCCGCGATGGCGATGGCGTCCAGCGCGAAAGCGAGCAGGCTCCAGAGGGAGAGGACGATCTGGTGGGCCGCGATGTCGGAGTCGCCCAGACGGGCGGCGATGGCCGTCGCGATCATCAGGACGGCCCTGAGTGAGAGGGTACGCACCAGCAAGGGGACGCCTGCCTGGGCCGAGGCCCTGATCCCGGTGGCGTCGGGTCGCAGCGAGGCTCCGTGCTCGCGAGCCCCACGCACCACCACGACGAGGTAGGCCGCGGCCATGCCGCACTGCGCGATGACGGTGCCCCAGGCGGAGCCCGCGATGCCGAGGTCGGCACCGTAGACCAGCGCGACGTTGAGCACACCGTTCGCGACGAATCCGGCGATGGCCACGTAGAGCGGTGTTGTGGTGTTCTGAAGTCCGCGCAGCACACCGGTTGCTGCGAGCACGATCAGCATGGCCGGTATGCCCAGCGCGGAGATCCTCAGGTACGTGATCGCGTAAGGGGCCGCTGTGTCCGAGGCGCCGAAGAGATCCACCAGAGCGGGCGCCGTGAGCAGGACGACGGTTGTGACGCAGGCCCCGAGGAGCAGCGCCAACCAGATTCCGTCCATGCCCTGGCGGATGGCCGACTGGAGTTCGCCGGCTCCGACCCGCCGGGCAACGGCGCCCGTGGTGGCGTAGGCCAGGAAGACGAAGACGCTGACGGCGGTCATCAAGAGGGCCGAGGCGACGCCGAGGCCGGCCAGTTGCGCCGTGCCGAGATGGCCGACGATGGCGCTGTCGGCCATGACGAAAAGGGGCTCGGCGACGAGAGCGCCGAAGGCCGGGACGGCCAGCATGACGATCTCTCGATCATGCTTTCGTCGGGCGGCTCCTGGGGGTGCGGGGGCCTGTGTCATGTGCACTAATCTAATCGTCCACAGGTAAGAGATGCAAAGCTCCAGTGGTCCTTACGTCGTGGCTCTGGGTGTGGGCTTGCGTACACCACATGAAGCGATCTTGATCCGGCTGGGAAAGTTTTTCTTCTACACAGCCGGTGGATGGCAAACATGCAGGTCAGGGCAGTCTTCGCACGGGAGTTCCGGGCTTGTTCACAGGGCTGTCCACCGGCTCGTGCACAGGTTTGGCGGAGTTCTCCACAGCATTGGCCCAGTCATCCACACGGCCTGTGGATAACCAGATTGGCTGACGGTGCAGACGGGCCTACGGTGGTCCGGCGCCCACTCCGTCCGCCGGTTTCACAAACACCACAAATCCGGCGCGCGTCAAACGGAGTTGGGCCTCTTATTTGTCAGTGCCGTGCCGTAGAACAGAGGGGCACGGCGAGGTCCGCTCGGCGGACGGGAGGAGGTGGCTCGGTGAGCATTTCCGAGCCCTTGGACGACCCGTGGGCCGACAGCGGACCCAGTGATCGTCTGCCCGCCTCCCGCCGTCGCGACGACCGGGGCCGGGGCCGCGACGAGCAGCACGACCGCGGTCGGGACAACGGCGAGTGGGAC
Organism: Streptomyces sp. NPDC016640; assembly: GCF_043076215.1. Classification (NCBI taxonomy): domain Bacteria; kingdom Bacillati; phylum Actinomycetota; class Actinomycetes; order Kitasatosporales; family Streptomycetaceae; genus Streptomyces; species Streptomyces sp. NPDC016640. Next base: position 252,154 of record NZ_JBIBRG010000006.1, read on the forward strand.
GGGGGAGGCTCCGCCTTCGAGCGGGTACCGCCCCAGGACCTCGATGCCGAACAGTCCGTTCTGGGCGGCATGCTCCTGTCCAAGGACGCCATCGCCGACGTGGTCGAGATCCTCAAGGGGCACGACTTCTACAAGCCGGCCCACGAGACCGTGTACACGGCCATCCTCGACGTCTACGCCAAGGGAGAACCAGCCGACCCCATCACGATCGCCGCTGAGCTGACCAAGCGCGGCGAGATCAACAAGGTCGGCGGGGCCTCGTATCTGCACACCCTCGTCCAGACGGTGCCCACGGCGGCCAACGCGGCGTACTACGCGGAGATCGTGCACGAGCGGGCGGTGCTGCGCCGCCTGGTCGAGGCCGGTACCCGCATCACGCAGATGGGATACGCGGCCGACGACGACGTCGACGAGATCGTCAATCGTGCGCAGGCCGAGATCTACGCGGTCACCGAGCAGCGCACCAGTGAGGACTACCTGCCGCTCGGCGACATCATGGAGGGCGCCCTCGACGAGATCGAGGCGATCGGGTCGCGCAGTGGCGAGATGACCGGGGTGCCCACCGGGTTCACCGACTTCGACTCGCTCACCAACGGCCTGCACCCGGGGCAGATGATCGTCATCGCCGCGCGTCCCGCGATGGGCAAGTCCACGCTCGCCCTGGACTTCGCGCGCGCCGCGTCCATCAAGAACAACCTGCCCAGTGTCATCTTCTCGCTCGAGATGGGGCGCAACGAGATCGCGATGCGTCTGCTGTCCGCCGAGGCCAGGGTCGCCCTGCACCACATGCGTTCGGGCACGATGACCGACGAGGACTGGACGCGCCTGGCCCGCCGGATGCCGGACGTCTCGGCGGCGCCGCTCTACATCGACGACTCCCCGAACCTGTCGATGATGGAGATCCGCGCCAAGTGCCGTCGTCTGAAGCAGCGCAACGATCTGAAGCTGGTCGTCATCGACTACCTCCAGCTGATGCAGGCCGGTGGTTCCAAGCGGGCCGAGAGCCGTCAGCAGGAGGTCTCGGACATGTCCCGTAACCTCAAACTGCTCGCCAAGGAGCTGGAGATCCCGGTCATCGCCCTCTCCCAGCTCAACCGCGGACCCGAGCAGCGCACCGACAAGAAGCCGATGGTCTCCGACCTGCGAGAGTCCGGCTCCATCGAGCAGGACGCCGACATGGTCATCCTGCTGCACCGCGAGGACGCCTACGAGAAGGAGTCCCCGCGTGCGGGCGAGGCGGACCTGATCGTGGCGAAGCACCGAAACGGGCCGACGGCGACGATCACCGTCGCCTTCCAGGGGCACTACTCGCGCTTCGTGGACATGGCCCAGACCTGACCGGTGGCCGTTGCAGGGCCTCGGATTTCGCGGCACGGTCTCATCTCCGATGGCACATCGCGGCACTTGTGCCGTCTTCGTGAGACTCGCTGGTCGGGGTTCTCATCCTTCCGGGTGGTGGGGTTCCGGCCCGTTCCGCCCGTCAGTGCCTGGCTGACACCCTTGGCTGTACGAGTCGTTGCCCGGAGGGCGGGGGTACGCGATGGGCGGTGTCACGGCGTCGGTGAGCATCCGTCAGCAGCGCGGTGCTCTTGTGGAGGACCGGGGCTGGGGTACGGCACCTGCCGGCCTTCTGCAGTCGGCTCGTGCGCGGCGGACGTTCCGTTGGTGCAAGGGCCAGAAGCACTACCCGGGTATCCGCTGGTCAGCGGCGATGCGCGACCACGTGATCTACGAGTCGCGTGTGGAACTGTCGCGGTTGCTCTGTGCCGCTCCGATCCGTCCGTACGCGGCATCGTGGCCCCGCCGTTCCTGCTGAAGGCCGTTGTGGAGGGGCAGGCCCGCAAGCAGATCCCGGATTGCATCCTGACCACTGAGCAGGGTTCGGTAGTGGTGGATGTGAAGCCGCATCGCCGGCTGTCCACCCCCGGGGTGGCGTTCACGTTCGCGTGGACCCCGGCAGGCGGTCGAGTCGCGTGACGGGCGCTCAGCGCCTCGTCTCGTACCTGGTCAGGGTCACGCCGCAGGAAAACGTCCGCGTCTCCACCAGGTTCAGGTTCACCCAGCTGTCCAGCGCGGTGAAGAACGGCGTGCCGCCGCCCACCAGGACCGGCGCGGTGGCCAGCACGTACTCGTCAATCAGCCCGGCCCGCATGGCCGCCCCGGCGAGCGTCGCGCCGCCGATGTCCATCGGGCCGCCGTCCTCGGCCTTGAGCCGGGTGATCTCGGCTACCGCGTCGCCGGTGACCAGGCGGGTGTTCCAGTCGACCTTGTCGATCGTCGAGGAGAACACCACCTTCGCCATGTTCCGCCAGCGGCGCGCGAACTCGATCTCCGCCGGGGTGGCGTTGGGCTGCCGGTCGCCGGTCGGCCAGTAGGAGCTCATCGTCTGCCACAGCTTGCGCCCGTACAGCGACAGGTCGGTCGCCTGCAACTGGTCGGACCAAAACCGGAACAGCTCGTCGCTCGGCACGCTCCAGCCGATGTCGTCGCCGGGCGCGGCGATGTACCCGTCCAGGGTCAGGTTCATGCCGTAGATCAATTTCCGCATGGCGCCAGCCTTCCGTGAGTCGGTCTCACGCGTACGGACCGGCGCGGCGCGGGAAACTCATCGGTGCGCGATCTGAGCTCGCATGCGGTCCCCGTGCTCGGTGGCTCAGCCGCAGACTCATCGTTCCGCCGAGGAAACGGCATCGATCCGAGACTGATCCTGGGTGACATCGCGGTGAGACAACAGAGGACCAGCAGGTCACAGAAGATCGACATGTCATCGGCGGCGAGCCTTCACAGACCGTGCTGGACTGAGGGCATGACGACACCTCAGGAAGAACTGCTGCCCGGGACACGGCGTGCGTTGATGCACCGGATCGCCGTCGCCCAGACCGAGGGACGTGCGCCGTCGCTCGTCGCGGCCGTGGTGCGGGGCGGGGAGACGGTGTGGACGGGGGCGCGGACATCGGTGGAAGGGCATGCCCCGGACGAGGACGTGCAGTACCGGATCGGGTCGATCACCAAGACGTTCACCGCCGTTCTGGTGCTTCGGCTGCGCGACGAGGGGGTGCTCGGCCTCTCCGACCCGGTGGAGGAGTACCTGCCGGGTACGGGGGCGGGCGGGGCGACCATCGCCGAACTGCTCGCGCACAGCGGCGGACTGGCCGCCGAAACGCCCGGCCCCTGGTGGGAACGGACCCCGGGGTCCCTGCGCCCCGAACTCTCCGACGTGTTGGGCGAGCGGCCCCTGCTTCACCCCGCGGGACGGCGGTTCCACTACTCGAACCCGGGATACGCGTTGCTCGGTGCCGTTGTCGAGAAGCTGCGGAATGCCTCGTGGGAGGACGTGCTTCGGCGGGAAGTGCTCGAGCCCCTGGGCCTGCACCGCACAAGCATGCGACCGAAGGCGCCGCACGCAGGGGGTTGGGCGGTACATCCGTGGGCGGACGTGCTGCTGCCCGAGCCGCTGGAGGACCTCGGGCGGATGGCCCCGGCCGGACAATTGTGGTCCACCGCCGGCGATCTGGCGCGCTTCGCGGCCTTCCTGATCGAGGGGGACGAGCAGGTGCTGAGCGCCGCGTCGTTGCGGGAGATGAGGACGCCGGCAGCGCCGGTCGAGGCGGCGGACGTGGCGAGCGGTTATGCCTACTGCCTGGGCCTGGAGCTCCGTCACCAGGACGGACGTGCCCTGGTGGGGCACACCGGATCACTTCCCGGCTTCCTCGCGTGTCTCACGGCGAGTGTGGCGGACGATGTGAGCGCGGTCGTCCTGGCCAACTGCACCTCGGGTCCGGCGCCGTTCACGGTCGCCGCCGACCTGGTCCGGATCGTCGCCGAGGCCGAACCCCGTATCCCCGCTCCCTGGCAGCCGCTGAGGGAGGCCGAGCCCACGCTTCTGGAGCTGGTGGGGCAGTGGTACTGGGGGACGAACGCCTTCGCCCTGCGGTTGTCGGCCGACGGGCTCTTCTCGCTCGAGCCGCTGTCCGGTACGGGCCGGCGGTCGCTTTTCCGCCCGACGGGGGACGGCACCTGGGTGGGGCTGGAGGGGTATTACGCCGGTGAGTTCCTGAAGCCGGTACGGCGCCCGGACGGGTCGTTGAGCCACCTCGACCTGGGCTCGTTCGTGTTCACGCGCCGGCCGTACGACGACCGGGCTCCGGTGCCGGGCGGAGTGGATCCCGAGGGCTGGCGGGGCATCGGCTGACTTCCGGGCATGTGGGAAGTTCGTGCGGGGCCTTGTTTCACGTGGAACAAGGCCCCGCGGGTGGTGTCACAGCGCGAGTTTGAAGCCCACGTGGGAGGCCGTGAAACCGAGCCGCTCGTAGAAGCGGTGGGCATCCGTGCGGGAGATGTCCGAGGTCAGCTGGACCAGTTGGCAGCCCTCGCGGCGGGACGCGTCGATCGCCCATTGGATGAGCCGGCCTCCCAGGCCACCGCCACGCTCGTCCGCATGGACGCGGACCCCTTCGATGATCGACCTGGTGGAGCCGCGGCGGGACAGGCCCGGGATGATCGTGAGCTGAAGAGTGCCGACGACGCGCCCCTCGTGAACCGCGACGACCAGGTGCTGGTTGGGGTCGGCGCTGAGTCGCTCCAGCGCGGTCAGGTACGGGTTGAGGTCGTTCGGTGACTCCCGCTGCGCGCCCAAGGGGTCGTCCGCGAGCATGCCGACGATAGCGGGGACGTCCTCGGCGGCCGCGGCACGTACTTCTGGATCTCCCATGCCCGCACCCTACGCAGACACGGCCGAAGGGGGTGGCCTCTCCGGCGCGCGATCACCCGCCGTCTATACGGGCACGGGCGCCTTCAGTGTTTCCACGGTCCGGACGAGCGGGGCCAGGTCGGGATTCTTCGCCGCCTCGTCGAGGGCCTCGCGCAGGGCGGTGTCGTTCGTGGGTCGCGCCTCCTCCAGAAGCTCGAGGCCGGCCTCGGTGACGTTGGTGTAGATGCCGCGCCGATCGGTCGGGCACAGATAGCGCTCCAGCAGACCGCGGTCCTCGAGCCGGGTGACCAGCCGCGTGGTGGCGCTCTGACTGAGCACGACCGCGTCGGCGACCTGCTTCATCTGCAGATGGCCGCCGTCGCCGTCGTGCTGCCGGCTCAGTACATCGAGCAGGGAGTACTCCCGCACGCTCAGATCGTGCCGAGTCTGAAGAACGCGCTCGATGTGGGCCTCGATCCTCCCGTGCAGCAGGGAGAGTGCGCACCACCCCTGAGCGAGGGCGGTGAGCGCGGGGTCCGTGGCGGTCATGGGCGTTTCCTCCGTCCAGGAGCTGCTGTCCTCCAGCGTAGAACAAGCGCGCAATAGACCGCGCTTGCATGTATCCCGCGTCTGCAATTATTGTTTCAAAGCGAAAAGCGCTTCTGCAATCTTTGGGAAAGGTCTGCCCCTCATGCCTCTCGCGCTCCTGGCCCTCGCGATCGGAGCCTTCGGGATCGGCACCACGGAGTTCGTGATCATGGGTTTGCTGCCCGAGGTCGCGAGCGACTTCGATGTCTCCATCCCCACGGCCGGCTACCTGGTGACCGGCTATGCGCTGGGTGTCATGTCCGGCGCCCCGCTGATGACCGTGCTCGGCACCAAGATCTCCCGCAAGCGGATGCTGATGCTGCTGATGGGACTCTTCATCGCCGGAAACCTGCTCTCGGCGCTGGCCCCGTCCTTCGGCGTCATGCTGACCGGGCGGGTGGTGGCCTCCCTGGCCCACGGTGCCTTCTTCGGCATCGGCTCGGTGGTCGCGGCCGACCTGGTCGCCCCGGACAAGAGGGCCGGAGCCATCGCTTCGATGTTCACCGGGCTGACCGTCGCCAATGTCGTCGGCGTACCGCTGGGCACCCTCGTCGGCCAGTCCACCGGCTGGCGCGTCACATTCGGCATCGTCGCCGCCCTCGGCGTCGTCGGCCTGGCCGGCATCGCGGGGCTCGTCCCCGACGTGCCCAAGCCCGAGGGCGTACGGCTGCGTCACGAGCTGGCCGCCTTCGGGAACGTCCAGGTGCTGCTCGCCATGGCGATGACCGTCCTCGGCTTCGGCGGCGTCTTCGCGGCCATCACCTACATCGCACCGATGATGACGCACGTCACCGGCTTCGCCGACGGCTCCGTCACCTGGCTGCTGGTCCTCTTCGGCCTCGGCATGGTCGGCGGCAACCTCATCGGCGGCCGGTACGCGGACCGCGCCCTGATGCCCATGCTGTACGTGTCGCTGGGCGCTCTCGCCGTCGTCCTCGCGCTGTTCACCCTGACCGCGCACAACAAGGTCGCCGCGGCCGTCACCCTCGTCCTCATCGGCGCTCTGGGATTCGCCACGGTGCCGCCGCTGCAGAAGCGCGTACTCGACCAGGCCCACGGCGCCCCCACGCTGGCCTCCGCCGTCAACATCGGTGCCTTCAACCTCGGCAACGCGCTGTCCGCCTGGCTCGGCGGCCTCGTGATCACGGCCGGCCTCGGCTACACCGCGCCCAACTGGGTCGGCGCCGTCCTCGCCGCGGCCGCCTTGGTGCTGGCCCTCGTCTCGGCCGCTCTGGAGCGCCGTGACACCGCGGGCACCCTGGTCGCCCGCTCGGTGCCCGCCGAGCAGCGGAGCGCCGTCCCCCGTTGACCCACGGAGCGGCGGCGCGGGGCCGGAGCCGTCCTCGCGTCTCCCGGCTCCCCGTCCCGCCACGACCGCCTACTCGTACCGCGAGGAGAAACCCCTCATGAGCACCAGCACCGCCGTCGTCCCGCTCAGCACCACGGATGCCGAAGCGCTCGTCACCGCCGCACACCGGGCCGCCGAAGCCGGCGGTGTCACGGTCAGCGTGACCGTCCTGGACGCAGGCGGGCACCTGCTCGCCTTCCGCCGCGACGACCGCGCCGTGCTGATCTCCGGTGAGACCAGCACCCGCAAGGCGTACACCGCTCTCCAGCTCGACGCGCCCACCGCCGGCCTCGTGGACGCCGTGCAGCCCGGAGGCCTCTTCCACACTCTGCCCACCGCGCTGGACCGGCCGCTGCTGTTCATCGCGGGGGGCGTGCCCGTCCGGCGCGCGGGCCGGCTGATCGGTGCGATCGGTGTCGGCGGTGGCGCGCCCGAGCAGGACCACGCCTTCGCCACGGCCGCGGTGGAGACCCTGGACTGACGTGGAGCCCCTGGACCGACGAGGGCGCCCACCGGACGCGATCGGAGACGCGGCGGCGCCGGCTCCGGGCCCCCGGGGCCGGCGCCGCCGCGTCGGCGGGGTCAGCCCGCCGCGACCGTCACCGGTGCGAACCGCCGGCTCCAGTCCCCGGGCGGTTCCGTGATCCCGTACGTCATGACGTCGTTGAACGCGACGGACGCCAGCCCGCGTTCCTTCGCCCAGCCCAGCAGCTCTTCGTGCCGGATGTCGATGTCCGTGCGCACCGGCCGGTCGGTGCGGGCGGCGAGGGATGCGAGGAGCGCCTTGGCCGTCGCGGTGTCACGGGCGATCAGCGGGCCCACGACATGGGTGTCCATGTTGGGCCAGGCGGCCGCGTAACCGATGAGCCGCCCGTCCTCCTCGGCGACGCGCAACTGGTCGGCGAAGGCGGGCAGCCGGGTGACGATGTGCGTGCGGTCAGCCCCGAACACCTCCTCGTCGAGCCGGAGAACGGCCGGGAGATCCTCCGCGGTCGCGGCCCGTGTGGCGATCCCCGATGGAGTGCCGGTGGGTACGAGGTGGCCGCGCAGCATCTCGGCCCGACCGGTCACCTTGAACCCCAGCTCCTCGTAGAGCGGCCGGCCGGAGGGGGTCGCGTGCAAGGTGAGGGGCGTGGTGCCCATCGCCGAGACGACATGACGCATCAGCCGGCGTCCCACGCCCCGGCGCGCATGCCGTTCGGCGACCAGGACCATGCCGATGGCAGCCAGATCAGGCTGCTCGTAGGGCCCGTACTCGGTGACGACGCAGGCGGACACCAGGCCACCGCCGGGGTCGTCGATGCCGTAACCCTTCCCGGCCGCCAGGAGGAGACCCCACTTGTGTTCCTCCCGTGGCCACCCCCGGTTCTCGGACAAGTCGGCGCAGGCGGTGAGATCGCGGAGCGTCAGACGGCGGATGGGTGATGAGGCAAGGGAAGGTGTCGGCACGCAGGTCAGGCTGTCCGACGGGGGGCTTCCGCGTCCACCCGTTTCAGCAGACTCGTGCGAGCTTTTGGCCACGCCGCGGCCGGCGGCGCGAGTCGTGCACGGTCGGGCGTCACCCCAGGTCGGGGGCGTGCATGGCGCGTACGCCCTCGATGTTGCCGTCGAGGTAGTGCCGCAGCGACAGCGGGACGAGGTGGACGGAGGCGATCCCGACACGGGTGAACGGTACGCGGACGATCTCGTACTCGCCGACGGGTTCGTCGACCTCCGGGCCGTGCCGCAGGGACGGATCCATGGATTCCAGACGGCATACGAAGAAGTGCTGCACCTTCACACCGGTGGCGCCGCCGTCCTCGCCGATGTGCTCGACGGTGTCGACGAAACAGGGCACCACATCGGTGATCTTGGCGCCGAGTTCCTCGTGCACCTCGCGATGCAGCGCATGGACGACGGTCGGGTCCTCCGGCTCGACCCCGCCGCCGGGGGTGACCCAGTAGGGATCCAGGCCGGGCTTGGTGCGCTTGATCAGGATCAAGTTCTCGCCGTCCAGCAGAACGGCTCGGGCGGTGCGCTTGACCACGGGTCGGACGGTCATGGGGACAATGTGGCCCGGCTGGTTCCACGTGAAACATCGCGGGACACCACCGCCCGGCTTTCCGCTGCGGGACCTCGCCGTGGTGCTCAGCACCAGTCGGCGGCCGCCTGCTCCAGCCACTCGTGGGCCCGCGCGATGTGCGGCATCGCCAGCGTGCCGGTGCGGACCACCAGGAAGTACGTACGCAGTGGGGACACCGCCGGTTCGTGCAGGGGCACGACGTCGCCCCGTTCCAGCGCGCCCGCGCACAGGTAGCGGGGCAGTACCGCCAACCCCGCTCCCGCGGTCGCGCAGGCCAGCACCGCGCGCAGATCCGGGACCACGACCGTGCCCGGGGCGACCGGGCGGGAGTCGAAGACGGAGGCCCAGTAGCGGGCGACGAGGGGCAGCGACTCGTGCACCTCGACCACCGGGACCTGCTCCAGGACGGACGGACCGTGGTGGCGGAGCGCGTCGGGCCCGATCCGCTCGGCCCAGTGGGGGGAGGCGACCAGGACGTGCTCCTCGTCGCAGAGCGCAGTCGCCGAGAGCAGGGCGCCGCGCGGCCGGACCGTGCTGATGGCCAGATCGTGATGCCCGGCGGCCAGCCCCTCCAAGGATTCCTCGGCTGTACCGAAGGAGGCACGCAGGGCGAACCCCTGGCCGTTCTCGCCGGTCAGCTCAGTGAGTGCGGGCAGCGCCCGCTCGGCGATGAACTCCGGAGGGCCCGCCAGATGCAGCGTCCGCAAGGACGAGTCCTCCTCCAGCCCGGACTCGGCTATTTCCACGAGGGCGTCGAGGTGCGGCGCCGCCTTGTGGGCCAGCTCGTCCCCGATGGTCGTGGGGGTCACACCGCGCGCCTGCCTCAGGAACAGAGGCCGTCCCAGCTGCCGTTCCAGCGTCCTTATCTGCGAGGTGACGGCCGGCTGGGAGAGGCCGAGCAGGGCAGCGGCACGGGTGAAGGAACCGGCCCGATGCACGGTCACAAAGGTCCGCAGCAAGGCCAGATCCACGGCACACCCTCCCCTCGTCAGCTCCCGCTGCAGACCCGGACGCGCTCAACTATAAATAAGTCGATAGGTCGCTGTCGCTAACGTGATTGGACACTGACACTGAGTCAACTAGCCTGGTTGACGCGTTTCCTGGCGCGCGGAACCGAGAACGGTCCGAGCCACGAGGGGGGAGGCTCGGACCGTCCGCCGCGGTGCGCCGGGTGTCCGCCGGCCGGCAGAAGCGGCCGGTCAGACGGCCGACTCGGCCAGGGCGCGCAGCACGTCCGCCACCAGGTCCTCGGGGTCCTCGGCGCCCACGGAGAAGCGGATGAAGCCCTCCGGCACCGCGTCCCCGCCCCAGCGTCCGCGCCGCTCCGCCGTGGACCGCACGCCACCGAAGCTCGTCGCGTCGTCCACGAGCCGCAGCGCGTCGAGGAAACGGTCCGCGCGCTCGCGCGTGGGCAGCGTGAAGGAGACCACGCACCCGTAACGCCGCATCTGCCGTGAGGCGATCTCGTGCGAGGGATCGTCGGACAGCCCCGGGTAGCGCAGCCCCGTCACCTCGGGCCGCTCCCGCAGCGCCCGGGCGAGCGCCAGCGCGGTGGCGCTCTGCCGGTCGACGCGCAGCTGCAGCGTGGCGATCGAGCGGTGCGCGAGCCAGGCCTCCATGGGCCCGGGAATGGCACCGACGATCTTGCGCCAGCGACGGACTGCCGCCATGGCCTCGGTGTCGCGGCCGGTGACGTATCCCAGGAGCACGTCGCCGTGCCCGGTGAGCTGTTTGGTGCCGCTGGCCACCGCGAAGTCGGCGCCGAGCTCCAGCGGGCGCTGGCCGAGCGGTGTCGCGAGGGTGTTGTCGACGGCGACCAGGGCACCGCACGCATGAGCCGCCTCGGCGAGCCGTCGTACGTCGCACACGTCCAGCTCCGGATTCGAGGGCGTCTCGATCCACAGCAGCTTGGCGCCGTCGAGGACCCCGAGCTGGGCGTCGCCGCCCGTCGGTGCCGTGCGCACCTCGATGCCGTACGTCTCCAGCTGGGCACGGGCCAGGGGCAGCGCCTGGTAGCCGTCGTCCGGCAGGACGACCGCATCGCCGGCGCGCAGCTGGGAGAAGAGCACCGCGGAGACAGCGGCCATGCCCGAGGAGAAGACCAGGGTTTCGACACCGTCCTGCCCGGGCGCCTCCAGCTCGCCGATGGCCCGCTCCAGCAGCGTCCAGGTCGGGTTCTCGTCCCGGCCGTAGGTGTACGGGCCGGTGGGGTCGCCCGGCAGGTGGAAGTGGGCCGCGAACACGGGGCCGGGCAGCGTGGGCTCGTGCTTCACCGGCTCGGGCAGCCCGGCCCGCACCGCGCGGGTGCCCTCACCCGGTCCGTCCGGCAGCGCCGTCCCCTGGCCCGCGTCCGTCGTCGAATCGTTCATGCCACCTGTCCTTCCACCCGCTCACTCACCGCGGCGAGCAGTCCGGTGCTCGCCGCCTCCACCATCTCAAGGCACTCGCCGAAGCCGTCCGCGCCCCCGCCCTCGTGCCAGCCGCCCGTACCGGCGCTGTCCACCTCGACCAGGCCGCCGAGCCCGGCATCCGCCACCCGCGCGCGGAAGACGGATTCGGCGATCGGTGAGCGGCAGATGTTGCCGGTGCAGACGAAGCGGACGCGGTAGGTCATTACCTCAGTCCCCGTCGGGCAGGACGACGTTGAGCGCCCAGGAGACGACGGAGATGATCAGGCCGCCCAGTACGGCCGTCCAGAAGCCCTCCACGTGGAAGCTCAGGTCGACCTGGTCGGCGAGCCAGGAGGTGAGGAGCAGCATCAGCGCGTTCACCACCAGGGTGAACAGCCCGAGCGTCACGATGAGCAGGGGGAGGCTGAGGAGCTTCACGACCGGCTTGACCAGGAAGTTCACCAAGCCGAAGATCAGGGCGACCAGGAGCAGGGTGCCGATCTCCTTGCCCGTGCTGTCGCCGGTCAGGGTGATCTTGTCAAGCAGCCAGACCGCGACCGCCAGGGCGCCCGCGTTGGCGATCGTCTTGACTAGGAAATTCATCATGTGTCTGATCGTGGCAGACACGATCGGGCTTGAGCAGTGAGGCAGGGGCGGGACAAGGCGATGAAGGCATTCCGGCTGGACGAACTGGAGGCGGAACGCGCCGCCAACGACGGGGCCTACCTGCAGTTCCTGCGGGAGCGGAACATGTCGGTCGGTCTCTACGCGCTGGACGCCGGGACCCAGGATCCGCAGCGGCCGCACCAGCAGGACGAGGTGTACTTCGTCGTCAGCGGACGGGCGGCGATCACCGTCGGCATGGAGACCACCCAGGTGGCGCGCGGCAGCGTGGTGTACGTACCGGCCGGCGTGGCGCACAAGTTCCACCACATCAGCGAGGATCTCCGGGTGCTGGTGGTGTTCTCTCCCCCCGAGAGCTGAGCCGCGGTCTCGGGGTTCCCTAGGGGAACGGTCAGGGGAGGACGGGGGATCCGAGGCCCCCGCCGAACCACCTGCCGCCCTAGCATCGAGTGCGGGACATCATCGACGCGACCCGGCACTCGGCGGGCGGAGAGGTAAGGACGAGGGCGATGAGAGAGATCTTCGCGGGACTGCCGTGGTGGGTGAAGTGGATCGCGGTGCCGGTCATCGCCCTGGTGGTGTTCGGCGGGCTGATAGCGAACGTGGTCGGCTTCGTGATCGGACTGCTCTTCAAGGTGCTGGTCTTCGTGGCGCTGGTCGGCGGACTGATCTACGTCGTCCGGAAGTTCACGTCGAGCTCCTCGTCGCGCGGCGACTGGTGAGCCCACGGGGACCGGTGGGTCGGTAACAGGAATCACCGGTTCCCTCGGGCGGGGGAAGTTTCTCCGGCGGGCCGTCTGCGTGCGGTGACAGCCCGTTAGAGTCCGGAACTCGACGCGGGGACGATCCCCGCGAGCGGCGACCCACACCCGTGTCTCCCCACACGGGCTGCCCCCTCGCGTTTCGGGAGTGACCCTTGGCCACGACTGGTACCGCCTCCGCACATCCGACCGGGATTCCTCCCCAGCCCCAGTCGTCGGCGCCTCCCGCCCCGGCGCCGGCCGCGACCCTCATCGGCTCCGTGCAACGAGCCATGCGCCTGTTGGAGACCGTCGCCGGGCACGAGTACGGGGCCCCGGCCAAACAACTCGCCCGGGAGACCGGGCTGGCGCTGCCCACGACGTACCACCTGCTGCGCACCCTGGTGCACGAGGGCTATCTCCGCCGCGACAAGGGGCTGTTCTTCCTGGGCGAGGCGGCGGAGCGGCTGAGCAGCAGCGGAGCCCAGCAGAAACGTCGCAGCACCGTGGTCGACATCCTGGCCCGTTGGCGGGACGCGATCGGGGCGCCCGTGTACTACGCGGTGTACCGCGAGGGCGAGGTCGAGGTCGTCTGGGTCTCCGGCAGCCCGGCCCATCCCGCGGTCGAGGAGTGGGCCGGCTTCCGGGAGACCGGCCACGCCCACGCGGTCGGGCAATGCCTGCTCTCCCAGCTCGACGAGGACGCCCGCCGCGACCATCTCGACCGCTACCCGGTGCTTCCCCTCACGCCGTACACCGTGCGCGACGACCACAGCCTGCTGAGACGCCTGGGACGGACGGGGCGCATGGAGCTGGTGACGGAACGTCAGGAGTACGCCCTGGGGGCGGTGTGCGCGGCGATCCCGATCACCGTGGGCACCACGGCCGCCTCGGTGGCCATCTCCCTGCCCGCACATCAGGCCGACCGGCTGGTCCCCGCGGCGCAGCGACTGCAGGCCGAGATGGGGCGCCTGATCGGCTCGCTCGCGCTGTCTATCAGTATCTGAAAACTCACTCCTTGTGATCTGTTGTGTACGTTCAGCAAGATTCCCTCTAGTGTCACGGTCCATGCCCGGCCAGTCCGCGGCGAATGACGGGGTAGGCGATGCGCGAATCCGTACAGGCAGAGGTCATGATGAGCTTTCTCGTGTCGGAGGAGCTTTCCTTCCGCATCCCGGTGGAGCTGCGTTACGACACCTGTGATCCCTACGCCGTGCGGCTGACCTTCCACTTGCCCGGGGACGCCCCCGTAACCTGGGCTTTTGGCCGTGAGCTGCTGATCGACGGGGTGGGCCGGCCGTGCGGCGAGGGCGACGTCCGCGTCTCGCCGGTCGATCCCGAGACGCTGGGCGAGGTGCTGATCCGGCTTCAGGTCGGCAGTGATCAGGCGGTGTTCCGCTCTTCGACCGCACCGCTCGTGGCCTTCCTCGACCGCACCGACAAGCTGGTGCCGCTGGGCCAGGAAGGGGCGCTCGCCGACTTCGACGCCCACCTCGACGACGCCCTGGACCGGATCCTGGCGGAGCAGAGCGCCGGATGAAGCGTTACTCCAGTCGGGTGGCCTCCAGGCGGAACGCTTCCGCGCGTTTCGCCCCGCGGGGCGGGCATCAGCGCTTGCGGCGCCTGCCCCTTCCGCCGCGCGCCGCGGTCGGCCGGGCATCCGGTACCTGCCCGTGCTCCCGTGCCCCTGTCCGAGCCGTCGGACGATCGGCGGAGACCACCAGCGCGGCCAGAGCCGTGGTGACCGGCACCGAGGCCACAAGACCGATCGAACCGATCAGGGTGCGCACGATCTCCTCCGCGACCAGCTCGCTGTTGGCGACCGTTCCCACGCTGCTCTGCGCGATCGAGAACAGCAGCAGCAGCGGCAGCGCGGCGCCCGCGTAGGCGAGAACCAGCGTGTTGACCACGGACGCGATGTGATCACGGCCGATCCGGATGCCCGCGCGGTACAGCTCGCGCCAGCCCATCGACGGATTGGCGTCGTGCAGTTCCCAGACCGCGGAGGTCTGCGTGACCGTCACGTCGTCGAGCACACCCAGCGAACCGATGATGACGCCGGCCAGCAGCAGACCGCTCATGTCGATCTCGGGGTACAGGCCATGGATCAGACCGGTGTTGTCGTCGGTGTCGCCGGTGAGCGCGGCCCAGCCGATGAAGACCGAGCCCAGGATGCCGATCAGCAGCAGGGAGATCAGTGTGCCGAGCACCGCCACGGAAGTACGGGCCGACAGCCCGTGACAGAGGTACAAGGCGATCAGCATGATCGCACTCGCCCCCACCACCGCCACGACCAGCGGGTTCGAGCCCTGCAGGATCGCGGGCAGGACGAAGAAGTTGAGCACCAGGAAGCTGATCGCCAGCGCGACCAGCGCCATGACACCCCGCAGCCGTCCCACGGCCACGACGGCGAGCGCGAAGATGCCGGCGAGCAGCGCCAGGGGGAAACGCCGGTTCACGTCGGTGACCGAGTACTGCAGATCCTCGGGCGCCGAGGGCTCGTAGGCGACGACGACCCCCTGACCCTCGCTCAGCTGCCGCGACTGGTCCGGCTGCACGATCTCGTTGAACGTACGGCCCTTGTCCTCGCCGGTGTCGACCCGGATGGTCGCCTTCTTGCAGGTGCCGTTCGCCTGCTGCTGGGCGGAGGAGCCCTCGGCGGTGGAGGTGTCGCCGGTCGGGACGCCTCCGGAGGCGTTCACCGACTGGCAGCTCACCTCGACCACCTCGGTGACCGTGGCGCTCTGTGTCTGCCGGTCGAATCCGACACCGGTGCGCTCGTGCGCCGGGGCACCCCCCGGCCACAGCACCGCCAGTCCGATCAGCACCGCCGCGGCGAACGGGATCAGGATCGCCGAGATGACCCTGCGCAGATGACGGGACACGGGCGCTGCCGGGCCATGGCCATGACTGTGCCCATGGCCGTTTCCGGCACCGGATCCCGCGCCGGATCCGTTCGGTGGCTCAGGAGGGGGAAACGGGGGAGGCTGAGTCGAGGTCACCGACCGATCATCGCAAGAACGACGGGGGCCCTCTGTTCACCGCGCCAGAAATGACGCTAGCGTGGAGGCACCTTTTGTACACGCGGGAGCTCGGAGCACCGGGCTGAGAGGGCGCTGACCTCCGTCCCAACGATGTTTCACATGAAACATCACCGACATCGAGTGATGTTTCACACGGAACGTCGGCAGACGGAAACCGCTGCGTCGACCGCCGAACCTGTTACCGGGTAATGCCGGCGTAGGGAGTAGGTCTCACATGACCAGCAAGGACGCACGCACGCCTGCCTCCACACAGAACCCGACGGAGACGTCGGTGAACGGGGAGGCCGGGAAGTCCGTCGGCTGGCACAAGGCGTACGTCGAGGGCACACGCCCCGACCTGCGCGTGCCGGTCCGCCAGGTGCACCTCACCAACGGGCAGTCGGTCACCCTCTACGACACATCGGGCCCGTACACCGATCCGCTCGTCGACACCGACGTCCGCAGGGGGCTGGCTCCGCTGCGGGAGAACTGGATCACCGCCCGGGGCGACACGGAGGAGTACACGGGCCGCCCCGTCCGCCCCGAGGACGACGGGATCAAACACACCTCTCCGCGCGGGGGCCTGCGCAACCTGGACGCCGTCTTCCCGGGCCGGCCCCGCCTGCCGCGCCGGGGCCGCCCGGGCCGGCCGGTCACGCAGCTGGCGTACGCGCGGCGCGGCGAGATCACACCCGAGATGGAGTACGTGGCGATCAGGGAGAACGTCTCCCCCGAGGTGGTCCGCGAGGAGATCGAGGCGGGGCGGGCGGTGCTGCCGGCCAACATCAACCACCCGGAGATCGAGCCGATGATCATCGGCAAGCGGTTCCTGGTGAAGGTCAACGCCAACATCGGCAACTCCGCGGTGACGTCCTCCATCGAGGAGGAGGTCGAGAAGATGACCTGGGCGACCCGCTGGGGCGCCGACACGGTCATGGACCTCTCCACCGGCCGCAACATCCACACCACCCGGGAGTGGGTGCTGCGCAACTCCCCCGTGCCCATCGGTACCGTGCCGCTCTACCAGGCCCTGGAGAAGGTCGACGGCCGAGCCGAGGAACTGACCTGGGAGATCTACAAGGACACGGTCATCGAACAGGCCGAGCAGGGTGTGGACTACATGACGGTCCACGCGGGTGTGCGTCTGGCGTACGTGCCGCTCACCGCGAACCGCAAGACCGGAATCGTTTCGCGCGGCGGTTCGATCATGGCCGCGTGGTGCCTGGCGCACCACAGGGAATCGTTCCTGTACGAGAACTTCGAGGAGCTCTGTGAGATCCTCGCCGCGTACGACGTCACCTACTCGCTCGGCGACGGACTGCGGCCCGGCTCCATCGCGGACGCCAACGACGAGGCACAGTTCGCGGAGCTGCGCACGCTCGGGGAACTCAACCGGATCGCGAAGGGCTTCCACGTTCAGACCATGATCGAGGGCCCGGGACATGTCCCGATGCACAAGATCAAGGAGAACATCGACCTCCAGCAGGAGATCTGCGACGAGGCCCCGTTCTATACACTCGGCCCGCTGACGACTGACGTCGCGCCCGCGTACGACCACATCACCTCCGGCATCGGCGCCGCGATGATCGCCTGGTGGGGCACGGCCATGCTCTGCTACGTCACGCCCAAGGAGCACCTGGGCCTGCCCAACCGTGACGACGTCAAGACCGGCGTCATCACCTACAAGATCGCCGCGCATGCCGCCGACCTAGCCAAGGGGCACCCGGGAGCACAGGAGTGGGACGACGCGCTGTCCGACGCCCGCTTCGAGTTCCGGTGGGAGGACCAGTTCAACCTCGCCCTCGACCCGGACACGGCACGTGAGTTCCACGACGAGACCCTCCCGGCGGAACCCGCCAAGACGGCCCACTTCTGCTCGATGTGCGGTCCGAAGTTCTGCTCGATGAAGATCTCGCAGGACATCCGCCGAGAGCACGGCGGCAGCCGGGCCGAGATCGAGGAGGGCATGGCGCAGAAGTCGAAGGAGTTCGCGGCGGCGGGCAGTCGCGTGTACCTGCCGATCGTGGACTGATCGGGAACTGACGACGGTCCGGTCCGGGTGCGGCTCCGGCCTGGGCGGCGGCCCCGGTCCGGGTGCGGCCCCGGGCCGGGCGGCGGAGCGGTGGCTCGCCGGACGGCAGGTGCGGGGGTGGTGCTCATGGCGGTGGCGCGCCGTGAGCGGCACGCTCCGGGTACCGGGCCGGCCGGTTCCCCCTCCCCTTTCCCGGACCGGGTCGGCAGACTGGCCCCATGACAGCAGGTTCGATGAGCAAGGGATCCAATCTTTCCGTCGATGCCCCCGTGGTGCGCGTTGAGCTCGCCTGGGTGCCCGGGCCCGGGGTGCCCGACATCGACGCCTCGGCCCTGCTCCTCACGGCGGCCGGACGCGTGCGGGACGACGGCGACTTCGTCTTCTACAACCAGCCGCGGCACGCGTCCGGCGCCGTGACGCACCAGGGGAAGCGAAGTGCTCCCGGTGCCGCGGCGGACACGGTGGAGGTGGACCTCCGCTCGGTGGAACCGGTGGTCGAGCGGATCGTGCTGTGCGCTTCGGCCGACGGCGGGACGTTCGGGCAGGTGCCTGGGCTGGTGCTCCGGCTGCTCGACGCCGGGTCGGGCTCCGAGCTCGCCCGCTTCGACATGGCGGCGGGGACCGAGACCGCCTTCATCGGCGGCGAGCTGTACCGGCGACAGGGCACGTGGAAGTTCCGCGCCGTGGGGCAGGGGTATGCATCCGGGCTCGCGGGGCTGGCCACGGACTTCGGCATCACCGTGGACGAACCCTCCCCGGCGGCCATCGGGCCCCAGGCGTCCTCCGTTCCCCCGCCGGTTCCCCCCGCGGTGCCGGTCGCGCCCGCCCGGCCCGCCACGGCAGACCCCGGCGCCCCGCGTCTCACCAAGGGTGAGGAGCGGCTGCCCGTGGACATGCGCAAGCGGCTGTCCCTGCGCAAGGAGCAGGTGGCGGTCAGTCTGCGCAAGCACGGGGCCACCGGCGTCACCGCGCGCGTCATCCTCGTACTGGACGCCTCGGGGTCCATGTCCTTCCTGTATTCCAAGGGGGTCGTGGCCGATGTCGTCGAGCGGATGGCCGCGGTCGCGGCACAACTGGACGACGACGGGGAGATGCAGGCCTGGACGTTCGCCTCGAACCCGGCCCGGTTGCCGGATCTGCGGCTCGGGGAGCTTCCCGAGTGGCTGCGGCTGCACGTGCGGGTGGGGGAGATGGGCCTCTTCCGGCGCGGGCGGAAGAAGGGGCTGGATCCGAGCCAGGTCGACATGCGGGACGTCGGCATCCAGAACGAGGAGCAGAAGGTCATCGCCGAGGTGCGCGCGTTCGTCCGGGACCATCCCGCGTCCGCTCCGACCCTCGTCCTGTTCTTCTCCGACGGTGGCGTCTACCGCAACAGCGAGATCGAACGCGAACTTCGCGAAGCGGTGGAGGAGCCGGTGTTCTGGCAGTTCGTGGGGCTGGGCCGGTCGAACTACGGCGTGCTGGAGCGGTTCGACACGCTGCCCGGGCGCCGTGTCGACAACGTAGGGTTCTTCGCCGTCGACGACATCAGCACCGTGCCGGACCCGGAGCTGTACGACCGTCTGCTGTCCGAGTTCCCGTCGTGGATCACGGCCGCGGGACGGGCGGGCATCCTCTGACGACCCGCCGCCCCGGCTCCCGCCCGGGGGCGGGGACCTCCCGGAGGACTGTGCCTCGGGAGGGCTCCGTCCCCCAGGGAGTCACTCCGGCTGGTGTTCCGGACCTCCGAAGTCCGGGCTCGAATAGTCCGGACTGGAATAACTCGGCCGGGTGCCGCGGGCCGGGCCTTCTCCGGGGCTGGTGAAACCCGGCCGGCCGTATCCGAGGTGCGGGATACGGCCGGCCGGCGCGGGCGGCACCGTGTGCTGGAGCGCGGTGGCCGTCGCCGGGTCGGTGAGCGCGTCCCGCAGGAACGGCAGGATCCCCCGCTCCAGCAGGGCCTCGCGCCAGGCGTCCCTGGCCCGGGTCACCTCCTCGTCGAGCTCGTCGTACGTGCCGCCGAGCGCCGAGGGCTTGTTGCGCAGCGCGGTGATCAGCAGACCCACGGCGGCGACGAGGATGGCCACCGCCGTCACCGCGCCGAACACCCAGCCGGTGGTGAGCATGGTCCGCGCGAACGCGGCGCCGGGGTCGAGCATCCGCAGGACGTAGCCGACGAGCAGGAAGATCGCGGCCGCGGTTCCGGCCAGGACGGGTGCCAGGACGGCGACGACGGCGACGGCGCCCGCCCCGGCGGTCTCGGCGACCTCGCCCATGGTGGCGGCGAGCCCCACAGCGCGCGTGCCCGGTTCGGTGGAGCCGGACTCGTGGACGGACGGGTCGGACGGCGACGACGGCCGGCGCAGTTCCTCGCGGACCTTCACATAGTGCCGGTACTCGGTCGCCGCGGCCGCCGTGATGATCGGGCCGGCGTTGAGCGCCATCGTGCGCAGCTGCTCCGAGTCCAGCCGCTGTCCGGCAGCGGCCGTTTCCTGGATCTGTGGTGCGGAGCGCAGCGCCTCGTCGAGAATCCGCCCGTATTCCTGGCGGTCCTCGCTCAGCAGGTGCTGCGGAACGCTGTTCATGTGCATCCCCCGATGCTCCGTAGGGCTTGGGGGCTCGGCATGCTGACGAGCCGTCGGGCAGAAACGGAGGGGAGCCTGCTACGGATAAGCCGATGGTAGAGCCGTGACGGTGTGCGGTGACAGGGGGTTCACCGAATTCGCCGTGCGCGGGATGCGTCCGAGAACCGGCGAACGACGTTTCCGTGAAGCCTCAGACACCGAGCGGCAGTTGCTGGACCAGCAGTTTTCCGGCCATCGTCACGCCGCCGTCCATCGCGATGGCGAGTCCGTCGGCGTAGACATGCGGTCCGGCGACCACGGGGCCGCTGTCGTCCTCGCCGTCCTCGGAGCCGACTTCGCCCAGCAGATAGGGAATCGGGCTGTGACCGTGAACGACCCGGGTGCCACCGTACGTATCCAGCAGGGAGCGCACGGCGTCGGCGCCGCCCTCGTCGCGGAAGGAGAACCGCTTGGTGAACTTGCGGAACAGGTCCCAGACCTCGTCGGCGTCGTTACGGGTGAGCGTTTCGCGGACGGTGTCGTTGACCTCCTCGATGGAGCGGCCGTAGTCGAGGTAGGCGGTGGTGTCGGAGTGGAGCAGCAGATGGCCGTCGACCTCCTCGACGGCGTCGAGGCGGGCCATCCACTGCAGGTGGTGGTCCTGGAGGCGGTCCATGTCGGTCTTCTGGCCGCCGTTGAGCAGCCAGGCCGCCTGGAAGGTGGCGGTGCCCGCGCCGGAGTTGACGGGGGTGTCGCCGAACCGCTTGGCGCCGAGCAGCAGCAGTTCGTGGTTGCCCATGAGGGCCTTGCAGTAGCCGCCGGCCGCGGCGGCCTCGGCGGACAGCCGCATCACGAGGTCGATGACGCCGATGCCGTCCGGGCCGCGGTCGGTGAAGTCGCCGAGGAACCACAGCCGCGCGGTGCCGGCGCACCACTGGCCCGCCGCGTCGACGAGGCCCTGCTCCCGGAGGGCGGCCACCAGCTCGTCGAGATAGCCGTGGACGTCGCCGACCACGTACAGCGGTCCTTGACCGGTGGTGGGCTGGGGGGCGGGGACGGACGCGGGGTCGACGGTCACCTGAACAGTGTCACCCCGGTTGATGACCGGGAGGTCCCGCTGGGTGGGCGTGTATCCCTCCGGATAGGCCTCCTCCGACGGTGGGACGACGTCACCCGGGTGGGTGCTGTGGGCATACGGACCGGCGTCGTTGACGTACGCGGGTACCCGGAAGTCGCGCACCGTCGCCGTGCGCTCCACCTCGGGTCCCGGACCGGCCCCCTGAGTCATCGACCCCTCCACCATCGCGCCGCATCTGCACCGCGTCGGACTGCCTGGTCGCAGCGGCCCGCGGTGTCGTGGGCCCATCATAGGAATGCGGATCGCGCTGTGTGATGACCCAGGGGTGGTGAATCGGAGCAAGACCCCGGGTCGCTGTGGCTTTCGCCCCGTTTGAGCCGGTGTTCGGCGGCCTGGTGACCGCCCTGGCCACGCGTCCGCCGCGGGTGGCGGGCGCGCCTGCGAGAAGGGCCCGGTCCGATTCCCTCGGAGGAGTGGCCGGGCAGCGCCCTCCTTGACCCCTCCGCAGCCTCCGGGAATCTCCGCCAGGGAGGCTCTCCCCTCCGCACGGGGTCCACGGAGCCACGGGGTCCACGGGCGGGGAGCCCGCCCCCGCCCGTGGGCCGGTGTCACGTTCCGTTCGGTGATCGCGGCGGGCTGACCGTCGTACGGGGCGGACGGCGCTGCGAGGAGGTGCGCACGATCAGCTCGGTCGGTATGACCTGCTCCACCGGATGGTCCGCATCGACCCCCTCGATGGCGTCGATGAGCAGCTGGACCACCGCCGTGCCGATGCGGCGCGGTTTCAGGGAGAGCGTGGTGACGGGCGGCTCGGTGTTCGCGTAGACGGTGGACTCGCTGCAGCAGACCAGCAGCAGGTCGTCCGGGACGCGCAGACCGTAGCGGCGGGCGGCGGCGAGCAGGTCGGTGCCGTTGGGGTCGAACAGGCCGTAGACGGCGTCGGGGCGGTCGGGACGGGCGAGCAGCCGGTCGGCGGCGACGGCGCCCGCGCACGGGTCGTGCGCGGGATAGGCCTCGTACACCGGTTCCTGGCCGACCCGCTCGCACCAGCGCAGGTACGCGGTGGTCGACAGATGGGTGTAGGTGTCGGTCGTGGTGCCGGTGAGCAGGCCGATGCGGCGGGCACCGGCGCCGGCGAGGTGGTCGAGGATGCCGAGGACCGCGGCCTCGTGGTCGTTGTCGACCCAGGCCGTGACCGGCAGCGAGCCGGCCGGCCGGCCGTCGGAGACGACCGGTAACCCCTGGCGGACCAGTTCGCTGACCACCGGGTCCTGGTCGGAGGGGTCGATGACGACCGTGCCGTCCAGGGCGACGTTGGACCACACGTCGTGGCGGGAGGTCGCGGGCAGGATGACGAGGGCGTAGCCGCGGGCGAGCGCGGCCGAGGTGGCGGCGCGCGCCATCTCGGCGAAGTACGCGAACTCGGTGAAGGTGAAAGGTTCATCCCCGTACGTGGTCACGGTCAGGCCGATGAGTCCGGACTTCCCGGTGCGGAGCGTACGGGCGGCGGCCGAGGGGCGGTACCCCAGTCTGTCGGCCACCTCGCGGACGTGGCGCCGGGTGGCGTCCGGGAGCCGGCCCTTGCCGTTGAGGGCGTCGGAGACGGTCGTGATGGAGACTCCGGCGGCGGCGGCCACGTCCCTGATGCCCGCTCTGCCCGGCCGGCCGCCTCGGCGTGAGGTATCCGCGCGGCTCACCTGGTGCTTCCCTGCTGCTGTCATGGCGAGCCGATAGTAGGGCTCATGCGGTGGGGTAGGGCGGACGCATATGCACACATCGACAGGCACGTTTCTGCAAGATCATTAGTGCCCAATACCCTGGGAAAACAAGGGTGTTGAGCGTTCCAATGCCAGTACCTGGCGTGTCGGCGCATGCGTGCCTGGCGAGGGTGTGATGTTGCGAAGAGGTCTCAACTCACCTGCACGGGGGACGCGCGCCACGGCGCGAGACACCGGCGCGTAGATATATGTGCGGCGCGCCCCTGGCTCGCGCGCCTTTCATACACCTTCGAGCGATGTTGCCCCTGTTGCTCTTGTGACTGACGAGGCATGCGCGAGCCCTCGCCGCACCTATACGCAGCGGCGGTGAATCCTCATAAGGTGAGCAGTATTGGATGTCGGCGGCGGTCATGGGCCGCCGGTCTTCGCGAGGAGGACTGCGGTGAGCGAGACGAGCCCCAAACTGCGCGCCGAGCTGGAGGGGGTCCCCACCTACAAGCCGGGCAGGCCGGCGGCCACCGGCGGACCGGTGGCGTACAAACTGTCCTCCAACGAGAACCCCTATCCGCCACTGCCGGGTGTGATGGAGATCGTGACGGCCGCGGCCTCCTCCTTCAACCGCTACCCGGACATGGCCTGTACGGCCCTGACGGCCGAGCTCTCCGACCGCTTCGCCGTTCCCGCGTCCCACGTGGCCACCGGAACCGGCTCGGTGGGTGTGGCCCAGCAGCTGCTGCAGGCCACCTCGGGTCCGGGCGATGAGGTGATCTACGCCTGGCGGTCTTTCGAGGCTTATCCGATCATCACGCAGATCAGCGGTGCCACCTCGGTCCAGGTGCCGCTGACCCCGGGCGATGTGCACGACCTGGACGCGATGGCCGAGGCGATCACCGACCGGACCCGGCTCGTCTTCGTCTGCAACCCCAACAACCCGACCGGCACGGTCGTGCGCCGGGCCGAGCTCGAACGCTTCCTCGACCGGGTGCCCGGCGACGTGCTGGTGGTGCTGGACGAGGCCTACCGCGAGTTCATCCGGGACACCGAGGTGCCGGACGGCGTCGAGATCTACCGGGAGCGGCCCAACGTCTGCGTCCTGCGGACCTTCTCCAAGGCGTACGGCCTGGCAGGGCTGCGCGTCGGCTTCGCGATCGCCCACGAGCCGGTGGCCGCGGCGCTGCGCAAGACGGCGGTGCCGTTCGGGGTGAGCCAGATCGCGCAGGACGCGGCGATCGCCTCGCTGCGGGCCGAGGACGAGCTGATCGGCCGCGTCGGCTCGCTGGTGTGTGAGCGCAACCGGGTGATGGACGCGCTGCGCGCCCAGGGCTGGACGGTGCCCGAGAGCCAGGCCAACTTCGTGTGGTTGCGGCTCGGGGAGCGCACCGTGTCTTTCGCGCAGGCGTGCGAGCAGGCGGGTGTGGTCGTCCGGCCGTTCGCCGGTGAGGGCGTGCGGGTCACGGTCGGGGAGACCGAGGCGAACGACATCTTCCTCAAGGTGGCGGAGGGCTTCCGCAAAGAGCGCTGACCAGCACGTACGTCCAGGCGGCCGACGGGTCATCCCGTCGGCCGCCGCCTTGTGCGCCGCAGCTTCCGGCAAAGGGGTTGACGTCACAGGGGACCCCCCTTCCGGGTGTGCAAAGCAGTAGGTCATAATTGCTTGTGAATGTGAACGCGTTCACAAGCGCATCCCGTTTTCCCGAGTTGTGGGGGACGAACGGGAGCGAAAAGCCGCTGCGACCACGGCGAAGTAAGGAGAGACGACGTGGACCTGGCTCTGGCGCCGGAGACCCTGGCGCGATGGCAGTTCGGTATCACCACCGTCTATCACTTCCTCTTCGTCCCCCTGACGATCTCGCTGGCCGCCCTCACCGCCGGGCTGCAGACCGCCTGGGTGCGTACGGAGAAGGAGAAGTACCTCAGGGCGACGAAGTTCTGGGGCAAGCTCTTCCTGATCAACATCGCGATGGGTGTGGTCACCGGCATCGTGCAGGAGTTCCAGTTCGGCATGAACTGGTCCGACTACTCGCGGTTCGTCGGTGACGTCTTCGGTGCCCCGCTCGCCTTCGAGGCCCTGATCGCCTTCTTCTTCGAGTCCACCTTCATCGGCCTGTGGATCTTCGGCTGGGACAAGCTGCCCAAGAGGATCCATCTGGCCTGCATCTGGATGGTCTCGATCGGCACCCTGCTGTCGGCGTACTTCATCCTCGCCGCCAACTCCTGGATGCAGCACCCGGTCGGCTACCGGATCAACGAGGAGAAGGGCCGCGCCGAGCTGACCGACTTCTGGCTGGTGCTCACCCAGAACACCACCCTCAACCAGGTCTTCCACAGCTTCTCGGCGGCCTTCCTGACCGGCGGCGCCTTCATGGTCGGCATCGCCGCCTTCCACCTGATGCGCAAGAAGCACATCCCGGTGATGCGGACCTCGCTGCGGCTCGGCCTGGTCACGCTGGCGGTCGGCGGCCTGTTCACCGCGGTCAGCGGCGACACGCTCGGCAAGGTCATGTACGAGCAGCAGCCGATGAAGATGGCCGCCGCCGAGGCCCTGTGGGACGGCGAGAGCCCCGCGCCGTTCTCCGTCTTCGCCTACGGGGACGTCGACGAGGGGCACAACAAGGTCGCCCTGGAGATCCCCGGCCTGCTGTCCTTCCTCGCCCACAGCGACCTCGATTCGTACGTGCCCGGCATCAACGACACCAACGAGGCCCTGCGGGAGCAGTTCGGACCCGGTGACTACAAGCCCATCGTCCCCGTCGCCTACTGGGGCTTCCGCTGGATGATCGGCTTCGGCATGGCCTCTTTCTCGCTCGGCCTCCTGGGACTGTGGCTCACCCGCAAGAAGTTCCTGCTGCCGGCCGCCTGGCGCACCGGCGGGGACGAGGTGCCGCATCTGGTACTGCTGAAGCAGCCGCTCGGCTCCCGGCTCACCCGGCTCTACTGGCTCCTGGCGCTGTGGACCATGGCGTTCCCGCTGATCGCCAACTCCTGGGGCTGGATCTTCACCGAGATGGGCCGGCAGCCCTGGGTGGTCTACGGCGTGATGCAGACCCGGGACGCGGTCTCCCCCGGTGTGTCCACGGCCGAGGTCATCACCTCGATGTCCGTCTTCACCCTGCTCTACGCCGTCCTGGCCGTCATCGAGGTCAAGTTGCTCGTCAAGTACGTCAAGGCCGGCCCGCCCGAGCTCGGCGAGTCCGACCTCCATCCGCCCGCGAAGCTCGGCGGCGACATCCGTGACGCCGACAAGCCGATGGCCTTCTCGTACTAGGCAGAGGGAGCTGCACCGTCATGGAACTGCACGACGTCTGGTTCGTCCTGATCGCCGTCCTGTGGACCGGCTACTTCTTCCTGGAGGGTTTCGACTTCGGGGTCGGCATCCTCACCCGGCTGCTCGCCCGTGACCGCGCGGAGAAGCGGGTGCTGATCAACACCATCGGCCCCGTCTGGGACGGCAACGAGGTGTGGCTGCTCACGGCCGGCGGCGCGACCTTCGCCGCCTTCCCCGAGTGGTACGCCACGCTCTTCTCCGGCTTCTACCTGCCGCTGCTGCTCATCCTGGTCTGCCTGATCATCCGCGGTGTCGCCTTCGAGTACCGGGCGAAGCGGCCGGAGGAGCACTGGCAGCGCAACTGGGAGACGGCGATCTTCTGGACCTCGCTCCTCCCGGCCTTCCTGTGGGGCGTGGCCTTCGGCAACATCGTGCACGGCGTGAAGATCGACGCCGACTTCGAGTACGTGGGCACCGTCGGGGACCTGCTCAACCCGTACGCCCTGCTGGGCGGCCTGGTCACCCTGACGCTGTTCACCTTCCACGGCGCGGTCTTCACGGCACTGAAGACGGTCGGCGGCATCCGGGAACGGGCGCGGAAGCTGGCCCTGCGCGTGGGTCTCGTCACCGCCGTACTGGCGTCGGGCTTCCTGCTCTGGACGCAGGCCGACCGGGGCGACGGCACCAGCCTGGTCGCACTGGTCGTGGCGGTCGCCGCGCTGGTCGCCGCCCTGGTGGCGAACCAGGCGGGACGCGAGGGATGGTCGTTCACCCTGTCCGGCCTCACCATCGTGGCCGTCGTGGCGATGCTCTTCCTGACGCTCTTCCCGAACGTCATGCCGTCCACGCTCGACGCGGACTGGAGCCTGACCGTCACCAACGCCTCCTCCAGCGCCTACACCCTGAAGATCATGACCTGGCTCGCGGTGATCGCCACGCCGGTGGTGCTGGTCTACCAGGGCTGGACGTACTGGGTGTTCCGCAAGCGGATCGGCACCCAGCACATCGCCGACCCCACGCACTGAGGTGTGTTTCACGTGAAACCAATCGATCCGCGTCTGCTCCGGTACGCCCGCGCCACCCGCGGCTTCCTGGTGGCGGTCGTCGGCCTGGGGGCCGTCGGCGCCGGGCTGGTCATCGCCCAGGCCATGCTCATCGCCGAGGTGGTGGTGGGCGCGTTCCAGGACGGCATGTCCGCCGGCGAGCTCCGCACCCCCCTGCTGCTCCTCGTCGCCGTCGCGGCCGGCCGCGGGCTGGTCGGCTGGCTGACCGAGCTGGCCGCCCACCGGGCGAGCGCCGCGGCGAAGTCGGAGCTGCGGGGCCGGCTGCTGGAGCGGGCGACGGCCCTGGGTCCGGGGTGGCTGGACGGCCAGCGCACCGGATCGCTGGTCGCCCTGGCGACCCGGGGTGTCGACGCCCTCGACGGCTACTTCTCGCGCTATCTCCCCCAGCTGGGGCTCGCGGTGGTCGTACCGGTGGCGGTGCTGGCGCGGATCGTCACCGAGGAATGGGTCTCGGCGGCGATCATCGTGGGCACCCTGCCGCTCATCCCGGTCTTCATGGTGCTGATCGGCTGGGCCACCCAGTCCCGGATGGACCGCCAGTGGCTGCTGCTGTCCCGGCTGTCCGGACACTTCCTGGACGTCGTCGCCGGACTGCCGACGCTGAAGGTCTTCGGGCGGGCCAAGGCGCAGGCGGAGTCGATCCGGCGGATCACCGCCGAGTACCGGCGGGCGACCATGCGCACGCTGCGGATCGCCTTCATCTCCTCCTTCGCGCTGGAACTGCTGGCCACGCTCTCGGTGGCGCTGGTCGCCGTGACGATCGGCATGCGTCTCGTCCACGGCGACCTGGACCTCTCCGTCGGCCTGGTCATCCTGATCCTGGCGCCCGAGGCCTATCTGCCGCTGCGGCAGGTGGGCGCGCAGTACCACGCGGCGGCCGAGGGCCTCGCGGCGGCCGAGGAGATCTTCTCGGTGCTCCGGACGCCCGCGCCGACGCCCGGAACGGGCGCGGTCCCGGCGGGCGCCCTGTCCTTCGACGGCGTGACGGTCCGCTACCCCGGCCGGTCCACGGACGCCGTCTCGGACGTCTCCCTCACCGTCTCCCCCGGTGAGACGGTCGCGCTCGTGGGACCGAGCGGAGCGGGCAAGTCGACCCTGCTGAACGTGCTGCTGGGGTTCGTCCGGCCCACCGGGGGGCGGGTGCGGATCGGGGGAGCCGATCTCGCGGAACTCGACCTCGCCCAGTGGCACGGCCGCGTCGCCTGGGTGCCGCAGCGGCCGCACCTGTACGCCGGGACGATCACCGAGAACGTACGGCTGGCCCGGCCCGACGCGGACGACGACGCCGTACGGCGCGCCCTGCGGGACGCGGGGGCCCTGGAGTTCGTGGACGCGCTCCCCGAGGGTGCCGGCTCCGTCCTCGGCGAGGACGGAGCGGGTCTGTCGGCCGGACAGCGGCAACGGCTCGCGCTGGCCCGGGCGTTCCTCGCGGACCGGCCCGTCCTGCTGCTCGACGAACCGACGGCCGCACTGGACGGTGCCACCGAGGCCGGGATCGTGGCGGCGGTGCGGCGGCTGGCCGCCGGCCGGACGGTGCTGCTCGTGGCACACCGGCCGGCACTGCTGGCCGTCGCGGACCGCGTGGTGCGGCTCACGGAACCGACGTCCACGGGCCGGGAGGAGACCGTACGCCGGGGGACCGGACCGGCGCCGGCCGTCGAAGCCGCCCCCGTAGCGGACCGCGGACCCGCCGAGCCCGTCCCCGGCACGGTCCCGGGCGGTGTGCTCGCTCGCGTGCGGACCCTGTCCTCCGCCCGGCGCGGGAGGACGGCGCTCGCGCTGCTGCTCGGCACCCTCGCACTGGGCAGCGCCGTCGGGCTCATGGCCACCTCCGGGTGGCTCATCTCCCGCGCCTCGCAGCAGCCGCCCGTGCTGTACCTGATGGTGGCCGTGACGGCGACCCGGGCCTTCGGCATCGGGCGGGCCGTGTTCCGCTACGCCGAGCGGCTCGTGTCGCACGACGCCGTCCTGCGCATGCTGGCCGACACCCGCGTCGCGGTCTACCGGCGGCTGGAACGGCTGGCGCCCGCCGGGCTGCGCGGCGCCCACCGGGGCGATCTGCTCTCCCGGCTGGTCTCCGACGTGGACGCGCTCCAGGACTACTGGCTGCGCTGGCTGCTGCCGGCCGGTGCGGCCGTCGCCGTCTCCGCCCTGTCCGTCGGCTTCACGGCCTGGCTGCTGCCCGGGACCGGGGCCGTGCTCGCGGCCGGGCTGCTGGCGGCGGGGGCCGGTGTGCCCCTGCTGACCGGTGCCGTGGCCCGGCGTGCCGAACGCAGGCTGGCACCGGCCCGGGGCGTCCTCGCGACCCGGGTGGCCGATCTCCTCACCGGCACCGCCGAGCTGACCGTCGCCGGCGCCCTGCCGGCGCGGACCGCCGGGGCACGACGGGCCGACGGCACGCTCACCCGGATCGCCTCGCGCGCCGCCACCGCCACGGCGCTCGGCGACGGGCTCACCGCTCTGATCTCCGGCCTGACCGTCGCGGCCGCCGCGCTCGTCGGGGTCCAGGCCGTGGCCGCCGGCCGGCTGGACGGCCTGGCGCTGGCCGTGGTGGTCCTGACCCCGTTGGCCGCGTTCGAGGCCGTCCTCGGCATGCCGCTCGCCGTGCAGTACCGGCAGCGGGTGCGCCGCAGCGCCGAGCGGGTGTACGAGGTGCTGGACGCCCCGGCGCCCGTCCGGGAGCCGGACTCGCCCCGGCAGGCGCCCGCGTCGCCGTTCCCGCTCGTGGTCAGGGAGTTGACCGCCCGGCACGCCGGGCAGGACCGGGACGCGCTCGCCGGACTGGACCTGACGCTGGAGCGGGGCCGCAGGATCGCGGTGGTCGGTCCCTCCGGTTCCGGCAAGACGACCCTCGCGCAGGTGCTGCTGCGGTTCCTGGACCCGGGCGCGGGCTCGTACACGCTGGCCGGTGTGGACGCCCGCACCCTGGACGGCGACGACGTGCGGCGGCTGGTCGGACTGTGTGCGCAGGACGCGCATCTCTTCAACAGCTCGGTCCGGGAGAACCTGCTGCTCGCCAGGAAGGGCGCGACCGAGGACGAGCTGCGCGACGCGCTCGCCCGGGCCCGGCTGCTGGAGTGGGCCGACGGTCTGCCCGACGGGCTCGACACGCTCGTCGGTGAGCACGGGGCGCGGTTGTCCGGCGGACAGCGGCAGCGGCTGGCGCTCGCCCGCGCGCTGCTCGCGGACTTCCCGGTGCTGGTGCTGGACGAACCCGCGGAGCACCTGGACCTGCCGACCGCCGACGCGCTCACCGCCGATCTGCTGGCCGCCACCGAGGGCCGTACGACGCTGCTCATCACCCACCGGCTGGCCGGTCTGGAGGCGGTGGACGAGGTGGTCGTGCTGGACGGGGGCCGGGCGGTACAGCGCGGGGCCTACGCGGAACTCGTCGCCGCTGACGGCCCGTTGCGGTCCATGGCACGGCGGGAGGAGGCGGCCGGGCTCCTGGTGACGGCACGCTAGCTCCACGGCCTCACGCACGCGTGGCGCGTGACGGGACATCAGCGGCAGCCGCCGATGGCGCTGTTCGGCGCCGTCACTGGTCCGTCCGGGGCGTGTGGTCCCCCATGTGCACGACGTGAACAGGACCGTGTGCCGGGGCGGGGCCAGGATCGCAGTCATGCGCTTCTCCCGCCGTCATCCGCTGCTCGTCGCCGTGCCGCTGTGCGCGCTCGCGGTGCTCGCCGCCCGGCCCGCCGACGGCGACGGCTCCCACACTCCCGGGCACGGCTCCGCGTCCGGTGTCAGCGCGCAGGTGGCGCGGCTGTACGAGGAGGCGGCGGCGGCGACCGAGCGGTACGAGGCCGGCCGGCGCGAGGCCGAGGAGCAGCGGGCCAGGGCCCAGCGGCTGGAGGAGCGGCTCGACCACGAGCGGCGGGCGATGACCGGCCTGCGGGAGGACCTGGGGCGGATCGCGAGCTCCCAGTACCGGGACGGCGGAGGGCTGCCGCTCACGGCACACATGATCCTCGCGGACGACCCGGAAGAGCTGATGCGCGGCCAGCGGGCGGTGTCACAGGCGCAGGCGTCGCTCGACAAGGCCATCGGCCGGAGCCGGCGGGCCCAGGCACGGCTCGCCCGGGACGAGGCGAAGGCGGCGGCCGCGTGGCAGAGGCTGGAGCAGCGGAACACCGACCTCGCCGCCCAGCGGCGGGACATCGAGAAGAAGCTCGAGACGGCACGGTGGAGGCTCAAGGGCCAGGCGGACGCCTCGGTCGCCGCCGGCGCGTGCCGCGGTGCGGTACGGCTCGACCAGCCGGAGACACGGCTCACCACCCGCTGGGTGGCGCCGGTGGAGACGTACGAGCTGTCCGCGTCCTACGGCAGTGGCGGCGCGCGGTGGGCGAACCGGCACACCGGGCAGGATTTCGCGGTGCCCATCGGGACACCGGTGCGGGCGGTGGGCGCCGGGACGGTGGTGAGGGTCTCCTGCGGAGGGGCCTTCGGCATCGAGGTCGTGCTGGAGCACGCGGACGGTTACTACACCCAGTACGCCCACCTCGCGGCCGTCGCCGTCGACCAGGGCGAGCGGGTCCCGCCCGGGCGGTGGATCGGTCAGTCCGGCACCAGCGGCAACTCCACGGGTCCGCATCTCCACTTCGAGGTACGGGTGACGCCGGAGATGGGCTCGGCGGTGAGCCCGGTGCCGTGGCTGGGCCGGCGCGGGGTGTCGCTCTGAACGGCTACCGGCGCTCGTTCAGCAACTGCTCGATCACCACGGCCACCCCGTCGTCGTTGTTGGCGACCGTGCGGCCCGAGGCGGCGGCGATCACGTCCGGGTGGGCGTTGCCCATCGCGTAGGAGCGGCCGGCCCAGGTCAGCATCTCCACGTCGTTCGGCATGTCCCCGAACGCGACGACCTCCTCGTGGGAGATGCCGCGCTCGGCGCAGCACAGGGCGAGCGTGCTGGCCTTGGACACCTCGGGTCCGCTGATCTCCAGCAGGGCGCTGGGGCTGGAGCGGGTGACGTTGGCGCGGTCGCCGATGGCGAGCCGGCCCAGGGTGAGGAAGGCGTCGGGGTCGAGCTCGGGGTGGAAGGCGAGGATCTTGAGCACGGGCTGGTCGGCGGTGTGGGAGTCCGGGGACAGCAGGTGTTCGGCGGAGGCGAGGACGTCCGGGATCTCCAGGTGCAGCTTGGGGTAGGCCGGTTCCTGGTTGAAGGCGTAGGGCTGCTCGACGGCGTACACCGTGCCCGGGGCGGCGTCGCGCAGCAGCCGGACGGCGTCCAGCGCGTTCTCCCGGGCGAGCTCGCGCACCTTGACGAAGCGGTGCGCGCCGGGGCCGCCGTGCAGGTCGACCACGGCTGCGCCGTTGCCGCAGATGGCGAGGCCGTGGCCGTGGACGTGGTCGCTGACGACGTCCATCCAGCGGGCCGGGCGGCCGGTGACGAAGAAGACCTCGATGCCCGCCTCCTCGGCGGCGGCCAGCGCGGCGACGGTCCGTGGGGACACCGACTTGTCGTCGCGCAGCAGGGTGCCGTCGAGATCGGTGGCGATGAGCCGTGGTGTGGTGGTTGCCGGGGTCTCGGGCTGGCGGGTCGCTGAGGTCATCCGGCCATTGTCCCGCAGATGCCCGCACGGGCGTGCGGGACTCCGCACAGGTGAGTGGTGACTGCTGTCACCAGCGGTCCTCCGTCCTGTCCCGAAGCGGCCGGGGCTCATGCCCGGACGAGCGCTTCACCGCAGCTGCGCCGGTGCCTCCATGGCGATCCGTTCGAAGACCTTCTGGTCCGCGGCGAAGTCGGAGTCCGGGATGGGCCAGTGGATGACGATCTCGGTGAATCCCAGCTCGGCGTGGCGGCCCGCGAAGTCGACGAAGGCGTCCAGGGACTGCAGTGGGCGGCCGCGGTCCGGGGTGAATCCGGTGAGCAGGACCCTGTCCAGTGCCGCGGCGTCCCGGCCGAGTTCGGCGCAGGCGTCGGCCAGTTTCTTCGCCTGGCCGCGCAGGGCCATGAGCGACTGCTCGGGCGTGCCGTTCTCGTACAGCTTCGGGTCGCCGGTGGTCACCCACGCCTGCCCGTGCCGGGCCGCGAGGCGCAGCCCGCGCGGTCCGGTGGCCGCCACGGCGAACGGCAGCCGGGGCCGTTGCACACAGCCGGGGATGTTGCGCGCCTCGTGCGCCGCGTAGAAGTCGCCCTCGTAGGACACCGTGTCCTCGGTGAGCAGCCGGTCCAGCAGCGGAACGAACTCGGCGAAGCGGTCGGCACGCTCGCGCGGGGTCCACGGCTCCTGGCCGAGCGCGGTGGCGTCGAAGCCGGTACCGCCCGCGCCGATCCCCAGCGTGACGCGCCCGCCGGAGATGTCGTCGAGGGAGATGAGTTCCTTGGCGAGCGTGACCGGATGCCGGAAGTTCGGTGAGGTCACGAGGGTGCCCAGTCGCATCCGGTCGGTGACGGCCGCGGCGGCGGTCAGGGTCGGCAGGGCGCCGAACCACGGGCCGTCCCGGAAGCTGCGCCAGGACAGGTGGTCGTAGGTGTACCCCGTGTGGAAGCCGAGTTCCTCGGCCCGCACCCACGCCGTCCGGCTGCCTTCGTGCCAGCGGCGATGGGGAAGGATCACGGTGCTCAGACGCAGACTCATGGCACCGAGCCTATGCGCCGCCGCGGGTTTCACGTGAAACGATCGCCGCACACGTCGTCCTCATCGCACCCGTGCGCTCAGCCAGGGAGTGAGGACGATCATGGGGATGAACTCCTTGTGCGTCCGGTCTCCCGGCAGCGGCACGATCAGGAAGTAGCCCGGCGGGAAACGCCGCGCCCGGACGTATGCCAGCCCTTCGAACAGGGAGCGCAGGAAGGACGGCACGTCGTCACGGGGGATGTCGGGGCACTCCACGCCCTCGACATCGATCAGGGCGTCGTCCTCGGGGTAGAGCCGCACACTCACCCGGGGCAGGCCGCCGAACTCGACGTAGGCCTCGTGGGGGAGGGAGCCGTCGGGATCGGTGGTGACGCCGACGCCCGCGGCGGTGCGGCGTGAGGTCTGGTCGGCGCCGATGTCGTGGGTGACCTCGATCTCGCGCTCGTAGTGCTCGGCGAGCGCCTGGAGGGCGGTGACGGCGGCCTCGGTGCTGGGCAGGTGGTCCATACCGCCGATCATGCGGTTTCAGCGGGTTGCGGGAAACCGCAGATACCGGACGGGCACGGCCCGGGTCAGCCACACGCCGTTCGCGCTCACATGGAAGACATGGCCGTCGCGGTGCATGGCGGCCGCGTCCACGGACAGCACCACAGGGCGGCCCCGGCGGGCACCGACGCGGGTCGCCGTCTCACGGTCGGCGGAGAGGTGCACGTCGTGCCGGTTCATCGGCCGGAGCCCTTCGGCGCGGATCGCGTCCAGGCTGCGGGCGACGGTCCCGTGGTACAGGTACGAGGGCGGGGTGGCCGGTGGCAGTCCGAGGTCGACCTCGACGCTGTGGCCCTGGCTGGCGCGGATCCGCGTGCCCTCGACGGCGAAGCGCTGCTTGTCGTTGTCGGCGACGACGTGGTCCAGTTCCTCCCGGGTGAACCGGAAGCCGTGCGCGGACGCGGCGGCGATCAGCGTGTCGATCTCGACCC
Organism: Streptomyces sp. NPDC016640; assembly: GCF_043076215.1. Lineage (NCBI taxonomy): Bacteria > Bacillati > Actinomycetota > Actinomycetes > Kitasatosporales > Streptomycetaceae > Streptomyces > Streptomyces sp. NPDC016640. Next base: position 286,877 of record NZ_JBIBRG010000006.1, read on the forward strand.
AGCCGCCCTCGTCGAGAGTGAGCCCGATCCGCTCGGGCTGGTGGCGCAGATGCCTGGCGATGTACTTCGACACCTTCACGGTGCGTCTTTCGTCCATCCGTTCAGACTGCCGGGAGAGACGCGGATCACGCGAACGATTTAGCCCCGGAGGTTTGATCCACAGCCAAGTGCGGTTATCCACAAGCGAATTGACCTTCCTGTGGACAACCGACCCGGCCGTCGACCCGGCCGTCGACCCGACAACTGTCCCGACCGCCGACGTGACAGCCGATGCCACAACCGCCGCCCCGCAGGAGCGCCTTCGCGTCCCGGCCACCCGGCCGCGGCCTCACACCGGCGGCTTCACCCGCGCGATCCTCCGCAGCGCGCCCGGCATCCACCGCGACAGCGCGTACGCCCCCCGCGCCTCCGGGGTGACCGGCACCACCGCCTCGTCGCGCACCACCGCCCGCAGGATCGCGGCGGCGACCTTCTCCGGGGGACAGCCGCGCAGTCCGTGGCGGCGCGCCGCACGCTTCCGCAGGCGCCGTTCCTCCTCGGCGTCCGTCCCCGCGAAACGCGCGGTGGAGGTGATACCGGTGTCGACGAGCCCGGGACAGACCGCCGTCACGCCGATGCCCCGGCCCGCCAGCTCCGCGCGCAGGCACTCGCTCAGCGTCAGCACCGCCGCCTTGGACGTGCTGGAGGCGGGCAGCGCCCTGGACAGCCGGAACGCCGCCGCCGGGGCGACGTTGACGATGTGGCCGCCCTGCCCGCGCTCGGCCATCCGCCGCCCGAAGAGCCGGCAGCCGTGGATCACGCCCCACAGACTGACGTCGAGGACCCGCCGCCAGTCCTCCGGGGTGGTGTCGAGGAAGGAGCCGCCGAGTCCGGCACCGGCGTTGTTCACCAGGACGTCCACCACGCCGTACGCACTGGTGACCCGCTCGGCGAGTCTCTCCACGGCCCGCTCGTCACAGACGTCCGCCGGCTCCGCCCAGGCCGCGACCGCGCCGCGCCGGCGGGCCTCCTCCGCGGTGCGGGCCGCGGCCCCCGCGTCCCGGTCGACCGCCAGCACCCGCGCGCCCGCCTCGGCGAACGCGAGCGCGGTCGCCCGCCCGATGCCGCCGCCCGCTCCCGTGACCAGGACCAACTGCCCGCCGAAGCGGTCGGCGTACCGGCCCGCAGCCGCCACCTCCGTCCGGCCGGCCTCCACGGACGTCACGAAGTCGGTGATCCACGTGGCCAGCTGGTCGGGGCGGCTGCGCGGCACCCAGTGCCCGGCCGGCAGCGTCCGCCGGGTCAGCCGCGGAGCCCACTGCTCCAGATCGTCGTGGAGCCGCTCCGACAGGAAGGCGTCCCCCAGGGGCGTGACGAGCTGCACGGGCACGTGCGCGTAGGCGTCCGCGCGCGGGCTGCGCAGCCGGGGCCGCACATTGTCCCGGTAGAGCCAGACCCCGTGGGCCGCGTCCGACGGCAGGGACGAGGTGGGGTAGCCGTCGCCGGACACCTTCTCGACGCGCTCCAGGATCCGCGGCCACACCCTGCCCAGCGGACCGCGCCAGGCGAGTTCGGGCAGCAGGGGCGCGTGCAGCAGGTACACGTACCAGGACTTGGCGCCCTGGCCGAGCAGCTGGCCGACCCGGCGCGGCGTCGGCCGCCTCAGACGGCGGCCGATCCAGTGCCCGAAGTGGTCGAGCGAGGGGCCCGACATCGAGGTGAAGGAGGCGATCCGCCCCGCGGTGCGCCCGACCGTGACGAACTCCCAGGACTGCACCGAGCCCCAGTCGTGCCCCACCAGGTGCACCGGCCGGTCCGGGCTGACGGCGTCCGCGACGGCGAGGAAGTCGTCGGTCAGCTTCTCCAGGGTGAACCCGCCGCGCAGCGGCCGCGGGGCCGTGGACCGGCCGTGGCCCCGGACGTCGTACGCCACGACGTGGAAGCTCTCGGCGAGGCGCGGCGCGACCTGCGACCACACCTCCTTGCTGTCGGGGTAGCCGTGCACGAGGACGACCGTCGGCCGCCCGGGATCGCCCAGCTCGGCCACGCACAGCTCGACCCCGCCCGTGCGCACCCGGCGCTCCCGCGCGTCCCTCATCCCCGTCACACCGGCGAATCTGGCAGTCGTCGCAGAGCTCGTCAACAGCGTCCCACGGCGTGTGGATAACTCTCAGGCACTGTCTCCCCTACGGGCCCGTACGACTCCAGGGGGACGCCAAGACGGTGCTCCGGTCTGACGACCGGAGTGGTACGGGTCACTACCGTCGTGGACGTGACTGTGATCGCGACCGAAAGCCTGAGCAAGCGGTTCCCCAGGGTGACCGCTCTTGACCGGCTCTCCGTGGACGTCGGGCCCGGTGTGACCGGACTCGTCGGAGCAAATGGAGCCGGCAAGTCCACACTGATCAAGATCCTGCTGGGTCTGTCCCCCGCCACCGAGGGCCGAGCCGCCGTGCTCGGTCTCGACGTCGCCACCGAGGGCGCCGCCATCCGCGAGCGGGTCGGCTACATGCCGGAGCACGACTGCCTGCCGCCGGACGTCTCGGCCACCGAGTTCGTCGTCCACATGGCGCGCATGTCCGGCCTGCCGCCCACCGCCGCGCGCGAACGCACCGCGGACACGCTGCGCCACGTCGGCCTGTACGAGGAGCGCTACCGCCCCATCGGCGGCTACTCGACCGGCATGAAGCAGCGCGTGAAGCTCGCGCAGGCCCTCGTGCACGACCCGCAGCTGGTCTTCCTGGACGAGCCGACCAACGGCCTCGACCCGGTCGGCCGGGACGAGATGCTCGGCCTGATCCGCCGCATCCACACCGACTTCGGCATCTCGGTCCTGGTCACCTCGCACCTGCTGGGCGAACTGGAACGCACCTGCGACCACGTGGTCGTGGTCGACGGCGGAAAGCTGCTGCGCTCCAGCTCCACCACGGCCTTCACCCAGACCACCACGACCCTCGCCATCGAGGTCACCGACACCGACGAGCACCCGGACGGCACCCGCGCGGTGCGCGACGCGCTGCGGGCGCGCGGGGTGGGCACCGAGGACGGCAGCGGGCTGCCGGGCGCCGGACACGTCCTGCTGCTCACCACGCGGGGCGAGGAGACCTACGACCTGGTCCGGGACGTCATCGCGGACCTCGGCCTCGGCCTGGTGCGCATGGAGCAGCGCCGGCACCACATCTCCGAGGTCTTCAAGAACGGCGACGAGAACGGCGACATGAACAACGACGGACACGACGGCGGGCAGCGCGAGGAGGCGGTCGGCCATGGCAGCTGAGCAGTCCCTGCGGACACCGGCCACCGCATCGGGTGACACCCGTATCCACAACATCGGCTACCGCTCCTACGACGGTCCCCGCCTCGGCCGCTCCTACGCCAGGCTGTCGCTGTACTCGCAGTCCCTGCGCGGCTCCTACGGCCTCGGCCGCTCGGTGAAGTCCAAGGTGCTGCCGATGCTGCTGTTCGTGGTGATGTGCGTGCCCGCCGCCATCATGGTGGCCGTGGCCGTCACCACCAAGGCCAAGGACCTGCCCGTCGACTACACGCGCTACGCGATCATCATGCAGGCCGTCATCAGCCTGTACGTGGCCTCGCAGGCACCGCAGTCCGTCTCGCGCGACCTGCGCTTCAAGACCGTACCGCTGTACTTCTCGCGGCCCATCGAAACGGCCGACTACGTGCGCGCCAAGTTCGCCGCGCTGGCCTCGGCCCTGTTCATCCTCACCGCGGCTCCCCTGCTGGTGCTGTACATCGGCGCGCTGCTGGCCAAGCTCGACTTCACCGACCAGACCAAGGGATTCGCACAGGGACTCGTCTCCGTGGCACTGCTCTCGCTGCTCTTCGCCGGCATCGGCCTGGTCATCGCGTCGGTCACCCCGCGCCGCGGCTTCGGCATCGCGGCCGTGATCGCCGTCCTGACCATCTCCTACGGCGCGGTCTCCACGCTCCAGGCGATCGCGGACGCCCAGGGCAGCGGCGACTCCATCGCCTGGATCGGCCTGTTCTCCCCGATCACCCTCATCGACGGCGTGCAGTCCGCCTTCCTGGGCGCGAGTTCCGCGTTCCCCGGCGGAATCGGCCCGAGCGACGGTGAGGGCGTGGTCTACGTCCTCTTCAGCCTCGGTCTGATCGCCGCCTGCTACGGCCTCCTGGTGCGCCGCTACAAGAAGGTGGGACTGTGACCACGCTCAGCATCGACCACGTCTCCCGCTGGTTCGGCAACGTGGTCGCCGTCAACGACATCACCATGACCATCGGCCCCGGCGTCACCGGCCTGCTCGGCCCCAACGGCGCAGGGAAGTCCACCCTCATCAACATGATGGGCGGCTTCCTCGCCCCCTCCACCGGCACCGTCACCCTCGACGGACAGCAGGTCTGGCGCAACGAGGCCATCTACCGGCACATCGGCATCGTCCCCGAGCGCGAGGCGATGTACGACTTCCTCACCGGCCGCGAGTTCGTCCTCGCCAACGCCGAACTGCACGGCCTGGGCGCCCGGGCCGCCCAGCAGGCGCTCGCCACGGTCGAGATGGAGTACGCGCAGGACCGCAGGATCGCGACGTACTCCAAGGGCATGCGGCAGCGCGTGAAGATGGCGTCCGCGCTGGTCCACCAGCCGTCGCTGCTCCTGCTCGACGAGCCCTTCAACGGCATGGACCCGCGCCAGCGCATGCAGCTGATGGACCTGCTGCGGCGGATGGGCGACGAGGGCCGCACCGTGCTGTTCTCCTCCCACATCCTCGAAGAGGTCGAGCAGCTCGCCTGGCACATCGAGGTCGTCGTCGCCGGCCGGCACGCGGCCAGCGGTGACTTCCGCAGGATCCGCCGCCTGATGACGGACCGCCCGCACCGCTATCTGGTGCGCTCCAGCGACGACCGCGCGCTCGCGGCCGCGCTGATCGCCGACCCGTCGACGTCCGGCATCGAGGTCGACCATGCCGAGGGCGCGCTGCGCGTCCAGGCCGTCGACTTCGGCCGCTTCACCGCCCTGCTGCCGAAGGTCGCGCGCGACCACGGCATCCGGCTGCTCACGGTCTCGCCGTCCGACGAGTCCCTCGAGTCCGTGTTCTCGTATCTGGTCGCGGCGTAGGAGGCCCTGATGTACGACCCCACAGTCGCCCGGCTCACCTACCGGGCCCTGCTCGGCCCCCGCCGGGCCCTCATCCTCGGCGCGCTGCCCCTGCTGCTGATCGCGATCTCCCTGGCGGTGCGGGTCCTCGCCGGCGCCGACGACCAGACCGCGGCCGACGTCCTCGGCGGGCTGGCGCTCGCCACGATGGTGCCGATCATCGGCGTCATCGCGGGCACCGGCGCCATCGGTCCCGAGATCGACGACGGCTCGGTGGTGTACCTGCTGTCCAAGCCGATCAAGCGGCCCACGATCATCTACACCAAGCTCATCGTCGCGATCGCCGTCACCATGGTCTTCTCGGCGGTGCCCACACTGATCGCGGGCTTCATCCTGAACGGCAACGGCCAGCAGGTCGCCGTCGCCTACACGGTCGCGGCCCTGGTCGCCTCCATCGCGTACGCGGCGCTCTTCCTGCTGCTCGGCACGGTCTCCCGGCACGCGGTGGTGTTCGGTCTCGTCTACGCGCTGGTCTGGGAGGCGCTGTTCGGCTCCCTGGTGCCCGGCGCGCGCACGCTGAGCATCCAGCAGTGGTCGCTCGCCGTGGCACAGAAGGTCTCCGGCGGTGACCTGGTCACCTCGGACGTGGGTCTGACGACCGCGACGGTCCTGCTGGCCGCCGTCACCGTCCTGGCCACCTGGTACGCCGGCCAGAAGCTGCGCTCGCTGACGCTGGCCGGCGAGGAGTGACGCGTACGGACTCCTGACGCCGGCCTCACCCCCGGTCCGGGCGCACGACCGACGGGGTGAGGAGTACGGCCGACGGGGTGAGGACGGCGGTGACGACCGGGACGGACCGGTCCCGGACGAGGGCTTCGGGCGGGCGCCGGGAACTCCGGGTCCCTCCGTCCGGCGTCCGGCGGATTTATTCGGTGGCCCCCGACCGTCCCGCCGGGCAGAGTGGTGATGTCCGCATCGTCGGGAACGTCCGGCGTCCATGCGCGGGGAGAGGAGCGGGACGATATCCATGCACGGCAGTACGTCCGGCTCCCTTCAGGGCAGCCCGCGGCGGACCCCGGAGTAGCTTCCACCGCTCCGTGGGTCCGCCCCGCAAGGGGAGCTGCCCGGGGCGGCCGCTTCGAGCACGCGCGGTGAGGCGCGTGGGCCGCCCACCCGGAGGATTGGCCGAGTGGTAAGGCACTGGCCCGAGTCAAGCCGTGGTCGGCTCGGCTCAGGCCGTGGTCGGGCCGGAAAGCCCGCGCACGTTCGATCCGTGCATCCTCCGCCGGAACGCCGGAACGCCGGAACGCCGGAACGCCGGGCGTCAGCCCAGCAACCGCTCCAGCACCACCGCGATCCCGTCCTCCTCGTTGGAGGACGTCACCTCGTCGGCCACCTCCCGCAGCTCCCGGTGGGCGTTGGCCATGGCCACGCCGTGCGCGGCCCAGGCGAACATCGGGATGTCGTTGGGCATGTCGCCGAAGGCGATCGTCTCCGCCGCCTTCACACCCAGCCGGCGCGCCGCCAGCGACAGTCCCGTCGCCTTGGACAGGCCCAGCGGGAGCAGCTCGACGATGCCCTCGCCCGCCATCGTGACGGTGACGAAACCGCCCGCCGTGCGGGCGGCCGCGTCGGCGAGCTCGTCGGAGGTCAGGGTCGGGTGCTGGATGTACAGCTTGTTCAGGGGCGCCGTCCACACATCCGACGCGTCCGTGAACGGGATCGCGGGCAGCCCGCCGACGATCTCGTAGCCGGGGCCGACCATCACCTCGCCGTCCAGCCCGTCGCGGCTGGCCGCCAGGTGCAACGGGCCGACCTCCGCCTCGATCTTGGCCAGCGCCACCCCGGCCAGCTGCCGGTCCAGCGTCACGGAGGTCAGCAGGCGGTGCGCGCCCGCGTCGTACACCTGGGCGCCCTGGCCGCAGACGGCGAGGCCGTCGTAGCCGAGGTCGTCGAGTATGGGGCGGGTCCAGGGCACCGCGCGGCCGGTGACGACGATGTGGGCGGCGCCCGCCGCGGTGGCCGCGGCGAGCGCGTCACGGGTGCGCGGGGAGACCGAGTGGTCGTCCCGCAGCAGCGTGCCGTCGAGGTCGGTGGCGATGAGTCGGTAGGGGAAGGCCGCGCTCACTTGGCGACCGGTTCCAGGAGCTCACGCCCGCCCAGGTACGGACGCAGTACCTCCGGCACGCGCACCGAGCCGTCGGACTGCTGGTGGTTCTCCAGGATCGCCACGATCGTGCGCGGTACGGCGCACAGGGTGCCGTTGAGCGTGGCCAGCGGGCGCACCTTCTTGTCCTCACGGACACGGATCGACAGCCGGCGCGACTGGAACTCGGTGCAGTCCGAGGTCGAGGTCAGCTCGCGGTACTTGCCCTGGGTCGGGATCCAGGCCTCGCAGTCGTACTTACGCGCGGCCGAGGAGCCCAGGTCGCCCGAGGCGACGTCGATCACGCGGAACGGCAGCTCCAGCGAGGTCAGCCACTGCTTCTCCCACTCCAGCAGCCGCTGGTGCTCCGCCTGCGAGTCCTCCGGGTCGACGTACGAGAACATCTCGACCTTGTCGAACTGGTGCACGCGGAAGATGCCCCGGGTGTCCTTGCCGTGCGAACCGGCCTCGCGGCGGAAGCAGGGCGAGAAGCCCGCGTACCGCAGCGGCAGCCGGTCGGCGTCGATGATCTCGTCCATGTGGTACGCGGCCAGCGCGACCTCGGACGTGCCGACCAGGTAGAGGTCGTCCTTGTCCAGGTGGTAGACGTCCTGGGCGGCCTGGCCGAGGAAACCGGTGCCCGCCATCGACTGGGGGCGCACCAGCGCGGGGGTCAGCATCGGCGTGAACCCGGCGGCCGTGGCCTGCGCCATGGCGGCGTTCACCAGGGCCAGCTCGAGCAGCGCGCCGACGCCGGTCAGGAAGTAGAAGCGCGAACCGGAGACCTTGGCGCCGCGCTCGACGTCGATGGCGCCGAGGCGCTGGCCGAGTTCCAGGTGGTCCCTGGGCTCGAAGCCCTCGGCGCCGAAGTCGCGGACGGTGCCGTGCGTCTCCAGCGTGACGAAGTCCTCCTCGCCGCCGACGGGCACGTCGGGGTGGATGAGGTTGCCCAGCCGGAGCAGCAGCTCCTGGGTCTCGGCGGCGGCGGCGTCACGGTCGGCGTCGGCCGCCTTGACGTCGGCCGCCAACTGACCGGCCTTCTTGAGCAACTCGGCCTTCTCGTCGCCGGCCGCCTTGGGGATGAGCTTGCCGAGCGCCTTCTGCTCGGCGCGCAGCTCGTCGAAGCGGACGCCGGACGACCTGCGCCGTTCGTCGGCAGACAGGAGGGCGTCGACGAGCGCGACATCCTCTCCACGGGCGCGCTGCGAAGCGCGCACTCGGTCGGGGTCCTCACGAAGCAGGCGAAGGTCAATCACGCGGTCAAGGCTACCGGTGCGGGACGACGACCCACGAACCACTATTTCCGAGGGAGCGTCTCACGTTCCGTTATGGGTTAATTGCGCATTGTGTCCTTTGAGTCAATGAATGCGACGGCACCCCTTGAACGGGTCGGTCCACGGGTGGCCGGTTGACGCGAATCCCTTGTGTGGAGCGGGATTTGGGGCTCGGTTGTCCACAGGTGCCCACGCTTCGGGAAAAGTTATCCACAGGGTGTGGGGAAGATCTGTGGACTTCGAAATCGATCACTCCGAAGCGCTCGACCGGAGCCGTGGATTCCCGGCACAAACCCCCTCTATTCCTACTTTTGAGTGGAAAGAGTTCGCCCTAAAGGGTTGACCAAAGGAAAAGGGTGGACGAAGGGTGAGGTGCGGGGCGATGAACGCGATCATGACCCGTAGGCCGACTTGTCGACCGAATGCGACTTCGGTGTCGACTTGTCCCCAGGTCGAGAAGCGGACCTGTGGATAACTTCTGTGGATAACGAAAATCAGCAGGTAGGACCGATCGTCCTGGTTGCCGATGGTCCCGTCAGAACCGGCCGTCCTGGCACCGCGCCACCCAGTCCGCCGCCCCCACGAACTCCGCGTCCGACGTCCCGGGCAGCGGCGGCCGCACCTCGCCCGGACGCACATCCGCACGCGGGTACGACCCGAGGAAGCGCGCCTGGAGGCAGATCCGCTTCAGTCCCGTCAGCGCCTCGGCCATCCTGCGGTCCGAGATGTGCCCCTCGGCGTCGACGCAGAAGCAGTAGTTGCCGATACCGGCACCCGTCGGCCGGGACTGGAGCAGCATCAGGTTGATGCCCCGCGTGGCGAACTCGCCCAGCAGGTCGCGCAGGCCACCGGGGTGGTCGTCGCGCTGCCACAGCACGATGGAGGTCTTGTCGGCGCCGGTGGGTGCCGCGGGCCGGGCGGGGCGGCCCACCAGCACGAACCGGGTCTGGGCGTTCTCCGCGTCGTGGATCCCCGTCTCCAGGGCCTCCAGCCCGTACCGGGCGGCCGCGAACTCGCCGGCGAAGGCCGCGTCGTACCGACCCTCCTGGACCAGTCGCGCACCGTCCGCGTTCGAGGCGGCCGACTCCCAGACGGCGTCCGGGAGATGGGCCTTCAGCCAGTTGCGCACCTGCGGCTGGGCGGCCGGGTGGGCGGTGACCGTCTTGATGTCCGACAGCTTGGTACCGGGGCGGACGAGCAGTGCGAACGTGATGGACAGCAGCACCTCGCGGTAGATCATCAGCGGGGTGCCCGCGACCAGTTCGTCGAGGGTGGTGGTGATGCCGCCCTCGACGGAGTTCTCGATGGGGACGAACGCGGCCTCGGCCTCGCCGACGCGCACCGCGTCGAGCGCGGACTGCACGGACACGTACGGGATCAGCTCACGGGTGGCCGCCTCGGGAAGCGTGCGCAGGGCGACTTCGGTGAAGGTGCCCTCGGGACCGAGATACGCATAGCTCGCTGGCATGCCCTCACCCTAATGGGCTCACGCCGCCGGCATCCTCTCCACGAGCACCCAGGGGTGACCCGACGCGGTTCTCATCCCTCCAGCAGTCGCTGACCCACATACTCACCCTCCGCCGCACCGCCCGGCACCGCGAAGAGCCCGCTCGCCTCGTGACGGATGAACGGGGTCAGGGCGTCGCCCCGGTCCAGTTTGCGCTGCACCGGCACGAAGCCGCGCAGTGGATCGGCCTGCCAGCAGATGAACAGCAGACCCGCGTCCGGCACCCCGTCCGTGCCGATGCCGTCGTGGTACGAGAACGGGCGCCGGAGCATCGCCGCGCCGCCGTTCTGGTCGGGCCGGGTGATCCTGGCGTGGGCGTTGAAGGGGACGACCAGGCCGCCCTCGGCGTCCGTCTTCTCCAGGTCCATCTCGGACGTCTCGGTGCCCCCGGACAGCGGAGCCCCGTCGGCCTTGCGGCGCCCGATGACGTTCTCCTGCTCCTTGACGGGCAGCTTCTCCCAGTCGTCCAGCAGCATGCGGATCCGGCGTACGACGACGTAGGAGCCGTTCGCCATCCAGGCGGGCTCGCCCTTCTCCGGTACGAAGATCCGCCGGGCGAAGTCGGACTCGGCGGGCTTGGGGTTGCGGGTGCCGTCGACCTGGCCCATCAGGTTGCGGGTGGTCATCGGGTGGGCGGTGGCGCCCGGCGAGCGGTTGAAGCCGTTCATCTGCCAGCGCACCCTGGCCGCCGCGCCCGCGTCCTTCTGAACGGCCCGCAGGGCGTGGAAGGCCACGAGGGCGTCGTCGGCGCCGATCTGCACCCACAGATCGCCGTTGCCGCGGGCCTTGTCGAGGTGGTCGGAGGAGAAGTCGGGCAGGGGGTCCAGGGCGACCGGGCGCTGCTTCTCCAGGCCGGTACGACCGAAGAAGCTGTGGCCGAAGCCGAAGGTCAGGGTCAGCGAGGAGGGTCCGGCGTCGCGGGCCACATCGGTGTCACCCTGTGCGCTCGGCTCTCCCGCCATCAGCCGACGGGCCGTGTCCGACCAGCGGCGCAGAAGTGCGGCCGCCTCCTTGCGGCCGGCGCCGGGGGCGAGGTCGAAGGCGATGAGATGGCCGCGGGCCTGGAGCGGCTGGGTGATGCCGGGCTGATGTTTCACGTGAAACTCCACCCGGCTGTCGCCCACCGAGGTCAGCGGGGTGGCCCCGGCGGGGGCCGACGCGTACCCCACCGCTCCGCCCGATGCGCCGAGGACGAGCCCGGTGGCGCCGGCCGTGCCGAGCAGCCGGCGCCGGGAGACGCCGCCCCGGGGGGCCCGGTCCACGGGCCCCGCTTCGGGTGCCTCCGGGGTACGGACCTGCGGAAGGGACTGGTCAGCCATGTGGTTCAGCCGATCTGCGCGTTCTTCGAGACGGTCACCTGGTCGATGTCGGAGGTCCGCACGGTGACCTCGATCTCCCAGTCGCCCGCCATGGGGATCTGTACTCCGCTCGCCGACCAGTGTCCGGTGGTGAGGTGGTCGGGGACGACGGGCAGCGGCCCGACGTCCTTGGCGGAGAGGGTGAAGGCGACCTTCACCTCGGGGATGTCGAAGGCCCGGCCGTCCGTGTCCTCCACATAGACGTGCATGTCGTTGTCGCCGACCCGAGCGGGGTCGAGGTCGATCGTGATGACGCCCTCGCCCTTCTCGCCGCCGGTGTCGAACGGCATGTTCAGGGTCACCGCGCCGGTGCCCTGGCCGTCGGCGGCGGAAGCCGAGGACGAGGCGGAGGTGGCCGCCGCGGCCTCCTGCTCGGTACGTCCCGGTTCGGTCTGCGTCAGCACCGTGGTGACGGCGAGCAGGACGACGGCGATGCCCGCCTCGGCGAGCACGGAGCGGCGCAGGCCGAAGCGGTGGGGGTCGGCGTCCCGCAGCCGCTTCCGCCGGGCGGTCTCCCGGGCGGCCCGCTGCCGGGCGAGCTGCGCGGCCCGGACGGGGTCCGCACCGGCGGCTTCCCCGGTCCTGGCTGTTCCCTGCGCGGAGTCCGCGTCGAGGGCCTCCCCGGTCCCGGTTGTTCCCGTCTCGTCCTTGTCGGCCGCCTCGGCGCGGGGCCCGTGCCCCCCGGCCCCGGCCCCGTGGGTCTCCGCCCGCCGTGCGCCGACGCCGGCCCGCTGGTGGGCGCCGCCGTTTCCGGCCTGTGCCGTGCCGTCCGCCTCCGCCAGCCGCGACGTCCACCGTCGGGAGACGGCGGCGATCCCGACCAGCACCACCATGAGCCCGATCTTCGCGAGCAGCAGCTGCCCGTACCGGGTGTCGGTGAACGCCGACCAGGAGCCGAGCTGCCGCCAGCTCTGGTAGACGCCGGTACCGACCAGCGTCACCACGCTGCCGAGGGCGAGCCGCGAGAACCGCTGGACGGCGTCCCGGCCGACCGGGGTCTCGGCGGGCGCCCGGTAGAGCGCGACGAGCAGGGTGGTGAGCCCGCCGAGCCAGGCGGCGACGGCCAGCAGATGCACCACGTCGACGGGCATGGCGATCCCCGGCTGCAGCCCCTGGGACGCGTGCTCGGACATCGCCCAGCTCGCGGCGAGCCCGGCCGCCACGACCGTCCCGCCGATCGCCAGGCCGAAGGTGAGGTCCCGCTTCTCCTCGTCCTCCGACGGACGGGCATACGCCCCGAACAGCACCGCGATGAACAGCGCCGCCGCGGCGAGCAGCAGCAGCCGGGACACCAGTGCCGCACCCGTCTTGGTCTGGAGCACCTCGCCGAGCAGCGTCAGGTCGAAGACGTCGCCGACCGTCCCGGAGCGGGTGTAGGAGCCGCGCAGGAGCAGCAGCGCGAGCGTGGCCGCGGTGAGCGCCAGCCAGCCGGAGACGACCAGCCGCTGCACCGCCCGCACGCCGGCACCGCGTCCCCAGCAGGCGAGTACGAAGGCGGCCCCGCCGGCCATGACGACGAAGCCGGCGTAGGACACGTACCGGCCGATGCCGTACAGCCACCTCACCGGACCGTCGTCGGCGGCACCCGCGGAGACCGGGACGGACGTCTCGGAGGGGGCGCCGATGGAGAAGGTGAAGGCGCCGGCGACGGGATGGCTGTCCGCCGACACGATCTGGTAGGCCACGGTGTACGTGCCGTCGGGCAGCCCGCTGAGCAGCCGCACGGTGTACGTCGTGCCGCTGGGGTTGGCCGGAGTGCCCTTGTCGACCCGCTCGCCCTTGGGGTCGAGCACCCGCACGGCGTCGTCGCTCACCGCGACCTGCTCGGAGAAGGTGAGCGAGACCTGGGTGGGGGCCGTGTCGACCACCGCCCCCTGCGCGGGGGCGCTGCCGGTCAGCGCGGCGTGCGCGGAGACGGGAGCGGCCCCGGCGAGGAGCGCGCCGGTGACGGCCAGGAACAGCAGCACCAGGCTCCGCACGCGGGGGGCGATGGTCTGGGTCACAGGGGTGTCTCCCTCAGTGTCCGGTCTTCGGGGTGTAGGTGGCCGGCTTCACCGGGATCTCGACCGTGACGGGGTCGGAGTGGGCGAAGCGCAGTTCGACGGAGACCTTCTGGCCCTGCTTCGGCTTCCGCTTCAACTGCTCGAACATCAGGTGGTTGCCGCCGCTCTCCAGTACCAGACTGCCGTGGGCCGGGATGTCGAGGGCCTCGACCTCCCGCATGGCCCCGTCGACGGTCTCATGCACGGTGACCTGGTCGGCGACGTCGCTGGTGGCGGAGGTCAGCCGGTCCGCGGCGTCGCCCTCGTTGGTGATGGTGAGGAAGCCGGCGGCCATGTCCGACACCGGCTGCGGGATGTAGGCGGAGCCGATGGACAGCTCGGCCTCGGCGCTGCCGGAGCCGCCGCACCCGGCCAGGACCAGTATCCCCGTGGTGGCCACGGCGGCGGCCGTGAGGCGCCTCACGGGTTCTCACCCTTGATGATCTTGGGGAGGTCCTTGGTGTAGTCGTCGACCGTGGCGTCCTCGCCGTAGAGCACGTAGCCGCCGTCGGTCTTCGGGGAGAAGGCGATGACCTGGGTGCCGTGGTCGGAGACGACCTTGCCCTTGTCGTCCTTGCGCGGCGGGTCGATCGAGATGCCGAGGCTGCGGGCCCCGGCCTGGACGGTGGCGAAGTCGCCGGTCAGGCCGACGACCTGGGAGTCGATGCCCTTGAGCCACTTGCCCAGGGCGGGGGCGGTGTCCCGGTCGGGGTCGGTGGTGACGAACACGATCCGCAACTCGTCCTGCTGGTCCCGGGGCAGCTGCTTCTTGGCCACGGCGATGTTGTTCATCGTCAGCGGGCAGACGTCGGGGCAGTGCGTGTAGCCGAAGTAGATCAGCGTGGGCCGGCCCGCGGTCTCCTCGCGGAGGTCGTACTCCTCGCCGTTCGTGTCGGTGAGGACGAGGTCCGGCTTCTCGAAGGGATTGTCGAGGACGGTGGCCGCCTTGCGGGCGCCGGCCTCCTCGGACACCACGGCGACGGGGTCGCCGCTGTCGCCGGTGCCGCTGCCGCTGCCGCAGGCGGAGAGGCTCAGGGAGGCGACGGCGAGCAGAGCCGCCGCCGCGAAGGTCTTGGTGCGCATGAAGGATCCTGTTGGTGGGTGTGCGGGCGCGCACCGGAGGCCACGGGACCGTGAACGGTCCGGTGCGCGCCGCGGAGAAGGGGGAGGGCTCAGGCGGTGGTGCGCCGGCGCCCGGCGAGCACGCCGTAGGCGACGCCCGCGGCGCCGACCACGATGCCGACGACGGCCAGGACGCGGGCGGTGGTGTCCGTACCGCTCGAGTCGCCTTCCTCGGAGGCGGCGGGGGCCTGGGCGGAGGCGTTCCCGGCCGGGGCGGCTTCGTCTTCGGAGGCCGCTTCATCGGCCGAGGCGCCGTGGGAGTGACCGTCCTCGGAGGCCTCGGAGAGGGCGAGCACGGGGGCCGGGTTGTCGGGCTCCTCCTGGCCTTCCTGCGGCACCTCGATCCAGCGGACGACTTCCTTGTTGGAGTACGTCTGCAGGGCCTTGAAGACGAGTTCGTCGGCGTCCTCGGGCAGCGCGCCGACGGACACCGGGAACTTCTGGAAGAAGCCGGGCTCGATGCCCTCGCCGTCGGCGGTCCAGGTGACCTTGGAGACGGCCTCGTCGATCTTCTCGCCGTGCATCTCGAGCGGCTTGTCCAGCTTCGACTTGCTGACCTCGATGTCCCAGCCCTCGACCGGCTGCGGCATCACGGACGCCAGCGGGTGGTCCGTGGGGAAGGTGATCTCGACCTTGGTGGTCGAGGCGTTGTCCCGCTCGTTGGGGACCTTGAAGCCGACGACCGCGTAACCGCCCTTGGCGGCCTCACCCTCCGGCTGCACGGTGACGTGTGCGAAGCAGGGGGTGGACACGGCGAGGACGGCGGCACCGGCGACGGCACCGGCGGCGGCGATACGGGAAGCCTTCATGGCAGAAGCACTCCGCTTCGATTGAGGTTTCACTGACGGTGAGGGACTCGCGGCGCGTGCGGCCGGACGGCTCTCCGCAGGGAGGGACCGGGCGCACACGGACATCGGGCGCACACGCGCGTGCCGCACGCCGGCGGCCTCCCCGCACCGCGAAGACCCGGAGAACCAGGAGAACCCAGAGGACCGGAGAACCCGGAAGCCCCGTGGGGCCGGGCGGTGGCGGAGGGGTGGTCGCCTCGTGTCAGGCGGCGAGGGCGAGTGCGGTGTCGGCGGCCGGCGGGCCCCGGCGGATCACCGTGTGCTGGAGTGCCGTGGTCTGGGGCGCGGGCGGTGGGAGGAGCGCGGTGCGCGCCATGCGAGGCGTCTTCTCCGGTGCTTCCCGGAGCCCGGCGTGCAGGGCGCGCACCAGGGCGAGCGCCGCGCGGAGGGACCGTACGAGGGCGCCTTCGGCGACCCCCTGGGCCGACAGGTCGGCCAGTCGCAGCAGAGCCAGGTCGCCGCGGCGCAGCAGCCATCCCGCGGCCGACGCCGCGAGGATGTGGCCGAGCAGCATCGACAGCGAGGGCAGCAGGGACACCGGGGAACCCGCGGCGTCGGCCGCGGCCTGCGCCGCGTGGGTCTCCGCCCCGCCGGGGTGGATCCCCGCCTCGACGAGGAGGCGCTGGGCCTGCGCGGGGCTGAGTCCCGCCCGGGCGGGCCCGCACAGCAGACGCGCGGCCTGTTCGACCAGTGTGGCGTCGGAGAGCGCGGACGACGGACCCGGACCCGAGGGGGCCGCGCCGTGCTGTCCGAGGCCGAACAGGATGTGCAGCGCCGTCTGGCCGAACGCCAGCAGCGCCGCGATACCCGGCAGCGACCGGGTGCGTCCGGCGAGCGGCGCGGCGACCGCGACCGCCCCCAGGAATCCCGCGCCGAGCGTCCACAGCGGGACGGTGGCGCGGGCGGCGAAACTGTGACCGGCCCCGGCCAGCACGACGCAGACCGCGGCGAACACCGCGGCCCGCAGGATCCGGAGTCCTCCTCCGGAGCGCATCGTGCGCGAGTGGGGGGCAGTCATGGCGGCCTCATCATCGCACCAGCCCACCATGCGTCGTACGGCAGGTCCGCAAGATGAGGTACGACCGGAAGATCACATCTGCGACGGCTGCCCCACATACACCGGTCGGCTTCCCGGCGCGCCCGCCATATGGGTGTTGTCTCGTCAACTTCACGCTTACCGACGGGCACTCAGGGCAATACGTAACGGTATGTCGAGCCGCAGCCAGGAGGCTGGAGCATGAGCATCTGGTGGTCACTCCATCTGCGACGCGATGCCGCCAGCGTGCCGCTCGCCCGGCGCCTGCTGCTCGGCACCATGGAGACCGCGGGCGTCGACCCGGACGTCTCCTACGACTTGTCCGTCGCCCTCAGCGAGGCCTGCGCGAACGCGGTCGAGCACGGCGGGGACACCGCGCGGGACGGCACCTCGGAGGAGTACCGGGTGACCGCCTACCTCGACGGCGAGAAGTGCCGCATCGAGGTCGCCGACGCGGGCCCGGGGTTCCCCGGCGCGAGCGCGGGGCGCCCCCGCACGCCGGTCCGCTCCGCGCCGCCCGACGCGGAGCACGGCCGGGGCCTCCGCCTCATCCAGGAACTGGCCGACCACGTCCACATCGGCAACAAGCCGGGCCCGGGCGGCGCGGTGGTGAGTTTCGACAAGATCCTCAAGTGGCGGGGGGACCCTCCGCTGCTGGCGGTGTAGCGCCGGCGCCCGCACGGTTCGCCGGCCGGCCGGCCGCGCCCCGGTCAGGCGGTGAGGCGGGCGGACTCGGCCCGTTCCGCGTCGGCGGGCACGGCGGTCGGCGCCGCGGCCCCGCGGGTGAGGCGGTGGGCCAGCGGCTCGGTGTAGCGGGCGGTGAGCGGGCCGGCGACGACGAGGATCAGGACGTAGGCGGTGGCCAGGGGACCGATGCGGGGCTCGGCGCCGACGGCGAGGCCGGCGATCACG
The DNA here is from genome assembly GCF_043076215.1 of Streptomyces sp. NPDC016640. NCBI lineage: Bacteria > Bacillati > Actinomycetota > Actinomycetes > Kitasatosporales > Streptomycetaceae > Streptomyces > Streptomyces sp. NPDC016640. The sequence goes on from NZ_JBIBRG010000006.1 coordinate 304,169, forward strand.
ATGGAGAACTCGCCGCGGGCGACGAGGGTGCCACCGGCCCGCCAGCGGCCCCCGCCCCGGATGCCGGCGCGGCGGGCGGCGTACCAGCCGGTGGCGACCTTCGTGAGGGCGGTGACGAGGGCGAGGAGCAGGGCCGGTACGAGGACGGGCGGGATGTCGGCCGGGTCGGTGGACAGGCCGAAGAAGACGAAGAAGACGGCGGCGAACAGGTCCCGCAGCGGGGTGAGGAGGGCGCTGGCGCCCTCCGCCACCTCGCCGGACAGGGCGATGCCGACGAGGAAGGCGCCGACGGCGGCGGAGACCTGGAGTTCCTGGGCGATGCCGGCGACGAGCAGGGTGAGTCCGAGGACGACCAGCAGCAGCATCTCGGCGTTGTCGGAGGAGACCGCGCGGCTGATCAGCCGTCCGTGGCGCAGCGCGACGTAGAGGACGGCGCCGACGGTGCCCAGCGAGATCAGCAGCGTGACGGTGCCGCCGGCCAGGCTGACGCCGGCCAGCAGGGCCGTGAGGATCGGCAGGTAGAGGGCCATGGCGAGGTCCTCCATGACGAGGACGCCGAGCACGACGGGGGTTTCGCGGTTGCCGAGCCGGCGCAGGTCCCCGAGGACCTTGGCGATGACCCCGGAGGAGGAGATCCAGGTGACGCCGGCCAGCGCGACGGCGGCCACCGGCCCCCAGCCCAGGATCAGTGCCGCGACGGCGCCGGGCACCGCGTTGAGGACGAGGTCGACCGCGCCGGAGGGGTACTGGGTCTTGAGGTTGGTGACGAGTTCGGAGGCGCTGTACTCCAGGCCGAGCAGGAGCAGCAGCAGGATGACGCCGATCTCGGCGCCGGTGGCGACGAACTCCTCACTGGCCCGCAGGGGCAGAAGACCGCCGTGGCCGAAGGCGAGTCCGGCCAGGAGGTAGAGGGGGACGGGGGAGAAGCCCACTCGTCCGGCGAGGCGGCCCAGCAGGCCCAGGGCGAGGATGATCGCTCCGAGTTCGATGAGCATGGCGGTGGTGTCGTGCACGGGCGTCGGTCCTCCGGTTCGGTTCGGTGACGGCGTCTGTGCCTTCGTGGCAGAGGGCGGCGGGCGGGCGCGCCGCCGGTGGGGCCGGCGACGCGTCCGGGCGTCGTACGGGAGCGCGGGGTCGGTCGGACCGGATGGGCGTGACAGGCCGGTCCCGGCGGGTCCGGGAGCGACGAGGCGGGTGTCGGCGGGCGACCGGGCGGGCGGCGGCCCCGCGGGCGGCTCCGGCCCGGCCCATCGGCGGGCGGGGCCTACGGGTGCCGGCCGGGCGGGCGGTGTGACGTCAGGAGGGGAGCACCTGGCGTGTGCGTCGGACGCTGAGATCAGACGCCGGGAGCGGTACCGCTGGAATCGGGCACGCTGTCACGGGCCGTGTTGTCGATGCGCACGGTCCTGACGGTCAGGACGGGCGGACGGCAGGACGCCCCGGTGGTGGGCAGACCAGCGGCGTGGACAGGCCGGTCCATGGTCACGTCCCCCCATCGCACTCGGATCCAGAGGTGCCGGCGAACGCCGGGAGCGCCGGAAAAGCAGGCCTGCGGAAGGGCAAAAGGCCGCTCAACGAAGCGTTTAGGCTCGGTAAAGAAGTCTACCGTACGGCGAATTGCCCATAAGTGATAAAAGGCGCTGCATCCCCGTAAAAAAGGGGTGCGCCGGTCGCGGCGTTCCGCCGAACAGGCGTCCGTCGGGCGTCGCACGCCGGGCATCGGACGCCGGGCGTCAGGCGCCGTACGGCCGAAAGGGGCCGAGGCGCAAGACCCCCGCCGTCGGGGGGCGCCGCGATGCGGCGGCGGCCGGGCACGCGTGCGCGCCCGGCCGCCGCGTCGCGCGTCAGCCCTTCAGATCCGCCATCCACGCCTCGACCTCGTCGGAACGCCGGGGCAGCGCGGCGCTGAGGTTCCGGTTGCCGTCCTCGGTGACGAGGATGTCGTCCTCGATGCGGACGCCGATGCCCCGGTACTCCTCGGGCACGGTCAGGTCGTCGGCCTGGAAGTACAGGCCCGGCTCGACGGTGAGCACCATGCCGGGCTCCAGCGTGCCGTCGACGTACGTCTCGGTCCGCGCGGCGGCGCAGTCGTGGACGTCCATGCCGAGCATGTGACCGGTGCCGTGCAGCGTCCAGCGGCGCTGCAGACCCAGCTCCAGCACCCGCTCCACGGGCCCCTCGACCAGGCCCCACCCGACGAGCCGCTCGGCCAGCACGCGCTGCGCGGCGTCGTGGAAGTCCCGGTACTTGGCGCCGGGCCCGACCGCCGCGATGCCGGCCTCCTGGGCGTCGTACACGGCGTCGTAGATCTTCTTCTGCAGCTCGGTGTACCGGCCGCTGATCGGCAGCGTGCGCGTGACGTCGGCCGTGTAGTACGTGTGCGTCTCCACACCCGCGTCGAGCAGCAGCAGGTCGCCGGAGCGGACCGGGCCGTCGTTGCGCACCCAGTGCAGGGTGGTGGCGTGCGGGCCGGCGGCGCAGATGGAGCCGTAGCCGACGTCGTTGCCCTCCACCCGCGCGCGCAGGAAGAACGTTCCCTCGATGTAGCGCTCGCTGGTCGCCTCGGCCTTGTCGAGGACCTTCACCACGTCCTCGAAGCCGCGCACGGTGGAGTCGACGGCCTTCTGCAGCTCGCCGATCTCGAAGTCGTCCTTGACCAGCCGCAGCTCGGAGAGGAAGACGCGCAGCTCCTCGTCCCGCTCGGCGGTGACCTTGTCGGTCAGCGCCGCCTCGATCCCGGCGTCGTGACCGCGCACGACCCGCACCGGGCCGGTGGCCTCGCGCAGCGCGTCGGCCAGCTCGCGCACGTCGGAGGCGGGGATGCCGTAGAGCTTCTCCGCCTCGGTGAGGGAGTGGCGGCGGCCGACCCACAGCTCGCCCTGTCCGTCCAGCCAGAACTCGCCGTTCCCACGGTCGGAGCGCGGCAGGAGGTAGATCGTCGCGGTGTGGCCGCCGCCGTCCGCCGGCTCCATCACGAGGACGCCGTCCTCGGTCCGGTCGCCGGTGAGGTGGGCGTACTCGACCGACGCGCGGAAGGGGTAGTCGGTGTCGTTCGAGCGGGTCTTCAGGTTGCCCGCGGGGACGACCAGACGCTCGCCCGGGAAGCGCGCGGACAGCGCCGCGCGCCGCGCGGCGGTCTCGGCGGCCTGGGGGACCGGCCGCAGGTCACGCAGCTCGGTGTCGGCCCAGCCGCTCTTCATGTTCTCGGCCAGCTCGTCGGACACGCCCGGGTACAGGCCGTTCTTGCGCTGCTTGACGGGCTCCTCTTCGGCAGTCTCCGGGGTCTCCGAAAGCTGTTCTGCCACGGCGGTCATCCTCCTCGATACGCCACTGCACCTCCCCCGGGCTCGTGTTGCGCAGTGCTTCCGCTCGAGTGGGGGACCTCCACCATCGTACGGTCGTGCCGAATCGGGCACGGGGCGCAAATGCCCTGTCACCGCAGGTGAGCGAGGGGTAGCGAGGGGTGAGGGGACCCCGCCGGTGCGGCTACTCGAACCGCGCCGCCAGCAGCACCACGTCCTCGGCGGAGTCCGCCGCGTCCGCCCCCTCGGGGAGCACCGTGCGCAGGACGTGGTCGGCGACGGCGCCGGGATCGTGGCGCAGGGCCTTCGGCACCCCCGCCGCCGCGGCGTGCAGCCGGGTGAAGGCGCGGTCGGTCGGGTCGCCGGTGCGGTGCAGCAGCCCGTCGGTGTAGAGCAGAACCGTCTCTCCGGGCTCCGCCTGGAACTCCACGCTCGGCGCCTCCCAGCAGGCGAGCATGCCCAGCGGGGCGGAGACCGAGGTCTCGACGAACTCGGTGCGGCGTTCACCGAGCAGCAGCGGCGGACTGTGCCCGGCTCCGGCGAGGGTGATCCGCCGCAGCGCGGGTTCGCAGTAGCCGAACAGGGCGGTGGCCGACCGGGCGGGTTCGGTGAGCCGCAGCAGCAGCTCCAGGTCGGACAGGACGGCGACCGGATCCTCGCCCTCCATCACGGCGTACGCGCGCAGGGAGGCCCGCAGCCGCCCCATCGCGGCGACCGCGCTGGGCCCGGAGCCGGTGACGGACCCGACGGCGAGACCGAGCGCGGCGTCCGGCAGCGGCAGCGCGTCGTACCAGTCGCCGCCCCCGCGCGGGGAGGTGCGGTGCCGCGCGGCGAGCTGGACGCCGGCGACCCGGGGCAGACGGCTGGGCAGCAGCTCCTCGGACATCGTGGCCATGCGCGCACGGGTGCGCTCGAGTTCGAGGAGCCGGGCCAGGTGCTCGGCGGCGTGCCGGGCGTACAGGCCGACGAGGTGGCGCTGCCGCTCCGAAGGCTCGGCCGGCTCGTCGTAGAGCCACACCGCGGCGCCCAGGCGCCCGGCGGCCTCGGTGGTGAGGGGGAGGGCGTAGCTGGCGGCGTAGCCCAGGCGGGCGGCGACCTCGCGGTGCCGGGGGTCGAGCCCCTTCTCGGCGAACAGGTCGGGCTCGGCGATGCCGTCGTCGGCGCCGGGCAGCCCGTCGAGGATCCTGCCGTACGCCAGACAGCCGCGCGGCACCGTCTCCATGTGGCCGAGGTCCGCGCGGGCCAGCCCGAGGCCGAGGGTGGTGGCCGGTCCGAGACCGTCGGCGGGTTCCAGGGCGACGAGGCCGCGCCGTGCGCCCACCAGCGCGGCTCCCGCGCGCACCAGTTCCCGGAGCGCCTCCTCCAGCGCGCTCGCGCGGACCAGGCGCTCGGTGAGTTCGTGAAGGGTCGTGAGGTCGGACACCCAGCCGGCGAGGCGGTCCTGGAGCAGCGCGCCGGGCGCGCTCCGGGGGTTTGCCGCGGGAACGGCGGAGGTACCCGCCGTGACGGACGTGACAGTGTGTGCTGGTGAGGGAACCGCTGAATCGATTCCGGCCACTTTCGGAGGGTGCGGGGCGTTCATGGCGTCCGGCTTTCCGGCCGGTACATACTGCTCAAAAGCATCGCAAACCCCCATGTCATTCTGCGCCGCCGGCAGTGTCTCCACATGTACACGTACTCGTGAGGAGATGTCCAGCATTGTCCTGCTGGTATTCCTGGTGTCCGTGGGACGGAAGGGAAGTGCCGGCAGACCTCTTGCCGAAAGATGAAGTTGGCTTGAAACTGCCTCAGAGGAAGGCCTATTGCGGTCGACTGGCCTTGCTCGACGGAGCGTCACAGCGGTCGTGATGGGTACGTACTCGGTGAAGGCCAGGGGTGGTGGGGAACCACCCGGGAACCTGGCGACGGACCCGGGCGTCTTAACCACCGACGACCGTGCCCCATCCTCCCGTGGCGGAGGCGGAGAGAAACACGCGCGACGGCAAACGCCAGACTTCGCCACCCCCACGCCACACCCGTACTTCTGATAGACGCAGTACGGGCGGGACGGCAGCGGAGGCAGCCCGAGCTCGGCCCATAGGGGTTCCCCCTGCCTGGTGCGGGGGTGTGATGCGCCAACAGGTACGCACAGTGAAGTGATCGACTCATGACGTGATGTGGACCACGGTGTTGCCAGGCGTGCAACGGAAAGGAACGAGCGCTCATGCGCGAGATCCTCGGAAGGCGACGCAGGCTCCTGCCCCGGCGAGGTGACGGGGGGCCTGAGCTGATCGGCGCGGCCCTGACCTTCGCCGCGCAATGGCAGTGGCCCGTACTCCCGGGTGTGGCGGCGGACCCGCAGGGCCGTTCCCGCTGCGGCTGTCCCGACCCCGAGTGCACGGTGCCGGGGGCCCATCCGTTCGACCCCGGTCTCCTCGCCGCGACCACCGACCCGCGCATGGTGCGCTGGTGGTGGGGCAACCGGCCGACGGCGCCGATCATCCTCGCCACCGGCGGCAAGGCCCCCTGCGCGGTCTCCCTGCCGGCGCTGCCGGCCGCCCGCGCCCTCGCCGTGCTCGACCGCCGGGGCGTGCGGCTCGGTCCCGTCGTGGCCTCGCCGGCCCGCTGGTCGGTCCTGGTGAAGCCGTACTCCATGGAGCAGCTGGGCGAACTGCTGTACGCCCAGGACTTCGTCCCCGGCTCGCTCCGCTTCCACGGCGAGGGCGGTTACCTCGCCCTGCCCCCTTCCGAGACCGCACAGGGTGGCATCCGCTGGGAGCGCGCGCCGCTGCCCGGCTCGGCCTCGCCCTGGGTGCCTGATGTCGAGGCCGTGGTGGACGCCGTGGTCGAGGCCCTCACCCGTACGGGTGTGAGCGCGCCCGAGCTGTAGCGGCGGACGGCGCTCGCCGCCGGGCTCGGCACCTCGCCCCGGGGCGCCGCCCCGGGGCGCCGTCGTTTCCCGGTCGCACGGTGTCGTGTCGGATCCGTGGCCGTCGGCGCGGCCGGAATCCCCCGACGGTGTCCCGGGGAACCCTCGGGGAATCCGTCCCCTCACTCGCGCGGGCGCCGTGGCGGTCCGTGCGACGGCGGCGGCCCGGGCAGGGGACGTCCGGGCACGCCCCTGCGGCCGCCTCGCCGACGGTGCGGACCGGAGCCCCGGCCCTACCGAGGCGGTGCGACCGGAGCTGCCGGTACCGGGGCGTTGGAGAAGCCGTACGGAGCATCAGGAGGCCGCCGGGCGGAGTCCGCGCTCCACGCGCGTGCGGCGAAGGGCCGGGGGTGCACGGCGGTCGCGGAGTCCGCGGGCCGTACCGGAGGAGGGCCACCCCTGCCGCGCTCCGGGAGCAACTCACCGGCGGCGACGAGTGGTTGACGCTCCATCGCATTCCGTGAGCGGCGACCGGCACGGAAAGACCCGGTTGCTGGCGACGGGGGATGCACCAGCAACCGGGCTGATGGAACGGTAACAAGAGATCGGCGGTTCGCAAATTCGGTCTCGGCTTTTCCGGTCACCGACTGACCTGTCCGCGCCGTAAGTTGTGGTGCGTCCCGGCGTCGCGCGGTACCGGGGGTTCCGCCGGCCGGCCGGCCGGCGGAACCCCCGGTACGACGGGGTCTCAGCTGAGCGTGACCTGGCGGTTTGTCAGGCCGCCGCGCGCCCGGCGCTCGTCGGCGGTGAGCGGCGCGTCCGTGGCCAGCGCGGCGGCGAGTCGCTCGGCGAACTCGGCCGCCGGCTTCTCCACGTCCTCGGCGCCGACCCCGCTGGGCAGGTCCCAGACCGGGACGGTGAGCCCGTGAGCGCGGAAGGAACCCACGAGGCGGGTGCCCTCGCCGAGGGAGGACCGGCCCGCCGCGTGGAGCCGGGCGAGAGCGTCCAGAAGCTGCTCCTCGGGATGCGGCATGACCCACCGCAAATGGTTCTTCTCGGGCGTCTCGCACCAGTACGCGGCGTCCACGCCCGACAGTTTCACGGTCGGGATGGCCGCGGCGTTGGCCCGCTCCAGGGAAGCGGTGACGTCCGGGGAGGCCTTCTCCGGATCCGGGATCCAGAACTCGAACCCGCTGTGCACCACTGGCTCGAACCCGCCCTCGGGGTCGAGGAGATCCTGCAGCCGGGGGCCGTCGGCGGGAGCGCGCCGGGACTGCACGGGCGTACCCGGGTCGGCGGTGAGCGCGCGCCGCAGGGTGTCCGCGAGATCGCGGCTGATGTCACCGGAGGAGGTGTCGTTCTGCAGGCCGATCAGGACCGAGCCGTCGTCGCGGCGCAGCGCGGGCCAGGCCATCGGCAGCACCGTGGCCAGCGTGACCGACGGGACGCCCTTGGGCAGGCCGTCCTTGAGCGTCAGCTCGACGGTGGCGGCCGGCACCAGCTCGCGCAGCGCCACCCAGTCGCACTCGCCCGGCAGGCCCTCGAACGGCCGGTGCACCAGCTCGGTCGCCGCGTGCGCGGCGGCACGGCCGTGGCAGGCCTTGTAACGACGGCCGCTGCCGCACGGGCAGGGCTCGCGGGCACCGACGACCGGGATCTCCCCATCAGCGCGTGCGGCGCGGGCTCCGTCCGTGCGCTGCGGTCGCTTGGCCTTCGTCTGGGGTCGCTTCTTGGCCATCGTGGGTGTCTCCCGGTTACGGCTCGTCTCGTACGGGCGGGAGCCTAGCCGTTCACGCCACGGCCGACGGGGTCCTGTGGACGGTGTGCCGACCCGTGGTCCGTTTCCCGGTGTCCCGCGGCCGTCGGAGCGCCCGCTGCGCGGGCTCAGTCCAGGTCGTCGAAGACGTCCGCGAGGCCCAGTCCCGGGATGCGGGACACCGAGGGGGCGGTCACCCGGGCGGCGAAGTCCTCGCGCCGGTGCCCGGTGCCGGCGTCCGGGTCGTACACGTCCTCGTGGACGACCACCCACACCGTGACCTCGCCCGGCACCTCGTCGCGTACGCCCCAGTCGTCGGCCAGCGCGGTGATGATGTTCAGTCCCCGGCCGCCGTGTGCCGTGACCGACGGGGTGGCCGGCGCCGGGCGGGTCGGGCCGCCGCCGTCCGTGACCTCGACGACGAGCCGGCCGCGCGGGTCCACCTGCCAGGCGGCGCGTACGTCGCCGTCCCCGGCCGGGGCGTCGCCCAGCGGTCTGCCGTGTCTGCACGCATTGCTCAGCAATTCGGAAAGGATCAGTACGGCGTCGTCGACGACCGCGTCCGCGACGCCGCCGTCGCGCAGCTGCGTGCGCATACGGCGCCTCGCCTGCCCCACGCCCGCAGGGCCATGGGGTACGGCCATGCTCGACGACGTGGGCACCTCCCGTGCCACCACCAACGCCACCCCCGAGACCTCCTTCGCCCCACGCCACGGTGTGGATGCCCCATTGGCCTGAACCGGAAACCGGCCGGACCGTCGGCGGTGACGCACTCGAAACGACCGAATGCGCACTGAACGCGCCGGGGCACTCCCTGTAGCCATGTGGCTGGATTTCTTCGGTGTGGCCGAGATGTGAGGATGTGCCGCGAAGGGGTGCGGGGTCAAGACGTCTGCACGGACTTCTTGGGGCCGGTGGGGCGCCGGGGGCCGGTGGGAGCCCGCGCGGTCAGCGGCCGAGCCGGTCCAGCACCGCGCGGGGGCGGTTGGTGATGATGGCGTCCACACCGAGACGCACGCAGAGGTCCACGTCCTCGGGTTCGTTCACGGTCCACACGTGCACCCGGTGGCCCGACCGCTTCAGGCGCTCGACGTACGCGGGATGGCCCCGCACGATGCGGATCGACGGCCCTGCGATCCCCACGCCGGCGGGCAGCCGTCCGTCGCGCAGCCGGGGCGAGACGAACTGCATCAGGTAGACCGTGGGCAGCGTCGGCGACGCGGCGCGCACGCGGTGCAGCGACCGCGCGGAGAAGCTCATCACGCGGACCGGCGAGTCCTCGGCGGTGGCGGGCGCGTCGAGCCCGAACCGCTTGAGCAGGAGCAGCAGCCGCTCCTCCACCTGCCCCGCCCATCGCGTGGGGTGCTTGGTCTCGATCGCCAGCTCGACCCGGCGCCCGGCGTCGGTGACGAGCTCCAGGAGCCGTTCCAGGGTGAGGACGGAGGTGGCCTCCCGGTCCTCCGGGCGGTGCTCCCAGTCGGGCTCCTCGACGCGCGGCCCCCCGCCGGGGGCGCGGCTCTTCCAGGAGCCGAAGTCCAGGGTGGCCAGATCGGAGAGCTCCAGCGCCGAGACCGCTCCGCGCCCGTTGGACGTACGGTTGACGCGACGGTCGTGAACGCACACAAGGTGACCGTCGGCAGTCAGGCGTACATCACATTCGAGTGCGTCCGCGCCGTCCTCGATCGCTTTGCGATACGCGGCCAGGGTGTGCTCGGGGGCGTCCTCGGAGGCTCCGCGGTGCGCGACGACTCGGGGCGGGTGCTGCCGTGCGTGGGTCACCGCGTCATGGTGCCACCGTGCGCGGGTAGACGTGCGCTCGGAGCGGTGTGGGGGGACCGGCGTCCGGTCGGAGACATCGGGTGGCGCACCTTACGTGAGTAATGCCCTATGTAAAGAATGATCCCGGACCCACAGGAACGGCTTATGGTGCCCTGACGGCCCATGGGAAAAGCTGACGTCATACAAAGAGACATGCCAGCTGCATCGCGACGGACTCGTGGACGAGCGTGAACGAGCCGGACCGAGCGCGACCGGGAAGAACAGCCGTGGATCGAGGAGAGAAGCTGTGAGCACCGAGAACGAGGGCACCTCGGTACCCCCTGCCCCGTCCGCCCCGCCGCCCCCGCCGGTGGATGCTCCCGCTGCTTCGGCACACCAGGGATACGGCACCGGCCCGCAGGGCCCCGAGGGCCGGGCAGCCGGCTACGGCACCCAGGGCACCCAGGGCCGGCACGAGGTCCCCGGCGTCCATGACGCCTACGGCCCGCACGACGCCTACGGCGCTCACGGCGCCCCGGACCCCCGGGGCGGGGCGCCTGCCGGTCCCCCCGCGGGCCCGCAGCCCGCCGCCGCCCCCGACGCCTCCTGGCCCCCTCCCCCTGCGCCGTCCACCCCGTCGTACGGCGACGGCGGTGCCGGGCACGGCGCCGGCGGCTGGGGCTCCTCGTACCAGCAGCCGGCGCCGAGGAAGGGCGGCGGACGCGGCCGTCTGGTCGCCGCGGTCCTGGTCGCCGCGCTGGCCGCGGGCGGCGTGGGCGGTGGCCTCGGCTACACGCTGGCCAAGGAGAACGACGGCAGCGGCTCGACGACCGTCTCGTCCTCCACCAGCGGCGGCAACGTCAAGCGCGACCCGGGCACGGTCGCCGGCGTGGCCGCCAAGGCGCTGCCGAGCACGGTCACCATCGAGGCCGAGAGCAGCAGCGGCGAGGGCGGAACCGGCACCGGCTTCGTGTTCGACACCCAGGGGCACATCGTCACCAACAACCACGTGGTGGCGGAGGCCGTCGACGGCGGCAAGCTGTCGGTGACCTTCCCGAACGGCGAGAAGTACGACGCCGAGGTGGTCGGCAACGCGCAGGGCTACGACGTCGCGGTCGTCAAGCTGGACGACGCCCCCTCGGACCTGAAGCCGCTCACCCTCGGCAACTCCGACGACGTGGCGGTCGGCGACTCGACGATCGCGATCGGCGCGCCCTTCGGCCTGTCCAACACGGTGACGACGGGCATCATCAGCGCGAAGAACCGCCCGGTGGCCTCCAGCGACGGCACCGGCAGCCAGGCCTCGTACATGAGCGCCCTGCAGACCGACGCGTCCATCAACCCGGGTAACTCCGGCGGTCCGCTGCTGGACGCGCAGGGCAACGTCATCGGCATCAACTCCGCGATCCAGTCCACCAGCAACGGCGGCTTCGGCACGGGGCAGTCCGGCTCGATCGGCCTGGGCTTCGCCATCCCGATCAACCAGGCCAAGTACGTCGCCCAGGAGCTGATCAAAACGGGCAAGCCGGTCTACGCCAAGATCGGCGCGTCGGTCTCCCTGGAGGAGGCGTCGGGCGGCGCGAAGATCACCGACCAGGGTGCGGGCGGTTCCGAGCCCGTCGACCCGGGCGGCCCCGCCGACAAGGCCGGTCTGCGGCCCGGTGACGTCATCACCAAGCTCGACGACCGGGTCATCGACTCCGGCCCGACCCTGATCGGCGAGATCTGGACCCACAAGCCGGGCGACGAGGTCACGCTCACCTACGAACGCGACGGCAAGGAGCGCACCACGGAACTCACCCTGGGCTCCCGCGTCGGCGACAGCTGACACCCACCCCCCGGCACCGACCCGTTACCCTTGTCCCCGCGCCGCCGATCACCGGCCGGCGCGGGGAGGCGTGCCCGAGCGGCCGAAGGGAACGGTCTTGAAAACCGTCGTGGCAGCGATGTCACCGTGGGTTCAAATCCCACCGCCTCCGCGCGATGAGCAGTGAGAACGGCCCCTGACCTGGACGTCCGGTCGGGGGCCACTCTCATGTCCGCGCGTCGTGACTCCCCGGTGTCCCCGGTGTCCCCGGGGTTCCCGGGGTTCCCCGCTCGATCGGGCACGGATGGGGCACGGTCGCCCGAGTCGACGGACTCGTCGCGATGCCGAACCTCCCACCCCGCGCCACAACCGTGGCGCAAGGCGTACTTCGACCCCGCCGTCTCGGCGGCCGGCCTCACCGGTGTGGCTCCGCACGACCTCCGTGCCTCCCCTGGGACGTGGGCCGCCGACCGGTACGGCGTCAGGACCGCCGCGCACCGGCTCGGGCACCCGAACGTGAGCGTGACCACTCGGCACTGCGCCCGTCCGGTCGCCGGCCGACGACCAGGTGGCCGAAGCCTCCGACACGTGGTCCAGCGGGCACGACGGCGCCCGCGGGCACGATGACGACGGCTCCGCAGGGGTGCCTGCGTGCGTCTGACCTGCGGCGCGTCGGACAACGGCCGCGATCGCCGAAAGGTCTTGAGAACCGTCGTGGCAGCGATGTCACCGTGGGTTCACAACCCACCGCCTCCGCGCCGGGAACAGCGGAAACGGCCCCTGACCTGGTAGTCGGTCGAGGGCCGTTCACCTGTCGGGGCTCTGTGGTCGCGCGCTGTTCCCCGTGGTCACCCGCTCGACCGGGGACGGAAGGGGCACGCGCGGGCGACCGCACGGACGAGCCACGGTCACCGGCGGAGCCGGTCTGCCTTGCGTCGAGCCGCGCCCGGGTCCGGCAGGGACGCCTGTGCGTCCTCGTCGAACACGAAGGTTTCGCCCTCCCCGAAGTCCGGAGCCTGGAAGGGGTCCGTCGCCGGAGGCGGCGATGCCGCGGTGGCAGCGCGGGGCGCTCCCTGCGGAGCGGAGAACAACGAGGTCAGTTCGATGAAAGGTCTCCCATTCGGTACAGGGCCGTGAAGACGCCTGGCGTGCCGTGACCGGGCACAGCGGTGTGTCAGAGCCTGCTCATCTTGGAGTACGGGACCAGGATCCGCTGTTGCGTCGAGCCGAAATCGACGAGCACCGCGATTCCGTCCTCGACGCCGATTACGCGGCCGAGGCCGTACATGTCGTGTGTGACCTGGTCGCCCACGGCGAACTGCTTCGGAGTCGGCGTCACCGGGGCCTTGAACGGGCTGGTGGGCAAATAGCGCTTCGGTGCGGCTGGCTTTGTCATTGTCACCAGTATGCGCCTGAGTGGGCCACTCGGTGAGGCCTGTTGCGTCGGTTGTCCGTCACACACCCGGAGGGCGAGGGCGGCTCCAGGGGAGAGACACGGCCGTGAGGTGGCTCTCCCGCGGCTGCCGACCCGTTCCGGGATGTGCGCCATCGGCGCCGGCCGGGGCGACTCCACCCGTCCTTCCCGTGACTGCCCCTACACTCAGCGTCACGTGACGCACCGACTCGAGGGGGGCCGGATGGTGCCGGACGGAACGGCCGGGCAGGGGGACGCCGCGGCGGGGCCGACGCTGGAGAGACTGCTGGCGGTCATGGGGGCCGGGGTCCTGGAGCCGGGCACGGCCCCGCACGGACTGGGAGCCGTGGTCGAGGGGGTCACGGTGCTGGACCCCCTGGAGCCGGGCCGGCCGCGCGGACAGGTGCTGCTGGCCGTGGGCGTCGATCCGCAGTCGGCCGCCGCCGTCGACGTCGTGCGGCAGGCAGCCGGCTCGGGGGCGGCCGCGGTGGTCTTCGGGCCGGGGAGGACGGGGCGGCACCCGGACGCGCTGCGGGCGGCCGCCGAGGACGCCGGTACGGCGGTTCTGTTCCGGACGGCATGGTGCGGCTGGACCGAACTGGTCGGTGCGCTGCGGGCCGGTCTGGCCCTGTCCGGAGTCCCCGCGGACCCGGCGGTGGCGGCTGTGGCGCCGGGTGACCTGAACGGGCTGGCCGACGCGGTGGCGGTGCTGGTCGGCGGCGCGGTGACGATCGAGGACGTGGAGTCCCGGGTCCTGGCGTACTCGTCCACGAAGGAGGACGTGGACGAGTTGCGCCGGCTGACGATCCTCGGCCGCCGGGTGCCGGAGTGGCGGGTGGCCGCCATGCGGGAGGCCGGGTTCTTCCGGGCGCTGTGGGGCTCGGGCGACGTCATCCACCGGCCGGCGCACGGGGACGATCCCGAACGCCTGGTGGTGGCCGTCCGGGCGGGCGGGGAGATCCTGGGATCGATCTGGGTGGCTGCCGCGGGCGGCGACCTCCCGCCGCACGCCGCCGACACCCTGCGGTCGGCGGCGCGGGTGGCCGCCGCACATCTGCTCCACCACCGCTCGCACCGCGCGCACGCCCGCCTGGTCGAGGACGCGGCCCGCGCGCTGCTCGACGGACGGGGATCCGCCGACGTACTGGCGGAACGCACCGGGATACCGGTGCGCGGGCACTGCGCCGTCCTGGCGGTGCGCCCCGGCGCATCCTGCAAGGGGGAGCAGACCGGAAGGCTGTGCGCCCTGCTGGCGGTGCGCTGCGGCGCGGACGGCCTGATGCCCGTGGTGGTGCCGGTCGACCGGGGAGCCCTGGTCCTGGTGGGCGGGTTGCACCAGGACATGGGTCGGGCCGTCGAGCAGGTCGCACGTCTGGGGAAGTCCCTGGCCCGGCAGGTGGACGACGCGTTCGGGCCGGAGGCGGGGATCGGGCTGGGCACGGTGGCCGAAACCCTGGCGGGCCTGCCCGAGTCCCGACGGTCGGCGGACCTGGCGCTGAGAGCGCTGCTCACGAAGGGAGAGCCCCGCACCGTCGCCTTCGCGAGCGAGGTGGCCGAGACGATCGCCCTGAACCAGATGCTGGACGCGCTGCCGGGACCGGAACCGGCGCCGGAGACACCGGTGGCACGCCTGGTGGCGTTCGACGCCGGGCAGGGCGGGGGCACCATGGTGCGGACCCTGCGGGCGTACCTCGACCACTTCGGTCACGTGCCGGACACCGCCCGGGCGCTGGGTGTGCACGCGAACAGCCTGCGGCACCGCATCAGCCGGCTGACCGAGGTGTCCGGGCTCGACCTCGGCAGTCCGGACGCCCGGCTCCTCGCCCAGCTGCAACTGCGCCTCCTCGGGCGCGGCGACGACCGCGAGGCGTGAGCCTTCGGGCGCCGCCACGAGGAACGGGCGGTTCCGTCGTGCTCGCGCACCACGGCGGCCGTGCCATGTCCGCGGTGTCGCTCCACGGTGAGAACCGCGCGGCGCAACACCGGGACTCCCGACGAAGACACCCGCACCCTCCCGACGGGAGTCTGGAGGTCCGCCCACGGCAGCCGTGGGCGCTGAGACCCCGCTTCAGGGAGGGTGCACGATGAGTGGTTCCGACAAGGCCGGCCGGCGTGAGCGGATTCTGCGGGCGGCCGTACGGCAGGGGCTCCTGGAACCCGAGACGGCCCTGCTGGCCGGGTTCGTCGACCTCGACGGCGTCCGCGGGACCGTCACGTCCCTGCGGAGCGCGTTCCCCGCCGACCTCCGGGTCCTGCACGCGTTCGCGGCCAAGGCGAACTGCCTGGTCCCGGTGCTCGAGGAACTGCGCCGGAACGGCATGGGCTGCGAGGTCGCCAGCGCCGGCGAGCTCGCCCAGGCGCTGGAGGCGGGCTTCGAACCCGCGCACATCGTGTTCGACTCCCCGGCCAAGACGCGGGCCGAACTGGCCCGGGCACTGAGCCTCGGGGTCACGGTGAACGCGGACAGCTTCCAGGAACTCGCGCGGCTGGACGAGATCCTGGCGACCCGCTCCTCGGCCTCGCGGATCGGCGTGCGCATCAACCCCCAGGTCGGGGCCGGCTCGATCGGCGCCATGAGCACGGCCACCGCGACCTCCAAGTTCGGTATTCCGCTGGAGGACGAGGGCAACCGGCGACGACTGCTCCAGGCGTACCGGGACCGCCCCTGGCTCACCTGGGTGCACACGCACGTCGGTTCCCAGGGCTGCCCCCTGGACCTGATCGCCCGGGGCATCGCGAAGGCGGTGGAGTTCGCCGAGGAGGTCAACGCCCACCTCGGCCGCCGCCAGGTCACCGGCATCGACATCGGCGGCGGACTGCCGGTCAACTTCGCCGACGACGAGACGACGCCCGGCTTCGACACCTACGTGGACCACCTGCGTGAGCACGCCCCGGCCCTGTTCTCGGGCGCGTACGAGATCGTCACCGAGTTCGGCCGCTCCGTGCTGGCCAAGAACGGGTTCATCGCCGCGTACGTCGAGTACACCAAGACCGTCGGCGGACGTCCCGTCGCGATCACCCACGCCGGCGCACAGGTCGCCACGCGCACGGTGTTCGCCCCCGACGCCTGGCCCCTGCGGGTCGAGGCCCACGACGGCAGCGGCCGGGCCAAGCGCGGCCGCCCCGTGCCGCAGGACGTCGCGGGCCCGTGCTGCTTCGCCGGCGACCTGCTGGCACGCGACCGTGCGCTGCCCCTCCTCGACGTCGGCGACCTCGTCGTCGTCCCGGACACCGGCGCCTACTACTTCTCCACGCCGTTCCACTACAACAGCCTGCCCGAACCCGCCGTGCACGGCGCCCGCGTCGACGCCGACGGCCGGGTCGTCTTCCGGCCGCTCCGCCCCGCCCCGGACGCCCACCCGGCCCCGGCCCTCGCCGGATTCTGACGCCCGCTCCCCCGCATGACCCGCCAGCACACCCAATCACAGCCACGAGGAAGGCAGGTGCAACCACCATGAAAGTACGGAGCGCCCGGTCGCGGTGCCCCACGGAGAGGCCCCCGCGCCGCCGGGGCGCCGTCGGACGACGGCTGTCCGTCACGGGGGCCCGCTGGGGCAGGGCGACACGCGAGGCCGCGCGGTGGATCTCACGGCGCCGTCGCGTCGCGGCCGACCAGTTCCTCCGGGGCGCGTGCTACGGCGCCGGTACGGCCGTAGTGGGTCTGCTGGCGGTATGGGCACAGACCCGCTGACGCAGAAGGGGCCCCGGGCCACCGGTCCGGGGCTTCCCGCACGGGAGCGGCCGTGCGGGCGCCGGGAACCGGACCGCGGTTTCGTCCGCCGTGCCGCGCGGATGGCCACGGCCCGGGCGGCACGGCGGTCCCGCCGCGGTGGCCCGGGGGCCCGCAGGGCCTCGTCGAGGCCGGGCAGGGTCCAAGGGGCCGTGCCGGGAGCACCGCAGCCGCCGGCGGCACCCGTCAGGCCGCTGCCCGCAGCAGGCGCAGCTGGCCGATCTCCGTCACGTTCTTCATCAGTTCGGCGTTGGCCCAGGCGAGCATGTCGGCGACGGTGTACGCGGGGTCGTTCGGCCAGGGGAACGGGGCCGTGGCGTCCAGGTCGGTGTCGGTGAGGTCGTCCAGGACGGTCAGCCACTGGGTGCGCAGGTCGCGCAGCCACTCCACGGTGGGCGCGCCTTCACCGGGCCAGGTGATGTCGGCGCGGTCCCGGGGCGGGCGGCCCCGCGCGTGGTCCAGGGCCACGCTCCACCACCAGCCGATGTGCCAGCTCACCCAGGCGATGGTGGGCACGGGCACGGGGTCGGGCTCGGTGTCCGCCCAGTCCGGCACCCAGGTTCCGTCGGGCGACCTGCGCACGGTCCAGCACAGGGGAGCGGGCTCCCACAGGAAGTCCTCCGGCTCCAGCCGCTCCAGGTGGTACTCGAACAGCGACCAGGTCAGTTCGAACTGGCGGCGCAGCAGTCCGGAACGGGTGGCGGCGGAGGGCGCGGGCGCAGGGGTGTTCATACGGGAGCCTTCGGTGGTGAGGGCGGTCAGAGCTCTTCGTCCGTGGCCAGCCGCTCCCAGCACACGTCCCGCAGCCCGGGTTCGGCGTCGCAGCCCGACGGCAGGCGCGGGGTCGGCTGGAACCAGACCACGGTGAGGCGGGAGCGGTACAGGGAGCGGTCGCGGGCCGGGTCGAGTGCCTCGGAGCGGAAGCTGCCGACGCAGGAGACGGCGGGCAGCATCTCCACCGGGCCGAACGCGCCCGCGTACTGGTCGGGGTACTCGCGCGGGGGCGCGATCAGGTGGACCGGTGCTCCGGGGAAGTCGCGCGCGGCGGAGCGGAGCAGCCCGTCGATCGTCAGGTCGTTGAGGGGCTTGCAGGGGTAGCCCTCCAGCAGCCCGCCGTACGTCGACGACATCCGCAGCTCGGTGAGGTCGACGGAGCGGCCGGAGGCGAGGACGGCGCGGGCGAGTGCCATGGTCGGCACTCTAGAGCCGTGGTGCATCTGGGTCTTTCGGTTTTCTGTGGGAGTGGAGGGCGAGGGCGGGGAGGGGGCGGGGGGCAGGGGTGGTGGCCCGTCATGCGCGCGGCCGAGGCGATCGTCGCGCGGGCCTCGCGTTCGGACAGACCCGTGGTGCGGGCCGCGTCCACCAAGGGCTCCACCAGGGCGGGGCCGATGCCGTCCTCGTAGGCGCGGCAGGCCGCCCAGAACAGACAGGTGTTGCGCCGGCCCTCGTGCGCGGCGAGGACGAACTGGACCAGTCCCCGGCCGTGTCCGCCGGCCGGCGGCGGCGCCGGGGGGTGCGCCCGGGGCGGTGGGAGAAGCAGACGCAGGAGGGCGGGCGGACAGGCCGCCGGGGACAGGTGGGCGGTGCCCGGGGCGGTGGTGTAGGTGCCGTGGTCGGTGCGGGAACCGGGGCCGACCAGGTAGCCGCCGGCGCCCCGGATGTCGATGCCGGGGGCCAGGCGGCTCGCGGAGTTCGGGACGACGACGTCCGGCGGGCCGCTCAGCCACAGGTGGCGGCCCCCGCTCGGCGTCACGACGACCACGGTGACGGGGATCGTGAACAGGTGGCGCACGGCCAGTTCCCGCAGGGCGGCCGGGGCGTCCGTGCCGTTCTTCGTGTCCAGGTCGACGCCGATGAGGTGGTGCGGGGGCCGGCCGCAGGCGATGCCGTAGCCGGTGGCGGTGGGCGCGGCGGCGAACAGCCGGCGGATGCGGGCGGGGTCGGTGGACGCGTCGTGGACACCGTGGCCGGGGCGGCCGCACTCGCCGTGGCAGGGGACGGGATCGGGATCGTCGCGGTGCGGGGAGCGCAGGGCCGGGAGTTTCGTCCGGGACAGGGGGAGGACGGCCAGTCCGCGTTCGGCGGCTGACAGGGCGTGCGCGAGGGCCAGCGTCGTGGCCTGCCGGTCAGTGGTGGCCATGGCTCTATTTTCGTACAGGTGTTCGACAAAAGGAAGAGGGAGGGGGCGCGACGCGCCGGGGCGGAGGGATCGGCGGGGCATGTGCCGGAACGGTTCGCCCCGTGTGGGGCTTGACGTGCCGGCGGGCCCGCCGGAGCGGCGCGTGAAGCGGGAGACGTGAAGGGGTTTATCGACTTGTTGTCACGCTTGCGTGCTAACGACGACTTCGGGGCGGTTCGGTGGGGACCGGGTGGGCACCTCTGATCTCGCGACGTCGTGCACAGCGCCGGGGCGGGGGGTCGACTTCCCCGGTGACAGCCGTACTTCACGCACTGACGGCCATAAGCCGGTGCGTCTCTGGTTCTGGAAGGAACACAACATGGCACGCATCCGTACCGCCCGCGTCATCGCCGCGGTGTCCGCGCTGCCGCTCGCGGCCGTCCTCTTCACGGGCGTCGCGGCGGCGGACAACGGCGCCCTCGCGGACGACGGATCGAACGCGACGGCCGCCGAGTCCGAGGCCGACGCCCTCGGCAGTGGGGTCGGCGGCGACAACTTCGGCAACTCGGCCACCGCGCAGCAGCAGGCCACCGGCCTCGGCGCGGTGAACGAGAGCAACTCCGCCCAGGTCACCGGCTCCGCGTTCACGGCCGTCAACCAGGGCGACGACAACGTGGTCATCGGCTTCACCCCGATGTGGTGAGGTGAGGGGGAGGGCTGACGGCCCTCCGCAGGCGTGGGTGTGCTTCGTGGGGTTCAAGGGGGTCTGCGCGGTGGTGCTCCGGTGCCGCCGCGCAGGCGTTTCGGTACGTCGCGCAGCCGTTCCGGTGCCGTTCCGCCGGCGTCCGGGCATCGCCGTTCACGCGATGCGGGGACGGGCCGCGACCCGCTCTCGGGCGTCCCCCCGGCCCGGTCCCGGCCCTCCGGGCACCCCGGTGGCGTCGGCGCGGGCCGCCCGCTCGGGTGTCCTTCCCCCCGGGGCCGACCCGTAGTACCCCTCACCCGCTCGTCCACCTTCAGGAGGTGCGGCGGACCCCACCCCTACAACCTGAGGGGGATTCGCCTTCGGGACCTGCGGCCGATCCGCCGGACGGGGCGCCGCTCATAGCGTGGAGCCATGACCACACCCGTCTGCACCAGCGCTTCGAACGCCGCTGCTCCCGTGACGCAGACCCTCCCGTACCCGTCGTTCTCGTCGTACATGAGGGCCCGGCAGCCGGTACTCCTGCGTACCGCCCGGTCGCTGACCGGGAACCCGAGCGACGCGGAGGACCTGCTGCAGACCGCGCTCACCAAGACGTACGTCGCCTGGGAGCGCATAGAGGACCACCGGGCGCTCGACGGCTATGTGCGCCGGGCGCTGCTGAACACCCGGACCTCGCAGTGGCGCAAGCGCAAGGTCGACGAGTTCGCCTGCGACGAGCTGCCCGAGCCCGACCCGGTGCCGGCCGGTGACGACCCGGCCGAGCGGCAGGCGCTGCGCGACGCGATGTGGCGGGCGGTCCTGCGGCTGCCCGCGCGGCAGCGGGCGATGGTCGTCCTGCGGTACTACGAGGACCTCAGCGAGGCCCAGACGGCCGAGGTGCTCGGCGTGTCGGTGGGCACGGTGAAGTCCGCCGTGTCGCGGGCGCTCGGCAAGCTGCGGGAAGACGTTGAGCTGGGGCTCGTCCGCAGGTGAGCGGAGCCCGGGAGAGGCGCCCGGGAACCGGCGTCCGGCGGGGCATGATCGATCATCCGCCCCCCTAGTGACATACCGCTCGGTATGTGCGCAGAATCAGCGCAACCTTTACCGACGTGTAGGCGATGTCGCCCAGGAGGACGCCGTGCTGAGCACCATGCAGGACGTACCGCTACTGATCTCGAGGATCCTGACGCACGGGGCGGCGATCCACGGGACGTCGCTGGTGACCACCTGGACCGGTGAGGGCGAACCGCACCGCCGCAGCTACGCCGAGATCGGCGCCCGCGCGGCCCAGCTGGCCCACGCCCTGCGCGAAGACCTCGGCGTCTCGGACGACGACCGGGTGGCCACCCTCATGTGGAACAACGCCGAGCACGTCGAGGCGTACTTCGCGATCCCCTCCATGGGCGCGGTCCTGCACACCCTGAACCTCCGTCTGCCGGCCGAGCAGCTCACGTGGATCGTCAACCACGCCGCCGACCGGGTGATCATCGTCAACGGTTCGCTGATCCCGCTGCTCGCACCGCTGCTGCCGCACCTGCCGACCGTGGAGCACGTGGTCGTCTCCGGTCCCGGGGACCGTTCCGCGCTGGCGGACGCCACCGCGCGGGTGCACGAGTACGAGGACCTGCTCGCCGGACAGCCCGTCGCCTACGACTGGCCGGAGCTGGACGAGCGGGCCGCCGCCGCCATGTGCTACACCTCCGGCACCACCGGCGACCCCAAGGGCGTCGTCTACAGCCACCGCTCCATCTACCTGCACTCCATGCAGGTCAACATGGGGCAGTCGATGGGCCTGACCGACCAGGACACCTCACTGGTCGTGGTCCCGCAGTTCCACGTCAACGCGTGGGGCCTGCCGCACGCCACCTTCATGACCGGCGTCAACCTGCTGATGCCGGACCGCTTCCTGCAGCCCGCCCCGCTCGCCGAGATGATCGAGGGCGAGCGGCCGACGCACGCCGCCGCCGTCCCCACCATCTGGCAGGGCCTGCTCGCCGAGCTGACCGCCAGGCCGCGCGACGTCTCCTCCCTCACCCAGGTCACCATCGGCGGCTCCGCCTGCCCGCCGTCCCTGATGGAGGCGTTCGACGAGCTGGGCATGCGGGTCTGCCACGCCTGGGGCATGACGGAGACGTCCCCGCTCGGCACCATCGCCCGGCCGCCGGCGCAGGCCGTGGGCACCGAGGAGGAGCTCGCCTACCGTCTGACCCAGGGCCGCTTCCCGGCGGGCGTCGAGGCCCGCCTGACCGGCCCCGGCGGCGAGCGCCTCCCGTGGGACGGCGAGTCGGCGGGCGAGCTGGAGGTGCGCGGCCCGTGGATCGCGGGCGCCTACTACAACGGCCCCGACGCCCCGCCCCTGCGCCCCGCCGACAAGTTCAGCGAGGACGGCTGGCTGAAGACGGGTGACGTGGGCACCATCAGCGCCGACGGCTTCCTGACCCTGACCGACCGGGCCAAGGACGTCATCAAGTCCGGCGGTGAGTGGATCTCCTCCGTCGAGCTGGAGAACGCGCTGATGTCGCACCCCGAGGTCGCGGAGGCCGCCGTGGTCGCGGTCCCGGACGACAGGTGGGGCGAGCGCCCGCTGGCCACGGTCGTCCTCAAGGAGGGCTCCACCGCCGACTTCACCACCCTGCGCGCCTTCCTCCAGGAGGAGGGCGGGATCGCCAAGTGGCAGCTGCCCGAGCGGTGGACGGTGATCGAGTCGGTGCCGAAGACGAGCGTGGGCAAGTTCGACAAGAAGGTACTGCGCAGGCGGTACGCCGAGGGGGAGCTGGACGTCACCCGACTCTGACCTGCCGTGGGGCACGCCCTGCGACGCGCCGTACGACACGGACACGGGCGCCGGGCGGCGAGGGGACCTCCTCGCCGCCCGGCGCCGCCGTCGTCACCGGCGCCCGACGAGGGGCGAGGACCTCATCCGCGTCCCCGTCGCACCGCCGTGCTGCCCCAGCCCAGCGCGAGCCACACGCCCGCCACCGCCGAGACCCCGCCCCAGCCGAAGTGGGCGAAGGCGGTGCCCGCGAGGGCCGAGGCGGCGGCGCCGCCGGCGAAGCCGGAGACGACGTAGGCGGTGTTGCCGGTGGCCGGGCTGGAGGTGGTGGTCAGGGCGAGGGTCTGGTTGGCGACGTGGGAGGCGACCAGGGCCGCGTGGACGGCGACCGCGGCGACGCACAGGGCCCAGACGACCCGCCCGCCCAGCCAGAACAGCGGCACGGAGACGGCCGCGAGCAGATACGCCCCCCGCACGACGCGCGCGGCGCCGAAACGGTCGACCAGCCCGCCCGCCAGCGGCGCCACCGCGCTCGCCACCAGCCCGAAGAGGCCGAAGAGCCCGGCGGTGGCGGTGGACAGGCCGTAGGCCGGGCCGGTCAGCAGCAGCGCGAGCGAGGTCCACAGGGCGCTCCACGCGCCGAACATGCCCGCCTGCCGCACCGACGCCCGCCACAGGTCGGGCGAGCGGCGCAGCAGTCCGGGCAGCGCGGCGAGGCCGGCGAACAGCGAGCCGTCGCGGCGGCGCCGTTCGGAGGGGAGCACGAGGGCGGTGGCGATCCCCAGCGCGAGCGTGAGCACGGCCGCGCCCGCGAACACCCACCGCCAGCCGAAGGCCTGCCCTGCCAGACCACCGAGGACCCGGGCCGCGACGACGCCGGTGAACAGACCGGCGATCACGGCGGCGACATGACGGGCACGACGTGCGGCGGGGGCGCGTTCGGCGACCAGCGGGACCAGGAGCTGCGGCACGACGGTCGCGGCCGAGGCGACGAACACGGCGGCGCCCAGTGCGCCGGCGCCGGGGGCGGCCGCGCTCGCGACCAGGGCGGCGGCGGTGACCAGGGTGAGGACGGTGACCAGGCGGCGCCGGTTGACGGTGTCGCCGAGCGGGGCGAAGAACAGCAGGCCGGCGGCGTAGCCGAGCTGGGCGGCCGAGGCGATCCAGGCCACGGCGGACGGCGTGGAGCCGAAGTCGCGGGCCAGCAGGGGGAGCAGCGGGGCGGCGAGGTAGATGTTGGCGGCCGTGACCGCGGTGCAGACGGCGATGAGCGGGAGGAACGGACCGGAACCGCGGGCCCGGCCGGCCTCCCGGGGTGGGTCCCCGGCCGGTGACCTGCGGCCCTGTCGGGCGGTCGGGGTGCTGGACGCTGAGGACATGAGCTGGGGACCCCTTCGAGCCTGCTCTAACAACTAACCGGTTGGTTGGCTTTCCGGGAACAGTCTGGGCCGCTGCCGGATTCCCTGTCAACCAAACAGTTGGTTGCCGCGCTACCCTGTCCCCATGGCAGCAAGGGACCCCGAGGCCACCAAGGCCCGCATCTTCGAGGCGGCGGTCACCGAGTTCGCGCGCCACGGCATCGCCGGCGCCCGCATCGACCGCATAGCCGCCGAGGCGAAGGCCAACAAGCAGTTGATCTACGCCTACTTCGGCAACAAGGCGGAGCTGTTCGCGATCGTCCTCGAGCGGAAGATGCTGGACCTCGCCGAGTCCGTCCCCGTCGACCCGGACGACATCGGGGGCTGGGTCGACCGCCTGATGGACCACCACGCCGCCCACCCCGAACTGCTGCGCCTGCTCTTCTGGGAGGGGCTGGAGTACGGCACCGACGAACTGCCGCACGAGAGCGGACGCCGGGAGCACTACGACCGCAAGGTCGCCCTCCTCGAGGACGGCCAGGACCGCGGCGTCGTCACCGACGCCATCCCCGCGGGCGATCTGCTGGTCCTGCTGACCGCGCTGACCAACTGGGCGACCGTCGTCCCGCAGATGCGCCGCATCCTGTCCGGCGACACGGCCGGGGACCAGGCCCGGCTGCGCGCGTCGGTGAAGGAGGCGGCCCGCCGCCTGATGGCCCGCTGACGCTGCCGCCGGCCTCCGTCAGTTGGTCCCGATCCGCGAGAGCAGGTCGACGATCCGCTCCTGCACCTCGTCGGCGGTGGACCGCTCCGCGAGGAACAGCACCGTCTCGCCGGAGGCCAGCCTCGGCAGGTCCGCCTGGCCGACGGAGGCCGTGTAGACGACCAGAGGGGTACGGGTGAGCTGCCCGTTGGCCCGCAGCCAGTCGATGATTCCGGCGGGTCCGGCCTGGCGGCGCTGCATCTGCATGAGGTCCATCACGACCAGGTTCGGCCGGAACTGCCCCGCCAGCGCCACCGCGTCGGCGTCGCTCGCCGCCCGCGCGACCTGCATCCCGCGCCGTTCCAGCGTGGCGGTCAGCGCCAGCGCGATCTCCGCGTGCTCCTCGATCAGCAGCACCCGCGGCGGATGCTGCTCGCTGTCGCGCGGCGCGAGCGCCTTCAGCAGTACGGCGGGATCGGCGCCGTACGCGGCGTCGCGCGAGGCCTGCCCGAGCCCGGCCGTGACGAGCACCGGCACCTCGGCGGCCACCGCCGCCTGACGCAGCGACTGGAGCGCGGTACGGGTGATCGGCCCGGTCAGCGGGTCCACGAACAGCGCGGCGGGGAAGGCCGCGATCTGCGCGTCGACCTCCTCGCGCGAGTGCACGATCACCGGACGGTAGCCGCGGTCGCTCAGCGCCTGCTGGGTGGAGACGTCCGGCGCGGGCCACACCAGCAGCCGGCGCGGGTTGTCCAGCGGCTCGGGCGGCAGTTCGTCGTCCATCGGCTGCGGACGCGGGGTGTCGGCCACCTCGACGGCCCCGCCCGGACCGTCCAGCGGTTCGGGTCCCTCGGCGGCATCCGCGTCGGGCGCCCCTATGGCGTACGAACGCCCGGTGCCCTCGGTCGCCGGCGTGAGGCGGGGCGGGGCCGCGGCCGAGTGCTGCGGTTGCGCCGGCTGGGGCTGCGCCTGCGCCGGGGCCGGTGGCTGGGCGAGCGCCGGGGCCGGTGTCCGGTCCTGCCGCTGGGCCGGGGCCGGGGCGTGGGCGGGCACCGGCTCGGCCGACGGGTGCGGGCGCGCGCCCTGCTCGTCGCCCGCGGCCGGATCGGGACGCGTACCGAGCTTGCGGCGCCGGCCGGAGCCGCCCGGCTGGTGCGGGGGAGGCGTGGCCGACGGCAGGGGCTGCTGGACCTGGGCGGCCTGCCGGTTGAACGGCACGCCCTGTCCCAGCGTCCGCACGCTGATCGCCCGTCCCTGCGTCGAGTCCGGATCCACCGGTGCCGCGGCCTCCGCGGGCAACGGCTGAGCGGCCCGTTGCGCCGACGCGTCCTCGGGCGGCAGCGGGGTGCCGGCGGCCGGGGTCGGCTGCGGCGGGGTCCGAGCCGGCGGCACGGGCATACCGGCACCGGAGGTGTCACCGGCGGCGGGCCACTGCTGCGGAGCCGGAGTGCCGTCCGCCGGGGCGCCCCGCCCGGGCGCGGCCTCGGCGGGCAGCGGCTGAGCGACGGGCCGCCGAACCTGCGCCTCACCGTGGCCTGGAGGGGGGACGGGGGCGCCCTGCGGGGGAACCGGTGCGCCCTGCGGGGGGATGGGGGTGCCCTGCGGGGGAACCGGTGCGCCCTGCGGGGGCACAGCGGCGGCCGGTGGGACGGGTGTGCCCTGCGGTGATGCGGGGACACCTTGCGGCGGGACCGGTGCGCCCTGCGGAGAGAGGGGGGTGCCTGGTGCCGGGACGTGGGCGCCCTGCGGCGGCACGGCGGCGCCTGACGGAGGAACGGGGGCACCCTGCGGCGGGACCGGTGCGCCCTGCGGGGGGATGGGGGTGCCCTGCGGGGGAACCGGTGCGTCCTGCGGGGGCACAGCGGCGGCCGGTGGGACGGGTGTGCCCTGCGGTGATGCGGGGACACCTTGCGGCGGGACCGGTGCGCCCTGCGGTGGCACGGCGGCGCCTGGCGGGGGAACGGGAGCTCCCTGCGGCGGGACCGGAGCGCCCTGCGGAGGCACCGCCCCCCACGGTGCCGGGGCGACAGGGGCGACCGGGGCCACCGGAGCAGCCGGTGCCCGGAGGGCCGGCGCCTGAACAGCCGGTGGCTGAGCAGCCGGCGCCTGCTCCACCTCCACCTCCGCCTCCACTTCCGCCGCCCGGGCGGCGGCCCGTCGGCGGCGGCCCGTCGGCGCGCTGGTCGGATGCGGCTGCGGCGGGGTGTGATCGTCGGCCTGGTCGTGCGGAACGGCGTCATGGCGGCCGTGGTCGACCAGCGCGTCACCGGACGCGACGGCCCCCGCCCCGCCCGCCCGCGCGGCCTGCCCGGCCTGCCCGGTCTGTGGGGCCTGCTGTCCCTGGTCCGCCTCGGCCGGCGGCAGCGCGAACACCGTACGGGGCGCGGCCTCCTGCGCCGCCGCCCGCTCGGTGGCGGCGGCCAGCGCACGCCGGCGCCGCTCCGGTGCCTCCGACTGCCCCGCCGCCTGGGCCGGAACACGAACCTGCGCCTCGGCCCCGGACGCACCGGCCGGCGCGGGCAGCGCCGGCGGCAGCGCGTGCTGTTCGCCGGACCCGGTCCGCACGGGCCGCCCGGCCGGTGCGGGCATCCCCTGCGGCGGTACGGTCCCGCCCAGCCCCGTGTTCGACGCGGCGGCCCCCGCCGCATGCTCGGCGGCGGTGACGACCGCACCCTCGGACACCCCGGCACCGGCGGCACCGGCCAGCTCGACCTCCGCGCCCATCACACCCGCACCACCGGCCGCCGCGTCCTCGGCCGGCCGGCCACGCCGCCGCCCGGTACCGCCGGACGCCGTCGTCGCGCCCTCGCCGGACGTCTGAGCCGGAAGCTGTGGCTGCGCGGGCTCGGCGGCAGCCGCCCGGCGCCTGCGCCGGCCGGTGGGAGCGGCCTTCGTGCCGTCGTTCGCGCCCTGCACCTCGCTGTCCAGGAAGGCGTCGACGGAGGCCCTCCGTGCCCGCCGCCGCCCGCCACCGGCGACCGGTTCGCCCGCATCAGCCGCATCAACGGCATCGGTGGCATCGGTGGCATCGGTGGCATCGGCGAACGCGGTCTCCCCGGCCGGCGGCGCCGTGGCCGGCACCGCGGCGGGCGCCTCGACGGCCGGGACGGCTCCCGCCCCGCCCCCGATCGGCACCTCGAGGACGAACGCGCTGCCGCTCATGCCCGGCACCTCGTGCGTCTGGAGCACACCGCCGTGCGCCCGGACGATCCCGCGCACGATCGGCTCGTGCACCGGATCGCCGCCGCTGTACGGCCCGCGCACCTCGATGCGTACGACCTCACCGCGCTGCGCCGCCGCGACCACCACGGTGTTGTCCAGGTAACCGCCGGCCGACACCGGCGTGTTGCCGGTCGAGTCGACGCCCGCGACATCCGCGACGAGATGGGCGAGGGCCGTCGCGAGCAGCCGCGGGTCGACCTCGGCCTCGATGGGCGGCGCGTGCACGGCAAACTGGACCCGCCCGGGGCCGATGAGCTCCACGGCCCCGTCGACCCCGGCGGCGACGACGGCGTCGAGCATCGCCTTCGTCCGGATCACCTGCTCGGTCCCGACGTCGAGCCGCTGGTAGCCGAGGACGTTGTCGATGAGGGTGGTGATCCGGGCATAGCCGGCCGACAGGTGGTGGAGCACCTGGTTGGCCTCGGGCCACAGCTGTCCGGCGTCGTCGGCGGCCAGCGCGGACAGTTCGCGGCGCAGTTCCTCCAGCGGGCCCCGCAAGGACTGTCCGAGCAGGGTGAGCAGCTGTTCGTGCCGGGCGGCGAGGGCCTCGTAGCGGTCCTTCTCCCGCTCACCGAGGGCGGCGTACCGCTCCTCGTTGGCGCCGAGTTCCTCCGCGTGCCGCTCGCGCAGCTCCGCCAGCTCGGTGACATGGCTCTGGCGCAGGGCGGTGAGCTCGGCGGAGTGTTCCTCGGCGAGCCGCTCCAGCTCCTCGGCGTGCCGCTGCTCGGCCTCCTCCTTCTCCTCGACCAGCGCGTCGTAGGACCGCCGGTCGGTGAAGGTCATGACGGCGCCGACGAGCTGGTCGCCGTCGCGCACCGGCGCGGTCGTCAGGTCGACCGGCAGCTTGTCGCCGTTCTTGGCGTACACCACCTGCCCGCGCACCCGGTGCTTGCGCCCGGAGCGCAGGGTGTCGGCGAGCGGGGACTCGTCGTACGGGAAGGGGGAGCCGTCGGCGCGGGAGTGCAGGACGAGCGTGTGCAGCTCGCGCCCGCCGAGTTCGCCGGCCCGGTAGCCCAGGATCTGGGCGGCGGCCGGGTTGACCAGGACGATCCGTCCGTCGGTGTCGGTCCCGACGACGCCCTCGGAGGCGGCGCGCAGGATCATCTCGGTCTGCCGCTGCGAACGTGCGAGCTCCGCCTCGGTGTCGACCGTGCCCGACAGGTCGCGGACGACGAGCATCAGCAGTTCGTCGGCGGTGTATCCGTAACTGTCGTAGGCCTGCTGGCCGTTTTCCAGATTCGCACTGGTGACCTCGACCGGGAACTCGGTCCCGTCGGTCCGCCGGGCGATCATCCGGGTCGGCTTGGTGCGCGCGCGGGGGTCGATGTGGTCGGGCCGCCGCATGGACCCCGGGATGAGCTTGGAGTCGAACTGCGGCAGCAGGTCCAGCAGCCCCCGCCCCACCAGCGCCGTGCCCGGGGTCTCGAAGGCCTCCAGGGCGATGGTGTTGGCGTTGACGACCGTTCCGTTGGCGTTGACCAGCACCAGCGCATCGGGAAGCGCGTCCAGTATGGCTGCGAGGCGAGCAGCGCCTCGGGATGGCCTGCTGCTCACGAGACGCTTCCTCCCTGTTACCGCGATGTGCCGACCGCTCGGGCCATCTTGCCAACCTGCCCGCAGCGTGTCACGCGAGGGAGTCTAAGGGCTGGGGTTGCGCCAGCGACGCCGGATGGGACGAAGGTCGCACGAGGAAATGACGGCGATGTGACACCCGGTGGCCCCGGAACCCGCGACTGCCTGCACCGACGCCGCCCGAAGCTCCGCGGGACCTTTACGCCCCCTGTGCCCCGACTCGCCGACACGCGCTCCCGCGCGCTCCCGCTCTTCCCCCACGGACGCCTCACGGGTGCCTCGCGGAGCGGGGCTCGGGCAGCAGCGGGACGAGCCGGTCCCAGCGGGCGATCGCGCAGCCGTTCACGCGGTCGTACGTGGCGTCGACGGGACGGCCGGCCCAGGTGCCGGTGACACGGGCGGTGGCGGGCCCGCCGTACTGCAGGGTGCAGGCGGCGTCCCGCGGCGGCGGGGCGAAGGCCTCCTCCCCCCACCGCGTGTTCCGCTCCACGGCGGCACAGGCCCCGGCCGGGTCGGGATGGCTGCCGCCACTGGGCCGGCAGCGCACCTCGTACGTTCCGTCCGCCCCGCCGCCCGCGTCCCGCACGGTGACGACGAGACGGTCCCCGTGCGGCGGCGCGTGCTGCGCGTACGCCACCGGGAGCGACACGGACAGCGACGCGAGGGAGGCGACGGAGGCGGCGGCAGCGACGACGAGCCGCCGCAGGGCCGGCCGGGCGGTGGTCCGGGGAGCGGGCCGGGAGGTGCCGGAAGCGGTGATCTGCGTCATGACCTGCCCAACGCGCCACGGCGCGGAACGTTGCGCCACGACGACGTGGCGGCCGGAAGGGCTTTGCCCTGCGGGCTCCCCGCCTAGTACCGTGGGGGGCGATTGGTGACACCCCACACGGTTGTGTCATCATCGGCACGCACCACCCGCTCACGCTCGCGTGAGGGTTGTGCATGGAGGCGTCGCCTAGTCCGGTCTATGGCGCCGCACTGCTAATGCGGTTTGGGCCTTAAAGCCCATCGAGGGTTCAAATCCCTCCGCCTCCGCACAGATCACGAAGCCCCGGCCCCGCGGCCGGGGCTTCGTCGTCGTCTCACCGTCAGATCTGTTGTTTTCGCAGGTCACAAGGGGTAGGCCGAACGGATTTCACATGACGGCGGCAGTCATGTAATGTTCTTCCTGTCGCCGCGAGCGGGCCGAAAGGGCCGGGAGCGGCGAGAAAACTGAAGAGACAAGCACTCGTAGCTTAACGGATAGAGCATCTGACTACGGATCAGAAGGTTGCAGGTTCGAATCCTGCCGAGTGCACACAGATCGAAGGCCCCGGAGTGATCCGGGGCCTTCGGCGTTTCCGGGCCGTACAGCAGCGAAGTACAGCGACAGACACCGATTTTCGGTGCCGCTCCCGCCCATCGTCTCGGACAGCTTGCCGCGCGCCGCTCGCACCTCCTCTTCGCTCGCCTCGGTGTAGACCTCCATCGTCATCGCGATCTGCGAGTGCCGCAGGATGCGCTGCGCCACCTTCGGATGCACCTTGAGAGCGACCAGGAGCGAGCTGCACGTGTGCCGGGTGTTCCGAGACCATCTCATTTGGCGAGTCTGCGGTAGCAGATGAGGGTGCAGGCGATGCTGGTGAAGGCCAGGAAGTGGTCGCCGCCGGCGGAGCAGGTGGGCACGACAGCGGCGCGCCCGGGTTCCGGCCGCGCCGCTGTCGAGCTGTGGTCAGCCCTCGGGGGAGCCCCCGGGTCAGTGGAGCTTGTTGACGGCGGTCTTCGTCGTGGTGCGGAAGGCGGTCAGCGGGGCGTCCTCGAGGTCGCCCATCTGGCCCCAGCGGACGAGGGTGACGGTGCGGCCGTCGCGGCCGACGGAGAACAGGTGGATGTCGGAGATGCCGATCTGCGGGTCAGCGGTGTCCAGGCTGTAGACCCAGGCGCCCTCCTCGACGGCGAGCTTGCCGTGGGAGGCGCTGACGGCCTGCAGGCCCGGGTTCTGCTGCTCCAGCAGGGGGCCGCAGCCGGCGAGGGCCCCGCGGAGGGTGTCGACCAGCTTCACGGCGTCGGCCTCGGTACGGGCGACGGTGGTGACCTGGACGCCGTTGGTGTCGAGCTCGGTGCTGAACTCGCGGTAGCGGGTGTTCTGCGCCGGGATCTTGTACGGGGCGCAGAGGACGCCGCCGTTCTCCGGGACGCCGGTGAAGACCTGGGTGGCGGTCCACGGCGTCGACGACGGCGGCATCTGGGAGGCGGCGAGGAAGGCGGGCTGGGCAGCGGCCTGCGCCGGGTCTGTGGCGAGGGCCGCGAAACCCAGTGCGGCAGCGGCTGCGGTGGCGAGTGCGGTGCGGAGCTTGTTCATGGTGGTGGATCCCCCGTCGGGTCGTTCGTTCGGTCAGTGCTCAACCAGCGTGGGGCCGGCGCCCGCCGGCTGCAACGATCACGCGCCCACCAGCCGTCCCGGAACCATTCCACCCCCGCTGACGTGCAAGGACGTGAAGGATGGGACGCAGGGTTGAGGGGGATGGAATGCCGAAGGACGCCGCCGTCGAGGAGTTCGCGGGGCTCGTGCGCGCGCTGAAGGCGCGGGACGGGAGGAGTTACGAGGCGCTGGGCCGGCGGCTGAGCGTCAGCGCGTCCACCCTCCACCGCTACTGCTCGGGCGCGACCGTCCCGGAGGAGTTCACCGTGGTCGACCGCCTCGCCCTGCTGTGCGGGGCGGACGAGGAGGAACGGCGGGCCCTGGAGGCGGCCTGGACGGAGGCGGACCGCGCCCGCCGCCGAGCGGCCTCGCCCGCGCCCACGCCTGTGCCGGCCGTGCCGGCCGCGCCGGAATCGAACCCGGAACCGTCCGCGCCGGAACCGGGCCCCGGCCCCGCCCCGGACCCGACCGCGCCGGACCCGTCCGCCGCGGATCCGTCCGCGCCGGAGGCGCCCCGCGCCCGCCCCCGTCGTGGCGCCCCCGCTCCTCTCCTCGTCGCCGCTGCCGTCGCCCTCGTCGTGCTCGCCCTCGCCGCTGCCCTGCTCGGCCACCCCACCCGTACGGCTTCCGCCCCCGCTCCCGCTTCAACCGCTCCGGGGCGGACCGCGGCCCCCCTCCCCTTCACCTGGAGCATCGGTTCCCAGCTCTGGGAAGGCGGCTGCGGGCACACCTACCTCGTGGACCGGGCCCCCCGCGCGGTCGCCCCGCCGCCGGTCGCGGCCGACTCCGGGGCGTGGGCCGGGACGCACGGTGCCGTGAACGGCGGGGAGGCGCTGGTGCGGATCACGGTCCAGGGCCGGTCGCCGTCCGACGCCGTCGTCCTCCATGCCCTGCACGTGCGCGTGGTCGACCGCGCCGCGCCGCTGCCGTGGAACGCGTACCGGATGGACAACGGCTGTGGCGGCGCCGTCACCCCGCGCCACTTCGCCGTGGACCTCGACCGGCCGCGCCCGCTCGCGAGGCCCGTCGACGGCCTTGACGCCTCCGGCGCCGAGGTCCGGAAGATCCCGGCCGTCTCCTTCCCGTACAAGGTCACCTCCTCCGACCCCGAGGAGCTGCTGGTCTCGGCGCGGACGGCGGGCTGCGACTGCCGCTGGTACCTGGAGCTGGAGTGGAGCGCCGGGGGCCGTACGGGGACGGTGCGGATCACGGACGGCGGGAAGCCGTTCCGCACGAGCGGGACCAGGGGGAGGCCGGCGTACGTGCACGACTCCGCCGAAGGGCGCTGGATCACAGACTCGGACTCTGGACAGACCGGGTGACCGATGAGTAACTTCGACTGACATAGGCTGAGCAAGCGCTTAGACCGCGTCCTATGTGGTGAGGCGTCGTTGACCTCGGTATGGGGCGGGGCACGTGGAGTTGGGTTGTTCCGGACGGGCTGTGGGAGATCGCGAAGCCGCTCATCCCGCCCTCGAGGGTGCGGCCGCAGGGCGGCGGGACGCGGGACACGCCTGATGAGACGCTGTTCGCCGCGATCATCTACGTGCTGGTCAGCGGCTGCGCCTGGCGCCAACTGCCGCCCTGCTTCGGTGTCTCGAAGTCGACCGCCCATCGCCGGTTCCTGATCTGGTCCAGAGCCGGCCTCTGGGGGCGGTTGCACGAGGCCGTGCTGCACCGGCTCGACGACGCCGGCCTCATCGACGTCACCCGCATCGTCCTGGACACCGCCCACGTCAGGGCTGAAAAAGGGGCGAGCACACAGGTCCGAGCCCCGTGGACCGGGGCAAGCCGGGTTCCAGGATGCACGTCCTGTCGGACGCGAACGGGCTGCCCCTCCTCGTCGGCGTCTCGGCCGGCAACACCCACGACAGCGAAGGGCTGAAGCCCATGGTCGAGGGTCACCAAACGAGACACGACCCCCACCGCGGCCGCCACTTCAAGCCCCAGCGCCTCCACGCGGACAAAGCCTACGACCGCGCCGACCTGCGGAAATGGTTACGCGGCAAACGCATCGGAGTACGGATCGCGCGCAAAGGCATCGAGTCCGGCGAACGATCGGGCCGCCGCTGGGTCATCGAGCGCACCATGTCGTGGCTGTCCGGCTACCGCCGACTCAGCCCCCGCTACGAGCACGATTCCCGCAACTACCTGGCCTTCCTCGGCCTCGCAGCCGCCCTCTGCTGCTACAAACGACTTCTCCGCCTCACCACATAGGACACGGTCTAAAGACGTCGTGCGGGTCGCGCGCAACCGTGAGCCCGGCGTCACGCTGGAACAGATCGCCGCCGACTTCGGCGTCCACCCGATCACGCTGTCGAAGTGGCTGCGCCGTGCCGACACCGACGAGGGCGCCGGGCCCGCAGCAGCGTCGGGTGAGTCGGCCGAGCTGCGCGAGGCCCGTAAACGGATCGGGCTGCTGGAGCAGGAGAACGGGGTTCTTCGGAGGGCTGCGGCGTATCTGTCGCAGGCGAATCCGCCGGGAAGATGATGTACCCGCTCGTCCGCGGGCTGGCCGCAGCCGCTGCCCCTCACCGGGTGCCGGTGGCGGTGACGTGCCGGGTGCTCGGGCTGGCCCGCCGGCCCTGCTACCGGTGGCTGGCCTTTCCGGTCACCGACGCCGAGACGGCCAAGGCATACCGGGCCAACGCCCTGTTCGACGCGCACTGCGACGACCCGGAGTTCGGCCACCGCTTCCTCCTCGACGAAGCCCGGGCGGCCGGTGAGGCGATGGCCGGGCGGACCGCCTGGCGTATCTGCCGCGACAACCGCTGGTGGAGCGTCTTCGGCAAGCGACGGTGCCGCGGCAGGAACGCCAAGGTCGGCCCACCGGTCCACGACGACCGGATCCGGCGCGACTTCACCGCCGGCGCCCCGAACCGGCTATGGCTCACGGACATCACCGAACACGCAATCGAAGAAGGCAAGTTGTACCTGTACGCGGTCAAGGATGTCTTCTCGGGCCGCATCGTGGGCTACTCCATCGGCACCCGGATGAAGTCCAGTCTCGCCGTCAGGGCCCTGGACTCCGCCGTCGCCCGTCGAGGTCAGGTCGCCGGATGCATCGTTCATTCCGACCGCGGGTCGCAATTTCGCTCCCGGAAGTTCGTTGCCGTTCTCGCACGTCACAGCATGATCGGGTCGATGGGGGGAGTCGGTGCGGCCGGCGACAACGCAGCCGTGGAGAGCTTCTTCGCGCTGCTGCAGAAGAACGTCCTCGACCTCCGTGCCTGGGCCACCCGCCAGGAACTGAGGATCGCGATCGTCACCTGGATCGAGCGCACCTACCACCGACGCCGACGTCAGAGACGCCTCGCCCGATTGACCTCGATCGAGTACGAGACCATCATGACCCCACCCGCAGCCCTGGCTGATAAACCCCGCTGTCACCTGTTCGTGCAGCAGTCCCGATCACCGCGTACACAGCTGGCACGGCCATGCTGACGACACGCTTCTTGACGGCGATGAAAAACAGGGACGGGGCAAGAAGGCCGGCCGACGCCACGACCACAACGACCCAGATCACCTTGTGCAGTGTGTTCGCGTACATGCGAGCTTGGATGGGCGCGTTGATGTGGGGCTGCTCATGGCTCCCTTGGCTTAACCGGGCACCCAGTGTGACCTACAGCACCCACAGCATGGGGCCTTTCGAAGAATGCGCTGAACGGTCTCAGCGTTCGCCCGGCTCGGTCCGGTCTCGGTTTCCGTCCCATTCAGCGCCGTTCACGGTCGTGCAACCGGGACGGAAGCCGGTAGCCGCTCTCACGGCCGGCCGTCCATGAACGCAGGTGAACGCCCCCAGACTCGGCCCACCACTCCACCACCACAGTTGGAAAACGTGTGGGAGCACAGTTCTCTGTCAGGGTGCGCACTCGGCGAGGTGGTCCGGAGCAGGTCAGTCGCTGGTACCCGATGCGAAGGGGAATACCCGCTGTGTCTGGGACACGCATTTCACGGGGAAGCGGCGGCCCCTGCTGTCCAGCCGAGCGTGGCGCTTTTCAGCCAACCTTCAGATCTCGCTTGAAGTGAGATATGCGTAGCTTTGTGAGATTTACCCTGCTGAAGAGTATGGAAATAGCATATGTGCACTCATTGCTTCTGCACGCGTTGGGCATATGCCAGCAGCATATAGACAGCTCAGCAAGCTTTATCTGTCCTCGTGACTCTCCTTGGCTTTGTTTTTGGAGCGGTCCCGCAAGAGGCGCGACAAGATCTGAATCCGACGTGCAGGGGGACTGGCCGGTTGGCGCTCGCTGCTACGTTCACTTGCCGTACGAGCCCCGCCCCAGTCCGGCAAGACACATGGGGCGGGGCATGGCTGGCACAAGCCCAAGTGGGCAGCCGACAGTAAGGAGGCTTCACGACGATGCCTGAAATCCCTACCGAGCCCGAGCGTAGTGACCCAGGTCGAGGCGTCAACAGCCGCTCGCTCGCAGCGATCTTGGTCGGCATCGGTTCTCTGCTCACGGGGATCGGGGCTGTCCTTGCTGCTCTGCGCTGACCGTTCCCCAGTGACGCGTGGGCAAGGGTGCTTGCAGTCCAGCAACCTCAGCAGCCGCCCCTGTTCTGTGGTGGCCCTGCCTGGTCGTGGTGCGATCGGTATGACCGCGATCGGCTGATCTCTGTAGAGCTACGGAACAAAAAGTTGCAGGTTCGAATCCTGCCGGGTGCACACCGGACCAGAGGCCCCGTGGGGTGATCCACGGGGCCTCTGGTGTTTCTCCTGACGGCGACCGTTCCGGGCGGTGAGCGCGGGGCGTCCCAGGCGGCCACGGCACGCCGGCCGCGCTGTCGTCGTCCAGGTCCCGGCCGTCAGCCCGCCCACGGGTCCGCGGAACTAGGACGCGTTCCGACCTAGATAATCTCTAGCGTGGTCCCGGCCGAAGGAACAGGAACACCGAAAGGCGGAGATCATGACCGGTAACGAGTCGACCACCCGCGACCTGGGCGAGCGCCCGGCCGCCACCGGTGAGCGGGCCGAATGGCTCGAAGCACTGGCCAAGCACCGTCATTTCCTGCGTTTCACGACCCGTGACCTCACCGACGAGCAGGCCCGTCTGCGGACCACCGCCAGCGAGTTGTGCCTGGGCGGTCTGATCAAGCACGTCACACAGGTCGAACGGGGCTGGGGGGACTTCATCCTGAACGGTCCGTCGGCCATGCCGGACTTCACGGCGATGACCGACGCCGACTGGGCGCGCCGGGCGGACGGGTTCCGGCTGCTGCCGGGGGAGACGCTGGCCGGGGTGCTGGCCGACTACGCGGAAGTGGCTCGCCGGACCGACGAGCTGGTGGCCGCTCTGCCCGACCTGGACGCCGCGTGGCCGCTGCCGAAGGCCCCCTGGTTCGAACCCGGTGCGCAGTGGTCGGCCCGCCGGGTGCTGATGCACATCGTTTCCGAGACCGCGCAGCACGCCGGCCACGCCGACATCATCCGCGAGTCCATCGACGGCGCCAAGAGCATGGGATAGGTCCTGAAGGGACGGTCCGTCACCCCCGGTCCGGCAGGCGGCCGAGCGGCTTCGCCGTCCCTCACGGAACCGGAACCGCGTCGGTCAGCGGTTCCGAGGCAGCCCCTGAGGACATCCCCGGGCATGTGGCGCGGGCCGGCCGGCGGGCCCTGCCTTCGCCGGCCGGTGCGTCAGGCACTCGGTGATCGTCACCCTGCCGGTGGCGACCCGGGAGGCCGTCGGGGGAGCCGGCCCTGCTCGTGTGGTTCCGTGGGCGGCGGGGCGCCGGACCGTGGTCCGGCACCCCGCGCGGTCAGGCGTTGTCCGCGGCCCTGCGGCGGCGTACGGCGAGAACCGTTCCGGCGCCGAGCACGACGGTGACGGCGCTCGCGAGACCGAGCGGTGCCATCGCGGACGACGTACCGGTCTCGGCGAGGCTGCCGCCGGTGGTGGTTCCGGTGGCCACCGTCTGCCTGGCCGCGCCGCCCTGCGCGGAGGGGCCCGCACTCGTGGTGGGCTTCGGAGCGGCCGGCCGCTCGTCGTCCCCGCCGGCCTGACCGGGCTTCGCCTCGTCGGCCGGGCCGGGCTTGCTGCCCGGGGGCAGCAGCATGAAGTCGTAGCGCGTCATCGGGCCCAGGACACACGGGTTGTGGGCGTCGGAGGCGTCACTGGCGAACAGGGCGAAGGCATCGGTGGCCCGGACCACGGAGCCGGCCTTCATCCGCAGCTTCACGTCGCTCTTCTCGCCCGGCTTCATGACGTCGATGTGCGCGATGTGCTCGGGCTCGGTGCCGTCGAGGGGCTGCCAGCCCGAGCCGTTGGACCATTCCACCTTCAGGTCGCTGTCCTGGCCCTGGTGTTCGCTGTCCACCTGGACGAACGCCAGGGGATCCACCGTCAGCGTGCGATCGGTTCCGTTGGCCACGCGCAGGGTGAAATCGACGGTGGTCCCGGCGACGACCTCGGACGGCAGTCCCACCGCGAGGGAGGTCAGTCCGTTCTCGCGGACACACTCCTCGGCGGTGGCCAGTGCCGCCTCGGCGGTTTTCTTGGCCTTGAGGGCCTTGTCGTAGGCGGCCTGGACCGCGCTGTACTTGCGGACGGCCGCCACCCTGGCGTCGTCCAGCGCGGTGCGTGCCTCCTTGGCCGTGGCGTCGGCCTTCTGCCTGGCCTCGAGCGCCTTCGCCAGATCGCTCTCGGCGGTTTCGAGGGCTTGCCGTGCCTCGGCCGTCTCGGCCTCGCTCTGGGCTGCTTCGAGCTTGGCCTCGGCGTCCGTGACGGCCTGCTCGGCCGCCTTCTCGGCACCGGCCGCCTTCTCGGCCGCCTTGTCCGCGGTGATCGTGGCCGCCTTGAGCGGGTGCGTGTCGGAGTCCAGGGCGTCCAAGGTGGCCTCGACCTCCTTCTGCCCCTCCTCCTTGGCGATGACGGCTTCCTCGTACGCCTTCTTCGCGTCGGCGGCGGCCTTGACCAGCTCCGCGTACGTCGGCTGGTGCTGCGTCTGCTCCGCGGACGTCCCGGCCGCGAGGGCCGGAGTCGCGGTGAACAGCGCGACGGGCGTGGTCACCGCGACGGCGGCGGCCACGGCGAGGGAACGGCAGAGCTTCACTGAAGGCCTTCCTTGACGGGAGGTGAGGAGAAGGGCCGCTGAAAAGCGAGGGCAGGAGCAGCGCGCCCGGCTATTTACCGAGCTTAGGGTGCAGGAGAAGGCGGGGCCGGTCTTTTCGATCGTCCTGTGGTTCCCTCCGGGAGGATTCCTCTACGGGAAAGGGGCGAATGGGGATGGTTGTTCAGGATGCCCGCTTTTCTCTGTGTCTTATGTCACAGTCGCGTGGGGATGTGGGCGCGGTCCGCTCCGGCCCGGGGCGCGCCGGGCGGGATGCGCCGCCGGTTTCGAGGGCCCGGTGCCTCCTGGAGCGCCGCCCGTGGGGGAGGAGAGCGGGTACGTCGCAGCGCGCGGGAGGGAATGAATTGCGCAGGTATTTCACCGGCTGCTGTCGGTGGAATTCCGGGGGCGTTTTTCCGTACCTTTTCCGGGGTCCGCCTTTCCCCGGATCCCACGCCGCGTGCTGTGCCGGTCCGCGGGGCAGTGCTTCTCCAGGTGGTTCGCCGTCACCGCGTTCGCGCGCACGAACCGGAGGAGCGGTGCGCGGAGCGCGGATCCCGTGGGCGCCGGACGGCCCGGCCGCTGAACTGCCGGGCCGGGCCGGGCCGGAACCTGCGTACCCCCACCGATGTCAGTGGTGGCCTCTAGTCTCGGCAGGGATGGGACGGGCATGGAGGTGCTCGGGGCTGCGGTGGTCGGCCGACGGTCCCGTGCTGGTGTGGGAGGGCGGCCGGCGCAGTGCGCTGACCTGGGGGAAACGGGTGGCCTTCGGGGTCGCGGAAGGGGGCGTGCGGACATGTGCGGGAGCACGGGGGCATGCGTGTCCGCTCGCTGCGGCGGTGCCGGCGCGGCGCACGGGGGCACGGTGCGAGGAGTGCGCCCGGCTGGACCGGGCGCACTCGGTGGCCGCCGACACCCTCGCGGACGACCCGCGGCCCTACCGCGTGTATCTGGCGTGGTTCGGGCCCGGGATGGCCAAGGTGGGGATCACCGCGGTGGAGCGGGGTCCGGCGCGGCTGCTGGAGCAGGGGGCGGTCTGCTTCAGCCCGCTGGGGACCGGGCCGCTGATGGCGGCGCGGCGCACCGAGGAGCTGCTGCGCGCCGCGCTCGGCGTGCCCGACCGCATCCCCTACGCCGACAAGCGCGCGGCACGGACGGCCCTGCCGGACGGGGAGGGGGAACGTGCGGCCGAGATCGCCGAGTTGCACGCGCGGGCGGTCGGCCTGGGCGGATGGCCGGAGTCGCTCGCCCGTGAGCCCTTCCGGCCGGTCGATCACGTCGGGGTGTTCGGGCTGAGGGGGGCGCCGGCCGCCGTGGGGGAGGTGAGCGAGCTGGTCGCCGGGGGCGCGGTGAGCGGGGAGCTGGTGGCCGCCGCCGGTCCGGATCTGCACCTGGTGACGGGGAAGGGGGCCGTGGTGCTGGACACCCGGTTGCTGGCCGGGTGGGAGCTGGTGCCGGCCGGGGGACGGGAGTGCGCGGTGCCGGTCAGGGCGCTCAAGGGGAGGGCGGGGGCGCAGGACGGGCTGTTCTGAGCCGGGGCGCTGTGGGCCGGGACACTCCGGACGAGGTCCCTCCGAGCCGGACCTTTCCGGGCCGGGTCCTCGCGGGTGAGGCCTTTCCGGGCCGGGCCGCTCTGGACCGGCGGTGCCGTCAAGGGCGATCGTGTCGGGATGAGCGCTCACACCGGCACCCGTGCCGAAGCCGACGACGTACGGCGCTTCTGGGAAGGGCTCGGGCTGCCCGGGCTCGTCGACGTGCACACGCACTTCATGCCGGAGCGGGTACTGCACAAGGTGTGGGCCTACTTCGACGCGCTCGGGCCGCTGACCGGCGGCGTCGAGTGGCCGATCACGTACCGGAAGGAGGAGGGCGAACGGACCGCGCTGCTACGGGGGTTCGGCGTGCGGGCCTTCACCGCCATGCTCTACCCGCACAAGCCGGGCATGGCGCGCTGGCTCAACGGCTGGGCGGCCGGTTTCGCCGGCCGCACCCCCGACTGCCTCCACACCGCGACGCTGTTCCCCGAACCCGGGGTCGTGGACTACGTCCGGGAGGCCGTGACGGCGGGCGCGAGGGTCTTCAAGGCGCATGTGCAGGTCGGCGCGTACGACCCGGCCGACGAGGCGCTCGACGCCGCCTGGGGCCTGCTCGCCGAGGCGGGTGTGCCGGTGGTGATCCACTGCGGGTCCGGGCCGGCGCCCGGCAAGCACACCGGACCCGGGCCGATCGCCCGGGTGCTGGGACGCCATCCCCGGCTGCGGCTGGTGGTGGCGCACCTCGGGATGCCCGAGTACGAGGACTTCCTGGACCTCGCCGAGCGGTACGGGGAGGTGCGGCTGGACACCACCATGGCGTTCACCGACTTCAGCGAGCGGCTGGCACCCTTCCCCCGGCGGGCCCTGCCCCGGCTGGCCGCCCTCGGCGACCGGATCCTGCTCGGCTCGGACTTCCCGAACATTCCCTACCCGTACGTCCATCAGCTGCACGCGCTGGAGCGGCTGGGGCTCGGGGAGGCGTGGCTGAGAGGCGTGTGCCACGACAACGCGGCGCGGCTCTTCCGTACCGGGTGAGGGGGGCGTCCCGGCGGCAAGGACGTCGGCCGGGAGGACCCCGTGTGGTTCTCAGCGAAAACACAGGTTGCCGAAAGGCGGTTCTCACCGGCTCCGGACATCGTGTGGAGCATGACCACGATCTCGCCCCGGGGGCGCACCGAACTGCTCAGGCCGGACGGGAGCCCCGTCCGCGTGCTTGTGGTGGACGACGAGCAGTCGATCACCGAACTGCTGTCCGTGGCCCTGCGGTACGAGGGCTGGCAGATCCGCAGCGCGGGGGACGGCCAGGGCGCCCTCCGGACCGCGCGCGAGTTCCGGCCCGACGCCGTCGTCCTGGACATGATGCTGCCGGACATGGACGGACTGGCCACCCTCGGGCGGCTGCGTCGCGAGCTGCCCGAGGTGCCCGTGCTGTTCCTGACCGCCAAGGACGCGGTCGAGGACCGTATCGCCGGGCTGACCGCCGGCGGGGACGACTACGTCACCAAGCCGTTCAGCCTGGAGGAGGTCGTCGCACGGCTGCGCGGGCTGATCCGGCGTTCCGGAGCGGCCGACCGCCGGTCCGGGTCGACGCTCGTCGTCGGCGACCTCACCCTCGACGAGGACAGCCGCGAGGTCACCCGGGGCGGGGACGACATCCACCTCACCGCGACCGAGTTCGAGCTGCTGCGCTTCCTCATGCGCAACCCGCGGCGCGTGCTCAGCAAGGTCCAGATACTCGACCGGGTCTGGTCGTACGACTTCGGCGGGCAGGCCAACGTCGTCGAGCTGTACATCTCGTACCTGCGGCGGAAGATCGACGCGGGCCGGGAGCCGATGATCCACACCCGGCGCGGCGCCGGGTACATGATCAAGCCCGCGGTCTGATCGCGGGTCCGGCGGGGGCGAGCGGGGGCGGTGGCCCCGGCGGAGGCGGCGGCTTCCCCGGCGGCGGGAACCGGCAGGGCGGACAGGGGCAGGCACCCCCCGGCGCGGGCGCCGGCGGCACCGGCGGCTTCAACGGCACCGACCCGTCCCCGACGCTCGCCCGATTCCAGCAGTACGTGGCGGAAGGGAGGATCCACTACTTCGCCGTCGGCGGTGGCAGGGGCGGCGGGGGCGGTGACTCCGGCACCTCCGCGCGGATCGCGGCCTGGGGGAGGAGAACTTCAAGCAGGTGACGGCCGGTTCGGCCACCTTCTACGACCTCACCCGGAAGACCGGCGACAGCTGACGGCCACGGGGCACGACGCCGAGGGCGGTGGCATGCGCGCCACCGCCCTCACCCGTGTCCGCCCCGCGCGTCCACCGGTGCCGTACAGCGCTGTTGTACACCGTATGGGAGCCGTTCTACGGTGTACAACATGACGACATCCCCTCAGGAGCAGGCACCCGACCGGCCTCCGGCCCGGGGTGCCGCGCAGTCCCAGGGCCACCCCCGGCGCTGGCTGATCCTCGGTGTCATCTGTCTGGCCCAGCTCACCGTGCTGCTGGACAACACCGTCCTGAACGTGGCGATCCCCTCGCTCACCCGTGCGATGGACGCCTCGACCGCCGACATCCAGTGGATGATCAACGCCTACTCCCTGGTGCAGTCGGGTCTGCTGCTCACCGCGGGCAACGCCGCCGACCGCTACGGCCGCAAGCGGATGCTGATCGTGGGCCTGGTCCTGTTCGGCGTGGGGTCGCTGGTGGCCGGCCTGGCCGAGTCACCCGGCCGGCTGATCGCGGCGCGGGCCGGGATGGGGGTCGGCGGCGCGCTGCTGCTGACCACGACCCTCGCCGTCGTGATGCAGATCTTCACGCACGAGGAGCAGCCCAGGGCGATCGGCATCTGGGCCGCCGTCAACTCGCTCGGGTTCGCGGCCGGCCCGCTGGTCGGCGGGTTCCTCCTGAACCACTACTGGTGGGGCGCCGTCTTCCTGGTCAACCTGCCGGTCGTGGCCCTCGCCGTGGCCGCCGTGGCGGCCTACGTCCCCGAGTCTGGGAACCGGCTGGGCGAGCGCCCCGACCTGGTCGGTGCCGTGCTCTCCACCATCGGCATGGCGTCCCTGGTCTACGCGATCATCTCCGGCCCCGGACACGGCTGGACATCGGCCCGGGTGGCGGCCTCGGCGGCCTCGGCCGTACTGGTCCTCGGCGCCTTCGCGTACTGGGAGAGGCGGATCCCCCATCCGATGCTCGACCTGGACTTCTTCCGCAACCGCCGGTTCACGGCCTCCGTCGGCGGTCTGGTGCTGATCACCTTCGGCATGGGCGGCGCGCTCTTCCTGCTCACCCAGTACCTGCAGTTCGTCCTCGGTTACGGCCCCCTGGAGGCCGGCCTGCGTACCGCGCCGATGGCCCTGACCGTCGTCGCCCTCAACTTCACGGGCGTGGCCGCGAAGTGGTCGGCGCGGATGGGCTCCCCCCGCTCCATCGGCCTCGGCATGGCGCTGATGGCGGCCGGACTGGTGTCGATCGCCACGCTCACCGAGCACGGCTACACCGGCACGCTGCTCGGCCTGGTCCTGATCGGGGCCGGCACGGCGGTCGGCAGCCCGGTGATGTCACACGCGATCATGAGCTCCATTCCCCGTGAGAGGGCCGGAGCCGGAGCCGGGATCAACGGCACCCTCAACGAGTTCGGCGCCGGGCTCGGGGTCGCCGTACTGGGCGCGGTGCTCAACGCGCGGTTC
The DNA here is from genome assembly GCF_043076215.1 of Streptomyces sp. NPDC016640. Taxonomy (NCBI): domain Bacteria; kingdom Bacillati; phylum Actinomycetota; class Actinomycetes; order Kitasatosporales; family Streptomycetaceae; genus Streptomyces; species Streptomyces sp. NPDC016640. Next base: position 347,879 of record NZ_JBIBRG010000006.1, read on the forward strand.
GCGGCGCTGGTCCCGGTGGTGGCGAGCTCGCTGCCTGCGGCGCTGGCCGCCGCGGGCTCGGAGCGCGAACGGGCGCGGATCACCGGCGCGTACTCTTCCGGGCTGGAGACGAGTCTGCTGGTCGGGGCGGTGGCCGTGCTGCTCGGCGGGCTGATCGCGGCGGCGTTGCTGCACCGGGCGGACCGGGCGGACCGGGCGGACCGCGGAGACCGGGCGGGCGGGGGAGACCGGGCGGACCGGGGAGAGAGCGGGGGCAGGACCTGACGGCCGGGGCATCCGGGGAGGAACGAGCGGTGGGCGCGCCCCGGACGGGGTGCCTAGCATGAAGCCGCGTCGGCGAGTCGAGGAAGGTGCGCCATGGTGAGGGCAGCCCAGCGGTCCGAGCGCGGGCCGCGGCCCAGTGTCTGGCTGGAGGGCAGGGCCCGCCGCGGCGGGCGCGGCGGCGGACAGCCCTCGGGACTGGACCGGGAGCGGATCACCGAGGTCACCGTACGGCTGCTGGACGCCGAGGGCCTGGACAGGTTCTCCATGCGCCGGCTCGCCGCCGACCTGAACGTGACGGCGATGTCCGTCTACTGGTACGTCGACACCAAGGACGACCTCCTCGAACTCGCCCTGGACGCGGCCTTCGGCGAGCTCGCGCTGCCCGATCCGGCCGCCGACCGTGACTGGCGCGACCAGCTGCGCGCACTCGCCGGGGAGTACCGCGCCCTGCTGGTGCGCCACCCCTGGCTGTCGCCGCTGGCCGGGAGGTTCCTCAACATCGGGCCCAACGCGCTGGCGTTCTCCGGAGTGATCCAGCGGGTCATCCACAAGACGGGCCTGCCCGCGCACGGGGTGACCGGTGCCATCTCCGCCGTCTTCCAGTTCGTGTACGGCTACGGCACGATCGAGGGCCACTTCCTGGCCCGCGTCGCCACCACGGGCATGACCCCCGACGAGTACCACCGGCACGCCATGAGCGAGGTGACGCGGTCACCGGACGCCGCCGACGTCATCGGGGAGTCGGCCAGGATCATGGAGGCCCGCGGCGGCGACACGGTCCGGGAGATGATGGAGCGGGACTTCGCCTTCGCCCTGGACCTGCTGGTGGCGGGCATCGAGGCGATGGTCGCCCGCAGCCGGGACTGAGGTGCAGGGGCCGGGCGGGGCCTGCTCCGCCCGGGCGGGACTACCGCCCCTCGGCCAGGCGCGCCGGGAAGCCGCCGGTCGCCACCGGGCCCCAGCGCTCCGGGGTGATCCGGATGATCGACTTGCCCTGCTCGACCATCGCCCGCCGGTACTCGTCCCAGTCGGGATGCTCCCCGGCGATGTTCCGGTAGTACTCCACCAGCGGCTCCACGGACTCGGGCGAGTCCACGACCTCGGCCGTGCCGTCGATCTGCACCCAGGGCCCGTTCCACTCGTCGCTGAGGACGATCAGGCTCACCCGGGAGTCCCTCTTGGCGTTGCGGGTCTTGGCGCGTTCGGGGTAGGTGGAGACGACGATCCGGCCCGAGTCGTCGACCCCGCAGGTCAGCGGCGAACCCTGGGGGCCGCCGCCGGCCCGCCGGGTCAGCAGGACCGCGCGGTGCCGGGGCCGTACGAAGTCCAGCAACTCGTCGAGGGAGACACGGGTGTTCGTCGCGATGTTCGGTGCCATGGCGCCAGCCTAGGCGGCCATCGCCTCCGGGAGGTTGTCGTAGACGGGCACGTCGCGGCGCAGTCCGGTCAGTTCCAGCACCCGGCTCGCCATGCTGTCCGGCCGGGCCACCACGTACACGCGGGTTCTGCGGTGCAGCCGCCGGCGTACGTCGTTGATGAGGCGGACGCCCTGGGAGTCCATGAACCGGGTCGGGGTCAGGTCGAGGATCACGATCCCGGGCCGCCGGCCCGGACGGGGGCGGGCCTTCGACATGATCAGCGGGAGCATCCCGTCCGCGTTGGAGAAGTCGATCTCCGTCGGGAACGGAAGCACTAGGCGCTCGGACAGGGCACGCGGGTTGGAGGGATTCGGCAGGAAGGACACGGCAGTCACCTGGCAGACGTTCGTCCGTAAACCGGTAAGGCCACTTCCTGACCCGTCCGTCCATTGCACCACGGCGGAGCTGATCGGCGAAAGCGGCTAAAATTCCGTACGTCCTGTGCTCGCAGTCGGGAATGTGCTGCGGAGCTCTCCCGCGCACGGCTGTTCGGTCGTGCACGCCGAAGAGGTTCGTGGTGGCTGCGTCCCGGTTTTCTGATTTGCCCCGTTTCCCTGCCGGTATGGATCTGGCGGAGGCGCTGACGGTGGCAGCTCGTCGACTGCATGAGACGTCCACCCCGGACAGCACCCTCGACACCGCGGTCCGTCTCGCGGTGGACCTGGTGCCGGGCGCGGACCACGCGGGCATCTGCGTGCTGGAGCGGGACGACCGGCGCCGGACGCTCGCCTGGACCGACGAGGTCGTGCGCACCGCCGAGGACGGCCGCGCCGCGGCCGGGCGCCGGCCGTACTGGCAGTGCCTGTGGACCGCGCCGGTGGCCGAGGTCGAGGACAGCGAGAACCACGAGGGCGGGGACGCTCTGGCCGGCCTGGGCCTGCGTTCCGTGCTGTCGCTGCGGCTGCGCGCCGACCGCCGCCGGCTGACCGTGCTCACCGCGTACGCCCGCAAGCCGCGGGCCTTCGACGAGACCGCGCTGCGGGTGGGGCGGCTGTTCACCGCGCACGTCGGCATCGCCCTCGAGTCCGCCACCGCGCGGGAGCAGCTCACCGAGGCCATGCGCACCCGGGACCTGATCGGCCAGGCCACCGGCATCCTCATGGAACGCCTGGACATCGACGCGGCCGGCGCCTTCGACAGCCTGGTACGGGCCTCACAGCGGGAGAACGTGAAACTGCGCGACCTCGCCCGCCGCGTCGTCGACGCCCACGACGCCCCCTGACGGGACCTCGGGCGGCGGGCGGCGACGCCCCCTGACGGGACCTCAGGCGGCGGGCAGCGACGCCCCCCGCACCGCCTGGATGTCCAGCTCCACCCGCAGCGTCGTCCCGATGGCCGCGACGCCGGCCCGGAGGACCTGGTTGTAGTGCATCGCGAAGTCCTCGCGCCGCAGTTCGGCCGTGGCGCGGAAGGCCGCCCGGGTGCCGCCCCAGGGGTCCGCCCCGGTGCCGAGGTGGGCCAGGTCCAGGTCGACCGGGCGGACGACGCCGCGCATGGCCAGCTCGCCGTGGACCGTCCAGCGGTCGGGACCCGCCGCGGTCAGACCGGTGGACCGGTAAGTGATCTCGGGGTACCGCTCGACGTCCAGGAAGTCCGCGGACCGCAGATGGGTGTCGCGCGTGCCGTTGCCGGTGTCGATGGACGCCGCCCGGATCACCGCCTCCACCCGGGACGTGGCGATGTCGTCCGGCGCGACCTCCACCGTGGCCGCGAAGTCGGTGAACCGGCCGCGCACGCTGGAGATGCCCAGGTGCCGGGCGACGGCTGCCACGCTCGAGTGCGCCGGGTCGACGGTCCACGGTCCGGGCGGCGGCGGCTCCGTACCGCCCGGCCGGGCCAGTGTCACCGTCCCGGCCTCGGCCCGCCCGCTCGCGGTGACGATCGCACCGGCGGCGGCGGGCGCGTACCCGACCGCGGTGACGACGACGGTGTACGCCCCCGGCGCCAGCTCGGTGGCGTCCCGGACGGCGCCCTCGTCGTCCGCCTCGGCGCGCAGCACCTGGGTACCGCTCGCGTCGGTCACCGTGACGACCGCGTGCGTCACGGCCCATCCGTCCCGGCTGCGGATCCTCGCGGTCAATGGCATCCCGTTCTTCTCCCTGCGTACACGTACGAAACGGTCGTGAAGGGGCCGGCCCGCGGCGGGGCGCGTCCGCGCTGCGGAACGCGCCCGCCCGCCACGGGCCGGGACCCGGTCACCCGCCCGGGTGGGCGAGCTCGATGTCGTGGTCGTCGGCGCCGGTGCCGGTGACCGTCAGGGCGGTGGCCACCGGCGGGTAGCCCGAGGCGATGACGGTGTACTCGCCGCCGTCCAGGTCGGTGAAGGCGTACGCGCCGTCCGCACCGGTCGTCGCCGTGCGGACGACGTTGCCCGCCGCGTCGACCAGGGTGACCCGGGCGTCGGCCAGCGGGCCGTGCGGGGCCCGGACCACGCCCCGCACCAGGGCGCCGGTCTCCAGCTCGACCGCGATCCGGGTCACGCCGGTGCCGCCCACCTCGACGGGCAGCGCGCGCGGCCGGTACCCGGCGGCGTTCACCGCCACGGTCACCGCGCCCGGCACCAGCTCGGTGAAGGAGAACTCGCCCTGCTCACCGGTGTTCCCGGTGGCCAGCAGGTCCCCGCGCACATCGGTGACGATCACCATCGCGTCCGCCACCGGCAGTCCGCTGCCGGCGGCGCGGACCAGTCCGGTCAGTCCGCCGGTACCGCTGAGCAGGATGTCGTGGGCGACCGGTTCGCCGTTCACCACGACCGTGGACGCCTGCGGCTGGTGGCCGTCGGCGGCGGCGATCAGGACGTACGACCCGGTGCCGGGGGCGTCCACCGCGTAGGAACCGTCGGGCTGTGCCACCGACCGGCCCAGCTGGCGCCCCGCGAGGGAGATCAGCGTGACGGCCGCCCGAGGCACGGGCGTGCTGTCGGCGCCCCGCACGTGACCGCGCACCGGGATGCCGCCGCCGGTGGACTCCCGCGGGCGGGCGACGGTGGCGACGGCGGACGGGAACGGCGTGGTCGCGCCCTCCGCGGCGGCCTCCGGGCCGGGGACGCGGCCGGCGGACGCGCCGGGCGCCTCCGCGGCGGCCTGGGCCGGGGCCCCGGTCCTTTCCTGCCCCGCCTGGGCCTGCGCGCCCGAGGTCCGCAGCGGGACCTCCTTGATGAACAGGGTCACCAGGAAGGCGAGCAGGGCGATCGGGGCGACGTAGAGGAAGATGTCGGCGATGCCGTGCCCGTAGGCGCTCTCCAGCCACTCGCGGATGCCGTGGGGCAGCAGGTCCATGTCGGGGATCGCGCCGCTGCCGGAGGCCTCGGCGGCCGCCGCCCGCTCCCGCGGGCTCAGCTGCCCGATGGTGTCGGAGGCGTAGTGGCTGATCCGGGTCGACATGACCGAACCGAGCACCGAGACGCCCACCGCACCGCCGAGGGACCGGAAGAACGTCACGACCGAGGAGGCCGCGCCCAGGTCGCCCGGGGTCACCTGGTTCTGCGTGCACAGGACCAGGTTCTGCATCATCATGCCGACGCCGAGGCCCATCAGCGCCATGAAGACCGCGAGGTGCCAGTACGGGGTGTCGTGGCGCATGGTGCCGAGCAGGCCGAGGCCCGCCGTCAGCAGCACGCCGCCGGCCAGCAGCCAGCCCTTCCACCGGCCGGTCCTGGTGATGATCAGGCCGGAGGCCGTGGACGACACGAACAGGCCGCCGATCATCGGGATGGTCATGACGCCGGACATGGTCGGGGACTCGCCCCGGGCCAGCTGGAAGTACTGGCTGAAGTAGACGGTGCCCGCGAACATCGCGATCCCGACGAACAGCGAGGCGAGCGAGGCCAGCGTGATGGTGCGGTTGCGGAACAGGCGCAGCGGGATGATCGGCTCGGCGGCCCTGTTCTCGACGAACAGGAAGACCAGCGTCAGCGCGAACGCGCCGCCGACCATGGCGCCGGTCTGCCAGGACATCCAGGCGTACTTGTCGTCGGCGAAGGTGACCCAGACGAGCAGCAGGCAGACGGCCGCGGTGACGAAGAAGGCACCGGCCCAGTCGACCTTGACCCGACGCCTGACCACCGGCAGGTGCAGCGTCTTCTGCAGCACGATCAGCGCGACGAGCGCGAAGGGCACACCGACGTAGAGGCACCAGCGCCAGCCGAGCCAGCTGGTGTCGGTGATGACACCGCCGAGCAGCGGACCGCCGACGGTCGCGACGGCGAAGGTCGCGCCCAGGTAGCCGGAGTAACGCCCGCGCTCCCGCGGGGAGATCATCGCGGCCATGATGATCTGCGCCAGCGCGGACAGGCCGCCGGCCCCCAGACCCTGGATGACGCGGGCGGTGATCAGCATCTCCGGGTTCTGCGCGAGGCCGGCGACGACCGAGCCGACGACGTAGACGATCAGGCCCACCTGGACCAGGGCCTTCTTGCTGACCAGGTCCGCGAGCTTGCCCCACAGGGGGGTGGAGGCGGTCATCGCCAGCAGCGAGGCGGTGACGACCCAGGTGTAGGCGCTCTGGCCGCCGCCGAGGTCGCCCACGATCTCGGGCAGGGCGTTGGTGACGATGGTGGAGGACAGGATGGCGGCGAACATGCCGAGCAGCAGCCCGGACAGGGCCTCCATGATCTGCCGGTGCGTCATCGGAGCGTGGCTTTCCGAGGCGCCTCCCCCGTGCTTGGCATGAGCCCGCACACCGGCTGGTGTGGTCGTTGCCATGGACTTCCTTCTCTTATGTGCTTGCGGGTGTACGGGTGGTCCGTCCGGGGCCGGGAGCCGCCGGCCGGGGCAGGGACCGGGAATCGCCGAAGCTGTCCCTGAGCCGCGCCATCAGCTCGGTGAGCCGGCCGACCTCCTCGTCGGACCAGTCGGACAGGCGCTCGGCGAGCAGCCGGGTGGTCCGCCGGAACAGCTCGTCGAGCCGGGTCCGGCCGGCCGGGGTCAGGCGCAGGATGCGGGAGCGCTTGTCGGCGGGGTCGGGGGAACGCTCGATCCAGCCGCACTCGGCCAGGTGGGCGACGTGGCGGCTGGTGACCGACAGGTCCACCGACAGCAGCTCGGCGAGCTTGCTCAGGCGCATGTCGCCGTGGCGGCCGAGCAGCGTCAGCACGGCGGCGGAGCCACTCGGGCAGTCGGCCGGCATGATCCGGTTCATCTCCCGCTTGACGGCGCCGAAGGCACTGAACTGTCGTACGAGTTCCTCGTACTGCACCGGCTCGGCCATGACACCTCCCTGTTTGTTGCTTAGAGCAACCATAAAATTGATGGTTGCTACAGGCAAGAAAAAAAGGGGACGTCATGGCTCAAAAAGTTGGCAAAGGCAAGTAATAGCACCGGTAAACGCGCAGGTGGCGACGGCTTTCCCTGCCCCGCTTGGGCCGCTCGTCGGGAGTTCGCTAGGGTCTCGGGACATGGCTAACACCCAGGGCCCCCAGGGCAACCACGACCCCGCCGGCAGCACCCAGATGTTCCGCGCGTTCGTCGACGAGGCCCCGCAGGGCCGGCCGGCCGCCGCGACCGGAGGCGGTCCGCGGATCGGTCTGATCGTCGGCATCGTCGTCGCCGTGGCGGTCGTCGCGGCGGTGGCCTGGCTCGCGCTGAAGTAGGCGACAAGGCGGCGGCCGCCGTCGCGCCCGTGCGGGGCGCCCCGGCGGCCACTGACCGATACCGAGTGCGGAGCGTCCGGCCGGCGCCCCGCTGTCCGGTCTGCCTCAGTCCGAGATGAGGCCGTCCCGCAGTTGTGCGAGCGTCCGCGTGAGCAGCCGCGAGACGTGCATCTGGGAGATGCCGACCTCCTCGCCGATCTGCGACTGGGTCATGTTGGCGAAGAAGCGCAGCATGATGATCCGCCGCTCACGGGGCGGCAGCTTGGCGAGCAGCGGCTTGAGCGACTCGCGGTACTCCACGCCCTCCAGCGCCGTGTCCTCGTAGCCGAGCCGGTCGGCGAGCGAGCCCTCGCCGCCGTCGTCCTCGGGGGCGGGGGAGTCCAGTGAGGACGCCGTGTAGGCGTTGCCGACGGCGAGCCCGTCGACCACGTCCTCCTCCGACACGCCCAGCACGGCGGCGAGTTCGGTGACCGTGGGCGAGCGGTCCAGCTTCTGGGAGAGCTCGTCGCCGGCCTTCGTGAGCGCCAGGCGCAGCTCCTGCAGCCGGCGCGGCACCCGCACCGACCACGAGGTGTCGCGGAAGAACCGCTTGATCTCGCCGACCACCGTCGGCATCGCGAACGTCGGGAACTCCACGCCCCGTTCGCAGTCGAAGCGGTCGATCGCCTTGATCAGCCCGATGGTGCCGACCTGGACGATGTCCTCCATCGGCTCGTTGCGCGAGCGGAACCGCGCCGCCGCGTACCGCACCAGCGGGAGGTTGAGCTCGATCAGGGTGTCCCGGACGTAGGCGCGCTCCGGGCTGTTCTCGTCGAGCGCGGCGAGCCGCAGGAACAGGGAACGGGACAAGGTGCGGGTGTCGAGGGCCCCCGTCTCCGGGAGGTCCGGAGCGGGTGCGGCCGGGAGGGCCGGGCCTTCGTCGATGGGGCCGAGTGTGTCGAGAGCATGGGGAGCTGTTTCGCTCTCCGCGAGCGTGAGCACCTTCGAGCTGCCCTGTTCTGCGGACATGCCACCCCCTTTGGGTCGCGGGACGGTCGCGGCGGACGCTCCCGTCCGGGGAACGCAGCCTTCACCTGAATACCGGCGCCGAGGCTCCGGCAAACGCGCTTCCCGCAGAATGTCACATGTCGGCAACGCGCTGTAGTGACATGTCGACATCCGGGATGCGAATCGGCCCTGGAAACAAAGGGTCTGACGGTGTTTCGGCCCAGAAACGCACAGAACGGCACTGGTGAGCGATTCGCTCGTTCCGCCTACGCCTCGTTCCGCCTACGCCTCGATCCTGTTCGCCGACCGCAGCCGCTGGAAACTGCGGGCCAGCAGACGGGACACGTGCATCTGCGAGACGCCGAGTTCCGCGCTGATCTGGGACTGGGTGAGATTGCTGTAGTAACGCAGCAGCAGGATGCGCTGCTCCCGCTCGGGCAGCTGGACGAGCAGGTGCCGGACCAGATCGCGGTGCTCGACGCCGTCCAGGGCGGGGTCCTCGTAGCCCAGCCGGTCCAGCAGCCCGGGCATGCCGTCGCCCTCCTGGGCGGCCTCCAGCGAGGTGGCGTGGTACGACCGTCCGGCCTCGATGCAGGAGAGCACCTCCTCCTCGCTGATGCGCAGCCGTTCGGCGATCTCGGCGGTCGACGGGGAGCGTCCGAAGGCGGTCGTCAGGTCCTCGGTCGCGCTGTTGACCTGCACCCACAGCTCGTGCAGCCGGCGCGGTACGTGGACGGTGCGGACGTTGTCACGGAAGTACCGCTTGATCTCGCCGACCACCGTCGGCATCGCGAACGTCGGGAACTGCACCCCCCGGTCGGGGTCGAAGCGGTCGATGGCGTTGATGAGCCCGATGGTGCCGACCTGGACGACGTCCTCCATCGGCTCGTTGCGGGAGCGGAAGCGGGCGGCGGCGTAGCGCACCAGCGGGAGGTTGGCCTCGATGAGCGCCGCGCGCACCCGGGTGTGCTCCGGCGTGCCCGGCTCCAGTTGCTTGAGCTGTCCGAAGAGCACCTGGGTCAGGGCACGGGTGTCGGCGCCGCGCCGCTTGGCCGGGGACTGGGGGGCGGCCGGGGATGGTGGAGTGGCCGGCGACGGGGGCGTGGCGGGGGGCTGGGGCGCGTCAGGGGCCTGGAGCGCGTCGGGGGACACCTCGTCCTGGGGTGGCGCAGTACTGGCCGACACGGTCAACGCCACCTCTTTTTGATCAACCCATCCGTCAAAAGCGGTCATAGCATCACAAGACTGACTCACTGTGTGCAAGCACCGCATATTCCGTGTTGAGGGACACGTGCGTGCGTACGGCACGGGAAAGCCCCCCGCCGTCACGGCAGGGGGCGTCCGGGAGGCAGGGCGTCAGAACTCGTAGTCGGCGATCACCCACGTGGCGAACTCCCGCCACAGTCCGACCCCCGCCTGGTGCTCCGGGTGCTCCACGTACCGGCGCAGCGCCTCGGTGTCCTCGAACGCCGAGTTGATGGCGAAGTCGTGGGCGATGGGACGGTCGCTGATGTTCCAGGCGCACTCCCAGAAGCGGATCTCCGGGATCTTGCCGCCGAGCGAGCGGAAGGCCTCCACGCCCTTCACGACCCTCGGGTCGTCGCGCTCGACGCCCTCGTTCAGCTTGAAGAGCACCAGGTGGCGGATCATCACTTTCCTCCGTTGGCGAGCCAGGTCATGAAGTCGCCGACGGCCTGCGCGGCGTCGGAGATGCCCTCGAACGCTATCTGGACGTAGTCGGCCGCCTTGGCCGGGTCCGTGATGATCACATAGAGGGTGAAGACCACAAGGACGTAGACGACGACCTTCTTCGCGTTCACCGCCATCGCGGCCCTCCCCCTGTCGCTGATGTGCGCTGGTGTCACATGCGTCGGCGGGCCCATGATCGCACGAAGGGTCCCGTCCGACGACGAAACCCTTCACCAGGGGCAACGGAGGGAGGCGAACCCCCGGTGACCGGCGCCGGACGCGTTTCGGACCCGCTTCCCGCCGGTTCACGGCCTTGCCGCCCGGGAGCCCCGCCACGGCGTGTTCCCGGCGCCCGCCCCGAGGGGCTGCGGCGGGACGGACGGCCGAGGTGGCCGGGGGGACGGCCGGGGAGGTCGTGAAGGCGGCCGGAAGGCGCCGTGAAGACGGCCGTGGGACATGACGAAGGGCCCGGCTCGATGAGCCGGACCCTTCGTCCACCAGCGGTAGCGGAGGGATTTGAACCCTCGGTGACTTGCGCCACACTCGCTTTCGAGGCGAGCTCCTTCGGCCGCTCGGACACGCTACCGAGGGAGACCTTACAGCACGGTGGGGCATGCTCCGAAATCGGTTTTCACCGGTGCCGGAAGAACTCGCTGAGCAGCCGGGAGCACTCCTCGGCGAGCACGCCCTCGATCACTTCGGGCCGGTGGTTGAGCCGCCGGTCGCGGACGAGGTCCCAGAGGGAGCCGACCGCGCCCGCCTTCTCGTCCCGGGCGCCGTAGACGATCCGGTCGACCCGGGACTGCTGGATCGCGCCCGCGCACATCGTGCACGGCTCCAGCGTGACGACCAGGGTGCAACCGGCCAGCCGCCACCGGCCGAGCCCGGTGGCGGCCCGCCGGACGGCGAGCACCTCGGCGTGTGCCGTGGGGTCGCCGCCGGCCTCGCGCTCGTTGTGGGCGGAGGCCAGCACGGTCGAGCCGTCCGGGGCGAGCACGACGGCGCCGACGGGGACGTCCCCGCCCCGGACGGCCCGTTCGGCCTCGTCCAGGGCGAGTCGCATCGCCGCCCGCCACCGGTCGCGTACCGGATCCGGATCCGGCGCGGGTGGGGTGGTGGGCACGGTCAGCGGACGGTCTCCAGGACCTCCGAGGCGCCGAGGGCCTCGGCGATCTCGTTGACGGCGTCCTCGGTCAGTGCACGCAACTCCTTCTCGCTCACGCCCAGGTCGTCCAGGACCTGCGCGTCGCCGACCGGTCCGTGCGGCACGGTGTCGGCGGAGCCGGAGGGGGCGGGGACGTCGTCGGCGTCCTCGTCGTCCGGTTCACCATCCTCCGTGCCGTCGAGGTCGAGGTCGAGGGCGTCCAGGTCGGGCCCGTCGGTTTCGGGTTCGCGGCCGAGCAGCTCGTCGGTGAGCAGGATCTCGCCGTAGCTGCTGCGGGCGGCTGCGGCGGCGTCGGAGACGTAGATCCGGGGATCCTCCTCGCCGTCCACGCGGACGACTCCGAACCACCCCTCCTCCTGCTCGATCAGCACGAGCACCGTGTCCTCGTCGGGAGAGGCTTCCCGGGCCAGGTCGGCCAGATCCGACAGGGTTTCCACATCGTCGAGCTCTGTGTCGCTCGCTTCCCACCCGTCTTCGGTGCGCGCGAGCAGTGCGGCGAAGTACACCGTGACTCTCCCACTGGTCATAGGTGTGCCGGTTGGGGGTCCCCCCGGCGGAGGTGTGCGGGCGGGGACCGGTGCTCCGAGCCCCACCCATTCGGAATCGTGGCAGAAACAAGGCCGTCAGGGGACGTCTTCGGCTCCCTGTGTCCGGCACTTTCGATCGCAGTTCGCCGAGTGGGCCCAGCGAGGACCCGCCGGCGGACTCGTTGCCGCCACGTGCGGATCGTACGCGGCTTCACCCGCCTTCTCCGCACGGCCACTTCACCAGACGCCCACAAGTTCCGCGATCTTCCCGGATCCGCGGTGCCGGCCGGCGCTCCGGCAGCCGGGGCCGGTCCCTACCAGCGGAAGGTGCGCATGCGCATGACGTAACGCAGCCGGGCGGCCTTCGCGCGGCGTGGCTGGACCCTGTCGCGCAGCTCCCGGGCCTCGGCGAGCTCGCGCAGGAACCGGGCGCGGCGCCGTCGTCGCTCGGCCTCCGTCTCGGCTTCCGCCCCGGCCGGGCCGGAGGTCCGCTGCGTCGACGGATCGTCTCGTTCCCGCTCAGGCAATTGATTCACCACCCCAGTCCGTCCCTCCCACCTTCCCCCGGACGGGCGGTTCGACGCCAGCGAAAGAGCGGCGGTGGCCCGGGAGGCCTGTCGCACACGGGGGCGCCGGGGCCCATCGGGCCCGGTTAATGTTGGGGACATGCGTCTCCACGTCGTCGACCACCCCCTGGTCGCCCACAAGCTCACCACGCTGCGCGACCAGCGCACCGACTCCGCGACCTTCCGCCGTCTCGCCGACGAGCTGGTCACCCTGCTCGCCTACGAGGCCACGCGCGACGTGCGCACCGAACAGGTCGACATCCGGACGCCGGTCGAGGCGACCACGGGCGTCAAGCTCTCCCACCCGCGTCCGCTGGTGGTGCCGATCCTGCGGGCCGGTCTCGGCATGCTGGACGGCATGGTCCGGCTGCTGCCGACCGCCGAGGTGGGCTTCCTCGGCATGATCCGCAACGAGGAGACGCTGCAGGCCTCGACGTACGCCACGCGGATGCCGGAGGACCTCTCCGGGCGTCAGGTGTACGTCCTGGACCCGATGCTCGCCACCGGCGGCACGCTGGTCGCGGCGATCCAGGAGCTGATCAAGCGCGGCGCGGACGATGTGACCGCCGTGGTGCTGCTGGCCGCGCCGGAGGGCGTGGAGATCATGGAGCGAGAGCTGGCCGGTACGCCGGTGACGGTCGTGACCGCGTCGGTCGACGAGCGCCTCAACGAGCACGGCTACATCGTGCCGGGCCTCGGTGACGCGGGGGACCGTATGTACGGGGCGGCCGAGTAGGCCCGCGGGCCCCGCGTCCTCAGCAGTTCTTCCTCGAGGCGGGCACCGGCTCGGGCGCGGCCAGTGCGGTCAGGGCCCGGTCGGCGTCCGCCTTCTCCGTCAGCCGCTGGAAGGCGTCGCCGATGACGAGATCGACCTCGGCGCCCTTGCGGGCGGGGTCGGTGAGGCGTTCGGCGTCGGCGAGCTGGGTGCCGAGCACCCGCAGCGAGGTGTCCAGGGCGGTGGCGGGCCCGAGCAGGACACCGGTGCCCTTGACCTTCTTGTCGTACTCCTTGGTCGCGTTGGCGACCTCGCCGATCGTGAATCCGCGCTTCTTCAGTTCGTCGGCGGTCTTCTGGGCGAGGCCGCCGCGGGTCGTGGCGTTGAGGACGTTGACCGTGATCGCCCGGGGCTCGGGGAGCGGTTTCGGAGCGGCCGCGGGGCTCGCGCCCGTGGCGCAGGCCGCCTTGATGCGGGCCGCCGGGGCGGAGTGGCCGCCGGTGAACACGTCGATGAGCTGCAGCGTGCCCCAGCCGCCCACACCGAGCACGGTGACGGAGGCGACGGTCAGGACCACGAGCCTGCCGCGCCGCCGGGGCCGGCGCATCCGCGGGTACCTGTCACCCGTGATCCGGTACTGGCCGCCCATGCCGGGAGGTGTGAGCATGCTCATGGGCGCAGCGTAGTGCGCCCGGGCGGCTGTGCCTACTAGATGATCATTCGACGGTGCACAGTCCAACCCGAAAGGGCCAAACCCGCCCGTGGCAGGGACGCCGGAGGGACGTCAGCCCAGTTCGAGGACGCGGGCGTGGAGCACCTGGCGCTGCTGGAGCGCCGCCCGCACCGCGCGGTGCAGTCCGTCCTCCAGGTACAGGTCGCCCTGCCACTTCACGACGTGCGCGAAGAGGTCGCCGTAGAAGGTCGAGTCCTCGGCGAGGAGGGTCTCGAGGTCGAGTTGCTGCTTGGTCGTCACGAGCTGATCGAGGCGGACCGGGCGCGGTGCGACGTCCGCCCACTGCCGGGTGCTCTCCCGGCCGTGGTCGGGGTACGGCCGGCCGTTTCCGATGCGCTTGAAGATCACACGGAAAGCCTACCGGCCAAGACGTTCCGGGCGCAGCCATGGCGACGCGGTGCGACGCTCGAAAAGGTGCCGGAAAACGGGGCGAAGCGGGAACGGGTGTCCGAGACGAACGATCGCGGGACCACGTCGCCGGCCACCGCTCCCGATGCGCCCGGCAGCGCCCCGCGGTCCCCGCGGAAGCCCTGGGGACCGCCTCCGGTCACACCTCCACCGGGCCCGCGCTCGACCTGGGCGTCCTGGTGGGGGACGGGCCGTGCCGCCCTCGAAGGCCTGCTCCGTCGGGATCCGCCGGTCCAGCGGCAGCCGGTCGGCGGCGGCGAGCGGGCCGCGGCCGAGCGGCGCGCCGGCGCCGGGGCCTGAGCGAGGTGAGCAGCGACGTCCGTGCCCCGGTGGGCGCGCCGCGCGGCTCAGCTCGCGCGCCAGTACCCCAGCGCGTGCGTCCGCTGCCTGGGGACCCCCAGCTCCTTGCGCACGAACGCCGAGAGCGCCCGGGTGGTCGCGGTGTCGCAGGCGATCCACACGTACGGGTTCCCGCCGGCCCGCAGCAGCTCGGGCAGATCGGCCCGCACCCGTTCGAGCAGCGCCGCCCCGCCCTCCCGCCGGGGCACCTCGCGCACCTCGTGCCGGCCCGGTTCGGCCCGGCAGGGCAGCCCGTCGAGGCTGCCCTCGAACCAGACGGTCGCGGGCGCCGGACCCAGCGCTCCGAGCAGGGAGTTGAGGGCCGGCAGGGAGGCCGGGTCGCCGATCGCGAAGACGTGCGAGGGGGCGGGGCTGGGCTCCTCGAAACCCGTGCCCTGCACCGTCGCCTCGATGGTGTCCCCGGGCTTCGCCGCCCTGGCCCAGTCGCTGGCACGCCCCTCGTGCAGTGCGAACTCGAGGCTGAAGGTGCCGTCCTCCGGGTCCGGGTCGACCAGGGTGTACGCCCGCTGGTGCGGCCTGCCGGCGTTGTCGAACCACAGCCGCACCCACATCGTCGGGTGGACGCCGGTCGTCGCCAGCATTCCGCCGTCGGTGAAGCGCACCCGGCGGTAGTCCGCGGTGACGTCCTCGGCCGCCGTCACGGTGAAGGAGAAGTCCCTCGCCCGCAGCAGCTTGAGGACCGCGCCCTCCCAACCCCGCCCCTGCCCCATCACGTCCTCACCCTTCGCGTACGATTTCGCCACGGCCAAGCTACTTAGGGCAGCCTAACCTAAAGTGAAACGAGGGCGCAGTGAACGGCGAGATCTTCCGGGACCCCTGGGGCATCCCGCATCTGCGCGCGGACGACGCGAACGCACTCGCGCGCGTCCAGGGCCGGGTCACCGCCCTCGACCGGGCCTGGCAGCTGGAGGTCGAACGGCACCGCGCCCAGGGCACCTCGGCCGCCTTCCTCGGCCCCGACGCCCTGCCCTGGGACCGCTTCGTCCGCCGCGCACGCCTGGCCGACACGGCACGCCGTTGTTTCGCGGCGCTGGAACGGCGGGACCCGGAGACGGCGCGGTGGGTACGGGCGTACGTGGACGGAGTCAACGAGGGGCTGGCGTCCGCCGGGGAGGCGGTCGCGCGGCAACCGTCCGCGGACCCCGCACCACGGTCGGGCGCACCCGCCGGCCATGCGGCCGGGCCGGCCGAGAACCGCCCGGCTGTCCCGGCCCACGGCCCCGCCGGTGCCGCGCCGCCCGCCCCTGGTGCCGCCGGCGCCGCGACCCGCGCCGACGGTCCCGGCGACCCAGCCGGTCCCACAGGTCCCACAAATCCCACAGGTCCCACAGGTCCCGCCGTTTCCGCCGGTTTCCCCGACCCGGCGGACAGCGACACCGGCGGCGCGGCCGCCCCGGCCGTCGACACCGCCCCCGAGTTCGTCCGGGCCGGCCTCGCTCCCGGTCGTTGGGAACCCTGGACCCCGCTCGCGGTGTGGCTCGCCACCCACATCCTCTTCGCTGGCTTCCCCGCCAAGCTCTGGCGCGAGCACGTCAGCACCCACCTCGGCGCGGACGCCGTCGCCCTGTTCGCCACCGACGGCCCCGGCACCGCGGGCAGCAACGGCTGGCTGGTCACCGGGGAACGCACCGTCACCGGGCACGCGATCATCGCCGGGGACCCGCACCGTTTCATCGAGGACCCCGGCGTCTACCAGCAGATCCGCCTCTCCTGCCCCGAGTTCGACGTCGTCGGCCTCGCCGTGCCCGGCGTCCCCGGCATCGCCCACTTCGGCCACACCGGCACGGTCGCCTGGGCCATCACCAACGCCATGGCCGACTATCAGGACCTCTACCGCGAGCGGCTGCGGCGCACCGGCGCGGGCGTGGAGGCGCTCGGCCCGGACGGGGTGTGGCGCCGGGCCGCCCGGCACACCGAGACGATCGAGGTGGCGGGCGAGGAGCCGGTCGAGGTCGAGGTCATCGAGACCGACCGGGGCCCCGTCGTCATCGGCGGTCCCGAGGGCCTCGACGACGGCGTGCCCGAGCCCGGCGAGCCCCCGGTCGCCATCGCCCTGCGCCACCCGCCCCGCGTCACCGGCGACCTCGGTTTCGGCGCCCTGCTGCCGCTGCTGCGCGCCCGCCGGGCCGCCGACGTCGACGCGGCCGTCGAACGGTGGGCCGAACCGGTCAACGTGGTCCTCGCCGCCGACACCGAGGGCGGCACCCTGCACCGGGTGGCCGGCCGGGTCCCGGTGCGCTCCACGGCCAACCGCACCCGCCTGGTGCCCGCGTGGGAGCCCGGTCACGAGTGGCGGGGCTGGCACGAGCCGCCGCGCGCCGGACTGACCGACGGGATCGCCGTGATGGCGAACCAGCGCGGCCCGGCCACCCCCCTCGGCGTCGAGTTCGCCCCGCCGCACCGCGCCGACCGCATCGCCGCGCTGCTCACCGTGCGGCACTCCTGGTCCGCCACCGACATGTCGGCCGTCCACACCGACACCCACCTCGCCTCCGCCGCCGCCCTGCTGGACCACCTCGCCGCGCTCGACGGCCTGAGCGCCCCGGCCGCCGCCCTGCGCGACCGCCTGCTGCGCTGGAACCGCCACATGGACGCGGACAGCGCCGACGCGGCGGCCTACGCGGCGGTGCGCGGCGCGGTCGTACGGCGGCTGGCCGCGCACCCGGCGTTCGCCGCGCTGCGCACGCCGCCCGCGTACCCGGCGGTGTTCCTGCCCTGGCTCGCCCTGGTCCCGCGCGTCGGCTTCGCCCTCGAACACCTCCTGCGCGCGCCGCGGCTGTACGGCGTCGACCGCCCGGCGGAGGTACGCGCCGCGCTGGAGGAGGTGGCCGCCCGGCCGCCCGCCGGCACCTGGGGCGACACCCACCGCCTGGCGCCCTGGCGTGCCCTGCCGCCCGCCACGCCGTACGACGAACCCGGCCTGTCCGGCGACCACGACTGCGTGCTGTGCACCTCCCCCGTGCCCGGCCTCACCGACCTCGCCGCGCGCGGCCCCGCCGCCCGCTACGTCTGGGACCTGGCCCGCCGCGAGGACAGCCGCTGGGTGGTGCCGCTGGGCACCTCGGGCGTCCCCGGCTCCCCCCACCACCGCGACCAGCAGCCCCTGTGGGCCGCGGGCGACCTCGCCCCGGTCGTCACCGACTGGGACCGGCTGCACAGGCAGGCCGACGCGCCCCGGCGTACCACCGCTGCACCCCGCCCGGCCCCCGAGCCCACCACCGGGACCGGCGGCGACCGCCCGGCCCCCGGTCCCACCCAACGCCCGGCCCCCGGGACCGACGGCGGACGCCCGGCTCCCGAGACCGGCGAACCGCCGAGGCGCGGTACCCGTGAACGACCGACGAGGAGAGCGATGTCCGACCCGTACGCCGCCCGCACGGCCGTTCACGAGCAGCACGTCGACGGCTTCGGCTCCGTACGCGTGCTGCCGCTGGACCCGACCGCCGACGCGCCCCTCCTGCACCACTGGGTGAGCGGGGAACGCGCCGCCTTCTGGGGCATGAACGGGCTCACCGAACCGCAGGTCGCCGAGATCTACGCCCACCTGGACACCCTCGACACCCACCACGCCTACCTCGTCCTCAAGGACGGCGAACCGGCCGCGCTGTTCCAGACCTACGAACCCGCGGCCGACCGCGTCGGCGAGTGCTATCCCGTCGAGCCCGGCGACATCGGCGTCCACCTGCTGCTCGCCCCGGCCGGGCCGGACGGGGCGCGTTCCGGCTGGACGAGGGGGCTGCTGGCCGCCCTCACCTCGTTCGTCCTGCTGGGCCTGGACCGCCGGCGGGTCGTGGTCGACCCGGACGTCGCCAACGAGAAGGCGATCGCCCGCTTCCTGCGGCAGGGCTTCACCGTGGGCCCCGCGGTCGACCTGCCGGAGGTCGACCTGCCCGACGTGTACCTCCCGCAAAAGAAAGCCCAACTCGCTTTCCTCACAAGGGATGTAGCCTTCGGCGGGTGACCCCTGACGAGATCGTTGCCCATTACGGACTGGAGCCGATCCCCCGCGAGGGCGGACGGTTCCGGCAGACCTGGGCGGGACCCGAACGGCCGGACGGCGCGCCCGAGGGCACCGCCATCGTCGTCCTGCTCACCGACGCCCCCGGCGACTACTCCGCCCTGCACCGTCTGCCCACCGACGAGATCTGGCACTTCTACCTCGGCGACCCGCTCGAGTTCCTCCTCCTCGCCCCGGACGGCACCTCCCGCACACCCGTGCTGGGTCCGGACATCCTCGGCGGCCAGCACGTCCAGCTCACCATCCCCGCCGGCACCTGGATGGCGGCGCGGGTGACGGCCGGCGGCTCCTGGACGCTCTTCGGCTGCACCATGGCGCCCGGCTTCACCTACGAGGGCTACGAACACGGCGACCCGGCGGAACTGGCCGCGCGTTACCCGGACCGGGCGGCGCTGATCGCGGAACTGGGCCGCCCGTGAGCGGGCAGGGTCTGCTCCGGGGGCAGGTCGCCCTCGTCACCGGCGCGGGCGGCGGCATCGGCCGGGGCATCGCGGAGCGGTTCGCCGAGGAGGGCGCGGCCGTCGCGCTGCACTGCCGCACGTCGGTGGAGTCCGCGCAGGGCACCGCCGACCGCATCCGCGCGGCGGGCGGTGAGGCCGTCGTCCTGCGCGCCGACCTCACCGACGAGGACGCCTGCCACCGCCTGGTGGCCGAGGCCGCCGAGTGGGGCGGGGGCCGGCTGACCGCGCTCGTCAACAACGCGGGCGTCCAGCCCGTCCGGGAACTCGCCGACATGACCGCGGCCGAGTGGCGCACGGTCGTGGACACCAACCTCACCGGCGTCTTCGCCTGCACCCAGGCGGCGGCGCGGCTCATGCGGGACGGGGGCGGCGGCTCCGTCACCCACATCGCCTCGGTCGAGGCGCACAGCCCCGCGCACGCCCACGCCCACTACTGCGCCTCCAAGGCGGCGGTGGTGATGCACGCCCGCTCGGCGGCCCTGGAGTACGGCCCGTGGGGCGTGCGCGTCAACACGGTCTCGCCCGGCCTGATCGACCGGGAGGGCCTGGCCGACGCCTGGCCGGAGGGCGTGCACCGCTGGCGGCAGGCGTCCGCCGTGGGCCGGCTCGGCCGCGCGGAGGACGTCGGCGACGCCTGCGTCTTCCTGGCCTCCCGGATGGCGTCCTGGGTGACGGGCCACGACCTGGTGGTGGACGGAGGGGTCTCGGCCCGGCCCACCTGGTGATCCCGGCGCCGGGGCCGGCCGGGTCCCCCCGACTTCCACCCGGCGGTGAGCACGCCCGGTCCGCCGTCCGTACGTAACCCGTAGCCGGACGGCCGGGAGGCGGGTACGACGTGGAGCGGCGGCACAGCGGGGCGGCGGGCGACCGCGGAGGCGGTCCCGGTCGTGGCCGGGTCCGGGAGCGCGGCGACGGCCGTGGACCCGGGCGTGATCGCGGCCGGGAGCGCGGTGACGGTCGGGAGCGCGGTCGCGGGAGGCGGCGGCTCCGGGGACTGCTGTCGCTGGGCGCCACCCTGGTGCTGCTCCTCCTCGGCGGCGCGGCCCCGGCGAGCGCCCACGCCGCCCTGCGCGGCACGGACCCCGAGGACAAGAGCGTCGTCGAGTCCGCGCCCCGGCACATCACCCTGACCTTCACGGAGTCCGTCGGCCTGCTCGAGGACTCCTTCCGTATCTACGGCCCCGACAACCGCCGGGTCCCCCTGGGCGGGCCGCAGCACGCGGACGGCGCCTCCGACACCGCCCGCACCGAACTGCCCGGCGGCCTCGCCGACGGCACCTACACGGTGGCCTGGCGGGTGGTCTCCGCCGACAGCCACCCGGTCTCCGGCGCCTTCACCTTCTCCGTCGGCGAACCCTCGCCCACTCCGCCCGCGGTGCCCGCGACCCCCGACGAGCACCCGGTCACCGCGAGCCTCTACGACACCGGCCGCTATCTGGCGTACATCGCCGCCGCGCTGCTGATCGGCACGGCGGCGTTCGCGGGGCTGTGCCGTCCACCGGACACCGCCCCGCTGCGGGCGGCGCTGCTCACCGGCTGGTGGACCCTGCTGACGGCCACGGTCGCCCTGCTCGTGCTGCGCGCCCCCTACGAGACCGGTACGGCGCCGGGCACCGCCCTCGACCCCTCCGCCGCAGCCCGCACCCTCACCGGCCGCCCCGGCCTCGCCCTGCTGGTCCGGCTGGTCCTGCTCCTGCCGGCGGCGGCGGTCCTGTCACGGTCGGCCCGGTACCGCGCACCGGACGGCCGTACGCCCCCGGCCCGTCTGGCGGCGGGCGCCGCCCTGGCCGTCGCCCTGGCCCTGACCTGGGCGGCGGCCGAACACGCCTCCGCCGGGATCCAGGTACCGGTGGCGATGGCCTCGTCCGTCCTCCACCTGCTGGCGACGGCGTGCTGGCTCGGCGGCCTGACGGCCCTGCTCCTCACCCTCTGCCGCGCGAAGACCCCGCCGCCGGTGGCCACGGTCACCCGCTTCTCCCGCCTGGCCCTCTGCTCGGTGACCGTCCTCGTCGTCACCGGCCTCTACCAGTCCTGGCGCGGCCTGGGCTCCTGGAGCGCGCTCACCGACTCGTCGTACGGCCGCGTCCTCACGGTGAAGCTCGCCGCGACGGTCCTCCTGCTGTCGGCGGCGGCCCTGTCACGCCGCTGGACGACCGCCCTGGCGACGGCCAGGACACCGGTGGAGGCGGAGGCGGAGGTCCGGACACGGGCCCTGGAACCGGCGGGAGCGCCCGGCCCGGCACCACAGCCGGACCCGTCCGGCCCCGGCACCCACTCGCCGGACCCGGACCTCCGTCGCCGGGCCCTGCGCCGGTCCGTCCTGGCCGAAGCGGCCGTGGCCGTCGTCGTCCTGCTGATCACCACGGTGCTGACCGGCACCCTCCCCGCCCGCGCGGAGTCCGAGGCGGCGAAGGCCCCCCGCCCGCAGGTGGCCGGGCTCCCCGGGGCGTCGGCGTTCACGATCCCCTACGACATCGGCACGCCCGGCGGCCGGGGGACGGTCCAGATCGCCATGGACCCGGGCCGGGTGGGCGAGAACGGCCTCCAGGCGGTGGTCTTCGGCCCCGACGGCGGACTGACCTTCGTGCCGGAACTCCGCCTCTCCTTCACCCTCGCCGCCAAGGACATCGGACCCATCGACGCGAAGATCACCGACCGCGGTGGCTACTGGGCCGCCAACGACCTCAACCTCCCCCTCGAGGGCACCTGGACGATGAAGCTGACGATCAGGGTCTCCGAACTGGACCAGGTGAGCGAGACCCGAGAGGTGCGCATCACCCGCTGACGTGAGCCTGTCCATTCAGATTTTCTTGAATTCACAATTTCCTGTACTGTCGTGGCATGCCGACCACTGTCCCGGACATCGAGGTGCTGGTCCGGTTCGGGCGCGCGCTCGCCGATCCGATCCGCTGCCGCATCCTGCTCGCGCTGCGGGAGGCTCCCGCCTACCCGGCCGATCTCGCCGACACCCTCGGCGTCTCGCGCACCCGGCTGTCGAACCACCTGGCGTGTCTGCGCGACTGCGGCCTCGTCGTCACCGTCCCCGAC
This sequence comes from Streptomyces sp. NPDC016640, assembly GCF_043076215.1. Taxonomy (NCBI): domain Bacteria; kingdom Bacillati; phylum Actinomycetota; class Actinomycetes; order Kitasatosporales; family Streptomycetaceae; genus Streptomyces; species Streptomyces sp. NPDC016640. The sequence goes on from NZ_JBIBRG010000006.1 coordinate 369,828, forward strand.
GGGCGCCGCACGCGCTACGAACTCGCCGACGCCCGCCTCGGTCACGCGCTCGACGACCTGCGCACCGCCGTGGTCGCCGTCGAGACCGGCCGGACCTGCCCGGACGCCGACGCGCAGGGGTGCTGCTGACCATGGCCGCGGAGATCTCCCCGGCGCCCGGCGGCGGTCCGGCCCGCCGGGACGTGCTGACCCGCCGGATACGGCTGCTGGTCGCCGCGACCATCACCTACAACGTCGTCGAGGCGACCGCAGCCCTCACCGCCGGCACCCTCGCCTCCTCCACCGCCCTGATCGGTTTCGGCCTGGACTCCGTGATCGAGGTGTCCTCGGCCGCCGCGGTCGCCTGGCAGTTCTCGGCGCGTGACGACGCCGTACGGCAGGCGCGCGAGAAGATCACGCTACGGATCATCGCCGTCTCCTTCCACACCCTGGCCGCCTACGTCGCCATCGACGCCGTACGGGCGCTGGCCGGGCCCGGTGACGCCGAAGGCTCCGTACCCGGCATCGTCCTCGCGGCGCTCTCCCTGGCCGTGATGCCGTTCCTGTCCGCCGCCCAGCGCCGTGCCGGACGCGAACTCGGCTCGGCGAGCGCGGTCGCCGACTCCCGGCAGACCCTGCTGTGCACGTACCTCTCCGCCGTCCTGCTGGCCGGGCTGGTCCTCAACGCCGCCCTGGGCTGGTCCTGGGCCGACCCGATCGCCGCCCTGGCCATCGCCGGCATCGCGGTGAAGGAGGGCCGCGACGCCTGGCGGGGCGAGGGCTGCTGCGCGGTTCCCGGCGCACCGGCCTCCCCGCCCGGTGCCGAGGCCGGTGCCGAGGGCTGCGGCTGCCGCCCCGGGGCCGACTGCTGCGCCTGAGTCAAGACCCCCGGTGTCGCCGGCCTCACGGGCCCGGGCCGGGAGGTATCCCCACCCCGGCTCCGGAGGCTGCCTCCATGGGCGTGGCCGCTCCGCCCCGGCAGAGTGGGAGCGCATGAAGGCAACAGTGAAGACCTCGCGGGCCCGGCTCGCCACCGCCGCCGTGCTCGCTGTCGCCGTCGCGTCCACGGCCCTCGCGCCGGGTGCCGCGGCAGCCTCCCACCCGGCCCCAGCGGCCCCCGAGGCCCACCCGGCCCCAGCGGCCTCCGCAGCCGGCCGGCTCACCTCACGGCAGCTCCAACGCGAGACGGCCCGCGTCCTTCGGGAGGGCGGGTTCGTCGGCATCACGGTGCGGGTGCGCGACGGCGCCCGCACGGTGCACGCCCGGGCGGGCGAGGCCGAGCTGCACACCGGCCGCCCCGTGCCGCCCGGGGCGGAGTTCAGGATCGGCAGCGTCACCAAGACGTTCGTGGCCACCGTGGTGCTGCAACTCGTCGCCGAGGGCCGCCTGTCCCTGGACGACACCGTCGAGCACTGGCTGCCGGGGGTGGTGAGCGGCAACGGCAACGACGGCAGCCGCGTCACCGTCAGGAACCTGCTGCAGCACACCAGCGGCATCCACGACTACGGCCCCGAGGAGGACACCGGGAACACCGCGGCCGACTTCGAGCGGACGAGATACGACCACGTGAGCCCCGAGCAGATGGTCGCCGGCGCGATGCGTCACCGGCCGGACTTCCCGCCCTCACCGGCCGACGACCCCGAGCCCGACTGGAACTACTCCAACCCGGGATACGTCCTCGCCGGCATGATCGTCGAGAAGGTGACCGGGCGGCCCTGGACCGAGGAGGTACGCGACCGCATCATCCGCCCGCTCGGCCTGACCGGCACCTACGCCCCGGGCGACGACCCGCACCTGAAGCCGCCGCACGCGCACACCTACCACCGGTTCCCCGGCTCGGCCGCCTGGACGGACACCACGGACAGGAACGTCTCCTGGGCGGACGCGGGCGCTTCCCTCGTCGGCACCGAACGCGACGTGGACCGCTTCTTCGCCGCCCTGCTCGGCGGGCGCCTGCTGCCCCCCGCCCAGCTCGAGGAGATGCGCGGGACCGTGCCCGTCGGCAAGGACCTCGCCGTGGGGTTTCCCGGCCTGCGGTACGGCCTGGGACTGATGCGGCAACCGCTGACCTGCGGCGACAGCACCTGGGGCCATGGCGGGGACCTGGAGGGGTTCACGGTGCGCACCGGCTTCACCGCGGACGGGCGCCGCTCGGTCGTCGTCGTCGCCAACGGCACCGGCAGCGACCACGAGCGGCTGCTCGCGGCCGAGCGTGCCGTCCGCGGACTCGTGGACCGCACCCTGTGCACCGGCCCGCAGGCACACGCGCCGCACTGAGCCGGACAGCGCCGAAGGGTCCCACCGCGAACGGCGGGACCCTTCGGCATCGTTGATCAGAGGTACCCCGACCCGCGGCGGAGCGGGGCCGGGAGCAGGCGGTGGACGGCGCTGAACGGCTTGAGCGCGGACGGGGCCGTGACGGAAGGGTCTGCGAGCGGTGCCGATCCATTCATTGGCCTGAGGTGCAGTCACCCGACGGACTCTCCGTACCGTAGGCAAAATCGGTGTCTGAAGGTGACCGCGCCAACCGCAAGAGAGCGCGGCGAGAGGAAGCTACCACCCGGTAATCGCGGCTGTGCAGGGACGGCCGCGACATCGGGTCGCACTCATGTCGACCTGGGAAGGCTTTCTCGCTTCTCGGAGTGGATGTCGGCACACACCCTTCGGCACGAGGCAGCGCTTCACCCTGGTTCTTGCCCGCGCGCTCCGTGACGCAAGACCGGCGTCGGACGCCTTCGAGCGTGCCCGGGAGAAGCCGAGTCCGACCAGGACGCCAACCTGCCCCACGCCGACCAGGTAACTGCCCTGGAGGGGAAGCCTCCGCGCTCAGCTTCCGGACCCCTGCGTCAGCTTGAGAGAGGTGCGGCGCTCGACCAGAACGTGGACTTCACGTTCGGCGCCGGCAACTCCTGCTTCGAGTAGTCGGGGCCGTTCGGCTTGCTCGTCGGCTGAGAAACCTCGGACTCCTCCACACACGGGGTGGTAACGCTCAGATGGGCTTGGCCGTTGGGCCCGATCAGGACTTCGAGCTGGAAGCCGTCCTGTGTCTTGAAGTGGGCCACGAGCCCGTTCGGACTCGTGGCGACGAGCTTGTAACCCTTGCTCTTCCAGTGGCGCTCCAGCACGCCGAGGAAGCTGCCACGCCGCTCGGCAGAGATGATCGTCATGACGGCACGATCACGGTCTACATAGCAGTCACCCGGCATGGAGTACCGATGTGTCCACTCAACGGGAGGCTTGATGGCCGCAAACGCCTCGTCCAGGATCCTGTCCGCCCTGTCGGCGGCCTCTTGCAGGTTCATCTTCGATTGGTTTTCCTTGCTTGAGGACGTGGAACCCGTCGTGCCACATCCGGCAAGAAGCAGTGCCAGTACTGCGGCCACTGCAACCCTTTCCCTCATCGTGGCGTCCCCCTTATGACGTATTCCGGGTACCCCGCGACAATGGCAGCGATGTTTTGCGCGGAGACCTTGTCCTTCCCTTCTTCCGGAGAGAAGTAATTGCTGTGGGCTTCGATGTCCAGCTTCGAATTCAAAATGTCGGGGAAGGACGGCTGGACAAGTTCCGGCCCGGGCAGGGTCTCGAATCTGTTGGCGCCGAACGCTTTGCTCGCCGGATCCTTGCCGAACCAGATGTCGTCGTCACCCTGGTCAGCGACCTCTCCTCCGAGGTACGCGCCAAGCGGCCCTCCCCCGAAGAATCCCATGGTTCCTGCCGCAGCTTCCTTCGACGAAGGGAGCTTGGTGACGATGTCGTTCTCCGCCGCGCCCACCCACACGTGATCCTTTCCCACACCCAGGTCCTCCGCCTTGTCGACGCCGACGCCGGGACTTCCGACGAGGATGATGTCGTCAGCGCCAGGAATACCTCCCGCCTCCTGCGTGGCGCCCCCCACCAGCCGAGAACCGTAGGAATGTCCGATGGCGGTGATGTGAGGATCGGAATTCTCGTTGGTTGCCGAAATTCCCCCCATGAAGCTGTTGTAAGCGGGGGCACCGCGCTCGGCGTCGTCCACAGTCATCACATCGATCGACTGAGGTGCATCGTAGCCGAGCCATACGATCGAAGATGAGGATGCATCGAACTTCTGGGCTTCCACAGCCGTATAGAAGGCGCGTTTCACCGTGCCATCGGCAAATTAGGAATCGAGTTTGGTGCCCAAGCCGGGCGCATAAGCCGAGACGTTCTTCGAGGTGTCAGGATTTCCGTAGGCGACGATCGCCCTCCCGTTCCCCTCGAGACCGACACCCAGGAGAAACATGGGTGGCTGACTTCCCGCGTTGAGCTTGTTCTGAATGCCTTTCAGTCCTTCGAGCTTTTCTTTGGACGCCTCGTCGTGCTGGCCCTCCAGCTGCGCGATGAGGAGGTGGATGTTCTCCCGGTTCGCCTCGTCCCGGACCGTCGACGGGATGCCGTCCAAGTTGCCGATGACCTCCGGGAAGGCCGTCTTGTACTCCTCGCGCTCCTCATCGCTGAGGTTGTCCCACCACTCTTTGCGGTCAGCCGGTGACTTGTCCAGCGGGATATGATCCTGGAGGTATCCACTGGCCGCTGATTTCACAGCATCGACATCGGATGCTACGTCCGCCCATGTCTTGGTGCCGACGTCCAGCCCCGGCGCTGCCTTGAGCTTGTTCAGCGCCTTGCCGTACCGATCGTCGATCTCCTGTGCTTCCCGTACGGCGTGGGCGATGCGGTCGGCGATGTCCACGGCTCTGGCATGGTGCGGGTTCGGGTTCTTGAACCGGGGATTGTTCGGCACCAGCCCCGGTGATTGAAAGCCTGTGTCGTTGCCGGTGATCAGGCCGTTGTTGCCCAGGACTGTGCCGCCGGGGATCGGCTCACCAGTGAGCTCGTTCTTACCGCCGGCGGGATACGTGATGGTGCCGTCCTCGTTGACGGTGTATGCGAGCGCTGCCGCATCGTCCAGTGCCTCAGTCAGACGCCGCTTAGGAGCGGTGATCTCGGACGAGAAGCCATCGAGAGCTCCAGTGATCAGGCCGCACTCGACCTGGGTGTAGTGGAAATTCTCCGACAGTTTCCGCAGCTGCTTGAGTGCCGCGTCCGCGGCCTCGCCCTCGTTGGCCTTCTGCATGGCCGTGGTGATCTGCTTGTCGATGCGGTCCATGGCCGCGTTGGCCATGCCGCTGACCGCGCGATACCCGTCCGCTGCCTCCGCGTACTCGGTCGGCTTGAGGGCCTTGAGCGTCAGGTGGTCCATGTCTGCGGGTCACCGCCCCTTGGCCTGGCCACCGGCGGGCGTGTCCTCGTAGTACTCGGTCCTCAGCTTGGCGATCTCGGCCTTGACGGCCTCGTCGGTCCGTAGCTGGTCGTTGCCCGCCTTCTCCAGTACGCCGGCAAGCCCGTCGCACACCTCGCTCATGTCCTTGACATAGCGCTTCCAGGAGTCATAGACGTCCTGCTGGGCCACCGCGGTCAGGCACCCGGATCCCTTCCCGAGCCCCGTCTGGCCCAACTCCGCCTTCACCCACGCCCTGCCAAGGCCCTCCCGTAACGACTTGACGCCTTCCCCCGCCTTGGTCCACGCCGCCCTGTCGGACCTCAGATTGAGGACGCCGCCGCCACTGCCACCGGAGCCGGTGCTGCCTTGGTCGGCGGGCAGTTGGTCGAGCTGCATCTGCGTGGTGTGCCGCTCGGCCGCTGCGACCTTGAGCTGCTCCCATTCCTCCCACGCCATGCGTGGTCCCTCCCCGTGTCCTGATCGTGCGTCGTCGAGTGGATGTGAACTTGTGACCGCAGCGCTGTGGTGGCCGAGACGTACCGTAACGCGCATGCATCACGTGCCCCTCCGTATTGGCCACCATGGCGTCTGAGCGTCTGTACTCAGACGGAACCCGGTCCTCGACCGGTCGGTGTGACGCTGTCCGATGTGCCCGGGGGCGAGCACGAGGGCGGCGTGGAACTCGTTGGTATATGGGGGAATCGACCGGTTGCGGTCGCGGAGTTCGGGAGTGCAGCCGCTGGTGCCCGACGCCTGCATACGACGGCGGAAACCGCGATCGCGGCTCCGAGCAGTCCGACGGCGCCGCATCTTCGCCGACGAGGAGCCGGGCGTCCTCGACCTGCTCCGGAACGGGGAACCGTGCGCGTCCTTCCAGGTGTGAAGGGCCTCACCCGGATCCGAGTGAGACCGAGCGGTGCCCGCGATCGACGGCAACGGCAACCAGAATTGCAACCACGCATGTCGAAGGGCCCCACCGCAAGCGGTGGGGCCCTTCGACATCGTGCCCGGTGAGGCACTGGCGGAGGATACGAGATTCGAACTCGTGAGGGGTTGCCCCCAACACGCTTTCCAAGCGTGCGCCCTAGGCCTCTAGGCGAATCCTCCGGTGGGAACATTACATGACCGAGAGGAGTGCTCGCGAACTCGTTCCCCGCCCGCGACATGGGGTAGCCTCTGCGTAGCCCCTCACGCGGCGCTATCTGACTGAACTCCCCCAGGGCCGGAAGGCAGCAAGGGTAGGTCGGCTCTGGCGGGTGCGTGGGGGGCGCTTGCGTTTCCCGGCGGGACGGCGCGGGTGTCATGCCCCGCCCGGCGTCCGCCCGGGCCCCTCCGGTGCGCGGGGCCGGTTGTCGGTGGGCGCCTATAACCTCGTATGCGTGTCGTCTCTCGCGCTGTACCGCCGCTATCGCCCGGAGTCGTTCGCCGAGGTCATCGGGCAGGAGCATGTCACCGACCCGTTGCAGCAGGCGCTGCGGAACAACCGGGTCAATCACGCGTACCTGTTCAGCGGTCCGCGCGGATGCGGCAAGACGACCAGCGCGCGCATCCTGGCGCGGTGCCTGAACTGTGAGAAGGGGCCCACGCCGACGCCGTGCGGGGAGTGCCAGTCCTGCCAGGACCTCGCGCGCAACGGACCCGGTTCGATCGACGTGATCGAGATCGACGCCGCTTCCCACGGTGGTGTGGACGACGCCCGTGACCTGCGCGAGAAGGCTTTCTTCGGGCCCGCCTCCAGCCGCTACAAGATCTACATCATCGACGAGGCCCACATGGTCTCCCCGCAGGGCTTCAACGCCCTGCTCAAGGTCGTCGAGGAGCCCCCGGAGCATCTGAAGTTCATCTTCGCGACCACCGAGCCCGAGAAGGTCATCGGGACGATCCGGTCGCGTACGCACCACTACCCGTTCCGGCTGGTGCCGCCCGGCACCCTGCGGGACTACCTCGGCCAGGTGTGCCAGAAGGAGGACATCCCCGTCGAGGACGGCGTGCTGCCGCTCGTGGTGCGGGCCGGCGCCGGGTCCGTGCGTGACTCGATGTCCGTCATGGACCAGCTGCTCGCCAGTGCCGGCGCGGACGGCGTGACGTACGCCATGGCCACCTCCCTGCTCGGGTACACGGACGGCTCGCTGCTCGACTCCGTCGTCGAGGCCTTCGCGACCGGTGACGGCGCCGCCGCCTTCGAGGTCGTCGACCGGGTGATCGAGGGCGGCAACGATCCGCGCAGGTTCGTCGCGGACCTGCTGGAGCGGCTGCGGGACCTGGTGATCCTCGCCGCCGTACCGGACGCCGCCGAGAAGGGGCTCATCGACGTCCCCGCCGACGTCATCGAGCGGATGCAGGCCCAGGCCGGCACCTTCGGGGCCGCGGAGCTCAGCCGCGCCGCCGACCTCGTCAACGAGGGGCTCACCGAGATGCGCGGTGCCACAGCGCCCCGCCTCCAGCTGGAGCTGATCTGCGCGCGCGTGCTGCTCCCCGCCGCCTACGGCGACGAGCGCTCGGTCATGGCCCGCCTGGACCGGATCGAGCGCGGCGTGCACTTCTCCGCGGGCGCCGGCGCCGCCGGTATGCCCGCCGTGGGGTACGTACCCGGGCCGGAGACCCACGGGGGAGCACCGGCAGGGCACGGTCAGGGGCTGGGCTCCGTGCCGCAGGGAGGCGGTGCCGCCGCCGCGCGGGCCGCGGTACGGCCCCCGGGTCCGGCAGCCGCCCCGGCACCCTCCACGCCCGCTTCCCCTCCCTCGCCCGCTCCTGCGCCTGCTCCCTCACCCGCTCCTGCTCCTGCTCAGCCGGCGGCGGCCGTCCCGGCCCCGCCCGAGGTTCCGGCCGCGCCCACCGCTCCCGGTGCCTGGCCCACCGCCGCCTCCGCCGGTGGTGGTGGCGGCCGCCGACCGGGCGGCTGGCCCACGGCCGCCCCGGCGGGTGGCGGACAGCCGCCGGCCGCGTCCGCACCTTCCGCGCCGGCCGTGCCCCAGGCTGCCCCGGCGCCTGCGCCGTCGGCTCCCACGCACGCGCCCCCGCCCCCGGGTGGCGCCGGTGGTCTCGACCCCCGCACGCTCTGGCCGAACATCCTGGAGTCGGTCAAGAACCGTCGCCGGTTCACCTGGATCCTGCTCAGCCAGAACGCCCAGGTGACCGGCTTCGACGGAGCCACCCTCCAGATCGGCTTCGTGAACGCGGGCGCGCGGGACAACTTCGTCAGCAGCGGCAGCGAGGACGTACTTCGGCAGGCGCTGGCCGAGCAGTTCAACGTGCAGTGGAAGATCGAGGCGGTCGTCGATCCCTCCGGTGGTGGTGCGACGGCATCCGCCCCGGCCGGACCGCCCGGCGGCCGCAACGGCGGCGGCGGTGGAGGCTACGGCGGTGGAGGCTACGGCGGTGGAGGTTATGGCGGTGGCGGTGGCCAGCGTCCTTCCGCGCCCCAGGCGCCGGCCGCGCCCGCTCCGTCCGCCCTCGCGCAGCCGGCGGGCGGCACTGCGGCGGCTCCCGCCCCGGCACCCCGCCCGTCCGCTCCCGAGCCGCCGCCACCCGTCTCCCCCGAGGACGACATCCCCGAGGACGACGACCCCGACCTGGACGAGTCCGCCCTCTCCGGGCAGGAACTGCTCGTCCGTGAGCTGGGCGCGACGGTCGTCGAGGAGTTCCAGAACGACTAGGCCGGGAAGCCTGCCGCCGGAGGCGGCGACCCGCGCCTTCGTCCCTCGCGCCTCCTCGCGCCTTCGTTCCTTCGCACCCCACCCCTACGGACCTCACACCCCTACGGACCCCACCCCATCGCCCCCGGCCCCCTCCGTGCCTCCCCCTCCGTATCCGGAGGAACGTACGAACGCTGCGGTCTCACTCCTTCGGAGGCCCGCACAAAGCGAAGCCGGCGTCTCCCGCTAGGCTGACCCCGTGAAGGTCCTCGTCATCGGCAGCGGCGCCCGCGAACACGCCCTGTGCCACTCCCTGTCCCTCGACCCCGATGTCTCCGCGCTGTACTGCGCCCCCGGCAACGCCGGCATCGCCGAGGTCGCCGAGCTGCACCTGGTCGACGCCCTCGACGGCGCGGCCGTGTCCGAGCTGGCCACGCGGCTCGGCGCGGACCTCGTCGTGGTCGGCCCGGAGGCGCCCCTCGTGGCCGGTGTCGCCGACGCCGTGCGCGACGCGGGCATCCCGGTCTTCGGCCCCTCCAAGGAGGCCGCACGGCTCGAGGGCTCCAAGGCCTTCGCCAAGGACGTCATGGCGGGGGCCGGGGTGCCCACCGCCCGCAGTTACGTCTGCACGACGTCCGAGGAGGTCGACGCGGCGCTCAGCGCGTTCGGCGCACCGTATGTCGTCAAGGACGACGGACTCGCCGCCGGCAAGGGCGTCGTCGTCACCGGCGACATCGAGGCGGCCCGGGCGCACGCCGGCGCCTGTGAGCGCGTGGTCATCGAGGAGTTCCTCGACGGGCCCGAGGTCTCCCTCTTCGCGATCACCGACGGCGAGACGGTCGTGCCGCTCCAGCCCGCCCAGGACTTCAAGCGCGCGCTGGACGGCGACGAGGGCCCGAACACCGGCGGCATGGGGGCGTACTCCCCGCTGCCCTGGGCCGACCCCAAACTGGTCGACGAGGTCATGGAGACCGTGCTCCAGCCGACCGTGGACGAGATGCGGCGCCGCGGCACGCCGTTCTCCGGCCTGCTCTACGCCGGTCTCGCGATCACCTCGCGCGGTGTCCGCGTGATCGAGTTCAACGCACGCTTCGGCGACCCCGAGACCCAGGTGGTCCTGGCGCGGCTGAAGACCCCGCTGGCCGGCGTGCTGATGGCCGCCGCCACCGGCAACCTCGCCCACCTGGAGCCGATGCGCTGGAGCGACGAGGCCGCGGTCACCGTGGTCGTCGCCTCGCACAACTACCCCGGCACCCCGCGCACCGGAGACCCGATCACCGGCCTGGACGAGGTCGCCGACCGGGACGCCCCGCACGCGTACGTCCTGCACGCCGGGACGAAGCGCGACGGCGACGTGATCGTCAGCGCGGGCGGACGCGTGCTGTCCGTCACGGCGACCGGCAAGGACCTCACCGAGGCCCGCGAGCGCGCCTACCGCGCGGTCACCCGCATCGGCCTCGACGGCTCCCGGCACCGGACCGACATCGCGGCGAAGGCGGCGACGGAAGCGCGGGACGCGTAGCCGGCCGGAGCACCGGCCCCTCCGGCGCCCGGCCCCTCCGGCGCCGATGAACCCCGCAGGCCCCGGATCCGTCTCAGGATCCGGGGCCTGACCCTTGCCGTACGTCATCCACCTTTCCCCAAAGCCATTCCATCGAGTGAGCGATGCGCTATCCGGCTGACGAGGGCCGGAGCCCCAACTAGGGTGCCGCGCAAGCGTTCCGGCACTTGGCCCATCGGCATTGCGATGTCGGCGGCGGGTGCCACAGTGGGGGAGTGAGCAACGCCAGGACAGCGTCGGGACCGCCGTGAGGGGGTGAGGTCGGGCCATGAGCGGAAGCGGAATGGGAGTGGAGTCGGGCGCGCAGGCCGCGCGGTCGCGCGCGCTGGCCGTGCTGCGGATCCGCGGCCGGGCACTGGCCGTCGCGCTGCTGCCGGCCGCCGGCGCCGTGATCCTGCTCGTCGGCGGCTCCACCGGCCATCTGCCGGGCGCCGGCTGGGACCTGGCCCGGAGCCTTCTCACCCCGGTCGCGGCGCTCGTGCTGCTCGTCGCCGCCGGTGTCTCCCTGCTCGTCGCCCGGGCCAGGCCCGCGATGAGCCCGACGGTGCCGATCGCCGAGGAAGCGGCGCCCGACCTGTACCGGATGGTGCGCGACCTCGCCGAGCGGCTCGACGTTCCCGCCCCTTCCGCGATAGCGCTCACACCCGACTGCGACAGCTGGCTGGAGGACCGCACCCACCCGGCCCACGGCCGCCCCCCGCCCCCCGAGGAGCACGACGACATAGCGGGCGCGGGACAGCCCCCGCGCGTCGGGGCCGCCGCGCCCGTGCTGGTGATCGGCTCCCCGTTCCTGTGGTGGATGCGGGTGGGCGAGCTGCGCGCGGTGCTCGCCCCGGTCGTCGCCGGTACGGGACCGTCGGCGCACCCGGACATAGCCGCCGCCCGGCGTTTCGTGCGGGGCCTGGACGCCGCGGTGGCCGTGACCTCGGCGCCCCGACGCGGGCCGCTGTCCAGGGGGGTGTTCGCGGGCGTCGGCTGGGTCGCCCGTCTGCTGCTGCGCGGGTGCCGGGGGCACGCCGCCGAGATGGAGCGCGGGGTCGCCGCGGCGGCGGCCGAGCGTGCACAGGCTGTGGATTACGGGGTGCGGATCGTCGCCCAGGAGCAGGTGGGCCTGGCGTACGCGGGCTGGGACCGGCTGCTCACCCGGGTGGCGCTGCCCGCCTGGCGGATGGGCCGCTGGCCCTCGCGGCTCAATGCCGGAGTGGTGGCGGCGCTCACCGAGCTGTCCCGCAGGGACCGGCTGGCGGAGGGCTTCGCCTCCCGCCTCGGCGAGCGTCCCGCCTGTGACCTGCTCGAGGAGCCCGGTGCGATGGACGAGGCCACCTCCCTCCTCGCCGCCCGCCTCTTCCACGGCGGCCCCGCGGAGACCGGCCCCGACTGGTCGCCGGTGCACTGGGACGACTACCCGGAGGAGGTCGTCGACCGCAAGTGGCGCACCGACGCCGCCCGCCTCCACCGCGTCCTGGACGCTCTGCAGGAGCCCCCCACCGCCGGTGAGCCCCCGGCCCCCGACGCCCCGACCCTCACCCGCGTCCTCGCTCACCTGACCACCCGACGGGCCCCCGCGCGAACACCGCAGCCAACGGCGCTCGCGGAGGCACCGGCGCCCAGGGAGACACCGGCACTCGTGAAGCCGGCGGCGGCCCACGCCGAACCACCGGCACCCGCGGCACCGGTCCCGCCCACGAAGCCCACCTCACTCACCCCGTCGGCCCCGCCCGCAGCGGCCTCCGCACTCCCCGCGGCCGCCGTGCCCCCCGTGGCTCCCGCGTCCCCGGTGCCTCCCGCCCCGGACGACGAGGACCTGACGGGCACCACCGCCCGCAGTGCCGCCCTGGCCGGCCGCCTGAGTGCCGAGCTGGCCCGCGAGGAGGCGGCGGCCGCCGCCTCCCCCCACCCGGAAGGCGCCGGCACTCCCGGCCCGGCCGTCCCCGGGGACGACCACGCGCTCCCCCTCTTCCCTCTCCAGCCCCCGCGCACCGCCCGTGAGCTGCTCGCCGACCACATCACCGCGATGGTCTGCTGCGCGGCGATGGACACCGCGGGAGCCGTCCCCGGGCTCGACTGGCTCGACGGCCCGACCCTCCTCCTCGGCGGTGCCCGAGTCACCGACCTGTCCCCCCAGGTCCTGATCCTGGTCGAGGACGGCGATGCCGCGGCCCTCCGCCTGTGGCTGACCCGGCAGGGCATACGCCCCGAGAAGCCGGTACGGCTCGTCTGAGCCGACGCCCCTCACCCTCACCCTCACCCGCTCGGAGCTCCCCCTTCCGCTTTCGGTCAATTCCAGACGAACGGTGACGGACCGCGTGCGTTATGTGATGTGCTTGGACCGTTCGCGCTCGCTGGCACAAGCGCGCGACATACGACAAGCACATAACTGGCGGTCGGCATCACCCGTCAGGCGACTGCCGAACAGCACCACGCACCGCACCGCAACGGGGGGCAGACGGGGCAGACGGGGGCGAGAGGGAGGGGAGCGGTCATGGGTTCGGAGCAGATCCGCCGCTGGGAGTCGGGAGCGCTGGCGCACGCCGTGAACGATCCTTTCGGGCAGGGCCCCCTGCCGTGGCTGCGCGGCAGCGAGACCTACTTCGGGGAGACCGGCCAGGTCGTCCCGTGGTACGTGGACCCGGATCCGTACGCGCGCCCGGGACGGGCCGCCGCCGGCCCGTCGAAACCCGGCGGCCCCGCGATCCCGGCGCCCCGCACGTCGGGCGGACCCCGCGCCGTCGACGACGTGCGCCGCCAGATCAAGGGTTTCACCTCCACCGGCGGTGTCGCGCCCGGCGAGGCCATCGACTTCCACGTCACCGTCGACCCGCCCCAGGAGTTCGGCGTCGACGTCTACCGCATCGGCCACTACGGCGGCCACGGCGCCACCCACATCACCTCCAGCCCCCGCCTCTCCGGCCTCGTCCAGCCCCCGCCGCTCACCGCCGACCGCACCGTCTCCTGCCACCACTGGTGGCTGTCCTGGCGGCTGCCGATCCCCTCGTACTGGAGTGTCGGCGCGTACGTCGCCGTCCTCACCACGGCCGACGGCCACCGCTCGCACATCCCGTTCACCGTCCGCGACGTCCGTCCGGCGGACCTCCTCCTCGTCCTGCCCGACGTCACCTGGCAGGCGTACAACCTCTACCCGGAGGACGGCCGCACCGGCGCGAGCCTCTACCACGCCTGGGACGAGGAGGGCAGGCTGCTCGGCGAGGCCGACGCCGCCACGACCGTCTCCTTCGACCGCCCGTACGCGGGCGCCGGCCTCCCGCTGCACGTCGGCCACGCCTACGACGTCATCCGCTGGGCCGAGCGCTACGGCTACGACCTCGCCTACGCGGACGCGCGCGACCTGCACGCCGGTCGCGTCGACCCCGCCCGCTACCGGGGCCTGATCTTCCCCGGCCACGACGAGTACTGGTCGCGGCCCATGCGCGCCGCCGTGGAAGACGCCCGCGAGCACGGCACGTCCCTGGTCTTCCTCTCCGCCAACACCCTGTACTGGCAGGTCGAGCTCGCCCCTTCCCCGTCCGGCCCCGACCGCCTGCTGACCTGCCGCAAACGCCGCGGCCCGGGCAGACCCGTGCTGTGGCGGGAGATCGACCGCGCGGAGCAGCAGCTGCTGGGCATCCAGTACGCCGGCAACGTGCCGGAGCCGCACCCGCTGATCGTCCGCAACGCCGGCCACTGGATGTGGGAGGCGACCGGCGCCCACGAGGGGGACGGCATAGCGGGCATGGTCGCGGGCGAGGCCGACCGCTACTACCCGCGCACCCCGCTGCCCCGGCACGAGGAGCGCGTCCTGCTCGCGCACTCCCCCTACACCGACCGCTCCGGCGCCCGGCGCCACCAGGAGACGTCCCTGTACCGGGCGCCCTCCGGGGCGTGGGTCTTCGCGTCGGGCACCTTCGCCTGGTCACCGGCGCTGGACCGCCCGGGCCACACCGACCCGCGGATCCAGCGCGCCACCGCCAACCTCCTGGACCGCATCTGCAAGCGCGACTGACCCCGTACCCGCACACGCGATCCACCCCGGCGGCCCACCCGTACCACCCGAGCGGCCCATCCGTACCCACCCCCGCCCCGGACCGTTCGCCCCGTACGGGAGAATCGAGTCAGTTGGACAGAACCACGGGGAGGAACCGTGTCCGGATTCGTCGAAAAGCCCGAGCCAGTCCAGGTTCCGGGTCTGGTGCATCTGCACACCGGGAAGGTGCGCGAGCTGTACCGGAACGAGGCGGGGGACCTCGTGATGGTCGCCAGCGACCGCATCTCCGCCTACGACTGGGTGCTGCCGACCGAGATCCCCGACAAGGGCCGCGTCCTCACCCGGCTCTCCCTGTGGTGGTTCGACCAGCTCGCCGATCTGCTGCCGCACCACGTCCTGAGCACCGAACTCCCGGCCGGCGCCCCCGCCGGCTGGGCGGGCCGCACCCTCGTCTGCAAGTCCCTGAACATGGTTCCGGTGGAGTGCGTGGCCCGCGGCTACCTCACCGGTTCCGGGCTGGCCGAGTACGACGAGTCCCGCACGGTCTGCGGCCTCGCCCTCCCGGAGGGCCTGGTGGACGGCTCGGAACTGCCCGCCCCGATCTTCACGCCGGCCACCAAGGCCGCCGTCGGCGAACACGACGAGAACGTCTCCTACGAGGAGGTCGCCCGCCAGGTCGGCGCGGAGACCGCGGCCCAGCTGCGCCAGGCGACCCTCGCCGCCTACTCCCGGGCCCGGGACGTCGCCCGCGACCGGGGCATCATCCTCGCCGACACCAAGTTCGAGTTCGGTTTCGACGGCGAGACCCTGGTCATCGCGGACGAGGTGCTCACCCCGGACTCCTCCCGGTTCTGGCCGGCGGAGCAGTGGGAGCCGGGCCGGCCGCAGCCGTCGTACGACAAGCAGTTCGTGCGGGACTGGCTGACCTCGGCCGAGTCGGGCTGGGACCGCAGGAGCGAGCAGCCCCCGCCGCCGCTGCCGCAGCGGGTGGTGGACGCGACCCGGGCCAAGTACGTCGAGGCGTACGAGCGTCTGACCGGCACCACCTGGAGCTGAACGGCGACCACCGGGCCCGGGCCGCGGCTCCGGGCCCGGGTCGCGGCTCCGGGCCCGGGCCGCGGCTCCGGGCCCGGCCGCCGCGCGGCCACCGCCCCCGGCCGCGGCCCCCGGGCCCGACCGCACGACATGCCGGGCCCACGACAAAGGCCCCGGTCGATGACCGGGGCCCTGATCCCTGAGCGGACGACGAGGCTCGAACTCGCGACCTCAACCTTGGCAAGGTTGCGCTCTACCAACTGAGCTACGTCCGCGTTGCGCCGTGGCGCGAGGCCAACTATACCCAACCTCGCTCGCGCGCGAGGCGCACCGCCGTATGACGGTTCTCCGCCCCGAGCTTCGAGACGGCCGAGGAGAGGTAGTTCCGCACGGTCCCCTGGGTCAGTGCCGCCCGTTCCGCGATCTCCGCCACGGGCGCCCCGTCCGCCGCGAGCTCCAGCACCTCGGCCTCGCGCGCGGTCAGCGGGGAGTCACCGGCGGCGATCGCGTCGGCCGCCAACTCGGGATCCACGTAACGGTTTCCCGCGTGCACCGTGCGGATGATCTCCGCGAGGTGCTGGGCGCTGACCGTCTTGGGGACGAACCCGCGCGCACCTGCCGCGAGCGCCCGCTTCAGATGCCCGGGCCGCCCGTGACTGGTCACGATCAGCACCCGGCAGCCGGGCAGCTCGGCCCGCAGGGTTGTGGCGACCTTCACACCGTCCGCGCCGGGCATCTGCAGATCCAGTACGGCGACGTCGGGGGCGTGCGCCCGTGCCATCGCCAGCGCCTCCGGCCCGGAGGCCGCCTCGGCGACGACCGTCAGATCGTCCTCGAGCGAGAGCAGCGCGGCGAGCGCGCCCCTGATCAGATGCTCGTCGTCGGCCAGCAGCAGCCGAACGGGCCCGGGTGTCGTCATGGGGTGGCCTCGCTCACGGGTCGCGGGGTGTGGACGGCGGCGAACGCCGCGGGGGGAGCCTCGCCGGAATGCGCGGGCAGCGGCACCTCGACGGTCAGCAGGAAGACCCCGTCGCCGGCGGGGCCGGCCCGCAGCGTGCCCCCGATCTCCGCCAGCCGCTCGCGCAGCCCGACGAGTCCCGAGCCCCGGCCCGGACCGCCGGTGCCCGGGGCCCCGTCGTTCTCCACCGTCAGCACCACGCGCCCCTCCCCCACCCGCAGCGCCATGGTGCAGTGCCGTGCGTCGCCGTGCCGCAGGACGTTCGTGGCGGCCTCCCGCACCACCCAGCCGAGCGCGGACTGCACCGGTGCGGGGAGCCCGGCCGAGGGGCCGGTGACGGTGCAGTCGATGCCGGCGGCGGTCAGCACGCCCTGGGCGCCCGCGAGTTCACCGGAGAGGTCGGCCTCGCGGTAGCCGCGCACCACCTCCCGCACCTCCCGCTGTGCCTCGTGCGCGAGGCGCTGCACCTCGATCATCTCGGTCACGGCCTCCGGCCGCTCCCGCTGGGCGAGCTGGACGGCCAGCTCGCTCTTCAGCGCGATCACGGCGAGGTTGCGCCCCATGACGTCGTGCAGGTCGCGTCCGAACCTGAGACGTTCCTCCGCGACGGCGAGCCGGGCGCGGGTCTCGCGGGCCTCGTCCAGTTCGTAGACGGCGTTGAGCAGCCAGGCGGAGAAGAGGGAGGTGGAGGCGAAGAACCCGCCGCAGGCCAGCACGACCAGGGTGATGACCGCGGTGACGAGCCCGGGCAGACCGAGGAGGAGGGACACGGCTCCCGTGCCCAGCGCGAAGCCCGCCACGGTGGTGAACATCTGCCGTCGGCCGCGGACTCCCAGGGCGACCACGCCGCTGCCGAAGGCCGTCACGATCGTGAGGAGCGCACCGGCCGCGCCGTCGGCCTCCTTGCCGGCCGGCCCGAACTCGGTGACGGCGAGCGCGACGACGGCCACCACCGCGGTGCAGGCACTGAACGTCCACAGGGTCCGGACGGGCTGCTCGCGCTGCCCGCGCAGCCAGTCCAGGGCGTGCGAGGCGGTCACGGCGAAGAACACGCTGTGCGCCGCCCCCAGGAACAGCAGCAGCGCGGTCAGCCGCGGCCCCACCTGCCCGATCACCGGCCCGCAGACCGTCATCATCTCGATCAGCGCGAGCAGGTGGAACGACCCCCGCGTGTACGTCTCGAACTTGGCCGGAGTGCTCTTGCGCCCCCACCAGCCGTCCTGCCCGCTCATCGTCCCGTCTCCCCCTGCTCCCACGTGGGTCAGTGCCTCGGCTCCCAGCGGAACCACCGCCGTACAGCAAACACCGCCACCAGGATCCAGGCCACCGCCGTCGCCACGGCGCCCAGTGCCTCGAATGCCGACAGGTCACCGGTCCAGCCGCCGCGCACCAGGGTGACGACCGGGGTCAGCGGCAGCAGTTCGCAGACGGAGGCCAGCCGGTCGGGGAGCAGCTCCAGGGGGACGAACATGCCGGAGCCGAGCATCGAGACGATCATCAGGGGCATCGGGGTGACCTGCGCGCTCTCCCCGGTGCGGGTGAAACTCGCGGTGACCGCCGCGAGCGCGGCGCACAGCACGAGTCCCGACAGCAGACCGAGGACGGCCAGATGCGGCGCGGACGGCGCGGACAGGTCGAGGAGCACGGAGCAGCCCGCCGCCAGCAGCAGGCACTGCGCCAGTCCGGTGAGGACGGACGGCAGCGCGGATCCGCCGAGGATCTCGCCGTCCCGCAGCTCGCCCGTGCGCAGCCGCTTGAGCACGAGCTCCTCGCGCCGGACGACGAAGACGCCCACCAGGGCCGAGTACACGGCGAAGAGCAGGGAGAACCCGACGGCGGCGGGCAGGACGACGGTGCCGGGGGTCAGTCCGGCCCCGGCGAGGTCCATCTGCTCGGTCGCCGAGCGCACACTGAGCGGCAGTACCAGCGGCACGAAGACCGCGGCGACGAGGGTGCCCCTGCTCCGCCCCAGCAGCGTCAGTTCGGCACGGGCGAGCGCGGTCATCCGGCTCGTCGGTGTGGTCACGCCGGTGCTCATGCCGCGTACTCCTTCGTGGTGGTGGTCGCGCCCGACGCTTCCTTGGCGATGCCGAGGAACGCCTCCTCGAGGGACGCCGACCGCACGTCCAGCCGGCGCAGTTCCACCTGGGCGTGCTGCGCCCACACCAGCAGTCCGGTGGCGGCCCGTTGCAGGTCCCGGGTCCGCAGCCGGACCGTGCGCCCGTCCACCTCGTGGGCGCTCACGCCCAGTTCACCGAGCGGCGGCAGATCGCCCACGAAGTAGCCCCGGGGCAGTTCGAAGGTGATGCGGGACGGTTCGGTGGCGGTCACCTCGGCCGGGGTGCCGGTGACGGCGATGCGGCCCTCGTGCATGATCGCGAGCCGGTCGGCGAGGTTCTCGGCCTCCTCCAGGTAGTGCGTGGTGAGGAGCACGGTCGTCCCGGCGTCGCGCAGCGCGCCCACCAACTCCCAGGTGTCCCGGCGTCCTTCGGCGTCGAGGCCGGTGGTGGGTTCGTCGAGGAAGAGGACCTCGGGATCGCCGAGCAGGGCGAGCGCCAGGTCCAGGCGGCGGCGCTGGCCCCCGGACAGCTGCTTCACGCGGACGCCGGTCCTGGTCTCCAGCCCGACCAGCGCGAGTACCTCCCGCTCCGGCCGGGCCCCGCTGACGCACCCCGCCCACATCCGCGCGGTCTCGGCGACGGTGAGCTCGGAGGGGAAGCCCCCTTCCTGGAGCATCACGCCGGTGCGGGGCCGTACGGCGGCGCGGTCGGTGTACGGGTCGTGTCCGAGGACCCGGACCCGTCCGCCGGCCGGGGCGGCGAGCCCTTCCAGCAGTTCGACGGTGGAGGTCTTGCCGGCGCCGTTGGTGCCCAGCAGGGCGAAGATCTCGCCGCGCCGCACGGAGAAGTCGATTCCGCGCACCGCCTCGAACCCGCCCCCGTAGACACGTCGCAGGCCGGTGACCTCAATCACGTGTTCGTGTTCGTTCGCTTCCATGTCTCGAGCATCCCGGCGGCCGGGGGCCCGGGGCAGTGCGCGCTGTCATTGGCGAACATGACAAATGTCAGAGGGGGTCCGGGCCCACGACAAAGGCCCCGGTCGATGACCGGGGCCTTGATCCCTGAGCGGACGACGAGGCTCGAACTCGCGACCTCAACCTTGGCAAGGTTGCGCTCTACCAACTGAGCTACGTCCGCATTGCCTCCGACCGGCTCTCACCGGTCGGCGCGGGCACCAGCCTACCCGATCCACATCAGTGGTCGGTACGGCGGTGCGGAGCGGGTGACAGGAATTGCACACTGCGCCTTCCCCCTGGAAGGGGGATGTTCTACTACTGAACTACACCCGCGTGTACTCCGTGAGCCGGGCCTTTCGGCCTCGCCCCTCGGCGTGCTCCAGACTCTAGCTGATCAGCGGGGGTGTTGCGCAAGTCGGTTGCCGCGAGGGGCGGGTGACCGGCCGTCGGCACGGTCACCCGGCCGGCCCGGCGGCGTCACCCGGCCGGCTCACCGTGCGGCGGCGAACGCCTCGTAGACCTTCTTGGGGATCCGTCCGCGCGCGGGGACGTCCATCCGGTTCGCCTGCGCCCAGGCGCGCACGGCCGCCGGGTCGGGGGCGACCTCGGTCTGCCGGTACGTCCTGCCGGAGCGGGCCCGCTTGCGGCCGGCGTCCACGTAGGGCGCCAGAGCCTTGCGCAGCTGCTGGGCGTTGACTTCGTTGAGGTCGATCTCGTACGACTTGCCGTCCAGTCCGAAGGCGATCGTTTCCGCCGCTTCCGAGCCGTCGATGTCGTCAAAGAGAGTGACCACGACCTTCTGCGCCACGAATACCGGTCCCTTCGTGCGGCACCTCTCGTCCGGACGTCCTTGATGACGTGCCGGTACGTCGCCGAGATGTCGGCTGTCCGCCTGTAATCGGGCAAAGTATCTACTAAAGCCAATTCATTTGTACAGTGCCTGGCAATGCATTGTGGGGCTCGACTGAATCTGGCCGTGCGGCCGGGGCGCAATAGAGATGTGCGAGCAAACATGGATCTTTCCCGGATCTTTTCCCGGAGGTCTCCCCGCGATGCCGAATCGTGATCGGGCTCACGTAGATTCCTACAACTCTACCCGCGTAGAAATTTTGTGCGGGTAGTCTGAAGGAACCTGCTCAGCACCACACACCGGGAGTGCCAGTGGCACGCGTCGTAGTCGACGTCATGCTCAAGCCGGAGATCCTCGACCCCCAGGGCCAGGCGGTGCAGCGCGCACTGCCGCGACTGGGTTTCGAGGGGATCTCGGACGTCCGTCAGGGAAAGCGATTCGAACTGGAAGTTGACGGGCCGGTCGACGAGGCCGCGCTCGCCCGTATCCACGATCTTGCGGAATCCTTCCTCGCCAACACCGTGATCGAGGACTTCACCGTGCGGGTCGAGGAAGTCGCGGAGGCCGCGAAGTGACCGCTCGTATTGGCGTCGTCACTTTCCCCGGCAGCCTGGACGACCGGGACACCCGGCGCGCGATCCGCGTCGCCGGTGCCGAGCCCGTCGCCCTCTGGCACAAGGACAAGGACCTCAAGCAGGTCGACGCCGTGGTGCTCTGCGGTGGTTTCTCGTACGGCGACTATCTGCGCGCCGGCGCCATCGCGCGCTTCTCACCGGTGATGGACACGCTCATCGACCAGGCCAGGTCCGGTCTGCCGGTGCTCGGCATCTGCAACGGCTTCCAGATCCTCACCGAGGCGCACCTGCTCCCCGGCGGGATGCTGGGCAACGACCACCTGCACTTCATCTGCCGCGACCAGAAGCTGCGGGT
Source organism: Streptomyces sp. NPDC016640 (assembly GCF_043076215.1). Classification (NCBI taxonomy): domain Bacteria; kingdom Bacillati; phylum Actinomycetota; class Actinomycetes; order Kitasatosporales; family Streptomycetaceae; genus Streptomyces; species Streptomyces sp. NPDC016640. The sequence goes on from NZ_JBIBRG010000006.1 coordinate 391,016, forward strand.
GGAGAACGCGGGCACCGCCTGGACCACCGACTACACGGCCGGCCAGGAGATCCACATCCCGCTGAAGAACATGGACGGCCGCTACGTCGCCGACCGGCGGACGCTGGACGAGCTGGAGGCCGAGGGCCGCGTCGCCTTCCGCTACCTGGACGTCAACCCGAACGGCTCGCTCAACGACATCGCCGGCATCACCAACGCCGCGGGGAACGTCGTCGGCCTGATGCCGCACCCCGAGCACGCCGTCGAGCCGCTGATCGGCACCGGCCGCACCGACGGCCTCCCGTTCTTCACCTCGATCCTCAAGAAGCTGGTCAACGCATGAGCCGGACGCCTCTGGACACGGTCGAGCACGCGGCCGCGACCCCCGACGTCGAGCTGCCCTGGGCCGAGCTGGGCCTGAAGAAGGACGAGTACGAGCGCGTGGTCGAGATCCTCGGCCGCCGCCCCACCGGGGCCGAGCTCGCCATGTACTCGGTGATGTGGTCCGAGCACTGCTCGTACAAGTCCTCCAAGGTCCACCTCCGCCAGTTCGGCGAGAAGGCCCCCGAGTCCGACGCGATGCTCGTCGGCATCGGCGAGAACGCCGGCGTCGTCGACGTCGGCCAGGGCTACGCGGTCACCTTCAAGGTCGAGTCGCACAACCACCCGTCGTACGTCGAGCCCTACCAGGGCGCGGCCACCGGTGTCGGCGGCATCGTCCGCGACATCATCGCGATGGGCGCCCGCCCGGTCGCCGTCGTGGACCCCCTGCGCTTCGGCGCCGCGGACCACCCCGACACCAAGCGCGTGCTGCCCGGCGTCGTCGCCGGCATCGGCGGCTACGGCAACTGCCTGGGCCTGCCCAACATCGGCGGCGAGGTCGTCTTCGACGCCTGCTACCAGGGCAACCCGCTGGTCAACGCCGGTGCCATCGGCGTCATGCGGCACGAGGACATCCACCTCGCCAAGGCCTCCGGCGCCGGCAACAAGGTCATCCTGTACGGGGCCCGGACCGGCGGCGACGGCATCGGCGGCGCCTCCATCCTGGCCTCCGAGACCTTCGACGACGCCAAGCCGTCCAAGCGCCCGGCCGTCCAGGTCGGCGACCCCTTCCAGGAGAAGCTGCTCATCGAGTGCACCCTGGAGGCGTTCGCCGAGAAGCTGGTCGTCGGCATCCAGGACCTGGGGGCCGCGGGCCTGTCCTGCGCGACCAGCGAACTGGCCTCCAACGGCTCCGGCGGCATGCGGGTCACCCTCGACGACGTCCCCCTGCGCGACTCGACGCTCTCCCCCGAGGAGATCCTGATGAGCGAGTCGCAGGAACGCATGTGCGCGGTCGTCGAGCCCGGCAAGGTCGACCGCTTCCTCGAGATCTGCGACAAGTGGGACGTCATCGCCACCGTGATCGGCGAGGTCACCGACGGCGACCGCCTGGAGATCTTCTGGCACGGCGGCAAGATCGTCGACGTCGACCCGCGCACCGTCGCCCACGACGGCCCGGTCTACGAGCGCCCGTACGCCCGCCCGTCCTGGCAGGACGCGCTCCAGGCGGACGACGCGAACAAGCTGCCCCGCCCGGAGACCTCCGAGGAGCTGAAGGACCAGGTCCTGAGGCTGGTCGGGTCGCCCAACCAGGCGTCCAAGCGGTGGATCACCCAGCAGTACGACCACTTCGTGCAGGGCAACACGGTCCTCGCCCAGCCCGAGGACTCCGGCATGATCCGCATCGACGAGGCATCCGGCCTCGGCGTCGCGATCGCCACCGACGGCAACGGCCGCTACGCCAAGCTCGACCCCTACGCGGGCGCGCAGCTGGCACTCGCCGAGGCCTACCGCAACGTGGCGACGACCGGTGCCAAGCCGCTCGCCGTCTCCGACTGCCTGAACTTCGGCTCGCCGGAGGACCCGGCGGTGATGTGGCAGTTCGCGGAGGCCGTGCGCGGTCTCGCCGACGGCTGCCTGCAGCTCGGCACCCCGGTGACCGGCGGCAACGTCTCGCTCTACAACCAGACCGGCGAGGCCGCCATCCACCCGACCCCGGTGGTCGCGGTCCTCGGCGTCATCGACGACGTGGCCCGGCGCACGCCGGTCGCCTTCCAGGAGGACGGCCAGCTGCTCTACCTCCTCGGCGACACCGGTGAGGAGTTCGGCGGCTCGGCCTGGTCCCAGGTGATCCACGACCACCTGGGCGGTCTGCCCCCGAAGGTCGACCTGGAGCGGGAACGTCTGCTGGCCGAGATCCTGATCTCCGCCTCCCGCGACGGCATGATCGACTCCGCGCACGACCTGTCGGACGGCGGTCTGATTCAGGCGGTCGTCGAGTCGGCGCTCCTCGGGGAGAAGGGCGCGCGTCTGGTCGTCCCGGACGGGCTCGACGCCTTCACCTTCCTGTTCTCCGAGTCGGCCGGGCGCGCGATCGTCGCCGTGCCGCGCTCGGAGGAGGTCCGCTTCAACGACATGTGCGGCGCCCGCGGCCTCCCGGCCACCCGCGTCGGCGTCGTGGACGGCGACACGGTGGAGCTCCAGGGCGAGTTCACCCTCACCCTGGCCGAGCTGCGCGAGGCCCACGAGGCGACGATCCCGGCGCTGCTGGCCTGACCGGCACGGGAGTACGACACGGCGGAGGCCCGCACTGTGTGTGCGGGCCTCCGCCCTGCGGCACGGGTGGCCTGCTGCTGATTCCGACGGGCTGTCGGAGGGGACCCGGGGGGAGCGGTGGAAATACCGAGCGGGGTGCGCAAGTCCGTGAACGTGCTGCTGTGCCTGGCAGCCGTCGTGGCCATCGGCTGGTGCGGGCGGGAGATCTGGCAGATCGTCGACGCCCGCCGGCAGGTCGACGAGGCCTGCGGGGGACTCGTACCGGCCGGACGGGTGCTGTCCCTGTCCCCGGCGGACGGCACCCTCACCCACCGGACCTCCGAGGAAGGCACGATCGACCTCGACGACGGACTGCCGCAGGACTGCGAGGTCTTCAGCACCGAGGCGGGCGAGGCATACGGCACGAACAGCGGGGAGCGCTGGTTCTTCACCGGTGCGGTGGGCGTCCTGCCGGCGGACGAACCCCGGGTCGCCGACCACCCGGTGGAAGTCCTCCTCGATCCCCACGGCGGTCCGACCCACCCGTACCAACCGCTCGGCGGCGGCATCACGGGCATCGTCACGGACTCCGGGGTCGTCGTCGAGCTGCCGTGCGCCGGGGGCGAGGCGGACGGGCGGTCCGTCACCGCCCTGTGGGCGCGGGCCGAACTGATGGTCACCAAGCCGCCCTTCACGGAGAACGGCCAGCTCACCGGCCACGACCGGGACGTCCTCGCCGAGACTGCCGTGACCACCGCCAACAACCTCGCGGGCCGGCTGGGCTGCGCCGACCGGCTGCCCGACCCGCCGGAGGACATCCCCGCGCTGCCCGAGGGGCCCGTCCCGGCCTCCCGCGCCGAGGGTACCTGTGCCTGGTACCGCGAGGCCGGCTTCGCCCGGAGCGGCCGGTTCCCGGACCAGGTCCTCGAGAGCCGCACGGACGACCGGCTCCGGGACGAGCGGTGCGTCCTCGTGCTCGGGGCCGAGCGCGCGGCCGGTCTCCACCACGCCGAGGTGGAGGACCACTCCTACCTCGCCCGGCCGACGACGCCGGGGCAGTGGTTCGTCTCCCTTCACACCTACTCCGGCGAGAGGGCGAGGAACGTCCTGCTCACCAGTACCCGCAGTGACGAGGCGCCGGAACCCGCCGAGCCCGGCAAGGCGGGCCGCAGCAGCGAGGACCCGGTCTGGTGGGCGTCCTCCGTATGCGCCGGACAGCCGCAGGTCCACACCATGACCCTCGCCTACGGCTACGACACGGTGATCTCGTCCGAGATCGAGAAGGCCTTCCGCGCCTACGTCACCGACGTCACCGAGCGCCGTGACTGCACGGATGTCGTCCTCCCGAAGTCCTCCGCCTTCCCCTTCCGACCCGCATAGGCTCGCCCCATGCCCCCGGCCAAGAAGCGCACCCGCTCCTACGACCCCGCCAGGACCCGCGCCGCCGTCCTGGCCCAGTTCGGGAACGTGCGGTCGGCCGTGCGGACCCTCGCCCCCGAGCAGCTCGCGCTGCCGACCCGGCTCGGCGACTGGACCGTGCGGGAACTGGTGGCGCACATCGGGATGGCGCTGACCGCCGCGGACCGGCTGCTGGAGGAGCCCGTGCCCGCGCGGCAGGACGGGAGGCTGCTCGACTGGCCGTCCGCCATCGCCGCCGACGCGGACGCCATCGCCGGCACCGCCCGCCGGCTCGCCGCGGACCACCCCGACCTCGACGCCCACCTCGCCGACGCCGAGCGGCGCTTCACCGCCCGGCTCGACGCCCACCCCGGCGGCCGGCTGCTCCCCACCAGCGCGGGCGCCCTGCCGCTGGCCGACTACGTCGTCACCCGCACCGTCGAACTCGTCGTCCACACCGACGACCTCAACGCCGCCGTACCCGGCCTCGACGTCCCGTACGACCGCCAGGCGCTGGCCGCCTGCACCCGGCTGCTGGCCGACGCGCTCGCCGCGCGGGCCCCCGGCGGCTCGACCGAGGTGCGGATCCCGCCGTACGCCGTCGTCCAGTGCGTCGAGGGGCCGCGGCACACCCGCGGCACCCCGCCCAACGTCGTCGAGACCGACCCGCTGACCTGGATCCGCCTGGCCACCGGGCGCGTGTCCTGGCAGGACGCCGTCGCCGACGCCAAGGTCAGCGCCGGCGGCGGGCGGGCGGACCTCGGCCCGTACCTGCCGCTGCTGCGGTGAATCCGGTGCCGAAGGGGAACCGTCCGCTTCCCGCTTCCGTCGAATCGGCATGTACAGGCAGAAGCAGCAGCAGCGCATGACCCTGATGGCAGTCGCCGTGCTCGTCCCGCTCGCGGCGGCCTGTGGCAGCGAACGGGCGGGCACGGGCAGCGGCACCGCCGACGTGGACCAACCGGTCACCGGCATCCGCTGGAGCATCGACAGCGTCACCGTCGACGGCACCACTCACCGGGCCCCCGGCAGCGCACACGTCACCCTCGACGACAACGGCCGGGCCGAGGGCAGCTACGGATGCAACACCTTCAGCGCCAAGGCAGCCGTGGACGGCGACCGGATCAGGCTCAGCGACGCCACGTCCACCGAGATGGCCTGCGACGACCAGCCCATGGACTTCGAACGCGCCCTCTCCCGCACCCTCGCCGGCAGCGCCCTGAAGGCCGACGTGAACGACGACCGCCTCACCCTCACCACCGACACCGGCGACACCGTCCGCCTCAGCGAGGCGAAGGACGCCCCGCTGGCCGGCACCAAGTGGACCGTCACCACCCCCGCCACCGACAGCCGCGCCCACCTCACCTTCGACGAGAAGAAGGGAACCGTCTCCGGCAGCCTCGGCTGCAACCAGGTGAACGCCGAGGCCACCGTGCGCGACGGGCATATCACCCTGGGCGTGCCCTCCACGACCCGAATGATGTGCGAAGACTCACTCATGGACAGCGAGAAGGCCCTGACGAAACTCTTCGGCACCACGCTCGCCTACTCCGTCGATCACCGTACGCTCACGCTGACCAGCCAAAACGGGACCGAGGTCCGGGCCGTCGCCGGGGGCTGATCCACGATGGCGGCCGCATCCCGCATTCGGACCAGTGGTCGATCTCGCCTACACTCGGTGGCGTGCCACGTGGTGACGGACGACTCAACCACGACCTGCTCCCCGGAGAGAAGGGCCCCCAGGACGCCTGCGGCGTCTTCGGTGTCTGGGCTCCGGGCGAAGAGGTCGCCAAGCTCACGTACTTCGGGCTCTACGCCCTCCAGCATCGGGGCCAGGAATCCGCGGGAATCGCGGTCAGCAATGGCTCCCAGATCCTCGTCTTCAAGGACATGGGCCTGGTTTCCCAGGTCTTCGACGAGACCTCGCTCGGTTCGCTCCAGGGTCACATCGCGGTCGGACACGCCCGTTACTCGACCACCGGTGCCTCCGTGTGGGAGAACGCCCAGCCGACGTTCCGCGCGACCGCGCACGGATCCATCGCGCTCGGCCACAACGGCAACCTGGTCAACACGGCGCAGCTCGCCGAGCTGGTCGCCGAACTCCCCAAGGAGAACGGCCGCTCCCCGAAGGTCGCGGCCACCAACGACACCGACCTGATCACCGCCCTGCTGGCCGGCCAGCGCGCCGTCGACGGCGAACCGGTGACGGTCGAGCAGGCCGCGCACGTGGTCCTGCCGAAGGTCAGGGGCGCGTTCAGCCTCGTCTTCATGGACGAGAACACCCTGTACGCGGCCCGTGACCCGCAGGGCATCCGCCCGCTGGTCCTCGGCCGCCTGGAGCGCGGCTGGGTCGTCGCCTCCGAGTCCGCCGCCCTCGACATCTGCGGGGCCAGCTACGTCCGTGAGATCGAGCCGGGCGAGTTCGTCGCCATCGACGAGAACGGACTGCGCACCTCCCGGTTCGCGGAAGCGAAGCCCAAGGGCTGTGTCTTCGAGTACGTGTACCTGGCCCGCCCGGACACCGACATCGCCGGCCGGAACGTGTACCTCTCGCGCGTCGAGATGGGCCGCCGCCTGGCCAAGGAGGCCCCGGCCGAGGCCGACCTGGTCATAGCGACCCCGGAATCCGGGACCCCCGCCGCCATCGGCTACGCGGAGGCGTCCGGCATCCCCTTCGGCGCCGGCCTGGTCAAGAACGCGTACGTCGGACGTACGTTCATCCAGCCCTCGCAGACCATCCGGCAGCTCGGCATCCGCCTGAAGCTGAATCCGCTGAAGGAAGTCATCAAGGGCAAGCGCCTGGTCGTGGTCGACGACTCGATCGTCCGCGGCAACACCCAGCGCGCCCTGGTCCGCATGCTCCGCGAGGCGGGCGCCGCCGAGGTCCACATCCGGATCTCCTCGCCGCCCGTGAAGTGGCCCTGCTTCTTCGGCATCGACTTCGCCACCCGCGCCGAGCTGATCGCCAACGGCATGAGCATCGACGAGATCGGCACCTCGCTGGGCGCCGACTCCCTGTCGTACATCTCGCTCGACGGCATGATCGAGGCGACCACCATCGCCAAGCCGAACCTGTGCCGCGCCTGCTTCGACGGCGAGTACCCGATGGAGCTGCCCGACCCCGAGCTCCTCGGCAAGCAGCTGCTGGAGACCGAGCTGGCCGCCGGCACCGCCGCCCCGGCCGCGGTCGACGCGATCCGCCGCCCGTAAGCCCTGACGGACGACACGAAGGCTCTCACAGTCATGTCCCAGAACACTGGTGCCAGCTACGCAGCGGCGGGCGTCGACATCGAGGCGGGCGACCGCGCCGTCGAGCTGATGAAGGAGTGGGTGAAGAAGACGCGCCGCCCCGAGGTCCTCGGCGGCCTCGGCGGCTTCGCCGGCCTCTTCGACGCCTCCGCCCTGAAGAAGTACGACCGTCCGCTGCTCGCCTCCGCCACGGACGGCGTCGGCACCAAGGTCGACATCGCCCGGCAGCTGGGCGTGTACGACTCCATCGGCCACGACCTGGTCGCCATGGTCATGGACGACATCGTGGTGTGCGGCGCCGAGCCGCTGTTCATGACCGACTACATCTGCGTCGGCAAGGTCCACCCCGAGCGGGTCGCCGCCATCGTCAAGGGCATCGCCGAGGGCTGTGTGCTGGCCGGATGCGCCCTGGTCGGCGGCGAGACGGCCGAACACCCGGGTCTGCTGGGCCCGGACGACTTCGACGTCGCCGGCGCCGGTACGGGCGTCGTGGAGGCCGACCACGTGCTCGGCGCGGAGCGCGTCCGCACGGGTGACGCGGTGATCGCCATGGCCTCCTCCGGCCTGCACTCCAACGGCTACTCCCTCGTCCGGCACGTGCTGCTGGAGCGCGCGGGGCTCGCCCTGGAGAGCCGGATCGAGGAACTGGGCCGCACCCTCGGCGAGGAACTGCTGGAGCCCACCAAGATCTACTCGCTGGACTGCCTGGCCCTGATCCGCACCGCCGAGGTGCACGCGTTCAGCCACGTCACCGGCGGCGGCCTCGCGGCCAACCTGGCCCGGGTGATCCCCGACGGCCTGCACGCGACCGTGGACCGCTCCACCTGGACCCCCGCCCCGGTCTTCGGCCTGGTCGGCCAGGCCGGTTCGGTCGAGCGACTGGAGCTGGAGAAGACCCTCAACATGGGGGTCGGCATGATCGCGGTCGTGCCCCAGGAGTCCGTCGAGGTGGCGCTGGCGACGCTGGCCGACCGCGGTGTCGACGCCTGGGTGGCCGGCGAGATCACCGACCGCGGCGAGCACGCCGCGGGCGCTGCCCTCGTCGGTGACTACGCGAGCTGAGCACCCGGAAGCCGCCCGTCCGGTCACCGGGCGGGCGGCACGGGAAGGCAGACCGACCCGGCCGGTGGTGATGGCGCGGGCAGCACTGAACCCGGTGGGTGACCGGGGTCACCGACCGGGTTCGTGTTCAGCGCAAGGTCAAGCGCCGCGACGCTGTTGCGAGGACGGGCCGTCCTCGTCCTCGTCGTCGTCCTCATAGAGGTCGGCGTACCGTGCGTACAGGTCGTCGTCTTGCTCATCGTCCTCGAAACGGTCACCGTTTGGTGACTGGTTCGACGGCGATGCGCCCAGCTCCTCGGCCAGGCGTGAGAGATCAGTCCCACCGCTGTTGTACTTCAGCTGGCGGGCGACCTTCGTCTGCTTGGCCTTGGCCCGGCCGCGCCCCATGGCTCGACCCCCTCAACGACGGGGCTCGACGGCCCCAGAGTCTTGACACGCGTTCATGGTCCAGAACGGGCTCTCCGCGGAGAGACCGGTCCGTAGGGCTTCCACGGTACCTGAGCCCGCGCCCATACGGTACGTCGCCCGCATGACGTGCCCGCGCCCAGGACCTTCGAGGCGCCCCGTCCTCGCTGGTCAACGACGAGTTTAACCACTTACGGACGGTCGACCCGCCGGGAGAAGTGAGAGTTCTCTCCAAGGGCCCGCCGACGGGTACCGATCACATGTGCGAGGGCGCCCCCGGCGGACCGCCCTCGCGCAGGCACCTCAGCGCGCCGAACGCGCCTCGGCCATCCGCTGCTCGGCGATCCGGTCGGCCGCCGCGGCCGGCGGAATCCCGTCCTGCTTCGCACGTGCGAATATGGCGAGCGTGGTGTCGAAGATCCTGGACGCCTTCGCCTTGCACCGGTCGAAGTCGAAGCCGTGCAGCTCGTCGGCGACCTGGATGACCCCGCCGGCGTTCACCACGTAGTCCGGCGCGTAGAGGATCCCGCGGTCGGCGAGGTCCTTCTCCACGCCCGGGTGGGCGAGCTGGTTGTTGGCGGCGCCGCAGACCACCCCGGCGGTCAGCACCGGCACGCTGTCGTCGTTCAGCGCCCCGCCGAGCGCGCACGGGGCGTACACGTCCAGGCCCTCGGTGCGGATCAGCGCCTCGGTGTCGGCGGCCGCCGACACGCCCTCGGGGTGCCGGTCGAGGATCCGGCGCACCGCGTCCTCGCGCACATCGGTGATCACGACCTCGGCGCCCTCGGCGCGCAGGTGCTCCACCAGGTGGTGCCCGACCTTGCCGACGCCCGCGATGCCGACCTTGCGGTCGCGCAGCGAGGGGTCGCCCCACAGGTGCTGGGCGGAGGCCCGCATGCCCTGGTAGACGCCGAAGGCGGTGAGGACGGAGGAGTCGCCGGCGCCACCGTTCTCGGGGGAGCGGCCGGTGGTCCAGCGGCACTCGCGGGCCACGACGTCCATGTCGGCGACGTAGGTGCCGACATCGCAGGCGGTGACGTAGCGGCCGCCGAGCGAGGCGACGAACCGGCCGTAGGCCAGCAGCAGCTCCTCGCTCTTGATCTGCTCCGGGTCACCGATGATCACGGCCTTGCCGCCGCCGTGGTCGAGACCGGCCATGGCGTTCTTGTAGGACATCCCGCGCGCCAGGTTCAGCGCGTCGGCGACGGCCTCCGCCTCGGTGGCGTACGGGTAGAAGCGCGTGCCGCCGAGGGCGGGGCCCAGTGCGGTGGAGTGGAGGGCGATGACGGCCTTGAGGCCGCTGGCGCGGTCCTGACAGAGCACGACTTGTTCGTGACCCCCCTGGTCCGAGTGGAACAGGGTGTGCAGGACGCCGTCAGATACGTCGGTCACTGTGGTGACTCCTGAGTAAGTAGCGGCGGGGTGAAACAGCCTCCCGTACGGGTGGCGGGGACTGTGGCACGAGATTAGAGCCTCCTGCGCCCACCGGCGGCACCGTGTCCCAGATCACCTCCGTCCGGAGTACCGCGTGCAACGATGTGCAGGGGTTCTCCACCCGTCCGTGCGGGGATCCGGCAGGTTTTCGCGACGGTCACCGGGGGAGGGAGCAGGCGTGCCCAAGGTGTCCTCGGTGACCGTCCCCTACGCAACCTACTTGCGCGTGTACGAACCGCTGGCCGCCTTTCCGGAACCGGAACGCGGCCACTGGGCCCGTTACGCCCGCCGCCCCGACCGCCCCTCGTACCAGGAGGAACTGCGTCGCGCGCTGGCCGACCTGGCGCCCACCCCGCCGGTGCCGGTGCCGGTGCACGAGAGCGACGACGCGTTCGTGCTGGAGGCCGACGGCGTGGTCTGCGTCTGCCCCTGGCGCACCCGGCTGCGCGGCTGGCAGGCCCTGGGCGAGCTGGCCGAGGAGTTCCCCCTGCCGGTCCTGGACGCCCTCCTGCCCCCGGTCGTACGGCACCAGGCCACCCAGGACTACGAACGCTGGCTCGCCGGCAACCCCGAGGCCCGGCCCTGGATCCGCACCGCCACCTGGCAGGTGCCCATCAACTGGTTCGTGCTGTTCGCGGACGACGAGCGGGAGTACGCCGAGGGCTCCGCGGACGGGGCCCCCGTGCTGCGCTACCGGACCCCCATGGTCCAGGCCCGGCGACGGGTGGCGCGCGGGCTGCGGGCACTGCGGGACGCCGTGGAGGAGAGCCTGCTGATCGACGGCCTCGTCGACGTCGGACGCTGGCTGGAGGAGTTCCACCCGCGCTCGGTGGTCGAGCTGGACTACGGCGGACTGGTGCACGCCCTGCCGGCCGGCGCGCTGGAAGGGGACCACTCGGCGGCGGACGTGGCCGAAGGGATCGCGGCGCTGCGCCGCGGCGACGAGGAGGGCGCCGGGGCGGCCTACGGGCGTCTCGTGGCGCGCTGGCGGCCGGTGCGCGACCTGCGCTCGGCGAACTGACGTTTGACCAGACGCCCTTCTTGGGGTTTTGTCGTCGGTCCGAGGAGTCTGAGGTTCCGTCAGCACGGGCCCGACGGCGGACGTGGATGCCGATCCGGGCGAACGCCCCAAGGGTGTCAAGCGTGACGGACCGCACGTACGGGGCCCTTGCGCCCCTTGCCCCTCCTCATGCCAAAATAGGACAAGGAGTCCGGGGAGGACTCCTCCGTCCTGCTGTGCTCGACTATGGGCGGAATCTCCACATTGCGTGCTTTGGGGGGTCTGGCGCCTCCTGAACGCGGCTGTGACTGATCGTCACAGCCGCGTGACTGTCCGCTATGGCACGGTCCATCGGCTTCCGCGGCTGATGAACACCTGGGAGGGCAATTCCATCGGTTTGGCCGACGAGGCTGGACAGATGGTGTAGTTGTAGTGCCGAGGACAAGCCGTTCGTCCTATAACCGACTCGACTCGCGTCCGCCATTTCGGGCAACGCGGGTCAAGGTGCAGAATTTAGAGGAATGAACCGAGAAGGTTCGGTTCTCCCGAGGAGGCCGCTCATGACCGCTCGCACCCCTGATGCCGAGCCGCTGCTGACCCCGGCTGAGGTCGCCACCATGTTCCGCGTCGACCCCAAGACGGTCACGCGCTGGGCGAAGGCAGGCAAGCTCACGTCGATCCGCACGCTCGGCGGGCACCGCCGCTACCGCGAAGCCGAGGTCCGCGCACTGCTCGCGGGCATTCCGCAGCAGCGCAGCGAGGCCTGAACAACTGAATGAACCGGGCATAACCGGCTGGTCCCCCACTGGTCGAAACGCCCGGAACCCTGGCTCCACACGACGCGGGGACTGCCCCAACAGGCCCCATGCCCAAGCCGATCAAAGCGTTGCAGGCAGCTGAACAAGGGTGCGTCGTCGATCGCGCTGGACTCCGCCGGGTCCAGCGCGATCTTTTTTGTGTGCCGGTGGGGGTCCGGCCGCTCCCGGGCGGGCCCGGAGAAGGGATCCGTGCGCGGGCTTGTCGGACTCCGGGGGCGGGTGGGGGATCACCTGTGCGCCGGCCGGCGCGTACCTCTCCGAGTGGTGCAATTGCACATATTAAATTGACCTGTTGTAGGCGAGGTGTAAGTACCGCACTTCGGGAAACTCATGCGGTGACACCCGTCACACCCCGTTTCCCTTGTTGACTCCGTGGCAGATGCGCTAAAGGGAACGGGTGTTGGGGTCCGGCTGTTCACCGGCCGGCTCCGTGCCGCGGGGCGGGGAGTCCATGGCCGGCCGCGGCAGGCGGTGGCGGATCGGGCAGCGGCGCGTCAGATGCCGGTACGACGACGCGGCCGACAGGCGCGCGCGGAGCAGCGCCCGCGTCTCGTGTCCAGCCGATGCCGTCATGCGCCACCCCCAGGGGGCCCACACCCGAAGTGGGCCTGCCTCTTGGAGTACCGAGGCGGCGCGGGCCCGTCAAGGCGGCAGGGAGGCTTACAGAGGCTCGAAGACGTACGGAAGGGCTCCGGAGGCGCGCGGAGCGGCCCGGGAAGCGGGGAGAGGCTCGGCTGTGACGAGGAGCCTGGGACGCAGGGAGGGGCCTGGGTGCGACGAGGAGCCGGGACACGCAGAAGAGCCCGGGTCCGAAGACCCGGGCTCTTCCGGTTGCGGTCCTGACGGGATTTGAACCCGCGGCCTCCACCTTGACAGGGTGGCGAGCACTCCAAACTGCTCCACAGGACCAGGTTTCGCAGTGCGATCAGTGCGTTGCGCTGCGAGAAGAACTCTACAGGAGGAAAACCCTCCTGGTCGAACTCACCCTGTGTAGGAGCGGCGTCACGGCACCGCCGCGTCGATCGCCTTCACGATCCGCTTGTCCGACACCGGGTACGCCGTGCCGAGGGCGTGCGCGAAGTAGCTGACCCGCAGCTCCTCGATCATCCAGCGGATGTCGCGGACCTGCTGCGGCACGGGCCGGCCCTGCGGCATCTGCTCCAGCAGCCACGCGTACTCGTCCCGCATCTCGTGGACCTTCGCCATACGCGTGGTGTCCCGCTGCACGTTCGTCGGCATCTGCTGCAGGCGCCGGTCCGCGGCCACCAGATAGCGCATCAGGTCCGGCAGTCGCCGCAGCCCCGCCTCCGTCACGAAACCAGGCCGTACGAGCCCGTCCAGCTGTGCCCGGACGTCTTGCAGGTTCGGCAGCAGGGCGGGGCTCCGTACGGCCTTCAGGCGCCGCTCACAGGCCTGCCAGGCGGCCAGTACCTGCTGCACCTGGCCCACCGCCCGGACCGTCGTGTCGACGATGTCCGCACGGACCTTGTCGTACAGCTTGCGGTACGACTCCTCGTCCCACACCGGCCCCCCGGAGTCCGCGATCAGCTTGTCCGCCGCGGCCGTCGCGCAGTCGTCGAACAGCGCCTGGACGGAGCCGTGCGGATTCGCGGACAGCGCCAGCTTCTGGGTGTTCGTCAGCTTCTCGGAAGCGAACTTCGCCGGATTGACCGGGATGCCCAGCAGGATCAGCCGGCGCGTGCCCTTCCACATGGCCTCCGCCTGCTCGGCCTCCGTGTCGAACAGCCGGACCGACACCGCCTCGCCGTCGTCCACCAGCGCCGGATACGCCTTCACCGGCTGACCGGCACGCCGGGTCTCGAACACCCGGGTGAGCGAGCCGATCGTCCACTCCGTCAGCCCCTTGCGCTCCAGGGACTCCCCGCCCTCACGCTGTGCCGTGGCGGCGGCCGCCTGCGACAGGGCCTGGCGGGCCTTCGGCCGCAGCCTGAGCTTCAGCGCCTGGAGGTCCTTGTCCTCGGCGAGCTTGCGACGCCGCTCGTCGACGATCCGGAACGTGATCTTCAAGTGGTCCGGGACCCGCGACCAGTCGAAGTCCTCCGCCTCGAACGGCACCCCGACCATCCGCTTCAGCTCGCGGGCCATCGTCACGGTCAGCGGCTCCTGCGACGACTGTGTCCGATCGCGCTCCTCCGGGGACACCGCCCGCTCCAGGAACGCCTTCGCGAAGTTCGGCGCCGGCACGTAGTTGCGGCGGATCGGCTTGGGCAGCGAGCGGATCAGCTCCGTGACGACCTCCTCGCGCAGGCCCGGGATCTGCCAGTCGAACCCCTCGTCCGTCACCTGGTTCAGCACCTGGAGCGGGACGTGGACCGTCACACCGTCGGCGTCCGCACCCGGCTCGAACTGGTACGTCACCCGGAACTTCAGCGGGCCCTGCCGCCACGTGTCCGGATAATCGGCCTTGGTGACCGCCTCCGCCGACTCCCGGATGAGCATCTCGCGCCCGAAGTCGAGGAAGTCGGGCTGCTCGTGCCGCTTGCGTTTCCACCACGAGTCGAAGTGCGCCCCCGACACCACGTGTTCGGGGATCCGCTGGTCGTAGAAGTCGAACAGGGTCTCGTCGTCGACCAGGATGTCCCGGCGCCGCGCCCGGTGCTCCAGCTCTTCGACCTCGGTCAGCAGCCGCCGGTTGTCCGCGTAGAACTTGTGATGCGTCCGCCAGTCGCCCTCGACCAACGCGTTCCGGATGAACAGCTCCCGGGAGACCTCCGGGTCGATCCGGCCGTAGTTCACCTTGCGCTGCGCCACGATCGGCACGCCGTACAGCGTCACCTTCTCGTACGCCATCACGGCCGCCTGGTCCTTCTCCCAGTGCGGCTCGCTGTACGTGCGCTTCAGCAGATGGGCGGCGAGCGGCTCCACCCACTCGGGCTCGATCCTGGCGTTGACCCGCGCCCACAGCCGCGACGTCTCCACCAGCTCGGCCGACATCACGAACCGCGGCGGCTTCTTGAACAGCGCCGAGCCGGGGAAGATCGCGAACTTGGCGTTGCGCGCGCCCAGGTACTCGTTGCGGCCGCCGTCCTTGCGGCCCGCGGCGCCGGAGTCCTTGGACTCCTTCACGTCCTTCATGCCGATGTGCGAGAGCAGACCCGCCAGCAGCGACACATGGATGTGGTCCGCCGGGGCGTCCTCCTCGTTCAGCCGGATGCCCATCTGCTTGGCGACCGTCCGCAGCTGGGTGTAGATGTCCTGCCACTCGCGGATCCGCAGGAAGTTCAGGTACTCCTGCTTGCACATCCGCCGGAACGACGACGAACCGCGCTCCTTCTGCTGCTCACGGACGTACCGCCACAGATTGAGGTAGGCCAGGAAGTCGCTGGACTCGTCCCGGAACCGCGCGTGCTGCTGATCGGCCTGCGTCTGCTTGTCAGCCGGCCGCTCCCGCGGGTCCTGGATCGACAGCGCCGCGGCGATGACCATGACCTCACGGGCACAGCCGTTGCGGTCCGCCTCCAGCACCATGCGCGCCAGCCGCGGGTCCACCGGCAGTTGCGCCAGCTTGCGGCCCGTCTGGGTCAGCCGCTTGCGGGGGTCCTTCTGGGCCGCGTCGAGCGCGCCCAGTTCCTGCAGCAGCTGGACGCCGTCGCGGATGTTGCGGTGGTCCGGCGGGTCGATGAACGGGAACTTCTCGATCTCGCCCAGGCCGGCCGCCGTCATCTGCAGGATGACCGAGGCGAGGTTCGTCCGCAGGATCTCCGCGTCCGTGAACTCCGGCCGGGACAGGAAGTCGTCCTCGCTGTACAGACGGATGCAGATGCCGTCCGACGTACGGCCGCAACGCCCCTTGCGCTGATTGGCACTGGCCTGCGAGATCGGCTCGATCGGCAGCCGCTGCACCTTCGTGCGATGGCTGTAGCGCGAGATGCGGGCGAACCCGGGATCGATCACGTACTTGATGCCCGGCACGGTCAGGGACGTCTCGGCCACGTTGGTCGCCAGCACGATCCGGCGGCCGGTGTGCTGCTGGAACACCCGGTGCTGCTCGGCGTGCGACAGCCGGGCGTAGAGCGGCAGCACCTCGGTCGAGCGGTACCGCTTCTTGGTGAGCGCGTCCGCCGTGTCCCGGATCTCCCGCTCGCCGGAGAGGAACACCAGGATGTCGCCCGGCCCCTCCGCCATCAGCTCCTCGACGGCATCCGTGATCGCGGTGATCTGGTCGCGGTCGGTGTCGTCCGAGTCCTCCTCCAGCAGCGGACGGTAACGGACCTCCACCGGATACGTGCGCCCGCTGACCTCGATGATCGGGGCGTCACCGAAATGCCGGGAGAAACGCTCCGGGTCGATGGTCGCCGACGTGATGACGACCTTGAGGTCCGGGCGCTTCGGCAGCAGCTGCGCGAGATAGCCGAGCAGGAAGTCGATGTTGAGCGACCGCTCGTGCGCCTCGTCGATGATGATCGTGTCGTAGGCGCGCAGCTCACGGTCCGTCTGGATCTCCGCGAGCAGGATGCCGTCGGTCATCAGCTTGACGAACGTGGCCTGCGGGTCCACCTGGTCGGTGAACCGGACCTTCCAGCCCACGGCCTCGCCCAGCGGCGTCCTCAGCTCCTCCGCCACCCGCTCCGCGACCGTGCGGGCGGCGATGCGGCGAGGCTGCGTGTGCCCGATCAGGCCCCGGACGCCCCGCCCCAGCTCCAGGCAGATCTTCGGGATCTGCGTGGTCTTGCCCGAGCCGGTCTCGCCCGCGACGATCACGACCTGATGGTCACGGATCGCCTCCGCGATCACGTCCTTGCGCTGACTGACCGGAAGCTGCTCCGGGTAGCCGACCTCCGGCACCCGGCCGCGCCGCCCGGTCATCCGCTCCTCGGCCTTGACGACCTCCGCCTCGATCTCGGCGAGAACGGAGGCACGGGCCTCCGGCTTACGTATCGTGCGTGCCCCCTCGAGCCTCCGGCCGAAACGGTGCGCGTCGCGCAATGACAAGTCGGCCAGACGGGCGGCGAGGGCACCGAAGGCGGCGGGGGCGGGGGAAGGATGCGTGGACATACGGACTCCAGGATCTCATCCCGGCGAAATTCCTGGCGAACGGTTTTGCCCCGGCGGTCCGGCCGCCCGCCGGACCCCATCCGTGTGCGCGTGAGAGGGCCCGTCGGCACCGGCGGGCCGGCTCACCTCAGGTCCCGGCCGACGGGTCGGCCGACGGGGCGGCCGGTCCGCCGGCGCGGCGGTGCTCGGCGTTGATGCGCTGGGCCTCCTCGAGCTGGTCCTCGAGGATGATGATCCGGCACGCGGCCTCGATCGGGGTGCCCTGGTCGACGAGTTCACGCGCGCGTGCCGCGATGCGCAGCTGGTAGCGGGAGTAGCGGCGGTGTCCGCCCTCGGAGCGCAGTGGTGTGATCAGTCGTGCGTCGCCGATGGCGCGCAGGAAGCCGGGAGTGGTGCCGAGCAACTCGGCGGCCCGGCCCATGGTGTAGGCGGGGTAGTCGTCGTCGTCGAGACGGCCCAGCGACTGGTCTGCTGTCATCTCACCTCTCTGTGGAACGCGTGGAGGGGCCCTGGTGCCGTACGGCACCAGGGCCCCGAAGGAACTGCAACACCATCTGCCGACCCTAGTACTGCGTCGGCCTTCTGTTTCCGCAACGCCGTCCGATACGCCGACGGGGGTGCGGGGATCGCGGATGCGTGACCGGAGACCACCTGCCTATCGATGTCCTGCGGTACCCGGGCCCATGTTCACCGCCCGGGCGATCCTGATGGCGCTCGACTCCTCCGTTCTTCCCTCTGTCACTCAATCGAACGGGTACTGCTGGTACTGCGTACTGCTGGTACTGCGTACCGCTACCGCGACGACGCGCGGTCCTGCTGCGGCGGCCCCTCATCACTGCGGGCCACCCGGTCCGGTCGTCAGCCTCGTCACCGTCCTGCAACACCTGGCTTCGAGACTCCACCACCGAACCGTGATGCGGGTACTGCTGCCCGGCAGTTCGTGTCTGCCGGGCCTCACTCGATCTCGGCTACGAGAGAAACAATAATCATGCGATCGCCGAATGTCTACTTCGGCGAGCACAGATTTTGGCGTGTCGGGTGGTGAGGTATCCCCTCTGACCCGGTGGGACGGGCTCGGCACCGGTCCCGTTGGCCACGGTTGGCCACGGTCCCGCTCCGGAAGGGGGTCGCGCGTGCCGCGCATGCGCACCGGATCCGGAGTGCGGCACGGGGAGCGGGGTGCGTCCGCCCTGCTCGCGGTGGCGCCGTGCCACCGCACGAGCCGTCCGGGCGGGCCGGTGCATAGAATCCGATCCCATGCCGAAGCCTGACGAGCTGATCGTTGACATCGCCGCCCTTGTGGAGTCCGGGCAGAGCAACCAGATGTCCTTGACCGTGGTCACCGGTGGTGCCGTCATCACCGGTCGCCTGGCTCCCGAAGCCGTGTGGAGGCGGAGGGTGTCGGAGGTGCTGACGGATTCCACGCGCCTGGGCGACTTCTCCGCCGTCTTCGCCACCCCAACGAAGAGGGAGGGACCGCCCACGCACCTGCACTTCCACGTCGCCCGGATCCTGCAGGGCACGGTGGGGATCCCCGAGACGGGCGGGATGTACCGCGTCGCGATCGAGGACGTCAGCGCCTGGACCGTGGGCGACTTCAGCTACTCCGACCACTGACCCGGCGACCCGCCGCCGTGCCGGGAGCGGCACGGCACACAGTGAGGGCCCGACCGGCGCGCGCCGGTCGGGCCCTCACCGCTCTGTTCGGCTCATGCCTGTCCCGCCGGCCGGACGGGGGAGCGTCGGTCATCACGCGGGCCCGCCGCACCCGCCGGTGGCCGGCTCGGGCACGACGCCCCTCATCGGTGCCGGCGCGCCGCTTCGCCGGCCGCTTCGTCGGCCAGGGCGGGGGCCGGGCCGTCCGTAGGGCGTCGTGCCCTCCACGCTTCGGTGCCCGTGGTCAGCGGCGGCGGAAGCGCCCGCTGCCGTCGGCGACGTCACGCAGGCGGATCCGGTCGGCCGGTCGGCCGGTCGACGGCGTCGGCTCGTCGGTTCGCGAAGCAGCGGTCGTTCGTGGACGGTTCACGGGGAAGCGCGCTCGATGCGGCGCGCACCCAGGAATTACCTCAGCGATATACGGCACGGCAATCGCGGGACGGGCCGGTGGAGCGTAAACCGAATGGTGTGACCGACGTGAATCCGCACGAGCGAAGACCCTGAAATGGGTGACGTCGCGTGAATGCGGTATTCAGGGCGTCGGCTGTCGTCCGCAGGTGAACCCACTGCGGAAAACGCGAGCAGCTGGGGCCCGCACCCCGAGGGATGCGAGCCCCAGCTGCACAAGGCGCGTCGGCGTCAGGCGGGAACGATGTTCTCGGCCGTCGGGCCCTTCTGGCCCTGCGCGATGTCGAAGGACACCTTCTGGCCTTCGAGCAGCTCGCGGAAGCCCTGGGCGGCGATGTTCGAGTAGTGGGCGAACACGTCCGGGCCGCCACCGTCCTGCTCGATGAAGCCGAAGCCCTTTTCTGCGTTGAACCACTTCACGGTACCGGTAGCCATGTCTGTCTCCTTTGGGGGCAGTGCATCGGCGATCCGCACTGCGCGGACGCCGTGTCGCCGCGATGATCACCCCGTCCGGAAAAGACCGGAAAAGTTTCGGGAACCACAACTGCAACTGAGATCAACAGTAGCACGCCATTGCGGAATGCGTGTGGTGAAGAATCCCACGCAGGCTTATTGCGGAAGGAAAACTGTCCGCGTGTTCCGTTGAAATCTCATCTCGCGGGAACAGCTATTGGATTCACCGAGGGAAACGTTCCGCGTGACCGGGCGCATCGCCGGCCCGGTGCGCCCGGAGGTCCGGCGCTGCGCGGGCCGGAGACGACGCTGCGCCCGCCGAGCGGATCGGCGACCCCCTGGCCGCTCCCGGCCGGCGCATGCGGCCGGCATCCTCGAGGCCCACCTCGTGACTTCACCCCCGAGACGGTCACGGAAGCGTCCCGCCGCGTCCCTGCCACGACGGGCCCGCCGTCCGTCACCCGACGGCGCCCCAACGCGCCGGCGCCCGGCCGACCGAAGTCGACCGGGCGCTGCGCAGCAGGTCAGAGATGGTTTCCCTCCCCGCCACCGGGTAGGCCCTGTGGGACTCGAACCCACAACCAATGGATTAAAAGTCCACTGCTCTGCCAATTGAGCTAAGGGCCCCTGGCGATGTTGCCTCCCCGAGCATAGCCGGACGTGGCCGAGTCTCCGATCGGGTATCGCGGAGGCGGGCGCCTCCGTGTCCCCCGGGAGTGCGGAAGGGCCCGCGCGACGGGTGTCGTACGGGCCCTTCCGGTCAGCTGGGTGAGGCCGTGTCAGCCGTCGTGTCAGCCGTTGCGCTTCCAGCGCGGCTTGTCCTCGCGGCGGCCGAAGGAGCCGGCACCGCGGTGGTCCTCACGACGGCCGTTCGGGCGGTCGTGGCCGCCGGTGCGGAAGCCCGGGCGGTCGCCCTGGCGGTCGCGGTTGAAGGGACGGTCGCTGCCCCGGTGTCCGCCGCGCTCGTCCCGGCGGACACCGCCGCGGTCCCGGTCGCGGTCGCGGTTGAAGCCACCACGGTCGCCGTCACGGCGCTCGAAGGGACGGCCGCCGCGGTCGCCACGGTCGTCGCGGTTGAAGCCGCCCCGGTCGTCACGGCGCTCGAAGGGACGGCCGCCGCGGTCGCCGCGGTCGTCCCGGCGGAAGGTGCCGCGGTCGCCACGGTCCCCGCGGTCACCACGGTCGTCGCGGCGGAAGCCGCCGCGGTCCCCGCGGTCGTCGCGGTTGAAGCCGCCCCGGTCGTCACGGCGCTCGAAGGGACGGCCGCCGCGGTCGCCGCGGTCGTCCCGGCGGAAGCCGCCGCGGTCCCCGCGGTCGTCCCGCCGCTCACGTCGCTCGTACGGCGCCGGCGCCTCCGAGCGCTCCACGCGCTCGGTCCGCTCGACGTCCCGCGCGGTCGGCTGCTCCGGCAGCGTCACCTCGGCCTCGGCCGAGGTGACGGCGGCCGTCTCGGCCACCACCGTCTCCGGCTCCTCGCCACGCTCACGCGCGACCCGGGCCAGCAGCCGGTCGGCCTCCTCACGCAGCTCCGCCGCGCGGCGCTGCGCCCGCTCCAGCTCCTTGGTGAGCTGGGCCACTTCACGCTCGGCCTGCTGCGCCGCGTTGCCCGCCGACTCGGCCTGCACCTCGGTCATCGACCGGGCACCGGTGATCTCGGCGACCTCGGGGTCGAAGGCCGCGCCGCCCTGGATGATGTGCCGCGTGGCGTCGACGCCCGCGTCCTCCATCAGCCGGAAGATCTGACGCCGCTGGTGCGGCAGGGACAGCGACACGACCGTACCCGTGCGCCCGGCGCGCGCCGTGCGGCCCGCGCGGTGCAGGTAGTCCTTGTGGTCGCCGGCCGGGTCCACGTTGAGGACGAGGTCGATGCCGTCGACGTGGATGCCGCGGGCCGCGACGTCCGTGGCCACCAGGACGTTCACGTACCCGTCCTTGAAGTCCGCCAGCGTCCGGGTCCGCGCGCCCTGGGTCATGCCGCCGTGCAGCGCGTCGGCCTTCGCGCCGGCGTCCCGCAGCTGCTCGGCGACCCGGTCGGCGCCCAGCTGGGTGCGGACGAAGATGATGGTGCGGCCCTTGCGGGAGGCGATGGCCGCGGTGACCGGCGCCTTGTCCTTGGGCTTCACGACGAGGATGTGGTGCGACATGGTCGTCACCGCGCCCTGCGCCGCGTCGACCTCGTGCGTCGCCGGGTCGGTGAGGTACCGGTCGACGAGGGTCTTGATCTCGTTCTCCATGGTCGCGGAGAACAGCATCCGCTGACCGCCCGCCGGGACCTGGTCCAGCAGCTCGGTCACCTCGGGCAGGAAGCCCAGGTCCGACATCTGGTCCGCCTCGTCGAGGACGGTGATCTGCACGTTCTCCAGCGAGCAGGCGCCGCGGTTGATGATGTCCCGCAGCCGGCCCGGGGTGGCGACGAGGACGTCGACGCCGCGCTCCAGGGCGTAGATCTGGTTGCTCATCGACGTGCCGCCGCAGACGACCTTCATCTTCAGGCCGAGGACGTCACCGTACGGCTGGAGCGCGTCGGCGACCTGCATGGCCAGTTCGCGCGTCGGCGTCAGGATGACGGCGCGCGGCTTGTGCTTCTCGGTCCGTCCGCCGGCCAGCGTGGCCAGGGTCGGCAGACCGAAGGAGAGGGTCTTGCCGGAGCCGGTGCGGCCACGGCCGAGGATGTCCTTGCGGGCCAGGGCGTCCGGGATGGTCGCGACCTGGATCGGGAAGGGGGTGGTCACGCCGTTCTGCGCGAGCTTGCGCACGACACCCTCGGGAAGACCGAGGTCGGCGAAGGTGATCTCGGGGGTCACCTCGGTGGTGACGTCGATGTCGGTGGCCTCGGTGTTCTCGGGCACGACGACGTGATCAGTACTGGCGATGGGCATACGAATGCGAAACCTTCCGGAGTCTCTTCGGCACGCGCCCGTCAACTCCGTGATTCGCGATTCGCAATACGACCGCCTCGATGCGGTCCACCACGGCTGGGGAGAGAGTACGCGCCACACGGCGCGCTCTGCAGTGGCGCCGGGCATATAGGATCAAACGATCTGCCACCATACGCACCTCCACCCCCCGAAAGCAAACCGGGTCGATACCTCCGGAACAACCCGCAGGTCAACGGGGTGAACCAGGAGAGAGACCGACCGGTCCGGTGGACGGACACACAGGTCGACGAGGGGAGGAACGCTAGATCGGCGCCCCCGCTTCCGGTGCCGGCTCGCGCTGCGCCAACTGGGTCTCGGGCGGCTGGTGGGCCGACGAGGACGGCTCAGCCTGTGTCGGCTCCGGCGAGGCCGGCGGCTCCGGGGGCGTCGGCGAAGGCTCCGGTTCCACCGTCCGTGTCGGCTCCGGCGGAACGGGCCGGTCGTCGGGGGTCGGCCGGGTGGGACCGTCCGGCCCCCCGTCGGCCGGCGCGGGCCGGCTCGCCCCCGCGGACGGTGAAGCCTTGGCCGGCGACGACTCCCGGGGGCCGTCCTTCGTCCTCTTGCCCCCACGCCGTTCGTCCCTGCCGCCGCCGTCCCCGCGCTCACCGTCGGCCGCC
The DNA here is from genome assembly GCF_043076215.1 of Streptomyces sp. NPDC016640. Lineage (NCBI taxonomy): Bacteria > Bacillati > Actinomycetota > Actinomycetes > Kitasatosporales > Streptomycetaceae > Streptomyces > Streptomyces sp. NPDC016640. The sequence continues at coordinate 414,006 of NZ_JBIBRG010000006.1, forward strand.
GCGGCGCCGTGCCCGCCCCCGCCGCCCGACACCGCCGTACCACCGTCCGGTGCCTCACCGCCCGAGCGCCCCGCGGAATGCGACGGCGCGGCGCTCCTGCCCGCACCGTCCTCACTCACGCTCACACAGCCGGCGGCGGCTGCCACGGCCACGACGGCGGCAGCCAGGCGAACGGGTACGAACAAGCGGCGCACGAAGCCACCTCCGATGGGAGTACAGGGTCAACCACCCCAACTCCCGCCACCCGCAAGAAGACACGCGTACGGCCTACCCGTAACCGAGCGCGTGCAGCCGGGCGTCGTCGATCCCGAAGTGGTGCGCGATCTCGTGCACCACCGTGATCTCCGTTTCGGCGACGACGTCCTCCCGGGACTCGCACATCCGCAGCGTCGGACCCCGGAAGATGGTGATCCGGTCCGGCAGCACCCCGGCGTACCACTCACCCCGTTCGGTCAACGGCGTCCCCTCGTACACCCCGAGCAGCTCCGGATCGTCCGCCGGCGGCTCGTCCTCGACGAACACCGCGACGTTGTCCATCAGTCGCGTCAACTCCGGCGGGATCCGGTCCAGCGCCTCGGCGACCAGCTCCTCGAACATCTCGCGCGTCATCTCCAGCACAGAGCCATTGTCGGCTACGAGCCGTCCGTACGAGATGCGCGGGACCCTCGCATATCCAGCCGCCGCGACGGGCATACGGGACCAATGGCCCGCGTCCCCTCCGCAATCGAGAACGCCCTGCACCGCATCCGAGGGGTCCCGCGGGCCCGCTCCCGCCGCTCCCGCTCCCGCCGGCCCGCCCCGGCGGCCGACGCGCTCACCCCGCAGCCGCGCCCCTGGACCCGCGCCGCCGGCCTGGTCGCCGTGGTCGTCCTCGGCGCCTGGCTCGGCCTGCTCGTCGTCGGCAACGTGCGCGTTCCCGTCGGGCCCATGGACACCACCATGACCCTGCGTCCCTCCGTCACCGGCGGCACGAAGATCAACATTTCGCCCCTGGGCGCCCTCCAACTCGACAGTCACATCGCCCCCGTGCGCCTCGACGTCAATGTCGACCAGCTCGACCCCGAACGCTCCCAGGCCCTCGTCGACCACCCCGAGCGCCTCTCCGGCCTCCAGGACGAGGTCGCGCACGACATCACCCGGGGCACGGCCGACCTCGCCGTGCGCTCCTGCATCGCCGTCGTCACCGGCGCCACCGCCCTCGGCCTCGCGGTCTACCGCCGCCCCCGCCGCGCCCTCGCCGCCGGCGGCCTCGCCCTCACCCTCCTGGCCGCGTCCGGCGGCAGCGCCTACGCCACCTGGAACGCCGACTCGGTCCTGGAACCGAGGTTCTCCGGCCTGCTCTCCTCCGCCCCCTCCCTCGTCGGCGACGCGCGCAACATCGTCACCGAGTTCGACGTCTACCAGAAGGAGTTGGCGCGCCTGGTCACCAACGTGACCAAGCTCTACGACGCCACCTCCACCCTCCCCGCCTACCGGCCCGACCCGACCACCATCCGCGTCCTGCACGTCTCGGACATCCACCTCAACCCGGCCAGCTGGAAGATCATCGCCTCGCTGGTGGAGCAGTACCGGATCGATGTGATCGTCGACTCCGGCGACACCATGGACCACGGCTCCGCCGCCGAGAACGGCTTCCTGGACCCCATCGAGGACCTGGGCGCCCCCTACGTCTGGGTCCGCGGCAACCACGACTCCCTGGTCACCCAGCGCTACCTCGAGGACATGGAGAACGTCCACGTCCTCGACGAGGGCAGGGCCAGGACCGTCGCCGGCCTGCGCTTCGCCGGCATCGGCGATCCGCAGTTCACCCCCGACCGCTCCAAGACGGCGGGGGCCGAGCAGTCCCAGGAGCTGGCGGGCGCCCGCCTCGCCTCGGCCCTGCGCGACCAGCGGTCGGCCGGTACCCCGGTGGACGTGGCCATCGCCCACGAACCGTCCGCGGCCCGCGAGGTCGACGGCACCGTGCCCCTGGTCCTGGCCGGTCACATCCACCACGAGGAGACGGAGGTCATGCGGTACGGCACCCGGCTCCGGGTCGAGGGCTCCACCGGGGGCAGTGGCCTGCGCGCCATCGAGGGCAAGTACCCCGACCCGATCGAGACGTCGATCCTCTACTTCGACCGGGACACCCGCCACCTCCAGGCCTGGGACTCCATCGAACTGGGCGGCCTCGGCCTGACGACGGCGGAGGTCAGCCGCCACCTCCCCGAGGAGAACCAGCCGGGCGCGACCCCGTCCCCGGCCTCCCCGGCCCCGTCCACCGCCTCGCCCTCGACGACCTCCCCGTAAACCGTTTTGGCGAACCCTCCCTCCATCCCATATGCTTCTCACGTCCCCGACGCGCTGAGAAGCGCCCAGGCGGGCCGATAGCCCTCATCGTCTAGCGGCCTAGGACGCCGCCCTTTCAAGGCGGTAGCACGGGTTCGAATCCCGTTGGGGGCACGCACCACCCTGTGCGACACTGTCGTACGACGCGCTTGGTCCTGTGGAGCAGTTTGGAGTGCTCGCCACCCTGTCAAGGTGGAGGCCGCGGGTTCAAATCCCGTCAGGACCGCTGGTGTTTCACGTGAAACACCTGCGGCTGGGTAGCTCAGTTGGTACGAGCGATCGCCTGAAAAGCGATAGGTCGCCGGTTCGACCCCGGCCCCAGCCACAACAAAGGCCCCGATCTTCGGATCGGGGCCTTGTTGTGTGCCGGGGTCAGTCAGGCGGGTGGTGGTGGGGGCCGCCGGTGCGAGGGTGATCGGGGTCGAGCAGCTGGACGGCGATACCGGCGAGGACCAGACCCGCCGCGATGAGGAGCCCGTCGGCGACGATCATGCCCGCGATCAGCATGGCCACCCCGGCGGCCAGCAGCCACCAGACGCTCGTGCGCCGGTACTCGCGGGGGCGGGCCGGCCGTCCGGCGGACAGCGCGCGGGTGAAACGGGGGTCCTCGTGCTCGAGTCGGGCCGCGAGGTCGACCAGGCGCTCGTCGTCGGACTGGGGCACGGCTCCTCCTTCCCAGGGGTGGCCGCCTTGTGACACCGTCGGCGGCCGTCGCTCCGGACACCGCCGGGCGTCGGTTCCGTGACGCCGGGCCGGACGAGCGCGAACCGCCGGCCTACCGCGAACTCGGGCCTGTACAGGGGAGTTTGCCCGTGCGCCGACGTCGCCACCCGTCCGGTACGGTGCCTCCGGCGTCACCCGCCGCCACCGGTGCGGGCCATCGGCCGCGGGCCCCGTCCCGCGCCGGGCCCGGTGCGTACGCGGGGCACCGCGGCGGTGGGGAACCCGGCCGGGAAACGGGGGCTGTCACCGATGGCGCGGGGCCCGCTCAGCACGCAGGCCGAGTGGTGCACGACGAGGCCGGCCAGTCCCTCACCGCCGTACTGCTCCAGCTCGAGCGCTCCGCCGGCCACGTGCCGCCCGGGCCGAGCGGGGAACTGCGCCGGGTGCGGGAGGCCACCCGGGCCGGCCCGGAGGAGATCCTCGAGCTCGTCGCCGGGGGACACGCCTCGCAGCAGATCGCGCACCTCCTCGTGATCAGTCCCGGGACGGTGGAGCGGCGCCGCACCAGTCCGCCGGCCACCCCCGGTCCGAAGGACCGGCTGGAGCTCACCCGGTACGCCATCCGCGTGCGTCCGATCGAGCCCTGACCCGCGCACCGGCCCGCGGTGCACCGGGGCGCGGGCGAGGACGTGCCCCCGCCGGGTCTGTTGTCAGACTGGACCCGGGCCGCACCGGCCCGCCCGCCCCGGTCCCCGCCCGCTGCCGTTCCTCACCCGGAGTACGCCGATGCCCCACCCGTACGTCCTGCTGTCCGCCGCCGTCTCCCTGGACGGCTACCTGGACGACACCGGCCCCGAGCGGCTGCTGCTGTCCGGCCCGGCCGACTTCGACCGGGTCGACGAGGTGCGGGCATCCGCGGACGCCATCCTGGTCGGCGCCGGCACCATCCGCGCCGACAATCCCCGGCTGCTGGTCAACTCGCCCGGACGGCGCGCCGCCCGGGTCGCCGGGGGCCGGCCCGCCTTTCCGCTCAAGGTCACCGTCAGCGGCTCCGGTGACCTGGACCCGGCGGCGCGGTTCTGGCACACCGGCGGCGAGAAGCTGCTCTACACCACCGACCAGGGCGCCGAGCGGGCCCGCGCCCACGGTCTCGCCGCCGACGTCGTCCCGCTCGGGCCGGAGATCGACTGGCGGCGGCTCCTGGAGCACCTGCACGGCGTGCGCGGCGTCCGGCGGCTGATGGTCGAGGGCGGCGGCCGGATCCACACCCAGCTGCTCACCCAGGGCCTCGCGGACGAACTCCAGCTGGTCCTCGCCCCGCTGTTCGTCGGCGCCCCGGACGCACCCCGCCTGTTCGGCCCCGGTGCGTACCAGGCCGGCCGGCTGCGGCTGGTCGAGACCCGCCCGGTCGGCGACGTCGTCCTGACGCGTTACGAGCCCACCGCCCCCGGCGCCGGCCCGCTGCCCTCCGCCGCCGACCACCACTGGCTCGCCCTCGCCTGCGACCTGGCCGACCGGTGCCCGCCCTCACGGACGGCGTTCAGCGTGGGCGCGGTCGTGGTGGCGGCGGACGGTACGGAGCTGGCGCGCGGCCACTCCCGGGAGGGCGCCGACCCGGTGGTGCACGCGGAGGAGGCCGCGCTCGCCAAGATCGGTCCCGCGGATCCCCGGCTCGCGACCGCGACCGTGTACTCCAGTTTGGAGCCCTGCGCGCGCCGCGCGTCCCGGCCCGCGCCCTGTGCCCGGCTGATCCTGGAGGCGGGGGTACGGCGGGTGGTCACGGCCTGGCGCGAGCCGGACACCTTCGTGGCGGGCGCCGACGGCAGCCGGGAGCTGACGGAGGGGGGCGCCACCGTCGTGGTCCTGCCGGAGCACGAGGAGCGGGCCAAGGCACCGAACGCCCATCTGACCGGCCGGTGAGACCGGAGCCGGGTAATGGGTGTGCGGCATGTCCCGTGCATGGCGTACAGTGGTGTTCAACGACGCGGGGTGGAGCAGCTCGGTAGCTCGCTGGGCTCATAACCCAGAGGTCGCAGGTTCAAATCCTGTCCCCGCTACTGAAGGCCGAGGGCCGGAATCCGAAAGGGTTCCGGCCCTCGGCGTTTTCGGTTCGCTTCTCCCGGTCGGCTTGTTCCGGTCCGCTGTCGCGGTTCCCCCGGTCTCGCCATCACCCAGCGTGAGTGATTCATCCCACAACGCATAACAACTGACACACCGTCAGAGCTGATGAGGCGTGGGAAGTGCGGTCAACTCGCCCGTTTTTGGCAGTCGGTGGCCGTTAAGTCCCCAGGGGATTCGTTAAAGATCAAGAGGAACGGCTTGGAATACGGCCCTCGCGTCTATTAACGTTCGATAACGCAGCGCGGTCGTCCCAGCCGTCACAGACGTCGGCTCCGCGCGCACGCGCCGAATCCCGCAAGGGAACCGGGGAACCATCCCATGGGGTGAATCGCGTGGATACCGCCGTGGAAGCACGGCTCGTATACGCGCGTAGGAGACCTTCCTGCTCCGAACCCGTCAGCTAACCCGGTAGGCGGAGAAGGAAGGAAAGGAGTACGCCCACGTGGCGTCCAATCGGCCTGCCCCCGAGGCCCCGTTCCAGCTGAGCGAGACCTTCGTCTACGGCAGTGTCCACACCGACGAGGGACCCTTCGAGCCGTGGAACCCCACGGCGGAGTCCGTCCGACCGGTCCGGGGCCGGCACCGCGTCAGCAAGCAGCGCGGCGGAGGACTCGCCCGCAGCTCCACCGTCCTGGGCGTCGGCGTCATAGCGGCCGTCGGGGCGGGCGGCATGGCCAGCGCGCAGGCCGGCAAGCCGCCGGTCTCGATCTCCCTGCCCGACCTGCCCAACGTGGGCTCCCTCATCTCCGACGAGGAGACGCCCGAGGGGACGGCCACCCCGCTCAGCACCATCGGCATGACCACGGCCGACAGCGAGCAGGGCGCCGCCGACGCCGGCGAGGCGCTGCGCGCCCGGATCATGGCCCAGGTCGAGCAGCAGCAGGACCAGGCCGAGAGCAAGGCGGAGGCGGAGGCCGTCGCCGCGGCCGAGAAGGCGGCCGCCGAGGCCGCCGCCAAGGCGGAGAAGGAGGCCAAGGCCAAGGCCGCCGCCGCCAAGGAGAAGGCGGAGGAGGAGGCCCGGGAGAAGGCCGAGGCCGAGCGTCTCGCCAAGCTGGCCAAGCAGTACGCGCTGCCGACCTCCTCGTACACCCTCAGCTCCACCTTCGGCCAGGCCGGCGCCTACTGGTCCTCCGGCTACCACACCGGCCTCGACTTCGCCGCCCCCACGGGCACGCTGATCAAGGCCGTGCACACCGGCACGATCACCTCCGCCGGCTGGGACGGCTCCTACGGCTACAAGACCGTGCTCACCCTCGACGACGGCACCGAGGTCTGGTACGCCCACCAGTCGTCCATCAGCGTCAGCGTCGGCCAGAAGGTCAACACCGGCGATGTGATCGGCCGGGTCGGCTCCACCGGCAACTCCACCGGCGCCCACCTCCACCTGGAGGTCCACCCCGGCGGCTCCACCTCCGGCATCGACCCGCTGGCGTGGCTGCGCGGCAAGGGCCTCACCCCCTGAGCCCCGCCGCCCGCTGAGGCGCTCGCCCCGCATCCCGGCAGTCCCGACGACGACACTCCGGCGTCAGGGCTGCCGGTCAGGCGTGTGGGGGCGGGACAGGACCGGGAAGGAACCCGGACCCCTCAGGACGACCGGTGGACGTTCGGTTCGTGCGCGCCGTACGGAAACCCGTACGGCAGGTGGCCGTGCGGCGGATGACCGCCTGTCGGGTGCCCAGGCGCCGGATGGTCATGTGTCGGGTGCCCAGGTGCCGGACGGTCATGTGTCGGGTGCCCGTGTGTCGGGTGCCCGTGTGGGAAACGGCCGTGTGCCGGGTGCCCCTGCATCGGATGCCCGTACGCCCCGGGCACCGGCCACGGCGCGGCGGCGACCGGAACCCGAGGCGCGGTGACGCGGGCGGCGTGGTCAAGGGCCGGACGGGCCGCGCCCCGCCGGTGCCACAGCTCCAGCAGCAGTTCCCGTTCCCGCGTGACGAAGTCCGCCCCCGCCCGCCCCAGCCGCCCCCGGTGCCGCAGGAACGCCAGCGAGGTCGCGTACGCCTCGTACCGTGCCATCGACCGCGCCGCCGCCCTGCCGCCGTACCGGCGCGCGTAACGGCGGGCGATGCGCCGGGCCCGCATGGAGCCCAGTACGAACGGCTCCGCGGGAGTGAGCCAGCCGGCGGCCGCGTACGCGGGCAGCTCCGTGCGGACGGCTCGCAGCTCACGCTGCCGCGTCCACACCACCAGCCAGGTCAGCAGGCCGAACGTCGGCACCATGAACGCCGCGTACACCGCGAAGAAGCCGTACGGGCCGAGGGCCGAGGACCCGTTCCACAGCGCGTGCATGCCCATCGCGAGGAGCAGCCCGCCGAGCGGGAGCAGCACGCGCCGCAGCCGCTGCCGTTCCGTGGCGAGCGCGGCGACGCCGAAGCCGATCCCGGTGAGCACGGTGAACAGGGGGTGGGCGAACGGCGACATGACGATGCGGACGAAGAACGTCGCCGCGGTGACCGAGGCGACGCCGGTGTCGCCGGTGAGCCGGTCGGTGCCGAAGGCGGTGCCCAGGTAGAGGATGTTCTCGGTGAACGCGAAGCCGGTGGCGGTGACCCCGGCTATCACCACGCCGTCGAGGATCCCGGTGAAGTCGCGTCTGCGGAAGAGGAAGACCAGGAGGACGGCCGCGGCCTTCGCGGACTCCTCCACGACCGGTGCTATGACCGTCGCGCCGAGGGTGTCCGCGCCGGCCGGGTCGGCGGTCGCCGTCGCTATCCACCGCGTGGCGAAGCTGTTCGCGACGATCGCCATCAGCGCCGCCGCACACGCCCCCCAGGCGAAGGAGAACAGCAGGTTCCGCCAGGGCCCCGGTTCCACCCGGTCCAGCCAGCGGAAGGCGGCCACGAGCAGCGGGACCGGGAGGACGGCGAGGCCCAGCCCGACCAGGAACCCCTGGGTGCCGGTCTGCTCCCGGACCAGGGCGAGGATCACCAGCCCGGACAACGCGAGCAGCGTGGTCAGCGCCCCGTAACGCACCCAGGGCCGCTGCCACCAGTGCGCGTGCCGCAGCGTGCCGCCGGAGGCCGCGCCGGGATGGGTCGGGTGCGGAGGGCTGGAGGCCAAGGAATCGACCCTAACGGGGGAGAGGAGGTCTACGTGCTGTCTCTTGCCAGGTCTTCGGCTCGGCGCCCGTCCCGGTCGTCGTGCGGTACGCGGCGGAAGAGCAGGTCGTTCACGACATGCCCCTTCTCCAGTCCCTGTCCCTCGAAACGGGTGAGCGGCCGGAACGCGGGGCGCGGCGCGAACCCCCCGTCCGCCCGCGTGTTCTCGAAGGCGGGGTGCGCGGTGAGCACCTCGAGCATCTGCTCCGCGTACGGCTCCCAGTCGGTGGCGCAGTGCAGGACCGCCCCCGGCCGGAGCCGGGTCGCGGCGAGGGTGAGGAAGTCCGGCTGGATCAGCCGGCGCTTGTGGTGCCGCTTCTTGGGCCAGGGGTCGGGGAAGTAGACGCGCAGCCCGTCGAGGGAGTCGGGGGCGAGCATCTCGCGCAGCAGGATGATCGCGTCGCCGTTGCCGACCCGTACGTTGCTCAGACCGAGCCGGTCGGCCAGGTTGAGCAGATTGCCCTGGCCGGGGGTGTGGACGTCCACGGCGAGGATGTCGGTGGCCGGGTCGGCGGCGGCCATCGCCGCGGTGGCCTCGCCCATGCCGAAGCCGATCTCCAGGACGACGGGGTGGTCGTTGCCGAAGAACTCGGCGAGGTCGAGCCGCCGGCTGCCGTCGATGTCGAAGCCCCACTGGGACCACAGCCGCTGCAGGGCGTCCGCCTGGCCGGCGGTGACGCGGCTGCGGCGCGGCTGGAAGCTGCGGATCCGCCGCTCGAAGTGCGATCCGGCCGGGTCGGCCTTCGGGCCGTCCGGGAACCGTGGCTCTCCCTTGTCCCGGGAACGGCGGATCGACGCACCGGGCGTGTGCGCCGGGTGCGGGGCTTCGGGGGTGGTGCTCACGGAGTCAGACACAGTGCTGTCGATTTTACGGGGGCCGAGCGGGCGGTCATCGCGTCCTCACCGTCCCGCCGCCGCCAGCCCCGCCAGCGCGCGGCGGGCGACCTCCCGCCCGATCGGCAGGGACGCCGTGGCGGCGGGTGAGGGCGCGTTCAGCACGTGCACCGCGCGGGGGGTCTGCTGGATCAGGAAGTCGTCGGCCAGCGTGCCGTTCCGCAGTACGGCCTGCGCCCGCACCCCGGCCGCGGCCGGCACCAGGTCCTCGTCCCGCACGGCGGGCAGGAGCCGGCGCACCGCCCGGGCGAAGGCGGCTCCGGACAGCGAGCGGTGCAGCTCGCCGCCGCCGTACCGCCAGTGGCGGCGGGCCAGCCGCCAGGAGCCGGGCCAGGCCAGGGTCGCCCCCAGTTCGCGGGGACGCACCGTGTACCGGTCGTAGCCCTCGCGGGCCAGGGCGGGCACGGCGTTGGGGCCGACGTGGACGCCGCCGTCGATGCCCCGGGTGAGGTGGACGCCGAGGAAGGGGAACGCCGGGTCGGGCACCGGGTAGACCAGGCCGCGCACCAGCTCCGGCCGGGCCAGCTCGTAGTACTCGCCGCGGAAGGGAACGATGCGGGCGCCGGGCTCGTCGCCGGTGCGGCGGGCGATCTCGTCGCAGTACAGACCGGCGCAGTTCACCATGATCCGGCCCCGGACGATGTCGCCGGCGGCCGTTCGGACGGCGACTCCGCGGTCGGGACGGCGGTCGACGCGTACGACCCGCGCCCCGTAGCGGATCTCCGCGCCGGACGCCTGGGCGAGGCGGCGGGCGACCGCGGCGAAATCGCAGATGCCGGTGGTGCCGACGTGGATGGCCGCCAGGCCGGCGGCCTGCGGCTCGTACTCCGCTATCTGCGCGGCGCCCAGTTCGCGGACCGCTATGCCGTTCTCCCGGCCGCGCTGGACCAGGGCGTGCAGACGGGGGAGCTCCGCGCGGGCGGTGGCGACGATCAGCTTGCCCGTCACGGCGTGCGGGACGTCGTACTCCGCGCAGAACTTGACCATCTCCGCGGCGCCCCGCACCGCGTACCGGGCCTTCAGCGAGCCGGGACGGTAGTAGATGCCGCTGTGGATGACGCCGCTGTTGCGGCCCGTCTGGTGGCGGGCGGGCCCGGCCTCCTTCTCCAGCACCGTGACCCGCGTGCCCGGCGCCGCGCGGCTGATCGCGTACGCCGTCGACAGGCCGACGATCCCGCCGCCGATCACCAGCACGTCGCAGTCGTACGCCTGCCCCGTCACCCGCACCACCTCCCGGTTCCGATAGTGCACTGCGCCACTGACAACGCCTTCAAACCCGGGAGGCGGCCCCTGGGCCCCGTGCCGGTGGAGCCGGGCCGGTCAGGCGATGGTCATCAGCAGCGGGCGGGCGCGTTCGCGCAGTTCGACCACGCGGGGTTCGTCGCCGTAGGGCTCCAGCCGGTGCAGCAGGTCCCTGACGTACTCGGTGGTGCGGGCGGACGAGATGCGGCCCGCCACCTCCACCGCGCGCACACCCTGCTCACAGGCCGCGTCCAGGTTGCCCGACTCCAGTTCGGCGACCGCCGAGACCACGAGCCGCAGGCCGTGCGAGCGCACGAACTCCTCCGTCGGCCTGGACAGCGCCTGCTCGGTGAAGCGGCGGACCTGGCGGGGCGCCTTCAGGTCGCGGTAGCACTCCGCGGCGTCGGCGGCGAACCGGTCGTAGGAGTAGAAGCCGAGCCAGGACGGGTCGCTGTCGCCCGGCCGGGAGCGCTCCAGCCAGCTCTCCGCCGACCTCAGCGCGGCGCCGGCCGCCTGGGCGTCTCCGGCGCGCGCGTGCGCGCGCGCCTCGACCAGGCGGAAGAAGCTCAGGGTGCGGGCGGTGGCCAGGCCCCGGTTGCGTTCCAGCGCGGCCTGGGCGAGGTCCACGCCCTCGTCGCCGAAGCCGCGGTAGGTCGCCTGGAGGGACATGGAGGCCAGGACGTACCCTCCGAGGGGGACGTCGGCCGCCGCCCGGGCCAGCCGCAGCGCCTGGATGTAGTAGCGCTGGGCGGCCTCCTGCTGGCCGGTGTCGAAGGCCATCCAGCCGGCGAGGCGGGTGAGTTCGGCCGCGGCGCCGAAGAGCGAGCGGCCCACGTCGTCGGAGTAGGAGCCGAGCAGCAGCGGCGCCGCCTCCACCCTGAGGCACTCGGGGACCATCGACGAGCGCCAGTCACCGCCGCCGTACTTGGAATCCCAGCGCCGGGCGTCCTCGGCGGCCTCCCGCAGCTTCCGCACGTCGCTGTGGCCGACTTTGTGCGGTGCGCCGGAGCCGTCGGCGGGGTTCACCTCGCGCGCGACCGAGCTGTCGGCCGGGGTTATCAGCCAGCGTGAGGCGGGTGTGGCGTACGCGCTCACCGCGAACGATCCGGCGAGCGACTGCCAGATGCCGCCGGAGCCGGCTCTGCGGCCGGCGAGGTCCAGCCGGTACAGCTCCGTGGCGGACTTCACCGCCTGTGCGACGTCCCGGGGAAAGGCGAGGCCCACCTCCGGCGCGGGGTCCGCGTCCGCCAGGCCGATCTCGTGGAGCGGCACGGGACGGCCCAGCTTCTGGCCGATGGCGGCGGCGATCAGGTGCGGAGCCGCGCCTTGCGGCACCATTCCCTTCGCCACCCAGCGCGCCACCGACGTCTTGTCGTAGCGAAGTGTCAGTCCTCGCTGGGCGCCAAGGTCGTTGACGCGTCGCGCGAGGCCCGCGTTGGAGATTCCCGCGAGGGCGAGAACGGCGCCGAGTTTTTCGTTCGGCCCGCGTTGCTCCCTGGACATGCGCCACCCCTCGACACAGACGGCTGCCGCGCTGGCATAACCGTGCGGCATTCGTAAACCCAGCGTAGTTCGCCGCATCCCAAGCGTTAAGGGGCATTCTTCCGGATGGCGGGAATGTGGTCCGTACTGAAGTGCGGGTCCGATACGCGCAGTTGCGGCGTGCTCCCGGTGTGTGGCAGTGCGCCCGTACGTGCGCTCTTCTCCGGCCACGGCGGGAGCGGTTCCATGGTCGGTGCGTGGGTCGGCCCGCTGTACTGGATCCAGTGGGCTGGGGGACACCGCCGCCTTCATCCCCGCGGGCGGCGGAACGGTCCGGGAGGCGCACTCCGTCTCCCGGACCACGCGACCGTTCAGCGGTGCGCAGAGCCTGTACGGAGCGTGTTCGAGGTGGGCCCCACCGCTCCGAATTGGCCGAAAAACGATGCCTTCCGTTCCCTGGGTAACCCCTATTCGCCCTGGCAGTTGACGGCGCGTTGAGGGTTCCGGGGGCGCGCTGCGGGGGCGCATTCGCGTCGAAGCGGTGTCGAAACGGTGTGGCCGGCCGCACCGCGCCGCCACGTGATCCCCGTGCCGCGGGCGCCCGTTCGGGGCCCGGTGGGGTATCCGCCGGGGCGCGTTCGACGGAGCACATACGGCTCGGGCACCCCTCCTGAGCGCCTCCTTCATGGCAGCATGGGACCGGTTCGTACGGTGCACTGGTTGCCCACAGTCCGTGGAGGCGGCGATGCGGTGGTTGGTGGGATGGAGCAGCACCGCCGCGGGAGCCGTGGGGTTCGGCCCCACCGGATCCGCCGGTGCCACCGGGTTCGACGGCGAGACCGTGCAGCCCGTGGGATCCCAGCTGCTGTGGGGCGACCCCGATCCGCTGTGGGCGGTCGGCGACTGGCGCCCCGACGAGGTGCGGGTGGTCGAGGCCGACGAACAGACCCGGATCGCCGTCCTCGGCACCTGCGGCGCCTCCGACGAACAGCTGCGTGTCGCGCTGTTCGCCGCGCGCGGGGGCGCGCTCCGGCATCTGACCGCCTGGCCGGGGAGCTACACCGCGGTCGTCCAGGTCGGCAGGAGGGTCACCGTCTGCGGTGACCTCGCGGGCGTCCGGCCGGTGTTCCACACCCCCTGGGCGGGCGGCACGGCGTACGCGACCGCAGCGCTGCCGCTCGCCGACCTCATCGAGGCCAACCTCGACTTCGGGCACCTCGCCGCGCTGCTCGCCGCGCCCGACGTACCGGCCGCGCTGCACGACTCCACGCCGTACGACGGCGTGAAGCGCGTTCCGCCGGGGCACGCGCTGATCCTGCGCGCGGGTGCGCGGGAGATCGCCGGGTACGAACCCGTCGCCTCGCTGGCCGTCGCCGCGCCGCCGGCCGACCCCGACCGCGCGGTGGACGCGGTGCGGGACGCGCTGGTGGAGGCCGTGCGGACGCGGCTGGCCGCGCCCCGGCACGTTCCCGGCGCCGACATCGACCCCGGGCCGGTGCCCGGGATGGGGCCCGCCGAACGGCGCGCGGCGCGCGGGACGCCGGTGCCGGGGATCGGGGCCGACCTGTCCGGCGGGCCGGCGTCCGGGACGCTGGCGTTGCTGGCCGCGGGGCTGCCCGGGAGACCGGGAACCGTGCTGGGGCACGGCACGGGGGCGGGGGAGCGGCTGCTGGCCGTCACCTTCAACGACCTCGCGGCGGGGGGATCCGCGGGCGGGCGGGACGACGACGAACTGGAGCGGGCGGGGCTGCTGGCGGCGAATCCGCGGTTGCACCACGTGGTGGTGGCCGGGGGCGAGGAGACGCTCCCCTACGCCGAGCTGGACGTGCCGCTGACGGACGAGCCGGGGCCCTCGCTGGTGTCGGCCGCCCGGCACCGGGCGCGGCTGGCGGCGGGCAGCGCGGACCATTTCACGGGGTACGGGGCGAAGCAGGTGCTGGACGCGCATCCGGCGCGGCTGGCCGATCTGCTGATGGACCGCAAGCGGCGGCATCTGGTGCGGCCGGTTGCCGCGCTGGCGAGGGCGGACGGGTCGGTGATGGTGTCGGCGCGGGTGTACGCGGCGGCTCGCCGGCTGGCGCGTACGCCGTACCGGGTGGGGCTGGAGGGTCTCGCGGAGCGGCTGCTGCACCGGCGGCTGGACGATGGCGGGTCCGCGGGCGCGGCGGACGCGTCGGTGGCCGCGTTGGCGGCGTTGACGTGGGGCAGGCCCGGGCCCGCGGCGCGCTGGCTGACCGGGGAGGCGCTGGCTGAAGTATCGGTTCGCCTGCAGGCGTCGACGCGTCGGTCGGACGTGGGGCCGGGGCAGCGGCCGGGTGACTTCCGGGCGCGGGCGGCGTTGGCCCGGTACGCGGCGGATCTGCGGGTGCTGGAGCAGGCGGCCGAGGTCCGGTTCCAGCGGTTGCACGCGCCGTTCCTGGACAACCAGGTCGTGCGGGCGTGCCGTGCGCTGCCGGAGGCGCTGCGGGTGCAACCGGGGGCGCGGGCGTCGATTCTGCGGTCGGTGCTGGAGGGGGCGGGGGTGCGGGAGCTGCCGGCGGGGTGGGGGGCGCCGGGCGTGACCACCTCCGCGGTCGCGGCGCGGGCGGGGCTGCGGGTGGCGACGGGCTCGCTGATGGAGCTGTTCGACACGCCGTTGCTGGCGGAGGCGGGGCTGGTCGAGGCGCGGGTGGTGCGGAAGGCGTTGCGGGGGGCGGCGGAGGGTGAGGCGCTGCCGCTGGACGGGCTGGCGGATCTGGTCGCGCTGGAGGTGTGGCTGCGGCGGCTGCTGACGCGGCGGGGGACGTGCTGGACGGGAACGCCGGCTCGGCAGCGGGCGGTGCCGGGCGGGATCGCTCCGCAGCGGGGGGCGTTGGGGGCCGGTGCCGGGGGTGCGCGGTGATGCCTGCGGCGCCTGTGCGGCTTCGGCGGGGAGTGCGGTAGCGCCTGCGGAGGGTGGGTGGGCCGGGTCCGCAGACGGCTCGCACAGCCGCTCACCGCGGCGGCCGACTGCGGCCGGCCACACGCCGCCGTCCGATGCGGGCAGCCGCCATGTCCGCTGCCGTCCGCTGCGGGTATCGGCCGCCCTCCACTGAGGGCAGCCGCCGCATCCCGTCGCGGCCACGCGCCGCCCACCGCGCGCAGTCGTTCCTCCCCTCGGTGCCCCCGATGCCCGAACAACCCGGGAGGGGTCCCAGGGGCGACGGGCGCCCCTGCTCGAGCGAAGCGGAGAGCTTGAGGAGGGTGGGCCGGGGTCCCCTGCTCGAGCGAAGCCGCGAGCTCGGCGGCGGTACCCCGTGAGCGTCGGGCTGCGTGATCAGCCCCCGGGCCGCAGCGGCACCGGGGCGTCATGGACACCCCGGTCACCGCAGACCCGCCCCCGCCCCTCCTCCACGACCCGGATGCCTACGCCGGCCGTGAGCGCAAACCCTCCAGCAGGATGTCCAGCAGCCGCGCCGAAGCCGCCGCCTGCTGCGCCGCGTCCGGCAGGGACGGAGCGGCCGTGGCTATCACCAGAAGCACGTCCGACACGGACACGTCCGGCCGGAGTTCCCCCGCCGCGCGAGCCCGGTCCACCAACTGCCCCACGACGTCGAGGAGCTGTGCCGCGCCGGCGTCGTCCCCCGGTGCGACGGTCACCGGCCCGTCGCTCACCAGCCGCAGCTCACCGGTCGGCTGCGTCCGCTGCTGCGGCAGACGCGTGTGGTCGGACAGGCCGTGCTCCTCCGCCACGCCCACCCGCAGCACCTGCGGCGGCAGCAGCCGGCCGGCGCCCGAGGCGACCGAGGTGCGCAGGAAGCGGGACAGCGCCGCCCACGGCTCGTCCTCCTGGCCGAGCGCCGCACGTGCCTGGTCGGTCAGCCGGGAGGTCTCCTCCTCGGCGATCCGCCGCACCAGGACGTCCTTGCTCGGGAAGCGCCGGTACACCGTGCCCACACCGACCCGCGCCCGGCGTGCCACGTCCTCCATCGGCGCGCCGTAACCCAGCTCGCCGAACACCTCGCGCGCGGCCCGCAGGACGTGCTCCAGATTGCGCTGGGCGTCCACGCGCAGCGGTGTCGTGCGTGTGCCGTCCGCGCGTTCGCTGCCCGCCGGGGCGCTCATCGTGGCGCCGGCCCTGGCAGCGGAAGACCAATGAGAATCCTGAACATGCATATGTTTTCCCCCGGTAATGACGTCTCCCCCCGGAGACTTCTCCCCGTCACAGATGGCCGGGGCGTGCGGAACCGGTCCGGCTTGCCGGCTCCGCCCGTCGCGGACCCGACGAGCGCATCCCCCTGCACCCCGTCGACACACGAACATAGTTGAGAGGGGGTCAATTCAGAAGAGGCACGTTCCGCACGGAGCGCCCCTCGATCGGACCACGGGTCGCATTTGTCCTGAAAATGCGTGCGGGTGGGGGTGGGTTCGCCTCGGGTGACCTGCGCGTACATGGGCAGGGTCGGTGAATCGGCCAACCCGGTGCACTCGGGTCGTCCGGTCACACAATTCGTCGGGGCTGTGGACAAACGCAAGCGACGGGTGCGTCATGGGATGGTGAAGGAACGTGCGCGCATTCTCGTTGTCGGCGGTGGCTACGTCGGGATGTACACGGCCCTGCGTCTGCAGCGGAAGCTGAAACGGGAACTCGGGCGGGGCGAGGCCGAGATCACGGTCGTCTCCCCGGACCCGTACATGACGTACCAGCCCTTCCTGCCCGAGGCGGCGGCCGGTGCCATCTCCCCCCGTCACGTGGTGGTACCGCTGCGGCGTGTCCTCGACCGGTGTCACGTCGTCACCGGCGAGGCGACCGCCATCGACCACGCCGAGCGGACGGCCACCGTCACCACGCTCGCCACGGGTGAGGAGGGCACCGGCGGCAGGCAGCTCGCGTACGACGAGCTGGTGCTCGCGCCCGGTTCGGTGTCCCGCACGCTGCCGGTCCCGGGCCTCGCCGACCACGGCATCGGCTTCAAGACCGTCGAGGAGGCCATCGGCCTGCGCAACCACGTCCTCGAACAGATGGACATCGCCTCCTCCACACGCGACCCCGCCGTCCGGGACGCCGCTCTCACCTTCGTTTTCGTCGGCGGCGGCTACGCGGGCGTCGAAGCGCTCGGCGAGCTGGAGGACATGGCCCGTTACGCCGCGCGGTACTACCACAACGTCCGGCCCCAGGACATGAAGTGGATCCTCGTCGAGGCCTCCGACCGCATCCTGCCCGAGGTCGGCGAGGAGATGGGCCGTTACACGGTCACCGAACTGCGCCGGCGCAACATCGACGTACGCCTCGAAACCCGCCTGGAGAGCTGTGCGGACCGGGTCGCCGTGCTCAGCGACGGCTCACGCTTCCCCACCCGCACGGTCGTGTGGACGGCGGGCGTCAAGCCGCATCCCGTCCTCGCCGCCACCGATCTGCCGCTGAACGGGCGGGGGCGGCTGAAGTGCACCGCCGAGCTGGCGGTCGAGGGAGCCGCGCACGCGTGGGCCGCGGGCGACGCCGCCGCCGTCCCCGACGTCACCGCGCGGGAGCCGGGGCGGGAGTGCGCTCCCAACGCGCAGCACGCGCTGCGTCAGGCGAGGGTGCTCGGGGACAACATCGCGCACGCGCTGCGGGGCGAGCCGCTGGAGACGTACGCCCACAAGTACGCCGGCTCCGTCGCCTCCCTGGGTCTGCACAAGGGCGTGGCGCAGGTGTACGGACGCAGGCTCAAGGGCTATCCCGCCTGGCTCATGCACCGCGCCTATCACCTCAGCCGGGTGCCGACCTTCAACCGCAAGGCGCGGGTGGCCGCCGAGTGGGCGCTCGCCGGGCTCTTCAAACGGGAGGTCGTCTCCCTGGGCTCGCTCGAACATCCCCGAGCGGAGTTCGAACTGGCGGCCGGTGGAAAGCCTCCTCAGGGCCCCCCGCGCAACCCGAAGGGGTCGTCCTGACCGGACTCAGGAACTTCACCGGACGGGGTGGCGTCTGACGGATGTCGGCCCGGTCGGCACCCTGCCAGACTGGTCCACCACCGCGGGCGGGTCCGCCCGCCGCGGTGCGGCCCCCGGGCCTCCGGCCGGTCCCGGTTGCCGGCCGCCGACAACTACACGAGGCAAGGATTCGTGAACTTCACGCGCTGGAGCGCCCGGCTCCCCGGAACGCAGCGCCGCGCCGCAGCGCGGAACGAGCACACGGTCCCCCCGGACCGGCGGGGAGAGGGCTCCGTGCCCGCGGCCCGCGCCGAACGACTCACCGGTGGCGAGCGGACCGTGCCCGCCGTCGACGAGCTCGGAGTGCGCGAGGTCCTGGACCGCGTCCCCTCCCTCGCCGCCCTGGTCCACGGCCCCGACCACCGCATCGCCTACGTCAACGACGCCTACACGGCGGCCTTCGGCGCCCGTCCGATCGGCGCCCCCGCGCGCGGCGGCCTCCCCGAGCTCGGGCAGCTCGGCCTGCTGCCCCTCCTCGACCAGGTCCTGCGCAGCGGCAAGTCCCGCACGGTGAAGTCCCGCAGGGCACCCGACGCGCGTTACTACACGTTCACCTGCACCCCGGTCGGCGAGGGCGACGGCCGCGGGGTGCTGGTCTTCGCCACCGACGTCACCGACCACGCCGAGGCGGCCGAACGCCTGCGCGCCAGCGAACGCCGCCAGCGCGAGACCGCCGTCACCCTGCAGCGCTCCCTGCTGCCGCAGGAGCTGGAGCAGCCCGACGACCTGCGCATCGCCGCCACCTACCACCCCGGCGGCACCGAGGCGGCCGTCGGCGGCGACTGGTACGACGTGATCACCCTGGGCGGCGGCCGCACCGCCCTGGTCATCGGCGACGTCATGGGCAGGGGCGTGCGCGCCGCCGCGGTCATGGGGCAGCTCCGCACGGCCGTGCGCGCCTACGCCCGGCTCGACCTCCCGCCGCACGAGGTCCTCCAGCTCCTCGACGGCCTGGCCATGGAGATCGACGCCAACCAGATCGCCACCTGCACGTACGCCATCCACGACCCCAACGAGGGCCGTCTGGTGTACGCGTCCGCCGGCCATCTGCCCATCCTGGTCCGCGACGAGAACGGCACCGTCCGGCGCGCCGACGAACCCACCGGCCCCCCGCTCGGCACCGGCGGCTGGATGCACGCCTCCGGCGCGGTCCCCCTCGGCCCCGGCTCCACCGCCGTCCTCTACACGGACGGTCTGGTCGAGCGCAGGAACCAGGATCTGGACGAGGGCATCGCCGCCCTGGGGCGCGCCCTGGCCGGAGCCACCGGCAACCCCCAGGTCGTCTGCGACCGCCTGGTCCGTTCGGCCGGCGTGACCCCGGACCACGACGACGACGTCGCCGTCCTGGTCCTCCAGCACCCGGCCCGCGAAGGAGCGCAGAGCGAGCTCTTCCGCAACGCCGCGCTGGAACTGCTCGGCGGCGTCGAAGCGGCGCCACGCGCGCGTGCCTTCGCCTCGGGTGTGCTGACCAGCTGGCGCTTCCCCGCCGAGCTGCACGACCTGGGCGTCCTGGCCGCCAGCGAACTGGTCGCCAACTCCCTCCAGCACGGCACACCCCCCATGCGGCTGCGGCTGCGCCGCACCGACCGCCGCCTGATCGTCGAGGTCACCGACGGGGACGACCACCTGCCGAGGCGCCGCCGCGCGGAGCCCGGCGACGAGTCCGGCCGGGGCATCGCCATCGTCGCGACGATCGCCTCCAGCTGGGGCAGCAGGCGGACCCCCGACGGCGGCAAGGCCGTCTGGTGCGAGTTCGTCCTGCCGAAGGCCACCGGCTCCTAGACCACCCCGTACGGCTCGGCGGACACGTCAGACGTGGGCCGGGACCTGCCCCGCCGGCGCGCTGCCCTGCGCCACCACCCTGCTCCTCGCCGCCGACGGGTGGTTCTGCGCCTCGGTGAGTTGCCGCCCCAGCCGCACCGCCAGCACCGTGATCCCCAGCGAGAACAGCAGGAAGATCACGATGTACGGCGCGTGCAGCGAGGCTCCGAGCGGCCCGCCCACCGCCGGACCCACGGCCAGCGCGAGCTGCTTCACCAGGGCGAACGCCGAGTTGTACTGACCGGCCATCCCGGCCGGCGCGAGGTCGGCGACCAGCGGTGCGAGCGTCGGCGACAGCATCGCCTCCCCCAGCCCGAACAACGCGTACGTCGAGACGAACGCGGCGGTCGCCATCGCCTGGCTTCCGCCACCGAGCCCCGCGTACCCGGCCACGGCCCACGCCACGGCCCAGATGAGACCGACGGACGCGATCACCCGGGACCGTTTGCGCCGCTCGACGAACCGCAGCACCGCGAACTGCGCCACCACGATCACCAGGGTGTTCGCCGCCAGTGCCGTCCCCAGCGCCGACGTCGAGATCCCGGCGGCCTCGACGCCGTACGCGCTCAGCCCCGACTCGAACTGTCCGTAGCAGGCGAAGAACAGTACGAAGCCCAGCACGCACAGCTGCACCATGGCCCGGTTGCCCAGCAACTGCTTCCAGCCCGCCCCGGCCGACTGCGCCGGGGTGTCCGTGATGCGCGGCGAGTGCGGCATCCGCACCGTCGCCATCACCACGACCAGCAGCAGGAACATCGCGGCTTCGAGCGAGAAGAGAAGGGTGAAGGAGCCGGCCCTCGTCGGGTCCACGAGATGACCGCCGATGAGACCGCCGACGCCGAGCCCGAGGTTCTGCAGGAAGAACTGCGTGGCGAACGCCCGCGACCGGGTCTCCGTGGCCGAGCAGTCCACGATCATCGTCGCGAGCGCGGGCTGCATCACCGCCTGCCCGGCGCCGAGCACCGCCGCCGACAGCAGTACGGCCGCCGCCGCGCTCGACAGCCCCAGTCCGAGCGCGCCGACGGCGGCCGTGACCAGGGCGACGAGCAGCACCGGCAGCGGACCCCGCCGGACGATCGCCCGCCCGGCGAACGGCAGCACGACCAGCGCGGCCACAGCGAAGACGGCGAGTACGAGGCCCGCCGTCATGGCTCCCAGCCCTCGCACCTGCGCCACGTAGACGTACAGATACGGGACCGTGAAGCCCAGCCCGAAAGCGCTGAGTGCGTTGCCCACGTGGATCCGGCGCATCGCTGCGCCCATCACCCTGGTCACGTTCACCTCTCTCAGTAGGTAGGAGTGGGGGAAGTCAGGAGTGAACACTTAGAAGCTAAAGTTCGATGCTAAAGAGTACACAGAGAAGGTCTTCAGAGCAAAGAAGAGCCGTGCCATACTGCGGCCATGGGCGACACCTCCGGCCCCGGCGAGCCGACACTCGAAGAGCAGATCGCCGCGTACCAGCGCGAGTTCCAGGACCTCGACCCCCAGGTCGAGAAGATCGTCAACGCGCTGTCCCGCCTGAACCGCCGCATGAACGTCGCCTATGGACGCCAGACCTCCGAACTCGGCATCACCAACGCCGACTGGGAGGTCCTCAAGGCCCTGGTCCTCTCGGGCGCCCCGTACCGCATGGGTCCCGGCGACCTCGCCAAGCGCCTGGGCCTGACCCCGGCCGCCATGACCCACCGGATCGATCGCATGCTCGCCGAAGGTCTGGTCACCCGGGAGCGGGACGAGAACAACCGGGTCCGCGTGATCGTCGAGCTGACCCCGGCCGGCCGCGAGAAGTGGCTGGAGGCCATGCGGATGGCCTCCGTCTTCGAGGCGGACCTCCTCCAGGACCTCGACCCGGACGAGCGGACCACCCTCGGTGAGGTCCTCACCCGTCTCCTGCGCCGCGTGGAACACGCACAGCCGGACGCCGGCGGGCGCCTCAGTGACCTGGACTGAAAAGATCTTGACGAGGGGTGCTTGACAGCTCCCTCAGCGGTCCGTAGGGTTCTTCGGGTTGCCACGGAGTCGTAACGGATCCGGGCAGCGACTTCCGCCGCGGATGCGGCACTCAAAACCTCAGCACTACCTCCCAGCGGGAATGATTTCGGCGTGCCCGAATTCATTTCGAACCCATGAATCGAACCCTCGATTTGGGGAACACGGAGAGAGTCCGCTAAGGTTTGAGACGTCGGAACGGCCGAAGGGCCGGGAAGGCAAACCCCGCCGACCGGGGGTCAGACCGAGAAAAGGATCTGATAGAGTCGGAGACACCGAAGGGAAGCCCGGAGGAAAGCCCGAGAGGGTGAGTACAAAGGAAGCGTCCGTTCCTTGAGAACTC
>NZ_JBIBRG010000007.1:0-33781 GCF_043076215.1 Streptomyces sp. NPDC016640
GAGGCGGTCTCCGAGGTGAAACGGTCACCGGTGAGCTGCATCCCGTCACCCGAGTCCCCCGCGAACCTGATGATCACCCGGTCGAGCCGGCGGACCTCGGCCGTGCCGGGTGCCCGACGCACCGATGCTCCCGTGGACACCATGTCGGGGCCTCTTCTCTACTCGCTCGCGGGCAGCTTCGAGAGCCGGATGCTGGCAGCAGCCACTGACCGCGCGCTGACGGCCCGCTGGGCGGACGCGGCCGACCGCCGCTCGAGGCGCGGGGTCAGTGCGACGTCAGCGACGTGTACACCGGCCCGGTTAGCCTGCGCCTGCCGTTCAACAGCCCGGTGAGGCATGGACGCGCGCTCTCCACCCGTCTTTCCTCGCGCCTCGCCCGGGGACGTATCGAGAGGGCTACAGATGCACGAATTCCAGCAACTGGCGATCCGTGCCGGGACGGAGCTGGAAGGGGCACCGGCGCTGGAGATCCTGCGCTGGGCCGTGGACACCTTCGGCTCGCGCCTGTGCGTCACCTCCTCGATGGAGGACGCCGTGGTGGCGCATCTCGCCGCGCGGGTCGCGCCGGGAGTGGACGTCGTCTTCCTCGACACCGGCTACCACTTCCCCGAGACCCTCGGCACCCGGGACGCGGTCGACGCGGTCCTGGACGTCAACCTCGTCACCCTCCGGCCCCGGCAGACGGTGGCCGAGCAGGACGCCGAGCACGGGCCGGAACTGCACCGCCGCGACCCCGACCGGTGCTGCGAGCTGCGCAAGGTCCGGCCACTGGAGGAAGGGCTGGCCCGGTACGACGCCTGGGTCACCGGACTGCGCCGGTTCGACTCGGCGCAGCGTGCCGGGACGCCGGTCGTCGACTGGGACGCCCGGCGGCGGAAAGTGAAGATCTCGCCCATCGCCCGATGGACCCGCGAGGACGTGGACACGTACATCGCCGAACACGGAGTACTGGTCAATCCATTGCTCTCGGACGGCTACGGCTCAGTGGGATGTGCTCCCTGCACCCGGCGGCTGCTCCCGGGCGAGGACGTCCGGGCCGGCCGCTGGACCGGGCGCGCCAAGACGGAATGCGGGCTCCACACATGACGACCGAGACAGACATCCCCGTACGGCACCTGGACGCACTCGAATCCGAGGCGGTGCACATCTTCCGTGAGGTGGCGGGCGAGTTGGAGCGCCCCGTCATCCTGTTCTCCGGCGGCAAGGACTCCATCGTCATGCTGCACCTGGCGCTGAAGGCCTTCGCCCCGGCGCCGCTGCCGTTCTCCCTGCTGCACGTCGACACCGGGCACAACTTCCCCGAGGTCCTCGACTACCGCGACCGGACGGTGGCCCGGCACGGGCTGCGGCTCCATGTGGCCTCCGTGCAGGAGCACATCGACCGCGGGCAGCTCAAGGAGCGTCCCGACGGCACCCGCAACCCGCTGCAGACCGTGCCGCTCGTCGAGGCGATCCGGACCCACCGCTTCGACGCGGTGTTCGGCGGCGGCCGCCGGGACGAGGAGAAGGCCCGGGCCAAGGAACGGGTCTTCAGCCTGCGCGACGAGTTCGGCGGCTGGGACCCGCGCCGGCAGCGGCCGGAACTGTGGCAGCTGTACAACGGCCGGCACGCCCCCGGCGAGCACGTACGGGTGTTCCCGCTGTCCAACTGGACCGAGCTGGACGTGTGGCGGTACATCGCCCGCAGCGGCATCGAGGTCCCCTCCATCTACTACGCGCACGAACGCGACGTCTTCCTGCGCGGCGGCATGTGGCTGACCGCGGGGGAGTGGGGCGGGCCCAAGGACGGCGAGCCGGTGGAGCGGCGGACCGTGCGCTACCGCACCGTCGGCGACATGTCCTGCACGGGCGCGGTGGACTCCCGTGCCGGCGACCCGTACGCGGTGATCGCGGAGATAGCGGCGTCACGGCTCACCGAGCGGGGCGCCACCCGGGCGGACGACCGGATGTCGGAAGCCGCCATGGAGGACCGCAAGCGCGAGGGGTACTTCTGATGACGACGGGCACGGAACACCACGCCACCGCCGAACACCACGCCACCCTGCTGCGGTTCGCCACGGCCGGCTCCGTCGACGACGGGAAGTCGACGCTGGTCGGGCGGATGCTGCACGACTCCAAGTCGCTCCTGGCCGACCAGTTGGAGGCCGTCGAGCGCGCCTCCCGCTCACGCGGTCAGCAGGCCCCGGACCTGGCACTGCTCACCGACGGGCTGCGCGCCGAACGCGAACAGGGCATCACCATCGACGTGGCGTACCGGTACTTCGCCACGGCCCGCCGCAGCTTCATCCTGGCCGACACCCCGGGCCATGTGCAGTACACGCGGAACATGGTCACCGGGGCGTCCACCGCGGAGCTCGTGATCGTGCTGGTCGACGCCCGGCACGGCGTGGTGGAGCAGACGCGCCGGCACGCGGCGGTCGCCGCGCTGCTGGGGGTCCCCCACGTGGTCCTCGCGGTGAACAAGATGGACCTGGTCGGCCACGCCGAGGCCGCGTTCGCGGACATCGCCGACGAGTTCACCGCCTACGCGCGGGAACTCGGCGTGCCCACCGTGACCGCCATCCCGATGTCGGCGCTCAACGGCGACAACGTGGTCGCACCCTCGGCGCGCATGGACTGGTACGGCGGCCCCACCATGCTGGAGCACCTGGAGACCGTCCGGGTGACGGCCGAACCGGCCCACGCCCCGGCCCGCTTCCCGGTGCAGTACGTCATCCGGCCGCAGACCGCCGAGCACCCCGACTACCGGGGCTACGCCGGCCTGATCGCCGCCGGCACCCTGCGGGTCGGCCAGGACGTCGTGGTGCTGCCGTCGGGGCACCGGTCGGTCATCAGCGGCATCGACCTCCTGGGCGAGCGGGTCGAATCGGCCCGCGCGCCGCAGTCGGTGACCGTGCTGCTCGCCGACGACCTGGACGTCTCCCGCGGTGACCTCATCGCCGCCGCGGGCGCCGCGCCGACGGTGACCCGCGACATCGAGGCCACCGTCTGCCACCTCGTCGACCAGCCGCTGGTCCCGGGCCGCAAGGTGCTGCTCAAGCACACCACCAGGACCGTGCAGGCGGTGGTGCGGGAGATAACGAGCCGGGTGACGCTCGACCCGCTCGACCGGCACCCCGAGCCCGGCCGGCTGGTCGTCAACGACATCGGCCGGATCCGCCTGCGCACCGCCGAACCCGTCGCCCTGGACCCCTACGCCGTCTCGCGCCGCACCGGCTCGTTCCTGCTGATCGACCCGGCCGACGGCGCGACCCTGACCGCGGGCATGGCCGGCGGGTCGTTCGCCACGCGCGCCCCAGGAGGACCCGGCGCATGAGCGGTACCGGACGCCTGCGCGCCGCCGTGGCCGGCCTGCTCGCCCTGCTCGTCCTCGCCGGCTGCGGCTACGGATCCGAGCGGATCGACACGGGAACCGGGGTCGCGCCCACGGGCCGGAGACTGTCCGCCGGCGAAGTGCGGGTCGGCTACTTCCCCAACCTCACGCACGCCACCGCGCTGGTCGGCGTGCACGAGGGGATCATCCAGCGGGAACTGGGCGGTACGAAGCTGTCGACCGCCACGTTCAACGCGGGACCCGCCGCGGTCGAGGCACTGACCTCCGGCTCCATCGACCTCGCCTGGATGGGACCGTCACCGGCGGTCAACAGCTTCACCAAGTCGGGCGGGAAGAGCCTGCGCGTCGTCGCCGGGGCCACGTCGCGCGGGGTCAGACTCGTCGTGAACCCCGAGAAGATCAAAACCCCGGCCGACGTCAGGGGCAGGCGCATCGCCAGCCCGCAACTGGGCAACACCCAGGACGTGGCCCTGCTGCACTGGATCTCCCGGCAGGGCTGGCACGTCGATCCCGCCTCCGGGCGCGGCGACGTGTCCGTGGTGCGCACCGACAACCGGCTGGCGCCCTCCGCCTACCGGTCGGGATCCGTCGACGGCGCCTGGGTCCCGGAGCCGACGGCCTCCCTGCTGGTCGCCGAGGGCGCGAAGGTGCTGCTGGACGAGGCGGACCTGTGGCCGGACCGGCAGTTCGTGATCACCCATCTCGTGGTGTCGCAGCGCTTCCTGCGGGAGCACCGGGACGTCGTCGAGGCGGTCGTGCGCGGTTCGGTGCGGACCAACGAGTGGATCAACAGCCGGCCCGGCCCGGCGAAGGACTCCGCCAACGCGGCACTGCGCCGGCTGACCGGCACGGCACTGCCGGACGAGATCATCGACGCGGCCTGGCCGTCCCTCACCTTCACCGACGACCCCCTGGCCGGCACCCTCGGCACCCAGGCCGAACACGCCGTCCGCGCAGGGCTGATGGAACGGCCCGATCTGCACGGCATCTACGACCTCGGCATGCTGAACACGCTGCGCGCGGCAGCGGGCCGGCCGGCCGCCGACGACGCCGGACTCGGCGTGTCATGAGGCGAGGCAGCGCGCTGACCGCCGCACCCGCACCCAGGAGCTGACCCAGTGCACCCGACAACGATCACGGAGCAGGACGCTGCGTCCGGCGCGGCCGCCCCGACACCCAGCACACCGGCCGTCCGTGTGGTCGGCGCCCACAAGACCTTCGTCCGGCCCGGAGGCGTCCAGACGGTCCTGCAGGACATCAGCCTCGACGTCGCCCCGGGCGAGTTCATCTGTCTGCTCGGGGCCTCCGGATGCGGCAAGTCCACCCTGCTCAACCTGGTGGCCGGGCTGGACGAGCCGTCCTCCGGCCGGATCGAGGTGGCCGGGGGCCGGCCCGCCCTGATGTTCCAGGACCACGCGCTGTTCCCGTGGCTGACGGCGGGCAGGAACATCGAACTGGTGCTCAGGCTGCGCGGCGTGCCCAGACCCGAGCGCCGTCCCCGGGCGGAGGAACTGCTCGGCCTGGTACGGCTGCAGGACGCCTACGACAAGCGGATCCACGAACTGTCCGGCGGCATGCGCCAGCGCGTCGCCCTCGCCCGGGCCCTCGCCCAGGACTCGGACGTACTGCTGATGGACGAGCCGTTCGCCGCGCTGGACGCCATCACCCGGGACGTCCTGCACGAGGAGCTCGCCCGGATCTGGCAGAACACGGGCGTCTCGGTCCTGTTCGTCACGCACAACGTGCGCGAGGCGGTGCGGCTGGCGCAGCGCGTCGTCCTGCTGTCCTGCCGGCCCGGCCGCATCGCCCGTGAGTGGAGCGTCGGCATGCCCCAGCCGCGCCGCACCGAGGACCCCGCGGTGGCCGAACTGTCCGCCGAGATCACCGAGCAGCTGCGGAAGGAGATCCGGCGTCATGGGCGGCACTGACACCCGTACGGCCGGGCCGGCGGGTTCCGACGAGGAACTGGCGGGGCTGGAGGCGGGCCTGGACTCCCTGGAGACGGAACCCGCGTCCCGGGTCCCGGTCCACCAGGTGCTGCGGCAGAAGGTGGCACCGCCGCTGCTGGGCGCCGGCGCCGTCCTCGCGGTCTGGCAACTGCTGCACACCGGCGGGCTGGTGTCCGAGGACCGGCTGCCGAGTCCGCGCGCGGTCGGCGACAGCTTCCTCGTACTGTGGCGGCAGGGCACGCTCTTCGAGATCGTCTGGACCAGCCTGGAGCGCGGACTGCTGGGCTTCCTGGCCGCGCTGGCCATCGGGACGCCGCTGGGCCTGATCGTGGCCCGCGTCCCGTTCGTCCGCGCCACCGTGAGCCCCGTCCTGTCCGGGCTGCAGTCCCTGCCCTCCGTGGCCTGGGTGCCCGCCGCGATCATCTGGTTCGGGCTGAGCGACGCGGCGATGTACACGGTGATCCTGCTCGGCGCGGTGCCGTCGATCGCCGTGGGGCTGGTCTCCGGCATCGACCAGGTGCCCCCGCTGTACCTGCGCGCGGGGCGGACGATCGGGGCGACGGGGCTGCGCGGGGCGCGGTACGTCGTGCTGCCCGCCGCACTGCCCGGGTACACGGCCGGCCTCAAACAGGGCTGGGCCTTCTCCTGGCGGTCCCTGATGGCGACGGAGCTGATCGCCTCGTCGCCGGACCTGGGAGTCGGCCTCGGCCGCTATCTGGCGAACTCCCGGGAGGCCATCGACCTGCCCGGCGTGTTCTTCGGGATCCTCCTGATCCTCGCCGTCGGCGTGCTGATCGACCTGCTGGTCTTCAGCCCGCTGGAACGCCGGGTACTGCGCAGCCGCGGCCTCGCGCCGCGCGGCTGACACCGCACCGGCGCCACAGCCCGGAGGCGGCCGCGGGGTCGTTGACACGGCGCGGGAGTGCGGTGCGACGGTGCACCGTGGCCCGTGGCCGCCTCCGGTACCACCACCTCACGGGGCGGCCTCCGGCACCAGCCGGAGGCCGCCCCCCTCTTGCCCGCGGCCCCGCGTGAGCACCCCACCTCACACGCCTGCGCCCCCACGGCCACCGTCGGCTGCCCGAACCGGCCCCGGCGGCCGGGCCGGTGGGTACCGCCCGCGGGCGATCGTGCCCACGTCCCGTGCGGCCGCCGCACGCGCAAGGCGTCGTTCCCCCCGGTTCCCGGGGGTCGGTCCGGGGAGCGTGGGACGACGGTGCCGTGCCGTGCCGGTGCCGAGCGGCGGGGGACCGTGGAGAGAGGACTCGTGGTGGCGCACACATGTGGGCGGGGGCTTCGTGGTGAGGGCACACAGGTGGGCGGGGGCTTCGTGGTGAGGGCACACAGGTGGGCGGGTCTCGTGGTGAGGGCACACAGGTGGACGGGCGGGCCTCGTGGCGATGGCGCGTGGGTGGTGAGCGGGCGGGTCCGTGGGCGGCGTGCGCTCGTGCCGGTGGGCACGCTTGTGGCCGTGGCGCACACGCCGGCGCCCACGGACCGCACCGGTGGTGGTCCGTGGGCGCCGCGGGAGCGGGACGGTGTCAGGTCAGCTGGGACTCGTCGACGCGGGTGACCCACTGGGCGAAGGTCTCCGACTCGTCGGCCCGGCCGGCCCGGTACCTGCGCACCAGCCCTTCCACGAAGTCCGGCAGTTCGGCCGCGAGCACCTTCACGCCGCGCGGCTTGCGGCCGAAGGCCGGGTCGTCCTCCTGGGACAGCGACAGCGCACCGCCCAGATGGACCTGGAAGCCCTCCGCCTGGGCGCCGTCCGGGCCCGTGAGGAGCTGGCCCTTCAGCCCGATGTCCGCGACCTGCGTGCGCGCACACGCGTTCGGGCAGCCGTTGAGGTTGACGGTGATGTCCGCCCGCTGGTCCCCGAGCCGCCGCTCCAGCTCGGCCACCAGTTCGGCGGCACGGGCCTTGGTCTCGACGATCGCGAGCTTGCAGTACTCCAGACCGGTGCACGCCATGGTGGCGCGCCGCCAGGGCGAGGCGTCCACCCGCAGGTCGAGCGCCTCGAGGTCACGTACCAGCGGCTCCGGGTCCGCCACGTCCAGGACCAGGACCTTCTGGTACGGAGTGAGCCGGACGCGGTCCGAGCCGTGCGCCGCGGCGGCGTCCGCGAGCGCGGCCAGACGGGTGCCGGAGACCCGCCCCACCACCGGCGCGGCACCGACGTAGTACCGGCCGTCCCGCTGCTTGTGCACCCCGATGTGGTCGACCGGCGAGGCGGGCAGCACCGGCGCCGGCCCGTCGAGCAGCCGCCGCCCCAGGTACTCCTCCTCCAGCACCTGCCGGAACCGCTCCACCCCCCAGTCGGCGACCAGGAACTTCAGCCGGGCCCGGTTGCGCAGCCGCCGGTAGCCGTAGTCGCGGAAGAGCCCGGCCACTCCCGCCCAGACCTCGGCCACCTCGGACAGCGGCACCCAGGCGCCGGCCCGGTCCGCCAGCCGCGGGTTCGTCGACAGCCCGCCACCGACCCACAGGTCGAACCCCGGCCCGTGGCCGGGGTGTTCGACGCCGAGGAAGGACAGGTCGTGGATCTGGTAGGGCACATCGGGAAGCCAGGACACGGAGGACTTGAACTTGCGGGGCAGATTGGACAGCGAGGGGTCGCCGACGAAGCGCTCGGTGATCTCCCCGATCGCCGGGGTCGCGTCCAGGACCTCGTCGGCGCTCACCCCGGCGACCGGGCTGCCGAGCACGACCCGCGGGCAGTCCCCGCACGCCTCCGTGGTGGACAGCCCCACCGCCTCGAGACGGCGCCAGATCTCGGGCACGTCCTCGATGCGGATCCAGTGGAACTGGATGTTCTGCCGGTCGGTGATGTCGGCGGTGTCACGCGCGAACTCGGTGGACAGCGCGGCGATCTCGCGCAGCTGCCCGACGTCCAGCCCGCCCCCGTCGACCCGCACCCGGAGCATGAAGTACTCGTCGTCGAGCTCCTCCGGGGCGAGGGTCGCGGTGCGCCCGCCGTCGATGCCGGGCCGCCGCTGGGTGTAGAGCCCCCACCAGCGGAACCGGCCCCGCAGATCGTCCGGCGGGATGGAGGCGAAGCCCTCCCGCGCATAGGTCCTCTCGATGCGCTCGCGCACCAGCAGCGGATCCTCGGCCTGCTTGAACCGCTCGTTGGCGTTCAGCGGTTCCCGTTCGCCGAGCGCCCACTGGCCCTCGGCTCGCTTGCGGTCCCGGGTCATCGCTCATCCCTCCCTCATCGGTCCGCTGACCGGCGAGATCATCCCCGACGGCAGCCAGTCGGCCACGGCCGCCGAGTGATGGTGACCGCTCGTGCCCCCGCCGTCCGCGGAGGTCATGGTCCCGGGCACGTAGGCGGTGGACGCGGCGAACAGCCGGGGCCGTGGTTCCGGCTCCTCGCCACGGGCCCGCTGCCACGCCGCGTATCCGCTGCCGGAGGGGTACTCCCCGGGCAGCCGTGCGGCCAGCGCCTCGGCGTAGGCCATGGCCTGCTCGGTGCGCGGTGTGAAACGCAGCGGTATCAGCTGGCCCGCGCTGGGGGTCAGCACCGAACGGGCCAGCAGCCAGGGGGCGAGGTAGACGCCCTGGGCGCGGGTCCTGCCGCTCTCCACGGCGCCGGTCACCGAGGTGGCCTCGGCCCACCCCGCCGTGACCAGCACCGGACGCCCCTTCCCGGGGGCGGCGAGGGCGACGCCCTCCTGACGGGCCGCGGAACGGACGACGGCGGCCGCCGTCCTGCCGCGCGGCGAGCCGTCGGAGACGAGCCCCACGGACCGGTCGCCGCGGCCGGCGATGAACCGGACCGTGGCGCGCAGCGCTTCGGCGTCCCGTGCGGTGAGCCGGTCGGAGGGGCAGGTGGTGAGCGGCCGGTCCGACCCCGCGACCAGCGCGCCCGCCGCCGCGGCGGCGCACTCGGGGCCGTCGGCGGAGTCCAGGGCCCCGACTGCGGCCGGGCGGCCGGAGCCGGTGTCCACCGCCAGTGATTTCCTCTCGCCGCCCGCGGAGACCCACAGCGTGCTGCTGCCCTCCGGCAGGTTCACGGAGACCCAGGTCTGCGCGCTGCCGGGACGCCGCTGTCCCTTCCGGAGAGGGCCGCCGCCGGCGGTTCCGGCACGGGCGTCGTCCGCCCCGATCCCCACCAGGTTGCGGCCGGGGCGTCCCGGCACCACCAGCACCCCCACCTGTTTGCCGCTCAGCCGCAGCGTCCGCAGCACCGGGGTGCCGGGCCGGGACGGCCGCTCGTCCGCCGCGGCCGCCCCGTGCGCGGCGGCGGTGTGCGGCTCGTCCCGCGGCCGCAGGGCCGCGACCAGGACGAGGGAGAGGACCAGGGCGAAGACGGTGCAGGAGGCCACCACGTAGCGGCGCGCCAGCGTCTTCCTGCGGAACAGGACGGCGGCGCACACCAGGCCCACGACGGCGGCGAGCGCGAGCGGCGGCAGGATCCCCCAGGCCGACGACGACTCCTGGACATGGGGCAGGTGCCCGCCGCCCGGGGGAACGGCGGCGGGCACCTGGGTCCGGACGGATCCGGTCATTTCAGCACGCTGTCGCTGACGGTGAACAGGATCCCGTGCGGGCGGGCCGGTCCGGTCTCGCCGTGCGGCCACGACGTCCGGTCGAAGTCCACGCAGGGCCGGCCCGTGTTCTCGTCCCGGAACCTCATGTCCTGGCGCAGCCTGCCCGACCCGCTGAGGTCGTACATGCACACCTCGTGGTTGCCGTCACCGCTGAACGACCCGGCGATGAAGTAGTTCGAGGTGGCGATCCGGCCGATGCGCTCCGTCTCCTTGTAGAGACCGCCGCGCACCTGCTTGAAGTTGTCCATGGCGCCCCAGTGCGGGCCGCCGTCGGTGGTGTCGCGGATCGGCATCGCGGAGGTGACCGCCGGGCAGTCGCGTTCCTTGCCGCCGCGGTAGGCCTCGTCGATGGAGTCGATGTCGCACTTGGGGTCGTCGCCCGCGGCGAGCAGCTTGCGGATGTCCAGCACATAGACCATGCCGGTGGTCTTGTCGAGCGGCGCGCCGTACGGCGTCGACTGGCCCATCACCGTGTGGAACAGGTAACGGTCGTCGGGGCTGACCATCAGCCAGCTGCCCGCGTCACCGGCGCCCGTGACGTCCCGGTCGGCACCGGCCTTGCGGTAGGCCGTGGTGTCGTCGAAGACCTCACGCCACTTGGGGTCGGGCACCGTCACGTCGGGCGCGTAGAAGATCGCGCCACCGAGCATGGACGAGGCGAACGCGCCCTTGTGGTGCTTCTTGTGGGGCAGCGCGGGCTCCATGACGACCCGGGACTCGTGCCACATCTTGTGCTTCTCACGCGCGGCGCGCGGTCCGTCGGGCATCTTGCTGACGGAGAGCAGCTCGGGGTCGTTGCGGTCGGTGATGTCCCAGACGCGGACCGTCTGGCGGGCGAGACTCGCCTGGTCGGGCAGCTTGGGGCTCAGGAAGTGGCGCGCCTCGACGAAGTCGCTCGCCACCATGATGTTGCGCTCTTCGCTGACCATGATGCCGTGCGGGTTGGCGCAGGTGGCCTTCTCCAGCTTCGGCACGTTGCCGCACTGCTCGGGGTCCTCGCCCTCGGCGAGCGCCGCCGGGATCTCGGCGAGGGTCCGGCCGTTCTCGTCCATCCGCACGATCTCGCCCGGCGATCCGGCCGCGCCGTTGCCCTCACGGACCTCGCCGTTGGTGTACGTGCAGGGGCCGGGCACATCCGGTCCGCCGAGGTAGGTGGCGTACGCGGTCCCGTCGCGCAGCACCTGGAAGGCGTCGGGCGCGGTGCCGCACGGCGTGTCGACCGTCGAGTTGACGCCCACCAGCTTCAGGGCCGGCAGCGCCTTGGTGTCGAAGACGTAGACGGTGTCCGCGAGCAGGCCGCCCGCGTAGAGCCGGTCGCCCTTGTGCCACACGTACTGCATGTGGTGCGGCTCGTTGGACAGACCCGGGCCCATGGTCACGGTGTTGACGACCTCGCCGTACGTCCGCGAGTTGCGCGTGGCGTCGACCACGGCGAGGAAGTCCGGCTTGGTCGGGTCCGCCGAACCGGCCCAGGTGAGCATCCACTCGCGTCCGCGTCCGTCGGCGGCGGGCAGCATGTGGTTGGTGGCCGTGTAGGTGATGCCGTCGTTGGCGGTGAACTTCGACGCCGTCCGCTCGGGCTCGGGTGAAGCGGATGCGTTGCCGGAACCCGTCAGCAGAGCAGCTGTCAGGCCGGCCGCGGTGAGACAGACGGCCAGGCGCATTGGTCTGCCTGACTGTCCGGGGCTGAATCGTCGCACGTCGCGCTCGCTCCTCTCGCGGAGCTGTGGTGGTGTCCGAACTTGCGCCGGTACCTTCCCAGAGCCCGCTGACGCGCCCCTGACGCTGTGATGGGGTGCGACTTCCGGCCGGTCGTCAGGAGTTGAGGAGCCAGCCCGCGTCGCGCGCGACGCGGATGGCGTCGAGACGGTTACGCGCGTCAAGTTTGGCGACGATGGTGGTCATGTAGTTGCGCACGGTGCCGGGGGAGAGGTGCAGGTGTTCGGCGATCTCGGCCGTCTCGGCCCCCGCGGCCGCGAGCCGGAGCACGTCGGCCTCGCGCGCGGTGAGCGGGCTGGCCTGGCCCTCCCACGCGGCCAGGGCCAGTTCCGGTGCGATGACGCGCTCGCCGGCCATGATCTGCCGTACGGCCTTGACAAGATGTTCCACCGGTGCGTTCTTGACGAGGTAGCCGTCGACCCGGACGTCCTGCGCGCGGCGCAGGATATTGGGCGCGTCCAGGACCGTCAGCACCAGGATGCGGGAGTCGGGCAGCTGGTCGCGCAGCCGCTCGGCGGCGGTGAGTCCGTCGAGGCCGGGCATGTTGACGTCCACGATCACGAGGTCGGGGCAGGTCCCCTTGGCCGCGTCGAGGACGTCCTCGCCGGAGCCGACTTCGGCCACCACCTTTATGTCGTCCTCGAGTTCGAGCAGTGCGGCCAGCGCCTCCCGCACCATTTGCACATCTTCCGCCAAGAGAACACGTATCACACACATCCCCCCCGCAGACTGTCCAGGCCTTGGCCAGAATCATAGACATGCGAGGCGTGAACGTGTCGGGGAAAGTCGTGTCCGGTATTGCAACGACCTGCGACCGGTATTTCGACGGACCGTGTGCGGTACTTCGACGGATCGTGTCCGGTGTTTCGACGGACCGTGTCCGGTACGTGGACGGACCGTGTCCGGTCCGTCGGCGGGGGCCGTGTCCGGTCCCCCGGTGAACGGGCGCCGCTACGCCACGTTGGCCATGCCGGGTGCCGTGGTGTGCAGGTGTGTGTCACCGGGCGGGACGGAGACGGCCGCGGTGGGCACCACGGCCACCAGCCTGAACGTCCCGTTCGGGGACAGCCGGCTGTCGAGGGTGCCGCCGAGGTCGGTCACGCGCCGGGTGAGGTTGCCCAGTCCGCTGCCGGTGCCCCGGGACGTCCGGCGGCCCGCGCGGCCGGCGCCGTCGTTGTGGACCTCCAGGCGTACGGTGCCGGGGCCGCCGGTCAGGACAACGGCGCAGCGCGAGGCGTCGCTGTGGCGCAGCAGGTTGGTGACCGACTCCCGCAGGACCGCGGCGAGCGCGGTGCCGGCCTCGCCGGGGGAGGGCAGCGCGGTCACCCGCACGGTGACCTTGATGCCCATGGCGTTCAGCAGCGAGGCGGCCGCTCGTACCTCGCTGAACAGCGGTAACTCGCGGTAGCCATGCACCGCCATCCGTATCTCGGCCATCGACTGCCGTGCGGCGCACAGCAGTTGGTCGGTCTGCGCGGCGGCCAGGTCCGGACGGGACTGGAAGGTGCGGTGCAGCAGTTCGGCGCGCAGGGCCAGCGCCGAGACGGTGTGGCCGAGCAGGTCGTGCAGGTCGCGGGCGAAGCGGGACTGCTCGTTCAGTACGGCGGCGCGGGCGAAGTCCTGACGGTACTGCTTGAGCTGACGCACCGTCAGCATGGTGCTGGACAGGGTGAAGGCCATCAGTCCCGTGACCATGAGGCCGAGGCACATGTGGACGAGGTGCATGAGGGAGCCGTCCGCGCGGGTCGCGGCGACGGGGCCGGTGAGCACCACGAAGGCGAAGAGCGGCCAGGCGAACCGGGCCGGCAGCACCAGGGGCAGGGACCCCGCCAGATAGCCGGCCAGGACGCAGAACTCCACGTCGATCACCACCACGGACACGATGACGATCAGGCACTGGGCGGCGAGCGCGACGGCGGCCTTCCCGGCCGGACCGCCGTCGCGCCCGGGGCTCTGGGTGACGAAGACGCCCACCTGGAGGACGACCAGCAGCCCGGCCAGGAGCGGAACCACGACCACTTCCATGGCGGGGTGGGTCTGGTCCCTCAGTGCGCTCTGGAGGAGGATCGACACGGTGAGCGCGGCGGTGATCAGCAGCCCCAGCAGCCGGCTGACGCCCGGCTGGCAGAGTCCGTTGGCGCGACATGATGACAGCAGCTGCATCAAGATCCCCTGAGCCCTGATTCGAAGGTCGTCCTTGGCGATTCGAGTGGATTGCGTCATTCGGTCGCCGCTCCCGGGGGAACGGCGACCGGCCCTACGGGGTCGCCGAACTGGGTGTGCGGTCGGGTTCCCGGTGCCGGGCCGCGCCGGCCGGCACGTCCCGCCCGGGCCGCGGGATCGCGAGCGCGCACAGGGCGCCCACGAGGACCACGGCGACGCCGATCCAGATGCCCGGACGCATGCCGTCGACGAACCCCTGAGCGGTACGGTCGTCGCCGTAGTGCATGAAGACGCTGCTCAGAATGGCGGTGCCGAGGGCACCCCCGATCTCGCGGACGGTGTTGTTGGCGCCGGACGCCTTGCCCCGGTGCTGCGGCCCGACCGAGCCCAGTACCACCGCCGCGGTCGGTGCGAAGACGAGGCCCATGCCGATACCCGCGATGACCATGGCGCCGACCATACGCGAGTACGGGGTGTCCGAGGTGGCCACCAGATTGATCCAGGCCAGTCCGATCGCCTGGAGGAAGAGGCCGAGGGCCATCAGCCGTCCGCCGCCCACCTTGCCGGTGAGGGCGCCGGCGACCGGCGCGACGAACATGGGCATCAGGGTCCAGGCCAGGGTGAGGACACCGGCCTCCAGCGGGGTGCGGACCGGCGCGATCTGGAAGAACTGCGCCAGCAGGAAGATGGATCCGAAGACGCCGAAGTACATGGTCGCGGAGACCAGGTTGGAGAAGACGAAGGCGCGTTCGCGGTAGAAGGACAGCGGCAGCAGCGGCTGCGGGGCGCGCCGCTCCCACATCACGAACAGGGCCAGCAGGACGGCGCCGCCGGCGAACGCCGACAGGATGACGCCCGAGCTCCAGCCCTCCTCCTCGCCGTTCACGATCGCCCAGACCACCGCGAGGAGTCCGGCGGTCGCGAGCAGCATGCCGGGCAGGTCGAGCCGGGTGCCGGCCAGCGAGCTCTCGCGCAGCACGGCGAGCGCCAGCGGGATGGCCACCGCGCACACCGGGACGTTGATCCAGAAGATCCACTGCCAGTCGAGGCCGTCGACCACCGCGCCGCCCACCACGGGCCCCAGCGCCACGGCCAGACCGCTGATCGCGGACCACAGCCCGAGGGCCAGATTGCGCTTCTTCTCCGGCACCTCCTCCGCCAGCAGCGTCAGCGACAGCGGCATCACGGCGGCGGCGCCGAGCCCCTGCAGCGCCCGCATGAGGATGAGCTGGCCGCTGCTGTCGGCGAGGCCGCAGCCGACCGAGGCCAGGGTGAACAGCACGATGCCCGCGACGAAGACCCGCAGCCGGCCGAAACGGTCACCCAGCGCGGCCCCGGTCAGCAGCAGGCAGGCGAAGCTGAGGACGTAGGCGTTGACGAACCACTGCAGTTGCGTGGTGGAGGCGTCGAGGTCGACGGCCATGGTCCGCAGGGCCGTCGACACCACGAGGTTGTCGAGGGCGACCATGAACATCGGCAGGCTGCACGCGACGATGACCAGCCATAAGGGCGTCCGGCGCGCTCCGGTGCCCGGGGCGGGGAGTCCGGGGAGGACTCCGCCCTCCCCGGATTTGATCGTGCTCATGACAAAACCTCCAGTGTGCGGACCCGCGTGGGTGCGGAAGGGGGCGGGGCGGGGTGGGAAGGGCGGGGGAGGCCGGCGGTGCGGGGGCCGGGCTCAGGCGGCGCGGTCGCCGGGGGCGGCGTCCTCGCGCGCCTTGGCGTCCAGGCGCCGCTTGGCCTCGTCCCAGGTGATCGGCAGGTCGGCGGAGTCCGCCTCCCAGTAGACGAAGGTCGACCGCCGGCAGGCCGGCCGCATCGCCCTCATCGCCTCGCCGTGCGGGTCGGCCTTCGCGTACGCGTACAGCGCGCCGCGGTCCTCCCAGGCCGACAGGGTGTAGAAGACCCGCCCGAAGGGCTGCGCGATGAGCGAGGCCCCGTGGACGCCCCGCGCGGTCTTCACCTGGCTCCAGGAGCGCAGGGACTTGATCAGGAACTGCGGGACGTCCTTGAGCGACTTCAGCTCGAAACGCGACGCCATGACGAAGACCCGCGTGTGCGGGGGTGCGGGGTTGGGGGTGATCCAGCCGAGAGTCGGCATTGCGACGCCCACCTTCCTGGAGACGACCGGCTTAGCTCATAATGGATAGTAGCGCGATCCGTTATCCGTTATCCAGTAGGTAAGTGGAGCTCGATGAAGATCTCGGAACTCAGCCGTCGCAGCGGGGTGTCCATCCCCACGATCAAGTACTACCTCCGGGACGGCCTGCTCCCCCAGGGGCAGGCCACGGCCGCCAACCAGGCGGACTACGGCGAGGAGCACCTGCGCCGCCTCCGGCTGATCCGCACGCTGCTCGGCGTGCGGCGCCTGTCGGTGAGCGCGGTCAAGGAGATCCTCGGCGCCATCACGGAGGAGGGCGACCTGCACCAGATCTTCGGCATCGTGACCGACGCCCGGCCGGCCACCCGGCTGCAGAAGCAGGCACGGGAGGAGCAGACGTCCGAGGAGGAGTCGGCGGGCGTGACCGCCGCCCGCCGGCTGATCACCGAGATGGGCTGGGAGGTGTCCCCCGGCACCGCCGCCATCCAGACCCTCGGCGACGTCCTGGACGCCCTGGAGGACGTGGACTCGGGCATCGGCTGGCAGTCCCTGCTGCCCTACGCGCGGCTGACGGACCGCATGTCGGAACTCGACGTCAAACAGATGAACGGCGCGTCCGGCCTGCTGGAGCTGGCCGAACGCGCCGTTCTGGTCTCGGTCCTGCTGGAACCGGCCCTGCTCGCCCTCCGCCGCCTCGCCCAGGAGGACAAGTCGGCCCGCCTGTTCAGCGGCAGCCCCGACGGGGGCGGGGAGGGGTGAGGGGGCTCAGGCCAGCTCGCCGACGAGCCGTGCCGCGGCGTCCGCCCCGGCGGAGAACGCGGCCTCGTGCGAGCCGATCAGGTCCGGGCCCAGTTCCCGGGAGTGGAAGTACGACCCGGCCAGCTTCACCCGTGTCCCCTCGTTCGCCCCGTGGATCACGGACTGCCGCTCGCGCAGCGCCATGTCGATGACCGGGTGGGTGTAGTCGAACTCGGCGATGACCGCCTCGGGGGCGATCGGGCGGGGCGGGTCCAGGGTGACGAAGTAGTCCCGCTCGGCCGAGAAGTCCTGCAGCCGGTTCAGGTAGTACGTGACGAAGCAGCGGGTCCCGCCGTCCGCCCGTACCTTGCCGTAGTTCCAGGCCGTCCAGCCGTCCCGGGCGCCGGGCATCAGCGCGGGGTCGGTGTGGAGCACGACCTTCGAGCGGCTGTAGCGGATCCCCTCCAGCGCCGTCCGCTGCGCGTCGGTGGGGTTCTCCAGCAGGGCCGCCGCCTCGTCGGCGTGGGTGGCCAGGACGGCGTAGTCGAACCTCGTGGTGCCGGAGGCGGTGGTGACGGCGACGCCGTCTGCCTCCTGCCGCACGGCCGTGGCGGGTTCGCCGGTCCGCAGGTCCGGGCCGGTGGCGGCGAGCGCCTTGCGGACGTAGGAGATCGAGCCGCCGCCCACCGTGCGCCAGTCGACCCGCCGCCCGCCGAGGCCCCCCTCGTCGTGACCGACGAAGAAGGCGATCACGGTGGCCGCCGGCATCTCCCAGACCAGCTCCGCCGGCACCGACCAGACGGCGGAGCAGAGCATGATCAGGTAGGAGTGGCGGAACGCCTGGCTGTAGCCGCCCCGGTCCAGGTAGTCGCCCATGGACATGTTCGCCCGGCCGCGGGCGAAGTCCCGGCGGCTCTCCTCGTGGAAGCGGCGGACCTCCCGCCACACGTCCGGGAATCCCGGGTGGCTCGCGGCGTAGCGTTCCTCGACGGCCGCCTCGTCGAGCTCGAGTTCGTCCGTGCCGAACTCCAGTCCGCTGTCCAGGTCGAAGAAGGTGAAACCGCCCGGGTGGGAGACCATCTCGACCCCGAGGTCGTCGAAGAAGCCGCACAGCCGGGGGTAGAAACGCCGGTTGAAGACGATGAACGCGGTGTCCAGGCCGAGCACCCGGCCGTTCTCCTCGACCTCCACCGTGTTGGCGTGGCCGCCGGGGCGCGTCTCGCGTTCGAAGACGGTGATCCGGGCGCGTTCGCGCAGGTGGTAGGCGGCGGACAGGCCGGCGGGGCCGGCGCCGATCACGGCGACGCTCGGCGGGGTGTGCTGCGGCATGGGAGGTCCTTCCGGATGCGGGAACGGTCGACAGGAGTGGTCAGGGGATGAGTTCGGGCGCGCAGCGGCACGGGGCCGCGCCCGGCGCCCCGGGGCGCGCGCCGAGGTCGTGGTGGCGCGGCGGGTCCGCGCCGCCGCCGTCCGCGGCGACGGCCAGGAGCAGGCCGGGCCCCGGGCGCAGCAGGTCGAGGTGCCAGCGACGGCCGGTGGCGGGATGCCGCCCGTCGGCCACGGCGAACCGCCCGGAGCCGCGTGGCTCGAACCCCAACTGCCGTACCCCGTACGTCAGTCCGGTCCCGAGCCCCTTCAGGTACGCCTCCGTCAGGACCCACAGCTCGCCCAGGGCCGCGACCGGGTCCGGCGCCGCGTCGAGGGCCGCCCGCTGCGCGGCGTCGAAGCGGCCGCGCAGCAGTCCGGCCGTGGTGCGGTCCAGGGGCACGCGCTCCACGTCCACGCCGCAGGACTGCCCCCGGGTCACCACACAGGCGATCAGCCCGTCGGTGTGGGACAGGTTGAAGCGCAGACCGCCGTGGTCCCCCTCGAGCTCCGGACGCCCGTACCGGCCGGCGACCGGCCGCCAGGTGTCCGGCGGCAGCCCGGTGCGGGCACTGAGCGCCAGCCGGCACAGCAGCCGCCCGCCCAGGAAGCGGCGGCGCGCCCCCGGCGTCCTGAGCCGGCCGTGCCGCGCCCGCTCGCGCGGTGACAGCAGGCCGAGGCCGCCCATGCGGAGGGTCAGTGCGCCGACCTCGTGCTCGGGCAGCGTCCACAGGTCGGCCGTCGGCGCGTCCACCGGGACCCGCCCGCCCGTCAGCGGGCCTCTGCGCACCGGACGCCCTCGGTGGGCGCGGTCCGCTCGGCCAGGGTGACCGGCCAGTGGGACAGCAGCCGGTTCTCGGCGTGCAGCCGGGTCAGCAGGGCGAGCACCTCGTCGGCCGCGTCCGGGTCGCGGTAGGGCTCGTACGGGTGGAACCGCTTGCGCAGCCGCTCCAGCTGGAGGAGGAGCAGGGCCGCGCTGGGCAGGGGCGCGGCCATCGCCCCCCGCGAGTGGACGTAGGTGTGGACGCACGCGGCGGCGGCGTGCAGCAGGCAGTACTCCTGGGCCAGGTCGAACAGCTCGGCGGAGTGGGCGTAGCCGCGGCCGAGTTCGCTCCGCAGCCTGTGCTGCCGCTCCCGCAGCGGGCCGAGCCGGTCCAGCAGTTCCCCGGCGATGCCGGCGGCCGCCACCAGGCGGTCCCGGTCCTTGTCGGTGGCCTCGTCGGCGAGCGCGCGCAGCCGCTCCAGGGCGTCGGGTGCGGCCAGGACCGCGTCGTCCAGGCCGCGGCCGGACAGCTCCTGCCGGTCGGGCCGGTACGGGGGCAGCTCCGTGTCCATGCCGTAC
This sequence comes from Streptomyces sp. NPDC016640, assembly GCF_043076215.1. Lineage (NCBI taxonomy): Bacteria > Bacillati > Actinomycetota > Actinomycetes > Kitasatosporales > Streptomycetaceae > Streptomyces > Streptomyces sp. NPDC016640. The sequence goes on from NZ_JBIBRG010000007.1 coordinate 19,265, forward strand.
AGCACGGCCGCGCGTTCCGCCGCCGCGCCGCGGGTGGCGGGCCCGGCGGTGAGCCCCTGCTCCAGCAGCGAGGGGAGCTGGTGGCCGATGTTGCGCAGGTTCACCACGGTGTTGCCGTCGGCCATGTTGGTGACGAGCAGGTCGCGCAGCATCTTCTGGTGCATCCCGAAACGCGGGTGCGTGCGCAGGAAGACCCGTGCCCCGAGCACCAGGTTCAGCCGGGACAGCGTCTCCTCCAGCAGCGTGGGCACCACGTACTTGGCCACCGACGACCACACGCTCACCTGGGCAGGTGAGGCCTGCAGGCTGCGGACGGCGCCCAGGCACACCGCGTCCGCGATCATGAGCTCGGCGAACGACTCGGCGAGCTGGCGCCCGGTGTGGGGCACCTCGACGACCGGACGGCCGAACAGCACCCGGTCCTGCGCGAACTCCAGGGCCGTGCGCAGCGAGGTGTCCACCCCGGACAGGGCCAGGCTGAGGATCACCAGACGCGCGGTCTGGCTGGTCTTCAGGGCGATCTCCAGCCCCTGGCCCTCGGCGCCGATGCGGTCGGAGTCGGGGACGAACACCCCGTCGAACCGCAGCCCGCTCAGGTCCAGGGCCCGTACGCCGTGCTGCCTGACGGGATGCGTCTCGCGCACGGTCTCGGCCTCGGCCCGCCACTTGTCGACCACCAGGATCGAGTAGTCCCCGGCGCCGTGGCGCGGCCCGGTGCGGGCGAAGACGACCATGCGGTCGGAGTAGGTGGCGTTGCCGATCGGCCACTTCTCGCCGGTGAGGCGGTAGCCGCCCGGCACCCGCTCGGCGACGACCTCGTTGCTGAGCAGGTCGCTGCCGTGCGCGGCCTCGGACAGCCCCCAGGACAGTCCGACACCGGCGTGGATGTCCTCGATCTGGCGCCGCTTCTGCTCGTCGGTGCCCGCGATCCACACCGGTGTGAAGGCGGCCTGGGTCAGCCCGAGCGCGATGGCGGTGGCCCCGTCGCGGCGGGCCACCAGCCGCATCAGGGTGAACCCGGTCTCCGGGTTGCCGGCCTTGCCGCCCTGTTCGGCGGGGAGCCCGTAGTCCAGGAAGCCCCAGCGGCGCAGCATCCCGACGAAGGCGTACGGGAAGGCGTCGCGTTCGTCGTGCTCCAGCACGGCGGTGAACGGCATCCGGCTCGCCGGGTCGTGCGGGTCGCCGAGGTACTCCTCGAACCGCCGCGCGAGACCGGTCAGTTCGGCCTGGGACATCAGGAGACCTCCAACGGGTGGGACGGACGGGAGGCGGCGGGGGCGAGGGGAACGGGCAGGGCGGTCATGAGCCGGTTTCCTCTCCGCAGGGCGTCCGCGGTGTCGAGGGCGGGCAGCAGGTCGGGGCCGTGGCGGCGGGGGTCGGTGCCGCCGGCCCGGGCGAGCAGGAAGGACAGGACGGCGCGCAGCCGGCCGGCCGAGCCGGGCTCGTCGCCGTACAGCGGCCGGTGCCGGTTCGCCCACCACAGGTGCACGCACGCGGCGGCGGCGTGCAGCCAGGCGTAGCGCTCGGCGACGTCGGCCAGGGCGTTGGGGTCGGCGCCGCGCCGCCGCGCCGAGGCGGCCTCGATGCCGAGGGCGGCGACGGCGTCGGCCAGCCGGCGCACCAGTGCCGCGGCGCGCGGATCGGTGAGCTCCGCGCGGACCGCCCCGGCGATCTCGCCCAGGCCGTGCAGGACGGGATCGGCGCGACGGGCCACCATGTCCAGCCGGGTGGGCTCGTACGGCGGCAGCTCGGCGCCGAGGTCGAAGATCCGGCGCGGGACGTCCGGCTCGGGCACCTCGTCGCGGCCGGTGAGGGCGGGGATCTGCGCGGCGTAGGAGCGCAGGTTGGCCAGCGGGCTGGCGTCGATCACCCGGACCACCGCCGTGTCGCGCTGGAGCTTCTGGAACAGTCCCGAGCCCGGCGCCCGTTCGCGCAGGACCGAGCGGGTGGCCAGGACCCCGGCGCAGCGCCGCATCAGCTCGTCGCAGGCCTCGGCCACCACGTGCTTGGCGGCCGGCGCCCACACGCTGAACACCTCGGGGACGACGTGCACGCCCCGGGCGGCGGCCAGGGCCACCGTGTCCGCCGCCAGCAGCGCCGCCGAGGCGACCGCCAGCTCCCGGCGGGAGTGCGGTGCCTCGAGGAGGGGCGTGCCGGCGACCCGGCGCCCGGCGGCGAACCCGAGGGTCAGGCGCAGCGCCGTGTCCGCGCATCCGAGGCTGCCCGCCATGCTCATCAGGCGTACGGCCTGCTGGGCGAGGATCGCCACCTCGAGCCCCTCGCCCACCTTGCCCACCAGGGCGTCCGCGGGCACCGGCACCCCGGTGAAGCGCAGCCGCGCGGTGTCCACGCCGCGCATGCCGCCGGTGCGCGGGGCGGGCTCGCGGACGAGTCCCTCCGCGTCGGCGTCCAGCAGGTAGGCGGAGAACGCGCCGGGTCCGCGCTCGCCGGTGCGGGCCACCACGTACACGGCGTCGCAGCGCATGCCGTTGCCGACCATCCACTTCTCGCCGTGCAGCCGCCCGTCCCCGTCCAGCCGCACCTCGCCGGCCAGCAGGTCGCTGCCGTGCCCGGCCTCGGTCAGGGCGAACCCCACCGAGCCGCCGCCGGTCAGGATCCGGGCCACCCGCTCGCGCTGCCGGTCGCTGCCGTGCAGCTGGAGGCAGGTGGCGGCGATGATGCCGAACATCGTGCCCGGCATCACGTTCACGTCCCGGCGGGCCGCGGCGCGCACCAGGGTCAGACCGCGGTCGAACGAGTCGAACGCGCCGCCCCACTCCCGGGGCAGGTAGTTGAGGTGGAAGCCCGCCGAGACCAGCGCCCCGCACAGCTCGTCGGGATGGGCGTCGGCCTCGTCCCGGGCGACGGCCGCCGCGAACCCGTACGGGTTGGCCGGGTCCCCGGGGTCCCCGAGCAGTTCCTCCACGTCCTCGGCGGTCGGTGTCCGGCTCATCGGGCGGCCTCCGTGAGGGCGGCCGGCTCCAGGGGCACCGGGCGGTAGTCCGCCGCCGACGTGGGGATGGTGACCCCCGCGGTGGCCAGCTGGGCGATCCGGGTGTGGAAGGCCGCGCCGCGCATCAGGTGGTGGGCGACGTCGGCGACCGCCCGGTTCTCCGGGGTCTTGAGGTAGCTGCCGGAGACCCAGGCGTTGAAGCTGCCCATCGCCGGCCCGCACCAGATCTGGTAGTCGGCCGCCCGGTCCCGCTGCCCGGTCACCGCCCAGCGGGAGGCCATCCCCAGGTACCAGCGGAACACCAGGGCCATCCGCCGCTTGGGACTGCCGGCGGCGCGCCGCAGCTGGTCCGGGTCGCGCCGGCCGAAGTACTCGACGCACTCCTCCCAGACGTCCTCCAGCGGGCGCCGGAAGACCTGGGACTCCAGCCGCTCGCGCTGCACCGGGGGCAGCGCGTCGATGCCGTCGTACGTCTGGTACAGCTGGTGCAGCTGGGCGGCCCGCATCGGGAACATCGAGCCGCGGCGCAGCACCTGCAGCTCGACGCCCATCTCGAACATGTCGGCGGCCGGCGCCATCACACAGTCCGTGACCTCCGCCTGGGCGAGCAGTTCGCGGGTGGCGGGGGAGGTGCCCGACTCCAGGCAGGACTGGTTGACGGAGCCGGTCACCACATAGGCGGCGCCCATCGCGAAGGCCGCGGCGACGGCGACCGGGGTGCCCAGGCCGCCGGCCGCGCCGACGCGCACCGGCGTGGCGTAGCGGTGCTCGTGCTGGATCTGGTCGCGCAGCCGCAGGATCACCGGGAAGAGCGCCGGCAGCGGGCGGCGGTCGGTGTGCCCGCCGGAGTCCGCCTCCACGGTGATGTCGTCCGCCAGCGGCAGGTGGTGGGCCAGCTGCGCCTGCTCGGCGCTGATCAGACCGTCCCGCAGCAGGGCGTCGACCACCGCGGTGGGCGCCGGGCGCATGAACCGCTCGGCGGTCTCCGCCCGGGACACCTTGGCGATGACCCGGTGCCCGGCCACGATCCGGCCCGACGGCTCGCGCCGCAGCCCGGCCAGCCGGTAGCGGACCAGATGCGGTGTCAGGCCCAGGTAGGCCGAGGCCTCCACACAGCGCACCCCGTGCCGCAGGAACAGCTCGACCGCCTCGCGCTCCAGCCGTTCCTCGCTGGGGCTGTGGATGAGGTTGACGGCGTACGGCAGCCCCGGGATCTCGGCGGCGAAGCGGGCCAGCGCCTCCTCGATGGTCCCCGGCAGCAGCCCGGCCGCGCCGAACGAGGCGAGGAAGCCGTGCCGGGCCAGGGCGATCACCAGGTCGGCGGAGGCGATGCCGCCGGCCATCGCGCCGGCCATGTACGCCTGGCGCACTCCGTGCGCGGCACGGAAGGCGGCCGAGCCGAGGCGGTGCGGCGGCAGGGCGGGGGCGGCGGCCAGCACGGCCGGTCCGTCCCCGCCCGCGGCCGCCGTGCCGCCGGCGGCCGCGCCCGCGCCCTGTGCCGTGGACACGATGAAGCAGGGCTGCTCCACCCGCGTGAGGACCTGGTGGATCCCGGCCGGATCGGTGCTCGGATACCCGTCCCCGTACCAGCGGAGCGTCTCGGGTGTGGTGCTCATGGACAACACGGCTCCTTGGCTGTGCCGGGGGTCAGCCGGCATCGGGGCGGACCTCGATGGCCACGTCGGTGAGTTCGTAGATGCGCAGGCCCGGCTTCCACAGGTCCGCGTCGGCGATCAGCAGCAGGCGGTCCGCCTCCTCGCGGATCTCCTTGACGTGCACGTCGAAGAAGAGTTCGCGGTCGTCGCGCAGGATCTGCCCCCGGTACTTCCAGGACGTCTCCACACCGGTGGCCATGGCGAAACGGGGCCGGGTGATGCCCCGGGCGAGGCCCTGTTCCAGGACGAACAGGCGCAGTGCCTGGAGCACCGCCTCGACGCCGAGCGAGCCCGGCATCACCGGGTCGCGGTGGAAGTGGCAGTCGAAGTACCACTCGTCGGGCCGGATGCCGCGGTACCCGTGCAGATAACCCGCGCCGTGCCGGCCCCCGTCGGCGACCAGGTCGACCCGGTCGACGAGGTCGAAACGGCCGCCGGGCAGGTGCAGCCCGCCCCCGGAGGGGTCGCCGAAGGCCGGGGAGCCCGGGCCCAGTTCGATGTGCTTGACCCGCTCCGGCGCCGGCTTCTCCGACTCGATCCACGAGGGCCGGTAGCTGCCGCTGTCGAGGCCCACCTGGTTGGCCAGCGCGGCCGGCGCGAAGTAGCCGAAGAGCGACTCGCCCGTGTAGAACACCTCGCCGTCGGCGGAGAGTTCGTAGGAGAAGTTCTGCAGGACGGCGCCGGACACCACGCTCGTCATCAGCAGCGTCGAGTGGTGCCGGATCGTCTTGCCGCGCAGGTCGACGTCCTTGACCAGGGTGGCCCGGCCGTCGAGGTTGCGGATGGAGTACTCCTCCCGCGGCTCGCGCAGCGTCGCGCCCAGGTAGTAGCCGAGGAAGATGGCGGCCTGCAGCGAGCTCTCCATGTACACGCAGTTCGGCATGTACGGCGAGGAGTTCTCGCGGTAGTACCAGGCGTCGTCCGGCGAGTCGTACTCGGTGACCATCTCCGAGCCGGGGCTCAGGTCGCCGCGGGTGCCGCTGAGCGACATGACCCGGTCGACGAACTGGAAGTCGCCGTTGGGGATGTAGGGCGCCCGGCTGGTGCGGTAGATCTCGAACTCCGGCCCCATCGCCATGTCCAGCAGGCCCTTGGCGGAGTGCGCCAGATGGAGTTCGTTGATCATGGCGGCCTCGCCGGCGCGGTTGCGGCGCCCGAGGAACGCGGGGACACCGCCGGCCTCCGGCCGGTACGGGGTGCCGGGCTTCTCCATGATCTGCAGGCCGAGGTTCTGCATCCGCACCACCGGCTTGTCACCCAGGTGGATCAGGACGTCCGCGATCACCGTGGGCCGGGGCAGCAGGGTCAGCTCGGTGACCTCCACCTCGTAGCGGATCTCCGCGTCCTTCGGGGTGACCTGGCCGCGCACCTGGACGTCGATGCGCCGGCCGGGCACCGTCTGGAAGCGTGCGTCCGGCAGCGTCAGGTGCATGCCCTGGTGCATCAGGTAGATCTGCAGCAGCTGGATCGCGCCCTCGGCGATCAGCGAACCGGCGAGCACCGGGTCGTCGGGGAAGTGGCAGGTGAAGTACCAGGCGTCCGGCTCCAGGTGCTTGACGGCGCTGATCGAGCCCAGCTCGCAGGGGCCGCCCTTGCGGTCGATGACGACCTCGTCCACCATCCGCAGCCGCGCGTCCGGCAGCCGCAGCGCCGGGTTGATGCCGGGGTCCTGCGCGTGGTCCGGGCCGAAGACGTCACCGGGTCGGCCCTGGGCGAGCAACTCCAGGTCGGCCGGGCCCAGTTCATGCTTGCGCGCGTGGGCGAGGGGTTTGAAGGTGCCCTTCGGCAGCGCGGCGCGCCGGGCCCGGTCCCGGTCGGTGAGGACGACGCCGAGCGGGGTGTCCAGCTCCTGCTTGCTGAAGAAACCGGCGCAGGCGTCGCGGAGTTCGAGGATCAGTTCGCCGTCCGCGTAGCAGTCGTAGCTGAAGAAGAAGATCGTGGTCTCGCCCTGGTGGACGAACCGGTCGATGGAGATCTCGTAGCGGAGGGTCTGCCCGGTCGTGGGCAGCCCGCCGCGGAAGATCAGCGAGCTGTCGAGCAGCCGGTAGACCCGCTCGCCCCTGTTGCGGAAGTCGATGCCCAGATAGCTGACCAGCAGCAGGTCGCACTGCCCGGACTCCACGGTCACCGCGGGCGGCACCCCGCCGTCGACGGCGTACCAGGCGTCCTCGGGCACGTCGTACTCGGTGGTGATACGGGCCGGGCGGAGGACCCCCGGCTCGGCGTCCAGCGCGGTGACCCGGGTGACGAAGTGGTACGGCGGGGCCGGCAGCCGCACCCGGGCGCGGAAGGCGTCCACCTCGGCGAACTCGGGCCCGAAGACCTTCGCCACCGAACCGGTGGCGAACTCCAGCAGGTCCGCCTCGTTCCAGATCACCCCGTCACGGGCCTCCCCGGCACCCCGCGGCGACGGCGGCGCGGGCGGAGGCGGGGACACGAGCGCCGACGTCTCGGCCGGCACGGCGGTGGCGGGCGTCTCGGCCGGTACGGCGATGAGGGGTGCCTCGGCCGGCGCGGTGGCGGCCGGTGCCGGGAGAAGGGCCTCGGTGCGCTCCAGGGTGGCCGCCTGGAGCACCCGGTGGGTCTCCATCACCACGCCGTGCGCGGCGACGATCTCCCGGCGCAGGTCCCGTACCAGGTCCGCGGCGGGCCCCCGGCCGGAGCGCGCGGCCGCCGGGGCGGCCGGCGCGGGCGGGCGGGGCGGATCCGCGAGGACCGGGGCCCCGGGGGCGGCGGCCGGTGCCGGCGGGGCCCAGGGCAGGACCGTGGCCGGCTCCCCGTCGAAGGTGATGACCTCCGGTATCTCGAGTGTCGGGTCGGCGGGCATGGCGGTGGGCACCTCCGGCGGGGCGGGCGGGGCTGTGACGGCGGGTTCGGGCCGGCCGGCGGTCGGCGCCGGGGCCCCGGGACGGTGGGCGGACAGGACCGCGGCCGCCTCGCGGGCGATACGGTCCGGGATGGGCTCGCCCCGGCCCACCCGGGTGGTGGGCGGACGGCGGGACGCCGTCGCCGCCGCGCGGCGCGCGGCCGGCTCCCGGTCCAGCAGGGCCGTCAGGTCCACCGGCAGTCCGTGGCCGGCGAGCCGGGCCACGAGGTGGGCGAGCGGCGTCGTGGCGGGCACGCCCCGGCGGTCCACGCAGGCGGCCATGTGCGGTGCGTCGCCGAGCGTGTCGTGGATCCACCGGGAGCAGGTGGCGCCGGGGCCCACCTCGATGAAGTAGCGGTAGCCGCGCTCGTACGCCGCCCGCACCAGGCGCGGGAAGTCGATCGTCGAGCGCAGGGTCGTCGCGATGCGCCGCGGCGACTCCGCCAGCCGGTCGGCGGGCAGCGGCCGGTAGTCGTAGGCGCTGAACAGCTCCAGGTCGCCGAAGGAGCCGGTGGGGTAGTCGTTGAGCCGGGCCAGCCCGTCGAACTCGGCGTCCACCACCGGGCAGTGCATGACCACGTTCACCGGGGAGCGGGCCGCGCGGCAGCCCACCTCCTCGATCAGTGCCCGGCACTGCGCCGGGTCACCGGCGATCACCAGTTCCCGCGGCGTGTTCACGTGGGTGAGGAACACCCGGTCGTGGCGGGTGAGCGCCGCACGCACCGGCTCGGCCGGGGAGAGCAGGATGTGGGAGGCCCACACCGCCGCGTCGGGCGTCTGCTCGGGCAGCCCCCACGCCTCCCGTACGGTGCGCCGCGGACCGCACAACCGGTCCTGGAAGACGGGACTGTCGCTGATCAGCGAGTCGCTGCGGCCGGCCGGGTCCCAGCCTCCGGTCGCGAACAGCATGCTCGACTCGCCCAGGCTGTAGCCGAACCCGCCGTGCGCGGTGACGCCCAGCACCTCGCGGACCAGGGCGGTGTAGAGGATCGCGAAGCTGGTGCCGGTGGCCAGCATGAACGGCACGTCGCCGCCGAGCCGTTCCTCCAGCATCATCAGGTCGCGCCGGGTGAGCGCCTCGAGGGAGCGCGGGTACAGGTGGGCGGCGCGCAGCATCCGGGCCGGCTCGGCGGCCTGGCCCTCGAAGCGGTCCAGCAGGGCGGGGAAGGCCCGGAAGAGGTCCGCCCCGAGTCCCGGGTAGCTGTTGAAGGCGCCCGGGTAGACCAGGGCCACCCGTGCCTCGGGGCCGAGCGGCCGGGGCGTGAAGAAGGAACCGGCCGGGGTGGCCCACTCCCTGCCCTCGGCGTGCGCGGCGGGCACCTCGCGGACCATCGACTCCAGCTGCCTGACCAGCTCTTCGCGGTCCTGGCCGACCAGCACCGCCCGCAGCCGCCGGCCGTCGGCCCGGCCGGCCGCCTCCCCGGCCAGCGCGTGCGGGTCGGCGCCGCCGGCGAGCAGCGCGCGGTGCCGCTCGGCCTCGGCGACCAGTCCGTCCGGCGTGCCGGCGCCGATCACCAGCAGGACGGGACCGCCCGCGCGGTGCCAGTCGGCGGCGGGCCGGGGGCGGTCGGCGCCGGGCACCGACGACAGCACCACATGGGCGTGCGAGCCGCCCGCGCCCAGCATGCTCACCGCGGCGTGACGACGGCTGCCCGCGCGTTCGCGCAGCCAGGGACGGGAGGTCTCGGGCACGTGGAAGGCGGAGGCCGCGAAGTCGTCGGCGAGATCCTCCTCCGGACGCCGCCAGCCGCGCGTGCCGGGCAGGTACGCGTGCCGCAGACACAGCACGGCCCTGATGAGCCCCGCGATCCCGCCCGCGCATCCGGCGTCGCCGAGCTGGGCCTTGACGCTGCCCAGGGCGGTGCTGCCGGCGTCCGCGGGGTAGACCTCCGCCAGGGCGGCGATCTCCGTGCGGTCGGTGTCCCGGGTACCGTCGGCGTGCGCCTCCAGGTACCCCACGTCGGCGGCGCCGACGCCCGCCTGCTCCAGCGCCGCCCGCGCCGCCTCGGCCAGCGCCCCGGCGTCCGCGCCGGGCATCCCGCCGGACGCCGGGGCGTACCGCAGGGCCGTCCCGGCGATCCGGGCGTGCACCCGGCCCCGGTGGCCCGGCGCGTCCGGGCGGGTGACGACCAGGGCGCCGGCGCCCTCGCCGACCCGCCGGCCGCGGCCGCCGTGGCCGAACGACAGGCCCGGTTCAGCGGTGAGGCCCGGCCGGGTCAGGAGGTTCTCCGCGGAGCCGGCCAGGTCGACGGCGCCGACCAGCACCGCCTCCAGGTCCGGGTCGAGCAGCAGCAGCCGTGCCACCTCGAGGGCCTCGGCGGTGCCCGCGCCGTCGGCGGACAGGGTGAAGGACGGGCCGGTCAGGTTCCAGCGGGACGAGATCCGCCCGGCCATGACGTTGCCGATGTAGCTGAGCACCTCGTTGGCGCCGATCGGGTCCACCACGGCGTCCCGGGAGACCTCGGCGAGCGCCGCCCGCTGCTCCTCGGTGAGCTCCACACCCGCCGCGTCGAACTCGCGGCGCAGGAACGCCCCGAGCCCGTAACGGCTCAGCCGGGCGTGCGTGTACGGCTCGATCTCGGTCACCACGACCACGGCGACCCGGCGTGGGTCGGGGGTGTCGCCGGGCCCGGCGCCCAGCCGGTAGCCGGCGTCGCGCAGCGCCTCGTCGGCGACCTTGCTCACCAGCGCGTGCTGCGGATTGTAGATGCGCAGGTCGGACGGCGGGACCCGGAGTTCCACGGGGTCCACTTCGACGCCGTCGACGAACGCCCCCCGCAGCCCGTCCCCGGTGAGGCCGGCTTCCTCCAGCGTGCCGCCGTCGGTGCGGTCCAGGCCCCGCCAGCGCTGCTCGGGCAGCGGACGCAGGTCCTGCTCGCCCCGGTGCACGGCGCGCTCGAAGGCGTCCAGGGTCTCCAGCGACCCGAAGTGCGCGCCGAGCCCCACCACGTCCAGCGGGGGCAGCACGGCCGGCTCGGCGGCGGGGCCGGGCGTCGCGGACCCGGCGTCCGACAGCACCACGTGCGCGTTGGTGCCACCGAACCCGAACGCGGACACCGCCGCCCGCCGCGGACCCGGCCCCTCGGGCCACGCCCGCGCGGAGCGCACCAGGGAGCGCTCGCCGACCCGCCCGTCCGGTGAGGTGACGGGCCGCTCCACGCCGGTCGTCGGCGGGATCGTGCCGTCCCGCATGGCCAGCACCACCTTGAGCAGGCTGCTCAGACCGGCCACGGTCAGCAGATGCCCGATGTTGCCCTTGACCGAGCCGAGCAGCGGCACCCCGCCGTGCGCGCCGAAGAACTCGGCGATGGACGCCGCCTCCGTCGCGTCCCCGATCGGTGTGCCCGTGGCATGGCACTCCAGGTAGTCGATGCCGGCCGGATCCACACCGGCGTCCGCGTAGGCGCGGGCCAGCGCGTCGAGCTGGCCGCTCTTGCGCGGTACGAGCGGGTGGCGTCCGGAGCCGTCGTTGGACAGCCCGATGCCGTCCACCACGGCGTGGACGCGGTCGCCGTCGCGCAGCGCGTCCGCCAGCCGCTTGACCGCGACCATGCCGGCGCCCTGGCCGGTGACGATGCCGCCGGAACGGCTGTCGAAGGGCTGGCTGAAACCGTTCTCCGGGTAGGCGCGCAGATCGGAGAACGACAGGTGGATGAGGGTCGGATCGGGGGCGCAGACCCCGCCCGCCAGCACCAGGTCCGCCTGGCCGGAGGCGAGATGGCCGCACGCCAGGCTGAGCGCGTACAGCGCCGACGAGCAGGCCGCGTCCAGGCAGTAGCGGGGGCCGCCGAGGCCGAGCGCGGCGGCGGTGACCGCCGCCGGTGAACCGCTCACCCGCAGGTTCTCCGGCACGACGGCCGCGCGGTCGAAGAGCGGACGGACGCCCGGCGGCCCGGCCGGTCCGGGCAGGTGCGCACGGCTCAGCCCGGCGAGCACGGCCTCCTGCGCCAACGGGACGCTGACCTCGGCCGAGGCGGGCGTGGGGAAGGAGTAGTTGCCCATCACCAGGGCGGTGCGGGCCAGTGTCCCGGGCCGTCCGTCCGCGCCGCAGTCGCGCAGCGCCTCCCGGGCCGCGTACAGGGACCAGTGGAAGATCCGGTCCAGCCGGGAGAGGTATCCGGCGTCCAGGCGGTAGCCGGTGGGGTCGAACTCGAATCCGGTGACGAACCCGCCGCGACGGGAGGTGATGCGGTGGCGGGGGTCGAGGTCACGCTCGTCGAGCGCCGGCCCGAAGACCTCCTCGCCGCCGTCCCGGCGGCTGTCCGTCCCGTCGCGCAGGTTCTGCCGGAACTCCTCGGGAGTCCCCGCGCCGGGGAACAGGCAGGAGATCCCGACGATCGCGTATCTGCTCATGACAGAGAGAGGTCCCTTCCCAAACGGGGGATCCTGTGGGGCGGGCGGCGGTGAGCCGCCGCCCGCTCGGTACGTCCGGCACAGGCCATCGGTCAGCCCGCGAACTTGGCTGCCAGCTGCGGGGCCGAGACCACGGACACGTCGGTGAACCGGGCGATGACCCGGCCGTCGGGGGCACAGGCGGTGACGGTGAGCCGGGAGTCGGGACCGCCGTGCCGCACCGGCTCCACCACGACGAGGAACGTCCCCGGCGAGGTCAGCGGCGCGTGCAGTTCGACACCGCCCACGGCGAGCGGCAGCCCGGCGGCGGACCGGAACCGGCGCACCCAGACCAGCGCGGCCTGGAGCAGCAGATCCGCGGTGCCCGCCAGGTACCGGGCGGTGGCGCCGGTCGCGGCGTCCGTCGCGACCGGCTCGCACTCCAGGACGAGCCGCGTCTCCTCCTCGGCGAGCACCCGCCGCAGTCCGCGCAGCGCGGGCCCGTGGAAGAGCGTGCCGTCGGTGTACAGCCCGGCGGCGTCCCGGCCCGTGCCCGGCGCGGGCAGCCCGGCCGGCGGGGCGGCCGGTGCCAGGGGTCCGGTGACCACCGTGGCGGCGTAGTGCGGCCGCACGGAACCGTCCGCGGTGACCGAGCGGACGGCCACCTTCACCTCGCCGTCGCCCGGAGTCATCGTCACCCGGCACTCGTCGGGCCGGGTGCCGTCGAAGACGATCCCCTTGTGCACGGTGAAGTCGCGCAGCCGTACCGCGGGCCGTCCCTCGGCGTGCTCCACCGCGCCCAGGGCCCACCCGATGGCCACGGCCGCCGGGAGGACGGGCACCGAGTCGATCGTGTGGTCGGCGACGAGCGGGGAGCGCTCCAGTCCCGCGAGCGACCGCCGTACGGTCGCCGCGGCCGGAGCCGGGCGCTCGCGCGAGCTCAGGGGGGTGGTCGGGCCCAGCACCGTGACCGTGTCCGCCGCCCGTTCGGGGGCGAACTGGTCGGCGAACATCCGGGCACCGTCGGCGGCCTGGATGAGCGGGATGCCGCGCTCCTCGAACACCGCCTTGATCTGCGGGGAGACCATGCCGCTGTCCCAGGCGCCCCAGTTGAGCGAGGTGATCCTGGCCCGCGGCAGCCGTCGGCGGGCCGACGCGGCCCAGGCGTTGAGCACCTCGTTGGCCATCGCGTAGTCCGACTGCCCCTGGTTGCCGAAGAAACCGGCGACCGACGAGAACAGCACCACGTGGCGCAGGCGTTCACCGGACAGCGCGGCCATCACGGACCGCAGGCCGGCCAGCTTCGGGGCGAAGACCCGCTCGATCTCCGAGGCCTTCTTGTGGACGATCATCTGGTCGGCGAGGACCCCGGCGCCGTGCACCAGACCCGTGACCCGGTCCCGGTGCGGGGCGAGCACGGCGGCCGTCGCGGCCTGGTCGGTGATGTCCACGGCGAGGTACTCGGCCCGGCTGCCGGCCGCGCGCAGCGCGTCCAGCGTGGCCCGGATCTCCCGGCTCCCCGCGACGGCCGCCGCGAGCCGCCCCACCTTCTTGGGGGTCGGCTTCTCGCCGGACGCCGTCAGGGAGGCCGCCGCGGCCGTCCTGAGGCCGGCCTCCGCGACACCGCGGGCCCAGTCCGGTTCCTCCTCCAGCGGGGTACGGCCGAGCAGCAGCAGCCCGGGACGGTGCCGGCGGGCCAGCTCCACGACGCAGGTGGCGGTGATTCCGCGGGCGCCGCCGGTGACGACCAGGACGTCGTCGGGGGAGGGCACGCCGACCTCGGGAAGCCGCTCGGCGAGCGGCCGCTCGCCCACGGTCAGGCCCACCCGGCGCGTGACGTCCAGGCCGACCTGCACCGGCTCCGTCGCGGAGTCGGCGGCCTCGTCCAGCAGCAGCGCGGCCCCGGTGGCGGCGTCGAGGCCGGGGGAGAGGTCGACCGCCCGGCAGAACAGGCCGGGCGCCTCCAGCGCCAGCGTCTTGACGAGTCCGGCCACACCGCCGGCCGGCGCCTGCTCCTCGGCGACCCCGGTGAGCCCGAAGGCGCCGTCCAGCCGGGTCACGGTGAGGAAGGCGGCGCGACCGTGCTCCGCCGCCGCGCTCAGCGGTCCCACGACGTGCCGCGCGAGCAGGAGGGAGTGCGCGAGCCTGCGCGTGCCCTCGGCCCATTCGCCGCGGTGCTCGGCGGTGACGTCCACGACCAGCGCGATGCGGTCGGTGAGGATCTCCTCGACCCGGGCGGCCAGTTCGGTCGTGCCCCAGCCCGTGAGGGGGTGGTCGCTCACGTCGGACGAGCGGGCCGCGACCCCCGGAAGACGCAGGGTGTGCACCCGCCGGCCGGTGCCGGTGAGCCGCTCCACGAGGTGTGCGGCCAGCTGTGAGCCGTCGTCCACGACGAGGGCGCCGTGATCCGGGGCGTAGGCGTCGAGCAGCGGGTCGGGAGCGGGAAGAGCGGTGAGTGCGGCGTGCGCCCGGCCGATGCGCGAGGCCCGGTCCGGCGCGGGTGCGCAGGGGGCGGCCCCGGCCGGTTCCGGCGGGTGGTCCCCGGCCGCCGGCGCGCCCTGCCCGGACGCCCCGCCGGATGCCGCCTCGCGCCCGGCGGTACGGGGGACGCCGGCGACGAAGGTGACGATGTCGCCGAGGGTGCGGAGTTCGGCGAGTTGTTCGGGGCCGGCGGTGGTGAGGGTGTCGAAGTGTTCCTGGACGGCGCCCAT
>NZ_JBIBRG010000007.1:33878-409376 GCF_043076215.1 Streptomyces sp. NPDC016640
ATGCCGAGGTCGGCTTCGACGTCCATGGTGAGGTCGAGCATGTCGGCGGGGTAGCCGGTCTTGTCGGCGACGACGTCGAGGAGGACGGTGCGGACCTTGTCGGCGTCGGGGCCGGTGGCCGGTGCGGGTGTGGGTGTGGTGGTGGGTGTGGGGGTGGTGGTGCCGGTGACGAAGGTGACGATGTCGCCGAGGGTGCGGAGTTCGGCGAGTTGTTCGGGGCCGGCGGTGGTGAGGGTGTCGAAGTGTTCCTGGACGGCGCCCATGATCTCGACGCGTTTGATGGAGTCGATGCCGAGGTCGGCTTCGACGTCCATGGTGAGGTCGAGCATGTCGGCGGGGTAGCCGGTCTTGTCGGCGACGACGTCGAGGAGGACGGTGCGGACCTCGTCGGCGTCCGGCCCGGCGGCCGGGGCCCGCTCCGGCGCGGGAGGCGCCGCCGGGGCGGGCGCGGGGCCCTGCGCGGGCGCTGGCACCGAGGTCGGGGGGAGGGCGGGAGCGACCGCCGGCTCCGCGAGGACAGGCGCGGCGGGCGCCGGCTCCTGCGAGGCGGGAGCGCGGGTCGGCGCCGCCGCGGGCGCCGGTTCCGCCCACACCGGCGCGTCCGGGGCGGGGGCCTCGGCGCCGAGCTCCAGTCCGGCCAGCCGGCGCAGGACCTCGTTGGCGCGGATGTGGGTGCGGCCGATCGCCAGCCCGTGCTCCTTGACCGAGCTGATGCCGGGCAGCACCTGGTCGAGACGGCCCTGGTCGTCCGCGCGCTCCAGGAGCCGCGCCAGGCGCTCGGCGCTGCGCAACTGGCCGTGCAGGTACTCGTCGTGGAGGGAGAGGTGGTCCGAGATGAGCTCGGTGAGACGGTCGCTCGGCATGGGCTGGTTCTCCTGGGCGGGGCGGAATCGATCCGCGGCGGTGGGAACGGACGCCCGGGCGGCGCGGTCGTGCGCCGTCCGGTCCGGTTCCGGAGCGACGGCCGGTGCCCGGACGGCGGCCGTCCCGGGGGCCGGCAGCGGTGCCCGTGCCACGGGCTCCCGTGCCACGGGCTCCCGTGCCACGGGCTCCCGGGGCACGGCGGGCGCCGGTGCGGCAGGGGGCGGCGCGGCGGCCGTCGCCGCCGCGGGCGTGGTGACGCGGTACCCGTGGGCGAGCGCGTCCTGATAGGCGGCGCGGCGCTCCGGTGACACGTAGTTGATGCCGTTGAGCATCACCGTCATGCCCTTGGCCGGCGCCTCGGGCTCCGGCTCGGCCACGTAGCGGTCGGTGGTGGAGACCGGCAGGCCCAGCACCGCGAGCCGCGCCACGGCCTGCTTGAGCGTCAGGTCCGCGTCCCGGCCGGGACCGCCGTCCAGCGCGACCGCGGTGTGCGGCCGCCCGCGCAGGATCCTGCCCACCAGACCGGTGAGCACCGTACCGGGCCCGAACTCGACGAAGGTGCGGAACCCGTCGGCGTACATCTCCTCCACCCGAGCCGCGAACTCCACGGGACGGAGCAACTGCCCGGCGAGCACCCGGCGGTTGCCGGCGACGTCCGGGCCGTAGTCCGCCCCCGCGGTGTTGGCGTAGACCCGGCCGCGCGGTGCCGACATCTCCACGGCCTCCACGGCCGTGCGGAAGTCGTCCACGGCATGGCCCACGAACGGGGTGTGGAAGGCGGCGGACACCGGCAGCCGGCGGGCGCGCACACCCGCCCGCTCCGCCGCCTCGAGCAGCAGCTCCACCTCCGCCGTCGCGCCGCCGACCACGATCTGGTCGGGGGCGTTGCGGTTGCAGACCAGCAGCCCGTCGCGCTCCGCCAGCAGCTCCGCGACCCGCTCCTCCGGAGCGAACACGGCCGCCATCGTCCCGGTGTCGTCGCTCTGCCCGGACGCCGGCGACATGGCCCGGCCGCGGGCGCGCGCCAGCCGGTGCAGGGTGTCCTCGTCGTAGGCCCCCGCGGCGTACAGCGCGGTCAGCTCGCCGAAGCTGTGACCGAGGAACCCCTCGGCGCTGAACCCCAGTTCGGTCAGGTACCGGAAGTGGCCCGCGGACAGCGCCCCGATCGCCGGCTGGGCGTAGGCGGTGGCCCGCAGCGCGGCCTCCTGCGCGGCGCGGCCGGCCTCGTCGACGAGGGGCTGCGGGAAGGCCACCCGGGACAGCGGGTTCTCCTCCGGACAGTGCCGGTTGGCCCGGTCGAACGAGGAGCGCAGCGGCGGCAGGGCGAGTACGGCGCTCAGCCCCGGAGCCACGTACTGGCTGCCCTGGCCCGCGAACAGGGCACCCACCTTGCCGGTCCCGCCGGCGGCGCGCCGGTAGTGGATGCCCTTGGGGTGGGTCCACTCCGGCTCCTCCGGCCGGGAGCGCAGCTCGGCGAGCGCGGTCTCGCGCAGCGCCCTCGCATCGCCTTCGCCGCGGGCGGCGAAGGCGACACGGGCGTGCCCCTCGGGCACGGGTCCGCCGTCGGGCGCCCGGCCGGCGGCCAGCGCGTCGGCGAGGGCCCCCGGATCGGGGGCGTGCCACAGGTGCACCCGGGCGACCGGGAACCGCACGGCGACGTCGTCGCCGTCGCCGTACTCCTCCAGTACGGCGTGGAAGTTGGTGCCGCCGAAGCCGAAGGCGGACACCGCCGCGCGACGGCGCGGCCGCTTCGGGTCACGGATCCACGGCCGGGTGGCGGAGTTGACGTAGAAGGGGCTGTCCGGGCCGAAGGCGGCGCCGGCCCGGGTGACGTTGATGGTCGGCGGCAGCACCTTGTGCTGCAGGGCGAGGGCCAGCTTGATCAGCCCGGCCGCTCCCGCGGCCGCCTTGGTGTGCCCGATCTGGGACTTCACGCTGCCGATGGCCGCGTACTCCCGCTCGCCGCCGTCCTTCGCCACCACCTCGGTCAGCGCGCTGATCTCGGTGGCGTCGCCGACCGCGGTGCCGGTGCCGTGCGCCTCGAACAGCTCGATGCTGTCGGGGGCCACGTCCGCGTCCTGGTACGCCCGCCGCAGGGCCGTCATCTGGCCCTCCTTGCGCGGCGCGTAGATCGACTTGAAACGCCCGTCGCTGGAGGTGCCCAGGCCCCGCAGGACCGCGTAGATCCGGTTGCCGTCGCGCTCGGCGTCGGCCAGCCGGCGCAGGGCGAGCATGCCGATGCCCTCACCGATCAGGGTGCCGTCCGCCTCGCTGTCGAAGGGACGGATCCGGCCCGACCTGGACAGCGCCGGGGTCTTGCTGAAGCACAGGTACATGAAGATCGTGTTCTCGGCGTCGCACCCGCCGGCCAGCATGGTGTCGGCCCGGCCCTCCAGCAGTTCGCTGACGGCCGTGCGGACCGCCCCCAGCGAGCTGGCGCAGGCGGCGTCGATCGTCATGTTGATCCCGCCGAGGTCGAACCGGTTGGCGATGCGGCCGGCCACCACGTTGCCGAGCATGCCCGGGAAGGAGTTCTCCTCCCACGGCGCGTACGCCATGCGGAACTTGGCGGCGATCTCCTCCGCGTCCCGGTCCGACAGCCCGCAGCTCCTGACCACCTCCTTGAGCACCGGGCTCTGCAGGCGGGCGGTGAGCGGCTGGGTGAGCTGGTTGGCGCCGGTGATGCCCAGCACCACACCGGTGCGCGAGGGGTCGTACCACTCGCGTTCCGCTCCCGCGTCCTTCAGCAGGTCGCGGGTGACGACCAGGCTGAGCAGCTGCAGGACGTCGGTGACCTCGAGGGTGTTGGGCGGCAGGCCGAACTCGAGCGGGTTGAACGGCACGTCGGGGATGAAGCCGCCGCGCTTGGCATAGGTCTTGTCGGGCACCGAGGGGTCGGGATCGTAGAACTCGCCGACGTCCCAGTGGCTCGCGGGCACCTCCGTGGTGCAGTCGGCCGCGGCGACGACGTTGGTCCAGAACTCCTGGAGGTTGCGCGCCTTCGGGTAGAGCGCGGACAGCCCGACGACGGCGATCGGGTCGCGGGCCAGCCGCCGGTCGAGTGTGCGTTGCTGGGACGGGTTCACGGCGAGGGCCTCCGGGTGGTGACGAGCGGCGCCGGCCGGAGGGGTGGTACGAGTCCGGCTATGGCCTGCGAGGCGTCCGGGCGGATCAGCATGGTGTAGTGGTCGCCGGGCACGGAGTGGGTGGTGAGCCCGCGGCCGGCCAGCTCGCCCCAGCCGAGCGTCGGATCCGACGCGACGAGGCTGTCGGCGGCCTTGATCTGGACCAGGGGAACGGTGGCGGGCGCCGGGCGGTAGGGGGCGGTGAGCCGGTTGTTGCGCAGCAGTCCCGCCGTGTAGGCCTCGAAGAGCTTGCGCAGGCCGGCCAGGGGCGTCTCCCGGGGCAGCGCGCCCGCGGTGATCGCGTCCTCGAGCAGCAGGGCCAGCGCGGTGTCGGTGTCCGCGCCGGCCGGTACGGGGCCCGGACGCACCCGGGCGCCGCGCCGGGCGCCCAGGAACATCGCGAACCAGCGCAGGACGACCGCCGGGTCGATCGGCGCCCCCTCGGTGTGCTGGTAGGCGTCCGTGGGGGCGATGCTGTCCAGCAGCACCACGCCGAGCGGTCCCTCCTCCGGCGCCAGCCGTCCGGCCAGTCCGTGGGCGAGCACCCCGCCGAACGACCAGCCGACGAGGACGGTGTCCCCGCCGGTACGGCCGGTAGGGCCGGTGCGGTCGGCGCGGTACGCGGTGGCCAGCAGATCGACGAGGTGATGGATCGTCAGGCGGGAGCGCTCCGGGGCGAGCGCGGCCTCCCCGTACTCGGGCACCGCGCCCAGGTCGAGCACGGCGAACCCGGTCTCCTCGGGCAGCGCGCCGGCCAGGCCGGCCCAGAGGCCGGCGGGCAGCGCGCCCGGGTGCACCGCGTAGACGGTGCCCGCGCCGGGCGCGGCCTCCCGGTGCCGTGTCAGCAGTTTCGGCGGGGACGCCGCGTCAGGCCGCCGAGCCATGCCGCGCACTCTCCTCGGCGATGTGCGCCGACAGGGCCTCGATGGTCGGGTGGTACCACAGCGCCGTGGTGCCCAGCTCGAAGCCCAGCCAGCCCTCCATCTCGCCGGCGATGATCAGCGCCTCCGTGCTGTCCATGTCGAGTTCGTCGAAATACTGCCCCGGAGGAATGGCCGAGGGCTGCTCACCGAGCCGCTCCGCGATCTTCTCGATCAGCCACTTTTGAACCTCGCCGGCCGTGACCTTGCCCATGACCCGTTCCTTTCTCGTGCCTCTACGTACGCGTGCACTCCGGGTGCGTTGTCGCGAAAACCGGAGTGGGCGGGTTTCTGCGGGAGAACAAAGAGCGGTCAGGCCTCCGCTCGCAGTTCGGGAGCGTAGGGAGGCGGACACCCTTCGCGCAACTCAATCGTGAGCAACACGCAATCATCCGACGAGTCCTGGACAAGGGGCGTTCGTGGCCCTGTTCTTCGAGGTGAGCCGCCTGGAGCGGCACCTTTCCGGCCGATCGGCCGGCCCTTTTCCGCGCACCTGCGCGGCCGCGACCCCATCAGGCCTTGTCCCTCACTCATCCGCCGTGTCAGCGCCGCGTCAGAAACACCTCAGTGTGGCGTCCGGTGGTCCTCGTATCGTGAACGCCGACGCATACGGGACATTCCATGGCCGCTGCCCGCCGTGCTCTTTCCGCCGATGAGATTCCCCGGGAAAAAGGCCTCCGAAAACGTGACTGTTGTTCCGCGGTGACCGCTATTCCGTACCTTCCGTGATCGGCGTCTTTTCGCCGAGAGTTGACAAGGACCGAAATGCCGACCGAGATCGAACAGTCGTGGGCGGTCATGGCTCGCCAGACAGACCTGCGGGCCATCGACTCCGCTCTCACGGACCGCGGCGGAGTCCTCCTCACCGGCACCACCGGTGTGGGGAAGACGCGTCTGCTCGCCGCCGCCCTCCAGCGCGTCGCGGCCGGGGGCCGGACCGTCGTGGCGGTCGGCGGGGCCGGCGGTCCCGAGACCGGCTGCGCGGAGAACTTCTGCTCCCTCGCCGAGTGCCTGGACCGGCTGGAGTCGGTACGGCGGCACAGCGATCCCGCGCGGCGCACCGTCGTCGGCTTCGACGACGCCCATCTGGTGGAGGAGTCCGCCGCCCACCGGCTGTACCGCCTGGCCGCCTCCGGGCGGGTGTCGGTCGCCGCGGCCGCCCGGCGGGACGCCGCGCTGCCCGCCGGGGTGGACAAACTGTGGGTCGAGCGTCTCGTGGAGCGGCTGGAGGTGCTGCCGTTCGCCCGGGACGTGGTGAGCGCCATCCTCCGGCGCAGGGTCGGCGGTCCGGTGGACGCCGCGACCCTGGAACGGCTGTGGGACACCACCCGGGGCAACGCCCTGATCCTGCACGAACTCGTCGAGTACGCGCTGGCGGACGGCTCGTTGCGCCGCGTCGACGGTCACTGGCACTGGGACGGGCTGCCCGCGCGGCCGCCCGGGCGGCTGGCCGACATCGTCCGCCTGCGGCTGCGCGACCTGGCGCCCGAGGAGCAGGAACTGGTGAACGTGCTGGCCCTGGTCGGGCAGGTGGAGTACGGGCTGGCCGAGCGGTTCGGTCTGGCCCGCGCGGCGGAGGGCCTCGACGGACGCGGACTGGTGCAGATCGAGTACAGCGGGCGCCGGGTCGGCATCCGGCTGACCGAACCGCTGACCGGGGCGGTGGTGGCGGACCGCATGTCGGGGCTCACCGCCCAGCGGCTGCGCCTGCAACTCGCCGACGCGATCGAGGCCACCGGCGCGCGGCGCGCGGACGACGCCGTGCGGATGGCGACCCTGCGCATGGCCGCCGGCCGCGTCCCCGGACCCGCGGTGCTGCTGGCCGCGGCGCGCACGGCGGCCCACCGCCGCGACTTCGCCCTCACCGAACGCCTCTGCCTCCCCCTCCTCGGCGCACCCCCGGCCCCCGCCGGCCCGGCCCCCGCCGGCCCGGCCCCCGCCGGCCTGCCGGCGCCCTCGCCCGGCGGCACGGCGACCACCGCCGCGGCCGCGGGGGAGGAGATCCGTGGCCCGGGCGCCGGCGACGGCGGGGCCGCCCCGGTCCCGGGCGACGACGGGGTTCCCCCGGTGCCGGAGGACGGCGGCCGGGCCGTCGTCGATGTCGCGCGGGCCTCCCTGCTGCTCGGGCGGGCGCTTGCGGGCCTCGGGCGGCACGAGGAGGCCGAGGCCGTCTTCGCGCGGGTGCTCACCGGCCGGCCCGAGGCACTGGTGGAGGCGCTGCCCCCGGACGAGCTGGTCGCCGCCGTGCGGGACCGGGCCGACAACGTCGCCTGGGGACTGGGACGCGGCGCGGACGCCGCCGCCGTCGTGGACGGCCTGCCGGCCGGGCTCGGTCCGCAGGGCGCCGGGGTCCGGTACGGGTTCCACGCCGTCCTGGCACTGCTGGCCGACCGGCCGGACGACGCGGCCCGCACGGCGCGGACGGTCCTGCCGGGGGAGCGGCCCGACTCCCCGGTGGTGCAGCACCTGCTGCCCCCGGCGGCCCTCGCCCTGAGCGAACTCGGCCACCCCGCCGAGGCGCTGGCCATGATCGACCGCCACACCCGGGACCTCGACGGCTGGCACGCCGACACCCGCCTGCGCTGCCTGGTCGTGACCGCGCGCTGCGCCTTCGCCCAGGGAGACGTCGGCCGCGTCAGGGACACCCTGAAGACGATCGGCCGCTTCCCGGCCCCCGGCGACGAACTCGGCCGGCTCCAGCTGGCCCTGCTCCGCTCCCGCCTGCTGCGCCTGCTCGGCCGGCCCGACGAGGCGGTCACCCTGCTGCGCGGCGCCAGCGCCCTGCGGGTCCGGCGCGACTGGCTCGGCACCCCCGCCTGGACCCTGGCCCAGCTCGCGGGCGCCCTCGCCGAGGCGGGCAGGCCGACGGAGGCCCTGCAGACCCTGGTCGAGGCGCGGGCCGCACGCCGGGCGGCACCCCCCTACCCGCCGGCCGACGACGCCGTCCTGCTCGAACACGCCGTGGTGCTCGCCCACACCGGGGACCGGTCCGGCGCCGCCTGCCGCGCCCTGGAAGTCGTCCGCCGCGCCGCCGCACGACCGGCGTCGGCGCTGACGGCACTGCACCTGGCCGCCCGGGTCGCGGACACGCCGCGCGCCGCCGTCCGCGCCGCGCGGCTCGCCGTCGGCGCCGGTTCGGAGCTGATGCGGCTCCAGGCGGACCACGTGGTCGCGCTGAGCCGGTCGGACGGCGAGGCGCTGGAGGAGGTCTCGGCCCGCTTCCGCGCCCTGGGCGCGGTCCCGCTCGCCGCCGAGGCGGCGGCGCAGGCCGCGCACGTGTACCGCAAGGACGGCCGGCGGCGGGCCGGCCGGCTGGCACGGGCCGCCGGCGCACGGCTGCTGGCGGAGTCGGACTGCGCGCTCCCGCCGTGGGCCGATGCGCAGGAACACCGGCAGCGGACCCGCACCGCCCCGCTGACCGGCCGCGAGCGCGAGGTCGCCGCACTCGCCGCCGGCGGCCTGTCGAACCGTGACATCGCCGCGCGCCTGGTGGTCTCGGTCCGCACGGTCGAGAACCACCTGTACCGGGTGTACGAGAAACTCGGCATCACCGCCCGCTCCGACCTGGGCGGCGCCCTGCAGAGCCTGGCCCGCCACCCGGCCCGCGCGGTGGCCCGGGCGGCGTGAGCGCGAGGTGCCCGGGCGGGGCGGGACGCCCCGCCCGGGCACGTCAGCCGGCCGTCACCAGGGGCGCGGTGCGCAGGCCGGCGATCAGACGGCCCAGTTCGAGGGTCTGGGTGCGGTTCAGCCGGGGGTCGCAGGCCGACTCGTAGCGGGTGGGCAGATCGGCGGGACGGATGCCCGCGCTCCACACCGCGCCGGAGCCGCCGCCCAGGCACTCCGTCACATCGGCGCCGGTCATCTCCAGGTGCACGCCGCCGGGATGCGTGCCCAGCGCCCGGTGCACCTCGAAGAAGCCGCTGATCTCCTCGTACACGTCGTCGAAGTACCGGGTCTTGCGGCCGTTCACCCGGACGGTGTTGCCGTGCATCGGGTCGCACACCCAGGCCACCGGAACGCCGGCGCCGGCGACCGCGCCGACCAGGTCCGGCAGGATCCGCCGGACCGTGCCCGCGCCCGTGCGCACGATGAACGTCAGCCGGCCGGGCACCGCGGCCGGGTTGAGGAGCCGGGCCAGGCGGAGCAGGTCGTCCGGGCGGGCGCCGGGACCGATCTTCACCGCCACCGGGTTGCCGATCCGGGCGAGGTGGGCGATGTGCGCCCCCCGCGGGTCACGGGTGCGCTCGCCCGCCCACAGCAGGTGCCCGGAGCCGGCGTAGGGCCGTCCGGTGCGCGGATCCTCACGGGTCAGCGGAAGCTCGTAGTCCATCAGCAGCGCCTCGTGGGACACGAACACCTCGCGCGCGGCCGGCCGCGGCGCCGGCCCCGGACGGTCGGCGACGAGCCGCAGCGTGGTCGCGGCGGCCTCGTACGCCCGGAGCATGCGCCGGGGATCGGGGGTGCGCGACCGCGGGGTGAAGGCGGCACCGTTGACCGCGTCCCCGCGGTAGGCGGGCAGGGTCCGGCCGTGCAGGGTCTCGACCGGGCTGGAGCGCGGCTTGGCGTACTGCCCGGCGAGCCGGCCGACCGTCACCACCGGCATCCCGAACGCCCGCTCCAGGGTTCCCGCCACGCGTTCCAGGGTCTCCACGGTGCCGTGCACCGCCGCCGGGGTGGCCCGTTCGACCATCTCGGCGCAGTCACCGCCCTGGAGCAGGAAGGCCCGGCCCCGCGCGACCTCGCCCAGCAGCGCGGTCAGCCGGTCGCTGTCCTCGGGGCCGACGAGCGGCGGCGAAGCGGCCAGCCGCTCCCGGACGCGGGTCACCTCCTGCGGGTCGGGCCACTGCGGTTGCTGCTCGGCCGGACGTGCCGCGGCCTGCGGCTCGGAGAACTGCGATGCGGACGTCACGCCGGGACTCCCTGGTCGGGCGGTGGGCAAACGGGCGGGGCGAGCAGGCCGGTGAGCAGGTCGCCGAGGACGCGGTCGCCGTGCCTGGTCATCACCGACGCCGGATGGAACTGCACGGAGCAGAACCCGGGGCCGCGCAGCGCGTGCACCTCGCGGGTGACCGGGTCCCGGGCGACGCGGACCGTGCCGGGGCGCACCGGTGCGCTGGGGATCTCGTCGGCCGCGGCGAGCGCGGTGAACGAGTTGTAGAAATAGACGAGTTCGCGCGAACCGAACAGGTCGACGGCGCGCTGCACGCCCTGGTTGGGCACCGGGCGGCGGACCACGTCCAGGCCCAGCGTGCCGCTCAGCACCTGGTGTCCCAGACAGACGGAGAGGAACGGGGTGTCCTGCTCCAGCAGCTGGGCGGTGACCTCGTGCAGGATGTCGATCCTGGCGTGGCCGCGTTCCCGCGGATCGCCCGGGCCAGGCCCGACCACGACCAGGTCCGGCCCCGTGAGCGCGTAGTCCTCGTCGTACCGGCGCACCCGTACGTCGCAGCCCAGGGACCGCAGCAGGGTGGCGCCCATGGCCGTGAAGTGGTCCTCGGCGTCGATGATCAGGACGTCGAGCCCGTCGAGGGCCGGACGCCGCGTCCCCCGGGACTCCGGGTCGGCCAGCCAGAACGGCGCCAGCGGTTCGTTGCGCCGCACCAGCGCCTCCCGTACGGCGGGCAGCCGGGCCGGGCCGGAGCCGTACCCGGTCGTGGCGGGGGGCGAGGCCCCGTCCTCGTCCTCGGCGCAGCCGACGGCCGCGAGCAGCCCGGCCGCCTTGGCGCGGGTCTCGGCGGCCTCGGCCACCGGGTCGGAGTCACGCACCAGCGTCGCGCCGACCCCCAGCCGCAGCGCTCCCGAGCGGTCGATGTCCATGGTCCGGATCAGGATCGCCGAGTCCATGGTCTGCCGGCCCGCGCCGCGGCCGATCAGGGCGGCGATTCCCGAGTAGTAGCCGCGCCCCTCGGGTTCGAACCGCGCGATCACCGAGCAGGCGCTCTCCAGCGGGCTGCCGGTCACGGTCGGCGCCAGCAGGGTGCGGCGCAGGATCTCCCGGGCGTCGAGGTCCGTGCGGCCCTCGATGAAGTACTCGGTGTGGGCGATGTGCGCCATCATCCGCAGGCGCGGACCGAGGACCCGGCCGCCCCGCCCGCACACCGCGCTCATCATCTTCAGCTCCTCGTCGACGACCATGAAGAGTTCGTTGGTCTCCTTGTCGTCGGCCAGGAACTCCAGCAGTCCCTCGGTCTGCGGGCCCTCGTCGGGGTAGCGGTAGGTGCCGCTGATGGGGTTCATCACGGCCCGCCCGTCCCGGAGGGACACGTGCCGCTCCGGGCTGGCGCCGACCAGGGTGCGGTCGCCGAGGTGGACCAGGAAGGTCCAGTGCTGTCCGGACGTACGCCGCAGCAGCCGGCCGTAGTAGGCCAGCGCGGCCGGCACCGACCAGCCCGCCAGCCGTGCCGTGTAGTCGCGGCGCAGCACGAAGTTGGCGCCCGCCCCGGTGGCGATCTCCTCGTCCAGGACCCGGCGTACGGTGTCGGCGTAGCGCCGGTCGTCCTGTTCGAAGCCGCCGCCCTCGAGGCGCAGCGGGTGCTCCGCGGACCGGGGCAGGAGACCGAGCACCTCCCCCAGCGTCACCGACTCCTGCTCGGTGACGCGCAGGCCGGCCAGCGGGGTGCCGTCGTCGACGTGGTCGAAGCCCCGCTCGCGGACCTGCCGGTGCGGGACGAGCGCCAGCAGCGCGAACCCGTCGTCCGCGTCGGAGCCGTCCAGCGGGAGAGCGGCGAGCGTCTCGTACGTGTCCACCGGCCCGGCCAGCACGTCGACGTGGTCCGGCGACCCCGACTCCGGGCGGTGCAGCAGCGCGAACGGGCCGTCGTGGGTGCCGTCCGCGATCCGTCGCAGCAGGGCTCCCGGGCCGCCGTTCACGACCGTGCCTCCGCGAGCGCGGTGCCCGGCGCCCGGTGACCGTCCAGCGCGGCCACCAGAGCATCCGTCGGCAGCACCATGGCGCACCGCGCGGCCATGTACGACAGCGCCAGCCGGTGGTGGCGCCGGGAGAAGTCCGCGGTGGCGTCGCCCGCGACGAACGTGCGGACGCCGTGCGCGAATCCGTCGGCGGCGGTCAGCAGGATGCCGACGTGCGCGTACACCCCGCACAGCACCAGCTGATCGCGGCCCGAGGCGCGCAGCAGCCGCAGCAGCTCGCCGTCGTGGTAGGCGCTGGCACGCCACTTCACCAGGACGGTGTCGCCCTCGTCGGGGGTCAACCCGTCGATGATGTCGCGGTGTTCGGGGCGCGCGCTCATGCCGGCGCCCCAGAAGTCGGCGAGCAGCCCGCGCTCGTCCGGGCTCATGTCGCCCGGCTGGGCGGTGTACAGCACCGGAACCTCCGCACGGACCGCCGCCTCGCGCAACGCGACGGTGTGGCGCACGAGTTCGGTGCGCGGCGACCGTCGCGCCGGCAGCTTGTCCACGAAGAAGTGCTGCATGTCGTGGACGAGCAGCACCGCCCGGTCCGGGTCCAGGACCCACTCGGCGGTGTTCGCCGGCAGTTCGGCGGAGGTGGGCATGGCATGGGGGACGATCTCGGGAACGGCAGCCTGTGTCATGGTGTGCCCTTCTTGGTCTTCGAGCGTCTGGGAACTGGGCCGCGTCCGCCGGTGCCACCGGCGGACGCGGCCCGGACCACGGCGGCCGGGTCACACGCCGAGCGTCGCGCCGCCGTCGACCGTGAGGTCCTGCAGGGTGATGTGGCCGGCCCGCTCGGAGAGCAGGAACACCACGGCCTCGGCCACGTCGGCGGGGCGGGCCAGCCGGCCGGTGGGGATCCCCACGCGGTACGCCTCCGGCGCCCCCTCGATCGACGGGCGGCCCGCGTCCTCGCCCTGCCACAGGGAGGTCAGCATCGGGGTGTCGGTGGAGCCCGGCGCGACCACGTTGCAGCGGATGCCGGTGCCCGCGAGCTCCAGCCCCAGGCACTTGGTGAAGGCCTGGGCCGCCGCCTTGGACGCCGCGTAGGCGGCCATGCCGGTGCGGGCGGTGCGGGCGGCGTTGGAGGTGACGGTGACGACGGCTCCGAAGCCGCGCGGCGCCATACGGGCGGCCACCGCACGGGACATGAGGTAGACGCCGGTGGCGTTCACCGCCATGGTGTCGTCCCAGTCCCGCTCGGACAGCCCGGCCACCGGGCCGGGACGCAGGATGCCGGCGGCGTTGACGAGATGGGTGATGGGGCCCAGGTCCCGTTCGACCCGGTCGACCGCCTCCGCCACCTCCGCGCCGTCCGACACGTCCGCCGGCACGGCCAGCAGCCGGGGCTCGGCCGCTCCGGGGGCGGCCGCCGCCTCCTTGCGCAGCCGTGCGGCGACCTCGTCGAGGGCCGGCCCGTCCCGGTCGACCATGGCCACGGCCGCCCGGTGACGGACGAGCCGGGCCACGATCTCCGCGCCGATGCCGCCCGCGGCGCCGGTCACCACGGCGACCCGGCCGTCCAGTCCCAGGCCGTCCTGTTCCGGCCCGTGCACCATCACCGTCATCGGGTGGCCTCCTCGCCCGCGCCGCGTCGGAGGGTGCGCGCGAAGACCTCGTCGACGCTCCCCTCGGGAACCTTCAGACAGCGCAGCGAGTACGAGCGCAGCGCCGCCTCGTAGTCGGCCAGCAGCCCGGCCTCGTCGAACCCGGTGGCCCTGCCCGCCTCCACCAGCACGCGCCCGCCGACCACCACCGTGTCGACGTCCCCCGAACCGCCCACGGCGAGGAACGCCTCCAGCGGACGGGGCGTGTGCACGAACCGCCAGTCGTCCAGCGGCACCATCACGAGGTCCGCCTGCTTGCCGGGCGCCAGGCTGCCGATCTCGCTCTCCCAGCGCAGCCCGCGGGCGGCGATGCGGGTGCCCATGGCCAGCGCGTCGGTGGGCCGCACCAGCAGCGGGTCGGCGTACATCTCGTTGTGGGTCTGCCAGGCGGCCCGCATCTGCTCGGGCATCCCGGGGAAGACCAGCGGCATGCCGTCGGTGGACAGCGACACGTCGAGACCCGCGCGGCGCAGTTCCGGGATCAGCCGGGTCTCCGTCATCGCGGATTCGCCCGAGGAGCCGTACTTGGCGGGGGAGTGGCTCAGATGCACCCCGGCCTCCAGCAGCATCCGCCGTTCCTCGTCGTCGGCGAATCCGGTGTGGACCGACATCAGCCGCTCGTCCAGCAGGCCGAGTCCGGCGAACCGGCGCACCGGCGTGGCGCCGTAGTACCCGCGGACGAACTCCCCCTCGTTGCGCTGGGCGCCGATGTGCGAGGCGAAGCCGGTGCCGTGGCGCTGCACGACCTCGGCCAGTCCGCGTCCGAGCTCATCGGTCATGTTGGTGCCGTAGACCGCGGTGGGCCGGGCCCGCAGCAGGCCGGTGCCGTCGTTCGCGCAGGTCTTGACCAGCGCCTCGATCTCGGACAGCACGGCGTCGGTGTCACGGCTGCGGGTGAATCGGCTCTCCCCGGGCCGGCACACGGAGTCCGTGGCCCAGGTGCTCACCGAGCAGCGCATGCCCAGCCACACCGCGGCGGCGGCCAGCGCCTCCGGGCGGTTGACCGAGCCGACGTCGCCGAGCGTGGTGACGCCCGCCCGCAGCTGCGTCCACATCGAGTACCGGGCGATGGCCTCGCCCTCGTCCGGGGTCAGACCGGCGATGAGGTCGTGGAAGGAGTCGAAGACGGCGGAGATGCGGTGCATGTCGCCGCCGTTGCCGAGGAATCCGGCCTGGTCGCCGCGGTCGCTCGCGGGCCGCAGCGCCCCGTTGAACGGCAGCCGGGTGGCGAACAGCTCGTGCCAGTGGGCGTTGACGAATCCGGGCAGGACGAGCATCCGGCGGGCGTCCAGGGTGCGCAGCGCGGCCCGCCGCTCCGGCGGCAGCGCGGCGACGGCGGCGTCCACCTCGGCGACCGTGCCGACGGCCGCGATCCGGCCGTCGACGGCCAGCAGCGACCCCTCGGGCAGGATCCGTTCCTCCTCGTCGGCGGTGCACAGGTGCGCGCCGCGCACCAGCAGCGGTCCGGGAGCGCTCATGCGGCGCCTCCCGGTGCGGCCGACCGTGCCTTCGCCTCGGCGAGGGCGCGGCTGAAGCCGGCCACGGTCGGGTCGGAGAGCAGGGAGTCGAAGTCGACGGGGAAGCCGCCCCGCCGCCAGCGGCTGCTGAGCCGCATGACTTCGAGCGAGCCGAGCCCCAGCAGGATCAGGTTGGCGTCGTCCGGGATCTCGCCCGGCGCGGTGCCCAGGAGGTGCGCGACGGCGTCGCGCACCTGTGCGCGCAACTCCTGGTCCCCGGTGGAGGTACTGGTGTCCATGGGCGGTGCGGGCCTTCCTTCGGTCGTGGGATGACAGGGCGGCGAACGGCACTCAGCCCGTACGGTCGCGGGCGGGCACGAAGGCCCCCGACTCCGCCGGCCGCTCGCCCCGGACCAGCGCGGCCAGCGCCTTCTTGTCCGTCTTGCCGAGACCGGTGAGGGGCAGCTCGTCGAGGTACACGAGCCGGTCGGGCAGCTTGTACTCGGCGAGCCCGCGGGCCTGCATGGCCCGCTTCAGTTCCGGCAGCAGCATCTCCTCGGCGCCGTCGGCCCCGACCAGGCAGGCGCAGGTGCGTTCGCCCAGGAAGTCGTCGGGCACGGCGACGACCGCCGCGCGGGCCACCCCCTCCAGTGCCTGGAGGTGTTCCTCGACCTCGGCGGCGGAGACCTTGTCGCCGCCACGGATGATGACGTCCTTGATGCGGCCCTCGATGACGAGAGCGCCGTCCTCGGTGAGCCGGGCCAGGTCGCCGCTGCGGTAGAAGCCGTCGTCGGTGAACGCGCGGGCGTTGTGCTCGGGCGCGCGGTAGTAGCCCTGGAGCGTGTACGGGCCGCGCGCGAGGAGTTCGCCGACCTCGCCGGCCGGCACCTCCCCGCCCTCCTCGTCCACGATCCGGATCTCGTCCGCGGGCGAGATCGGCCGGCCCTGGGTGGTGAGCACCGTCTCGTCCGGGTCGTCGGCCCGGGTGAAGGTGCACAGCCCCTCCGCCATCCCGAACACCTGCTGGAGGCGGCAGCCGAAGGCCGGTTCGATCTGTTCGGCGATGGTGCGGTGCAGCTTGGCGCTGCCGATCTGCAGGGTGCGCAGGCTCGACAGGTCGTCGGTGAGCCACTCGGCGCCCTCGAGCCACAGCTGCACGACGCTCGGCACCACCGAGGTGATGGTCACCCGCTCCCGCGCGATGAGCGGGAAGCACGTCTCGGGTGTCGGGTCCTCGGCGAACACCACGGTGCCGCCGGCCCGCAGCGTGCCCACGATCCCGGGACAGCCCCAGGTGAAGTTGAACGCCACGGGCAGCGTGGCGAGGTACACGTCCCGCTCGGTCAGCGAGGCGGCCGAACCGGCGGCCCGCACCTGGTACGTGTAGTCGTCGTGGGTCCGCGGAATGAGCTTGGGCAGCGCGGTGGTCCCGCCCGAGAGCAGGAAGAACGCCACGTCCGAGGGGTCCAGCACCGGGAACGTGCAGGCCTCCGGGTCGCTGTCGACCTCGGACAGCGGCACCACCGGATCGCCGTCCGTGCCGGACGGGTCGTCACCGCACACGAACAGGTGCTTCAGCGTGGGGACTTCCCGCCGTGTCCGACGGGCGAGAGCGGCGTGGTCGAAGCCCCGCAGCAGGCCCGGGCTCACATAGCCGACCGCGCCGGACAGTTCGCACAGGTGGCGGATCTCCACGTCCCGGTGGGCGGGCAGCGAGAAGACGGGCCGGGCCCCGATGGCGAACAGGGCGAAGCACACCCGCACGAAGTCGGGGGTGTTGGGCAGCTGGACCACGACCCGGTCGCGGTCGCCGATCCCGTGGGCCCGGAAACCGGCGGCGAGCCGCCGCACCTCCCGCTCCAGTTCGGCGTAACCGATCCGCCGGCCGCCGCCGACCAGCGCGGTCTTCGGACCGTGGGTGCGCGCGGCGTCGGCGAGCAGCCGTACCAGGCTCTCGCCGCGCCAGTACCCCTCACGGCGGTAGCGCTCGGCCCGCTCGGCCGGCCAGGGGGTGCAGTGCTCCAGCATCACGCCTCCTCCCGCGCCGGCACCGAGCGCTGCTCGGCCGTCGGTTCCGCGGTGATCTCCAGGACGGCGCACCCGGCCTCCATGCCGGTGGCCGCGCCGATGAGCATCACGTGGTCGCCGGGGCCGACCTCGCCGTCCAGCCACAGCCGTTCCAGGGCGATGACGAAGTCGCTGACCCCGGTGTGGCCGATCCGCCGGCAGATCTCCCAGGTGCCCTGCTCCAGGCCGACGCCGAGCGGCTCGAGGAACATGGTCAGCAGCGGGTCCTCGTTGAACCCGACGTGGCAGAAGCGGCGGATGTCGGACAGCGCGACCCCGGCCTCCGCGGCGGTGCGCTCGGCGATCGCCGCGACCTGGTCGCCGAAGTGCCCGATGGGCGGTTTCACCCCGGAGGCCCACTGCCGGCGCCAGTACTGCACCCGGGAGTCGAAGTCGAGCGGGATGCCCGCGGTGACGCTCGGCGGCAGCAGCGCCTCGCCGCCCCGGTGCAGGGCCTCCATGCGCGGGTCCGACAGCGAGCCGACGGCGAGCACCCGGGCGAAGCCCGGCCGGCGCGACACCACCAGCGACGACCCGGCGTCCCCGAAGAGGAACAGCTTGGAGGAGGTCCAGCGGTCGACCATGGGCGTCGAGAAGTTGTCACCGGTGGTCAGCAGGACACTGTCCCCGCCCCCGCCGCCGGTGTACCGGTCCAGCGACAGCCGGCAGGCCGCCGCCTCCAGGCCGGCCACCATCCCCAGGCAGCCCTGCCGGATCTCCAGGGCGGGGACCGGCCGGTCCAGGGTGTTGAGCAGTACGTAGTGCGGGGCCGACCAGCCGTCGGGCCCCTGGTGGTAGGCGCTGCTGTGCAGCAGTGCCGCGAAGTCGTCGGGTTCCTGCCCCGATCGCGCCAGCGCCGTCCGCGCGGCGCGGATCGCCATGTCCGGCGCCGGTACGGTGTCCTCGACGGCGACGGACTCGATGCCCGACGCCTCCCGGTACCCTGCGTCGAGGCGGCCGTCCTTGACCGCCAGGTCGGTCGGCACGAGCTCGGGAACGTAGCAGCCCACGCCCGACAGATGGATGTCCTCGACCTTCACCCCGGCCCCTCTCGTCTCTGCTGTGTGCACACGGTGGATCGCCACCAGCACAACAGCGCGCACCCGGGCGGCACCTGAGTAGCGGTCACTCATCTCCGCGCGCCCCCGCCCCCGCGCCTCCCGCCCGGGCGCGGGGTCCGGCCGCGGGCAGATGAGTAGCCCGCACTCACGAGGTCCCGCCCCGCCACTGCTGTGCTGGGGGTACGGACAGGCGTGGGCTTGAGGAGGCATCCGCCATGACAGCGACCAGGCCGGAGATCGGCGACTGGAAGAGCACCGGGGAACTGCGCGCGCTCCAGGAGAGACAACTGCGGCTGCTCCTCGCCCGAGCCGCCCGTTCCCCCTTCTACCGGTCCCGCCACGCCACCCGCGCGGCCCCCGCGACCCCGGCCGACCTGCGTTCCCTGGAGCCGACCGGCAAGCAGGACCTGCGCGACGCCTACCCGTTCGGCCTGCTCGCCGTGAACCGTACGGAACTGGCGACCTACCACGAGTCGAGCGGCTCGGCCGGACAGCCCACCGCCTCGTACTACACCGCGAACGACTGGGCGGACCTCGCGGAGCGCTACGCCCGCAAGTGGGTCGGCATCGAGGCGAGCGACACCTTCCTGGTCCGCACCCCCTACGCCCTGATGATCACGGGCCATCTCGCGCACGCCGCGGCCCGCTCGAAGGGGGCGACCGTGGTCCCCGCCGACAGCCGGTCGGCGGCCACCCCCGCGGCCCGTACGGTACGGCTGCTGCACCGCCTGGGGGTCACGCTGACCTGGTCCAACCCCACGGAGACGCTGCTGTGGGCCGCGGCGGCCCGGGCGGCCGGCCTGGACCCGGCCACCGACTTCCCCGCGCTGCGGGCCTTGTTCGTCGGCGGCGAGCCGCTGTCACCGGCCCGCCGGGCACGCATCGGCGCCCTGTGGAACGCGCCGGTCGTGGAGGAGTACGGCTCGACGGAGACCGGCACCCTGGCCGGGCAGTGCCCGGAGGGCCGGCTGCACCTGTGGGCGGACCGGGTGCTGTGCGAGGTCCTGGACCCCACCAGCGGCACGCTGTCCGACGAGGGCCGGGGCCGCCTGGTGGTGACTCCCCTCTACCGGGAGGCCATGCCGCTGCTGCGCTACAACCTCGACGACGAGGTGGAGGTGGAGTACACGGACTGCGCCTGCGGCTGGCGGCTGCCGGTGGTACGGGTGCTCGGCCGGGGCGGTTCCGCCTGGCCGGTCGGCGGGGGTTCGGTGGACCAGCACCAGGTGGAGGACCTGGTGTTCGGGCTGCCCCCGCAGGACGGTGTCCTGTTCTGGCGGGCCCGGGCCGGCCGCGATCTGCTGCACATCCAGGTGGAGGCGCCCGAGGAGCGCGCCGCCGGGGTGGAACTGCGGCTCGCCGAGTCCGTGCGACGCGAACTCGCCGTCCCGTGCCGGGTGGAGGCGCTGGCCCCGGGCAAGCTGGTGCCGTCCCACGTCCTCACCGCCAACCCGGACGCCCTCAAGCCCAGGGGCCTGTTCGGTCCCGGGGAGGACTGGGACAGCGCGCTGCTGTACTACTGACTCCGCCCCGGCCGCCCCGGGCCCTCCCCTTTCCCCGAGCGGGGCGGACCCCCCTCGCCCCGCGGACGACTGCCCGCGGGGGAGGTGGCACGCCGCCCGTGACGGGCGACGCGGCCGTCCGCGGCCGGACGGCTGTTGCCGCGTACGGGGCGCGGCCCCGGCCGGCGGGCGCCGCACCGGTCCTCACCGGAGCCGCGGTGGCGCCGCGGGCACCGTCACCCCTGCAGCCCACCCCGGTCCGGCCGTTCGAGAACCGCCGCCACCCCGTCCAGCGACCGCTCCACGGTGTACGCGTAGAAGTCGTCCTCCAGGGCCGCGATCGCCTCCGGGTCATCGGTACCCCGGCTGGTGACCGCGGCCCCGACGGCGGCCAGGCCACGCCGCTCGGGATCGTCGCGGTGCGCGGCCAGCGCGCCCGCCAGCCGGACCCGCGCCTCCGGCAGGTTCTCCGCCCGGTCGTCCTCGACCATCACCAGCGTGAACGCGGAGTTGGTGAGATACCGGTACGCGGCCGTCGCCCCGTCACCGAACCCGGCCTCCTGGAGCACCAGGATGCCCCGGTCCATCATCGTCAGCGCCGACGGGATGATCGGCCCGATCCGCACCAGCCGGCGGGCCACCCCGCGGTAGCGCCGCAGCACCGGCCGCCCTTCCAGGAGCAGCGAGCCGAACCACTCCCGCCACGGAAGCTCCCGCGGCGGCAGCGGGATCATGCTCACCACCCGGTCGGCGACGGCGTCCGCCACCGCGTCGCGGTCCCCGACGTGGTGGTAGACGGCCCGCGGCCACACCTCCAGGGCGGCGGCCAGCTGCCGGGTGGACCAGGCGTCGAGGCCGTCGGTCTCGGTGAGCCGGAGCGCCGCGTCGACGATGCCCGCGGGCGTGATCGGCGGCCGGTCGACGGGGCGCCGTCCCCGGCCACCGGGTGCGGGCGAACTGGGCATGGCAGGCAATGTATCCACTCCTCGACTGTCTCCGCGGTCCGGGGCCCGAGGCGCAACGTGAAGCCCGGAGCCCGGGGCCCGGAGCCCGGACCCGAAACCCGGTCTCCGGGCCGCCGGCATTTCTTGACCCGGCCCGCCCGCTCCATCGTATGGTGGACGGAGTCTATTACCCAGTGGGTAGTAGCATCTACAATTACCCACTGGGTAGTACCTCTCCGTACCCGTACTCGTACCCGCACCCACGCCCCCGCGCAGCCGCCACCCGCCTGCGCTCCCGATCGGAGGACGACGATGGCCGCGGAACCCGCCGCGCTTCCGTCATTACTGCAGCCCATCCGCAGGCGGCTGGCTCTGGCGGTCCTCTGCCAGGCAGTCTCCGCCCTGCTCAACATCGCCCCCTTCCTGGCCGTCGCAGAGCTGGCCCGGGTGCTGCTCGCCGACGGCCCGGCGGACCGCGACCGCGCCTGGACCGTCACGGCCCTGGCGGTCGCCTGCCTCCTGGTGCGCCTGCTGTTCCTGGTGACCGCCGGTGTCGTCAGCCACCTCGCCGAGAACGACCTCCAGCTGTCCATCCGCCGACTGCTCGTCGGGCGGCTCGACAGGGTTCCGCTGGGCTGGTTCTCGGGGCGCGGCGGGGGCGCCGTGAAGAAGGCCGTGCAGGACGACGTGCACGCGCTGCACCACCTGGTCGCGCACTCGCTGCTGGAACTGACGGCCGCGGTGATCGTGCCCCTGTCGACGCTCGCCTACCTGTTCTGGGTGGACTGGCGCATGGCGCTGATCGCGATGATCCCGCTGGTCCTCGGCATCGGCCTGTTCGGCCGCACCGGCGCGGCGTTCAAGAAGAAC
The DNA here is from genome assembly GCF_043076215.1 of Streptomyces sp. NPDC016640. Taxonomy (NCBI): domain Bacteria; kingdom Bacillati; phylum Actinomycetota; class Actinomycetes; order Kitasatosporales; family Streptomycetaceae; genus Streptomyces; species Streptomyces sp. NPDC016640. The sequence continues at coordinate 55,208 of NZ_JBIBRG010000007.1, forward strand.
CTGCCCGCGCTCGACGCGGCGATGGCCGACATCAACGGCGCCGCCGTGGAGTTCGTCCAGGGCATCGCCGTGGTGAAGACCTTCGGCCAGACCCGGCGCGCCCACCGCCGCTACGCCGAGGCGGCGGACCGGTTCGCCTCGTTCTTCCGCGGCTGGGTCGACTCCCTGGCCTCCCCGCGGGCCCTGTCCGAGATCGTGCTGTCGGCGCCCACGATGCTGTTCACCGTCCTGCTCGGCGGCACGGCCCTGATCACCGCCGGCAAGACCGCCCCCGAGGACCTGGTGCCGTTCGCGCTGCTCGCCGTCGGGATCACCACTCCCGTCCTGACGATCAGCTTTGCCGAGGAGGAGGTGCGGGCCGCCAAGGCCGCCGCGGACCGCATCGGCGCGGTGCTGGCCACCCCCGAACTGCCCCTGCCGGAGCAGCCCGCCGCGGCCGGCCCCGGAGCGGTGTCGTTCGAGGGCGTCACCTTCTCGCACGACGGCGAGCACCGCGTCCTGAGCGGCGTGGACCTGACCCTGGAGCCCGGGACCACCACCGCGCTGGTGGGTCCTTCGGGCGCGGGCAAGAGCACCCTGGCGTCCCTGCTGCCGCGCTTCTGGGACCCGGACGAGGGCACGGTCCGCGTCGGCGGCACGGACCTGCGCGACCTCGCCCCCGAGGAGATCTACCGGCGGATGTCCTTCGTCTTCCAGGACGTACGCCTGCTGCGCGACACCGTCCGCGCCAACCTGTCGATCGCCCGGCCGGACGCCACCGACGACGAGCTGGCCGACGCCGCGAGGCGCGCCCGCATCCACGAGCGGATCACGCAACTGCCGCGCGGCTACGACTCCGTGGTCGGCGAGGACGCGCGGTTCTCCGGCGGCGAGGCGCAGCGGCTGTCCATCGCCCGGGCCATGCTCGCCGACACCCCCGTCCTCGTCCTGGACGAGGCCACCGCGTACGCCGACCCGGAGTCCGAGGCGGCGGTCCAGGACGCCCTGTCCGAGCTCACCCACGGCCGTACCCTGCTGGTCATCGCGCACCGCCTGTCCACGGTGAAGGACGCCGACCAGATCGTCGTCCTCGACGGCGGGCGCGTGGTGGAGCGGGGCACCCACGCCGAACTGCTGGCCCTGCGGGGCACCTACGCGGGGATGTGGGAGGCCCACGAGCGCAGTACCGCCTGGCGCCCCGGCGGCCCGGCGGAGTCCACCGCCGCCGGCGGGACGGACGGGACGGACGGGACAACGGTGAGCGCGACCGCCGCCCCCCGTACCGCGGTCGAGGAGGCAGTCTGATGATCCGTCAAATGATGGCCGTGGTCGGCCCCGCCGAGCGGCGGCTGCTGCGGACCGTGCTCGCCCTGCAGGTCCTCGGCGCCGTCCTGCAGGCGGTGGCGTTCGTCCTGATCGTGCCGGTGCTCGAGCGGCTGCTGGGCGACGAGCCCGAGCGGGCCTGGCCGTGGGTGTGGGCGGTGGCCGCCGCGGCCGTGGCGCAGTCCGCGGTGCACTACCTGGCCACCAAGAGAGGTTTCCAGGCGGGTGCCGCGCTCTCCAAGGTGCTGCACAACCGGATCGGCGACCACGTCTCCATGCTGCCGCTCGGCTGGTTCGGCCCCACCCGGACCGGTGAGCTGAGCAATCTCACCACCCAGTCCGTGATGGGCATCATGCGCGTCCCCGGCTACCTGTTCCGTCCGCTGATCAGCGGGCTGCTCACGCCGGCCGCCGTGGTCCTCCTCATGTACGCGTTCGACTGGCGCCTGGCGCTCGCCGCGACCTGCACCGCCCCGGTCATCGCCCTGGTCCTGCGCTGGAGCACCCGCCGCACCGCCGCCGCCGACCGGCTGCGCGCCCAGGCCATGACGGAGGGGGCCAACCGGGTCATCGAGTACGCCGACACCCAGCCGGTGCTGCGCGCCTTCCCCGGCTCCCGGGCCGACGGCCACAGCCGGCTCGACGAGGCGCTGTCCGCCCAGCGGGACGCGGGACGCCAGGTGATGGTGGCCGGCGTCCCGGGCCAGGTCGGCTTCACCCTGACGGTGCAGGCGGCCTTCACGGTGATCCTGGTCTGCGGCACCTACCTCGCGCTCGGCGGTTCGCTCGCCGTGCCCGAGCTGCTGGCCCTGCTGGTGCTCGCCGCGCGGTTCGTCGAACCGATGGCGGAGGCCGCCAACCTCGGCTCCGCGCTGCGCTCGACGGGCGCGGCACTCGGCCGGGTGCAGCGGCTGCTGGACGAGAAGCCCCTGCCCGAGCCGGAGCGTGCGGCGCACCCGGCCGGCGCGGACATCGAGTTCGACGCGGTGGAGTTCTCCTACGACGACGGCCGCACGGTGCTGGACGGCGTCGGCTTCCGCATCCCCGAGCGCACGATGACCGCGCTGATCGGCCCGTCGGGTTCCGGCAAGACCACGATCGCGCGGCTGATCGCCCGGTTCTGGGACGTGCGGTCGGGTGCCGTGCGCGTCGGCGGCGCGGATGTCCGCGAGCTGCCGGCCGAGGAGCTGATGTCCCGGATCTCCGTGGTGTTCCAGGACGTCTACCTCTTCGAGGGCACCATCGAGGACAACATCAGGGCCGGCCGGCCCGACGCGACCGACGCCGAGGTGCGCCGGGCCGGCGAGCTGGCGCGGGTCGACGAGATCGCGCAGCGGCTCCCGGGCGGCTGGTCGGCCCAGGTCGGAGCGGGCGGGGCCGCGCTGTCCGGCGGTGAGCGGCAGCGGATCTCCATCGCCCGTGCCCTGCTCAAGGACGCGCCGATCGTCCTGCTGGACGAGGCCACGGCGTCCCTGGACCCGGAGAACGAGCGGGCCGTCCAGCACGCCCTGTCGGAACTCACCCGGGACCGCACGCTGCTGGTGATCGCCCACCGGCTGCAGACGGTGCTGGCCGCGGACCAGATCCTGGTGCTCGACGAGGGCCGGATCGTCCAGCGCGGCACGCATCACGAGCTCATCGCCCAGGGGGGCCGGTACGCCGACTTCTGGGCCGAGCGCAGCCGCAGCCGCGGCTGGCGGCTGGCCAGGAAGCCCGCCGCCACCTGAGGAAGACCCCCGGCGGGCCCGCGCGCGCGGGCCCGCCGGGGGATCGGCGTGGCCGCCGCTCCCGGCTTCACCCCCGTGCCGAGAGCGGCGGCTTCCCCGGTACGCCGGCGATGCCCCAGCGCGTGGCGGGCACCTCCTGCAGGACGATCCAGGTCGACGCGCGCGCCCCGTCGCCGAACACCTCGGCGACCGCGTCGGTGATCCTGGCGATCAGCTCCGTCTCGGTGTCACCGTCCAGGCGGCCCTCGTAGAGCTTGACGTCAATGAGCGGCATGGGAGGTCTCCTTCGTACTGGGTACGCAGTCGGTCACGGGGTTCACGGGGTTCACGGCGTTCACGGAGCGGTCGGTGTGCGCGGCCCTCCCGGCGTTCCCGGTGCCCTCCGCCACGGCGCGCGCGTCCTCCAGGGCCGCGTCCAGCGCCTCGGCCATGTGGTCCACCTGGGCGTCGCTCAGCCCCGGGTGGCAGGGCAGGTTGACGTGCTCGGTGAACCACAGTTCCTCCGCCACCGGGCACTCGCCGTGCCCGTGTCCGCGGGAGCGCCACTCCGGCGTCAGGTGCAGCGGGAAGTAACGGAGCTGCACCTCGACACCCCGCGCGTCGAGTCCCCGCACCAGCGCCTCGCGGGTGCCGCTGGGGCCCGACACGAAGCAGGTGTACAGGTGCTGGGCGTGGTGCACCCCGGAGCGCGGCCGGCCGGCCCGGGCGTGCGGATGGCGGTCCACCACCTCGTTCAGCCGCGCGGCGATGGCCCGGCGCCGGCCGACCAGCTCCTCCAGCCGGTCGAGCTGGTGCAGCCCCACCACGCAGGCGGCCTCCGACAGCGTCGCGTTGGTCCCGCTGCGGCGCACGCCCAGGCAGGCGTCCCGGTACACCGACGACGAGTACTTCATCCAGGGCAGCAGCTCCGGGGCGTCCAGCGGGGACGCGCTCCCGGCGACGAACACGCCGTCGACCTCGTTGGAGCGCAGCCGGTCGATCCGCTCGGCCCAGTCGTCACGGTCGAAGGTGAGCATCCCGCCCTCGCCGAGCGTGGTGATGTTCTTCGACGCGTGGAAGCTGAAGCAGCCGATGTCGCCCAGCGACCCCGGGCGCCGCCCGTCGTACTGGGCACCGAGGGCGTGCGCGCAGTCCTCGACGACCAGGACGCCCCGTTCCCTGGCCATGGTCACGATCTCGTCCATCTCGGCCGGCCAGCCGCCGTAGTGGACGAGCAGGATGGCCCGGGTCCGGTCCGTGATCAGGCTCTTCAGCACGGCCGGGTCCATGTTGAGCGACTCCCGGTCGATGTCGCAGAACCGCACCCGGACCTGTCGGTCGAGCAGGGGCTGGGCGGTCGCCTGGAAGGTCTGCGGGGTGACGACGACCTCGTCCCCCGGTGCCAGGTCGAGCAGGTGGACGGCGAGTTCCAGAGCGACGGTGCCACTGGTGACGCTCAGTGCGTACCGGGTGCCGACGTGGTCGCCGAACCGCCGCTCGAACCGTTCGCGCCAGGTTCCCATGGACAGGGATGCACCGGATTCGAGCAGCTGGCCCAGAGCGGTCGCCTCCGTCGTACCGAGGATGCTTCCGCGACTCGCGTACGGAACTCTGTAGGCCCCGCGCATAAGTACCCTCCGGCTGGATTCGGGGATTGTTTCCCGTCGCCGACATGGGCGACGCAAAGGACTCTACGTTTTCCGTCCGCCCGCGGGGAAAGCTAATCGTCGGAGCTGACAGGAGTTTGACAGGGCGTCAATATCCGCTCGTGCGCTTGCCCTTCCGTGAACGCGGGCCCAGGATTCGGAACGAGTGAACCGAACGAACCGGACCAACGGGCCGCACACCCGGTCGACACGAGGGGCGAAGCGTTTATGGAATTCGGCGTGAATTTCTTTCCGGTGGTCGATCCCGCGCAGAAGAGCGCCACGTCCTATTACGAGGAGACCCTGCGCCTCGTGGACCTCGCGGAGGCGCTGGACTTCGAGCACGTCCAGACGGTGGAGCACTACTTCACCGGCTACGGCGGGTACTGCCCCGACCCGGTCACCCTGCTGACCGCGATGGCCGCCCGCACCAGCCGTATCCGCATCACCACGGGCGCGGTCGTCCCCGCCTTCACCCATCCCGTCAAACTGGCGGGCAAGCTGGCCATGCTCGACCACCTCTCGCACGGCCGGCTCGACGTCGGCTTCGGCCGGGGCTTCCTGCCCACGGAGTTCGAGGCGTTCGGCATCCCCATGGACGAGAGCCGCGCCCGGTTCGACGAGGGCGTGGCGGCCTGCGTGCGGCTGTGGAGCGAGGAGGACGTGGTCTTCGAGGGCCGCTTCCACCGCTTCGGCCCGGTCACGCTGCTGCCGCGTCCGTACCAGTCGCCGCACCCCCCGGTCTTCATCGCCTCGGCGACGAGCGCGGAATCGTGCGCGGCCGCCGGCACGGCCGGCCACCACCTCCAGGTGGTGCCGTCGGTCACCAGCGCCGAGCAGCTTTCCGGAATGCTGCAGAAGTACCGGGCCGCCTGGGACGAGGCGGGCCACGATCCGGCCGCCCGCCGCATCCAGATCAAGTACACCTGCTATCTCGCCGACGACGCCGCGGAGGCCCGCCGCACCGGGGAATCGTACGAGCGCTCCTACATCGACCACATGACGAAGGCCGTGGAGCCGCTCGCGAGGGGAACGCGGGCCGATTACCCCGGATACGACAAGTTCCTGGAGAAGGCCAGGAAGTACGACTTCGCGGCGTCCCTCGCCGCGAACAAGGTGTTCGCCGGCGACGCGGCGCAGGTGCGCGCACAACTGGAGCGGACGCGTGAGGAGTTCGGCGCCGATCTGACGGTCAGCCTGCAGTTCAACCCGGGTGGTCTGGCCTACGACCGCGCCGCCCGCGCCATGGAACTCTTCGCCCGGGAGGTGGCACCCGCCTTCACCGGTGGGTGAGCGCTCCCGGGGCCCGTCCCCTCCGCGTCAGCAGCAGGGACAGCCGCTCCACCTGGGAGCGCAGCAGCCGCTGCTCGTCGACGAGTTCGTCGACCCGGGCACGCAGCCGCAGCAGCTCGCCGCCGTCGCCCGGCCCGGGCGCGGCGGCGGCCGTCACCGGCGGCAGGTCCGCCTCCCACGGCCGGCCGCCGCCGAACCGTTCCCGCCCCGGGTGCGCGGCGGTCAGCCTGCGCAGTTCACCGACGGCCTCGCGGTGCGGGCCGAGCCGCAGCTGGACGTCGTACAGCGCCTCCAGGGCACTCAGCCGCTCCTCCTCCAGCTCCGCCGCCGCCCCGGCGCACAGCGGACCTCCGGTGCTGCCCGCCATCGCCGGCCCCCGCCACAGCTCCAGCGCCTCCTTCAACAGGACCCGGGCGGCCCGCGGGTCGCTGCCGAGCAGGCTCACGGCCCTGGCCGTCGCCAGCCGGAACCGGGCGCTGTCCAGCTCCTCGGGACGCGCCTGGAGCACATAGCCCGTGTCGCGGGCCATCAGCCGCGGGGTGTTGGCGCGGGACGGCTCCGCCTCGATCAGCAGCTGCCGGAGCCTGGACACGTGGGCCTGGAGGGCGTTCACCGCCTTGCCGGGCGCGCGGCCGCTCCACAGCTCCTCGATCAGACGGGCCGTGGGGACGGGCACGCCGGGCCGTGCCAGCAGCGCCCCCAGCAGCTGCCGCTGTTTGGGACTGGTCAGGGGCACCCACCGGTCCGCGACGTCGTCGTGGACCTCGGGGACGCCCAGCACTCGAAACTGCATCTGCACCTCCGCGGTCGCACACCCCTGCTCGGCCCAGCTGACCCCGGGCCGCCGCCCGGGCGCCTGAGTGCCCGGTACTCATCTCCGCCGGCCCTCCGCCGGCGGGCACGGCGAGCGGGTCGTACGGCGCCCGCACCGCGGATGCGGCACGGCGGCGGACTGAGTGGCGGCTACTCACGACCCGGCGGCCCGCGCCGTGGTCGTCTGGAACCTCCGCCGTTCGCGGCGGACGAGCGGGTCACAGCCACGGGTGAGGAGTTGGGGACGCATGGCGCGGTGGGACGCGGAGGTCGCGGTGGTGGGCCTGGGAGCGTGGGGAGCGTGCGCGCTGTGGCAGCTCGCCGAGCGCGGGGTGGACGTCATCGGCGTCGAGCGCCACCGTCCGGGCCACTCGCTGGGCTCCTCGCACGGCGGCTCGCGGATGTTCCGGGTCACCTGCCTGGAGCACGAGGGACTCGTGCCGCTGGCCCGGCGCTCCCGCGAACTGTGGGGCCGGCTCGAGGAGTCCGCCGACCAGCAGCTGTTCTTCCCGGTCGGCGGCCTGCTGATCGGCCCGCGCGACGGCCGGGTCGCGGGCGGCACACTGGCCGCCGCCTACCGCCACGGCATCGAGGTGAGCACCTTGACCGGGCAGGCGCTGCGCTTCCACTACCCCCGCCACGTAGGGGTCCCGGAGGGCCACATCGGGGTCCGGGAGCCCTCCGCCGGCATCATCCGGCCGGAGCTGTCCATCCGCGCGGCGGTCAACCGGGCCGAGAAGTGCGGCGCCCGCGTGCTCACCGACACCGCCATCGCCACCTACGACCTGGTCCCCGGCGGTGCGGTGCTGCGCACCTCCCAAGGTGAACTGCGGGTGCGCCAGGTGGTGTTCACGGTCGGGTCCTGGCTGTCCTCGCTGGTCGGCGGACTGCCGCTGCAGACCGTGCGGATGCCCATCACCTGGTTCCGGCCACTGGAGCCGCGGGACGAGAGCTTCGGCCTGGAGCAGTTCCCCGTCTTCATGCGGGAGCTGGACGAGGGCACCATCCTGTGGGGCAACGGGGCGGAGGGCGGCCACGACGTCAAGCTCGGCATCGAGGACCGGGCCGACGCGCCGCCCCTGGACCCCGAGGAGTACGACCGGTCGGTGGGGCCGGGGGACTGGTCCGCCCTCACCGCACTGCTTCCGGCCAAGCTGCCCGGGCTCGAACCGCTGCCGTCCAAGGTCGCGGTCTGCATGCTGACCCGTACGCCGGACGGCCAGTTCGTCATCGGCCGGCCCGGTGACGATCCGCGCGTCGTGGTGGCGGGCGGCGACAACGCGCACGGCTTCAAACACGCCACCGGGATCGGGGAGGCGCTCGCCGAGATCGTACGGGGCGAGGCGACGACGGTCCCCCTCGGATTCATGTCCCCGAACCGCTTCGGCTGATGCCGTGTCGGAAACCCCAGGAGGACGAGCATGACGTCGACACCCGCTTCCCGGCAGACGCCGCTGGTGAGCGCCCAGCAGTTCCGGGACGCCATGGCCGAACTGGCCTCGCCCGTCACCGTGGTGACCGCCCCGGACGGCCGGGGCGGGCGCCGGGGCTGCACCGCGAGCTCGGTGACGTCGGTCTCCCTCGATCCGCCGCTGCTCCAGGTCGCCGTCGCGCGCACCTCCAGCTCGCACCGGACGCTGATCACCTCGCGGGAGTTCGTCGTCCACGTCCTCGCCGACCGGCACCGCTGGCTGGCCGACCGGTTCGCCCGGCGGGACATCGACCGCTTCGCCGGGGCCGGCTTCACCACCTGGCCCGGCACCGACCTGCCCTGGTTCCCCGACGCGACGGCCGCCCTGCGCTGCCTGACCCGTGAGACGATCCCGGTCGGCGACCACACCCTCCTGATCGGTGCCCTGTCCGCCGTCCGCGCGGGCCCCGTCCAGGACGCCCCGTCGGACGCCCTCCTCTGGTACCGCCGGGCCTTCCACGCCTTGGCCTGAACGGTCCACCGGGCGCGGGACACCCGCGCCCGGAGCCGGGGTCGCGCCGGCCGGTTCGCCGGGCGGCGCGGGCCACCGGGGGCTCAGCCGGCGTGCGCGTCCGCCGTGCGGCAGGCCTCCAGGCCCCGTTCCACCACCAGCCGCGCGATCTCCGGGGCGTCGCCGAGCGGCGCGGACAGGACGTCGGCCCGGGCCGCCGCCGCCTCGGCCGCGATACGGTCCGGCAGCAGGCCGGGCGCCAGGACGTACGGGGCGACCGCCACCCGGGGTACGCCCCGCGCGCGCAGTTCCCGCACCACCTCGCCGGGCCGCGGCCGGGGGCCGGTGACGAACGCCGGCCGCGCCGCGCACCAGCCCGCCCGCCACAGTTCCCGGGCCGCGGCGCCCACCGACGCGATCGCCTCCGGGTCCGTGGAGCCGGCCCCCGCCAGGACGATGCCGGTCGTGGACCGGTCGGCCGCGCACAGGCCCGCTTCGAAGAGCCGCCGCTGCACCGCCGCGGTGATCAGCGGTGAGCCGCCGAGCACGGCCGCCTGCCGCACGCTCGGACCGCGTGCCCCCGCCAGCGCGGCGGGCAGGTCGGTCTTGGCGTGGTAGGCACGGGTGAGCAGCAGCGGAACCGCCACGGCCCGCGTGGTCCCGGCCCGCCGCAGCGCCTCCAGGGCGCCCGCCACGCCCGGGGTGTCGAAGTCCAGGAAGGCGGTCTCCACCCGCAGGCCGGGACGCGCCAGCCGGACCCGGCCGGTCAGTGCCCACACGGTCTCGGCATGCCGCCCGTCCCGGCTGCCGTGGCTCACCAGGAGCAGCGCCGGACCACCGGGGTCCGGCGCCGTCCCGGCGCGTGTCCGCCACCCCGCCGGCCCCGCAGTGCCCGCCCGTACCGCTGTCACCCGTGCCCCCCGATCGGTGCGCCGCCCGCGGCGGGTGGACCCGCCGCCGGGGCACCCTAGCCGGAGCCGGTCACATCGCCCTGACGGTGCGCTGACCGGGTGTGCACCGGATCCGCGCACGCCCTTGACCCGCGGCTGACGGCGGGGTGACGGGGCGCCGGGGCCTCGCCGTGCCAGGTGGGTCCGCAGCGGTGCAGCGGCGCGTTGGCGACCTCGATCGGCATGCTCCAGTCCAGGTCCCCGATGACCATGGAGGGCTGGGGCGAGTCACCGCGCAGCATGCGCTGGTGTGCCTCGCGGACCGCCTCCGAGGGCTCCAGTCCCAGTTCCGTCACCAGCCGGGTGTGCAGCCGCCGGTAGGTCTCCAGCGCCTGCCACATGCGTCCGGCCTGGTACTGCGACAGCATCAGCTGCAGGTGGAAGCGTTCGTGCAGGGGGTAACGCGCCGTCAGCTCGGTCAGCCTGGCGAGCACCTCGATGCCCCGGCCGAGCGCGAGATCGGCCGCGACGCAGATCTCGAACGCGCTGAGCCTGGACTCCTGCAGCCGCAGGACCTCCACCTGGAGCACCGGCCCCAGGGGCACGTCGAACAGGACGTCGCCCCGCCACAGGGCGAGGGCCTGGTTGAGGAGTTCGGAGGTGAGCCGGTGGTCCCTCGCGCGGGCCGCGGCCAGGCCGGCCGACACCAGGCTCTCGTGCTCCAGCGCGTCCACCTGGCCGGGTGCCGCGTTGAGCACGTAGCCGCCGTGCGCGGTGGCGAGGACCTCCTTGGCGCGAATCGCTCCGTCCGGGCCGTACGCCGCGGCGATCCCGCGTCTCAATTGCATCAGGTACGTCTGCAGCGTGGCCTGGGCGCTGCGCGGCGGGCGGTCGCCCCAGAGTTCGTCGACCAGCTCCCACACCGGCACCGTGCGCCGGGCCCGCAGGGCCAGCAGCGCGAGTACCTGACGGTGCTTGGCCGCGCTGGGTGTCCAGGCGTGTTGCGCAAAGTTGGCAGTCAGGGTGCCTAACAGCTTGATCTCCACTAGCCAACCTCTCCCCGTGTATCGCTGGCGATGCGATGCTGTCACCCGGCGCGTGGATCGAGTAGTGCCCTCGATCACCAGTCCGGCGTGAACCGTCGTATGACCGAGGTGGCTTGATCTCGCCTCCAGCGAGAGTCCAGAGGCGCATGAGATGCGCCTCAAGAGCCGGACGGTGGCGCCGTGTGAGGCTTTGCGCCATGGACTTCACGCTCCTCGGCCCCATCGGGATCATCACGAAGAACGAGCACGTTCCGATCGCAGGCTCCCGTCAGCGGATCCTGCTGGCGTCGCTCCTGGTCAGCGGCAGCCGGCTGCTGACCAACGAGCAGCTCTACAGCGAGCTGTGGGGGGACGATCCGCCGCACACGGCGCACAACGCGCTCCAGGCCCAGGTCTCCCGGCTGCGCCGCACGCTGGGCCGGCTCGCCGAGCCGGGGGAGCCGGCGCCGGCCCTGGTCACCCACTCCGCGGGCTACGTGCTGCGAATCGATCCCTGCCGGATCGACATGAACGACTTCCGGCGCCGCATCGCGGAGGCGCGGCAGCTGGCCGAACGTGACCCCATGGCGGCCATCGGCCTGCTGGAGTCCGGACTCGCCCTGTGGCAGGGCAAGCCGCTCCAGGACACGGGAGCCAGCCCGCTGTGCCACAGCACGGCGGTCCAGCTGGAGGAGGAGTACCTGGCCGCGCACGAGACCAAGCTGGAACTGAAGCTGCGCTGCGGTCTCACCGAGGACGCGATCGGCGAACTGCGGGCGATCGGCGTGGTGCACCCGTGGCGCGAACGCATCACCGAGCTGCTGATGCTCGCGCTGTACCGCGTCGGCCGCCGGGCGGAGGCGCTGGAGACCTACCACAGCACCCGGCGCCAGCTCACCGACCACCTGGGTATCGAGCCTTCGCGCCGGCTGAAGGAAACGCTCCAGGTGATCCTGCGCGAGGACCCGGTCCCCCCGGCGACCCTGCGTCCCTCCCCCCTCTCGGCGCTCGCCCGCTGAGGCCGCGGGACGCGCGCCGCGGACAGGCGCTCAGGCCGGCCCGGGCGCCGTGGCCCGGTCCGGGGCGGGCCCCGCCACCGGTTCGGTCACCGGTTCGGCCGGCACCACCCGCGTACCGCGCCCGGTGAACGCCGCCACGTCGGCGTCCCCTGGCCGTCTGCGTGCTGTGCGCCCTGTCCTTCTGCGTCATCGGCGCGGCCGTCCTCCACCCGCAGGGCCTGGTGCCCGAGGGCAACGAGACGATCACCACGCTGCCGCGGATCTCTACGGACACCATGGGCCCCTGGGCCGAGTACCTGTTCCTCGCCGGTGCCTTCGCCGTCCCCTTCTCCACCCTCACCGGCTCCCCGGCCTCCGTTCCCCGGCTGTGGACCAACACGCTCGGCCTGCTCGGCGTCATCGACTGGACCGACGTCCGCGCCCACGCCCGCACCCGCACCCGCACTCTCCGCGTCCTCACCTGGTGCCTGCCACTGCTGTCGACCGCCTTCTTCCTCCGGATGCAGTCGCCGGTACTGATGGTGCGGATCGGCGGCATCGGTGGCGGCGTCTTCCTGCTCGCCGTGGTCGTCGCCGTCCGGCGGCTGCGCTGCACCGGGGTGCCGAAGCGCTTCCGCGCCGGCACGTGGCTGACCGCGGCACTCGTCCTCAGCAGCGCCGCCATCCTGTGCGTCGGCGTGTACGGGGTGCCGAGGACGCTGGGCGCGGTGCCGGAGCAGCCGCGGGCCGCCGGGAACGCCGACGGGGCGGCGTACGCCGACGAGGTGTCGGAGTGCGCCGCCCCGGGCCGGCTCCCGGTCCCTACTTCGGGTCGCGCCGGAACAGTGACTGGGACCAGACGTAGCCCAGGACGGTCAGCCCCGCGCACCAGGCCACGGCGAGCCATCCGTTGTGGCCGATCCCGGTGCCCAGGAGCAGACCGCGCAGGGTCTCGATGGCCGGGGTGAACGGCTGGTACTCGGCGATCGGCCGGAACCAGCCCGGCATCGCGTCGACCGGAACGAAGGCGCTGGACAGGAGCGGCAGGACCATCAGCGGCATCGCGCTGTTGCCGGCCGCCTCGGCGTTCGGGCTGGACAGGCCCATTCCGACCGCGATCCAGGTGAGCGCCAGGGAGACGAGCGTGAGCAGCCCGACCGCCAGGATCCACTCCAGGACGGTGGCGTCCGTGGACCGGAACCCGATCGCCACGGCGACCGCGCCGACCAGCACCACGCTCATCACGCACTGCAGGACGCTGCCGACGACGTGGCCGATGAGCACGGACCCGCGGTGGATCGCCATGGTGCGGAAGCGGGCGATGATGCCCTCGTCCATGTCCATGGCGACGGACACCGCACTGCCGATCGTGGTGCCGCCGATGGTCAGCAGCAGGATTCCCGGGAAGAGGTACGCGAGGTACTCGGACCGGTCGGCGCCGCCGTCCCCGATTCCCGCGCTCATGGTGTCGCCGAAGATGTAGACGAAGAGCAGCAGCAGCATGACCGGCGTGAGCAGCAGGTTCAGCGTCAGGGACGGGTAGCGCCGGGCGTGCAGCAGGTTGCGGCGCAGCATGGTGGACGAGTCGCGGACGGCGAGGGAGAGGGAGCTCATCGGACGTTCTCCTCGGGCTGGTTCGGCTGGTTCGGCTGGTTCGGCTGGTCGGTGAGGGCGAAGAAGACGTCGTCGAGGTCGGGTGTGTGCACGGTCAGTTCGTCCGCCTCGACGCCGGCGGAGTCGAGCCAGTCGAGGATGGAGCGCAGCTCGCGCTGGCTGCCGTCGCTGGGGAGCTGGAGGGCGAGCGCCTCGTCGTCCCGGGTGGCCTCGCGCAGGGCGGAGGCGGCGGACCGGTAGGCGGCCGGGTCGGTGAAGCGGAGCCGGACGTGTCCGCCGGGGACGATCCGCTTCAGCTCCTCGGCACTGCCCTCGGCGGCGATCCTGCCGTCGTGGAGCACGGCGATGCGGTCGGCGAGCTCGTCGGCCTCCTCCAGGTACTGGGTGGTGAGGAAGACGGTGACGCCGCCCGAGACCAGCTCCCGGATGATGCCCCACATGGTGTGGCGGGAGCGCGGGTCGAGGCCGGTGGTCGGCTCGTCGAGGAAGATGACCCGCGGGTCGCCGACCAGGGTCATGGCGATGTCGAGGCGGCGCTTCATGCCGCCGGAGTACGTGGCGGCCGGCTTCTTCGCCGCCTCGGTGAGGTCGAAGCGCTCCAGCAGCTCCGCGGCGACGCGCCGCCCCTCCCGCTTGGACAGGTGGTGCAGGTCCGCCATCAGGAGCAGGTTCTCCTCGCCGGTGATCAGGCCGTCCACGGCGGAGAACTGACCGGTGACGCCGATGGCCGCGCGCACGGCCTGTGCGTCGGTGGTGAGGTCGTGGCCCGTGACCCGGGCCCGGCCGCCGTCGGCGGTGATGAGCGTGGAGAGGATCTTGACGGCGGTGGTCTTGCCCGCGCCGTTGGGGCCGAGCAGGGCGAACACGGACCCGGCGGGGATGTTCAGGTCGATGCCGTCGAGGACGGTCTGGTCGCCGTAGGACTTGCGCAGACCGCTGGCGGAGACGGCGACCGGTGACGGGTGGCCGTCTCCCTTTTTGGACATGGGCATGACAGAAGAAGGCATGAGGTTCTCCGTTGGAAGGCCGGAACGGGTGGGTGGCGGGGCTGTCGCGGATGCCGGCGCTCAGGACTTGGCGCGGCGGATGTCGATGTTGCCGTGCCGGGTGCGGGCGCGGACCTTGACGGTGTCCTCGGTCCGCTCCGGGGTGTCGGACGCGGTGAGGGCGTTGCGGACCTGCCCCGAACCCGAGCTGACGTCGAGCCAGGCGGCCGTGCCCTCGCGGACGCCGACCTCGATGGCGCCGTAGTTGGTCTCCAGCTGGACGGTGCCGCGGACCACTTCACCCACACGCAGGGTGCCGTGGGCGGTGGTGGCGGTGACCGAGTCCTCGGCGCGCCGGATCTCGATGTCGCCGTTGGCGCCGCTCACCCGCAGCTCGCCGGTCGCGGCGTCGACGGTCGTGGTGCCGTGCGAGTTCTTCAGGACGGCGGGGCCGTCGGCGAGGCCGACGCGCAGGCTGCCGGAGCTGGTGGTGATCTCGGCCGTGCCCTCGACCCGGTCCACGGTGATCGAGCCGTGCGAAGCGGTCAGCTTCAGCGGGCCCGTCGTGTCGAGGCGGACGTCGCCGGACGAGGTCTTCACGCGGACCTCGCCGAGCCGGCCCTCACCGAGCACCTGGGTCCAGGCGCCGGTCACGTCGATGCGCGAGCCCGTGGGCAGTTCGACCGCCACGTCGACGACACCGGTACGGCCGAACAGATTGGGCTTGGGCGTCCTGACGGTCAGGGCGCCGCCCGCGTACGTGACCTCGGTCTGGTCGGCCGTCCGCACGTCCAGATCCTTCTTCGGGTCGCGGGGCCGCACCTCGACGACGGTGTCGGGGCGGTCGCCCGCGGTGAACTGGAGGGAACCGGCCTCCACGTGAGCCGTGGCCGAGATCGGTTCGGGGGTGTCGAAAGAAGGCATGGCTGTCCCGTCCTCATGGGTCTTCAGGGCGTCCCCGCTGGTGGGACGTGGTGGTGGTGAGGTGGTGCGGGCGGGAGCGCGGTCAGCGCACCCAGCCCGTGAAGCTCTGTCCGACGGTCTGGGTCTTCTCCGTCGTCCGCGGCCGGGTGCCGCCGTCGACCGCGGCCGAGACGGCGCGCACCAGCCATGCGTTGACCGACAGGCCCTCGCGGCTCGCGGCCTCCTCGGCCCGGGCCTTGAGAGGGGCCGGCAGACGGAGGTTGACGCGGGCGGTGCCGCCCTCGTCGGCGTCGGCCGGGGCCCTGAACGGTTCGACCGGCGCGGCCGGCTCCGCGGTGACACCGCCGTCGGTGGGCGGCGGTGTCACCACGAAGTCGGGGTCGAGTCCGCGCAGCCGTACGTCGACCGAGCCGGGGGCGAGTTCGCGGGTGATCTCGTCCATCGCGGCGGAGAGCACGTGGAGCATGGTCAGCCGGGCCGCCGACTCCAGGGGAGCGGTGAGCCTCTCGGCCAGCTCACGGGCCTCGTCGCCGCCGGCTTCGGCGGCCACCGCGAGTTCGCGGCGGAGGGTGTCGACATACGGGGTGAGGTCCATGGCGTCATCATGGCACCGTTGTGGCGCCATGTGCAAGCCCGAGTGGTGCCGTGTGGCGTCCGGATGGCGTCATGGCGCTTCTGAGCTGCGAGAACGCGGACCGGGGAATTCGAATTGATGCGGCGCCGGATCCCTCCATGTGTGTCTGGAGGTGTGGAATGGCACCGGATGGCGTCACCTGGTGCCAAGTGGTGCCAGATGGTGTCACCTGGTGTCACGCAGCGCCGACGGGCTCTGTTGCTGTTAGCGTGCAGTTGCACATGACTCGCAATTAAGCCGGAGGATGTTGGACATGGCGCTGTACACGCTCCCGGAGCTCCCGTACGACTACGCGGCACTCGCCCCGGTCATCAGCCCCGAGATCATCGAACTGCACCACGACAAGCACCACGCGGCCTATGTGAAGGGCGCCAACGACACCTTGGAACAGCTGGCGGAGGCGCGGGAGAAGGAGACGTGGGGGTCGGTCAACGGCCTGGAGAAGAGCCTGGCCTTCCACCTCTCCGGGCACATCCTGCACTCGATCTACTGGCACAACATGACCGGCGACGGCGGCGGCGAACCGCTGGACAAGGACGGGGTGGGGGAGCTGGCGGACGCCATCGCCGAGTCCTTCGGTTCCTTCGCCCGCTTCAAGGCCCAGCTGTCCAAGGCGTCGGCCACCACGCAGGGTTCGGGCTGGGGCGTCCTGGCGTACGAGCCGCTGAGCGGGCGGCTGATCGTCGAGCAGGTCTACGACCACCAGGGCAACGTCGGCCAGGGCTCCACCCCCATCCTGGTCTTCGACGCCTGGGAGCACGCCTTCTACCTGCAGTACAGGAACCAGAAGGCCGACTTCGTCGAGGCCATGTGGCAGGTCGTCAACTGGCAGGACGTGGCCCGGCGTCACGCCGCCGCCAAGGAACGCGGCAACACCCTGCTGCTCGCTCCGTGACGGCACGGCCGCGCCGGGAACGGCCGGCGACGGCGAGGACTCCCGCACGGACCTCGCGTGCGGGAGCCCCCGTCCGGTGACCGGACCGGCGGGCCGTGTCGAGGGACGTCCCGCCCGGCCCGTGCCATGCCCGACCGCGTCGGGCGCGAACCACCGGGTCAGGGTGTCGGGGGCCGCAGGACCGCCGTGAACTTGTACCGCGAGCCGCGGTACACCGAGCGGACCCACTCCACGGGCGTCCCCGTCTCGTCCCGCGAGTGCCGGGACAGCAGCAGCATCGGCAGGCCCACGTCCGTGTCGAGCAGCCCGGCCTCGCGCGGTGTCGCCGGGGAGGTCTCGATGGTCTCGTCGGCCTCGGCCGGCCGTACGCCGTACACCTCGGCGAGGGTGGTGTAGAGCGAGGTGTGGCGGGTGAGGTTGCGGCGCAGCGCGGGGAAGCGCCGGGCGGAGAGGTGGGTCGTCTCGATGGCCATGGGCTCGCCGCCGGCCAGCCGCAGCCGCTCGATGCGCAGCACCCTCTCGCCCGGCTCCATCCCGAGCAGGGCCGCCAGTTCCTCGTCGGCGGGGCGGTAGCCGATGTCCAGGACCCGCGAGGCGGGACTGAGTCCCTGGGCGCGCATGTCCTCGGTGTACGAGGTCAGCCGGAGCGTCCGGTAGACCTTCGGGCGGGCGACGAACGTGCCCTTGCCCTGGATGCGGTCCAGACGGCCCTCGCCCACGAGTTCCTGCAGGGCCTTGCGCACGGTGGTGCGGGAGGTACGGAACTCGACGGCGAGCAGGCGCTCGGCCGGCATCGGGGAACCCGGTGCGCGCTCGTCGGTCATCTGCAGGAGCCGCTGCTTGATGCGGTAGTACTTCGGAACGCGACCGATCCGGCCCGGCGCCCCCGTACCTGCCTGGGCGCTGCTGACGTCCGTGCTCATGACCTGCCTTCCGGCTGCGGTGTCGCGCGCGGACGGCCGGCGCCGGCCGCGGTGCACGTCGGCGGACGGCCGGATTCGGCGCCGCACGCTCGGCGATCCCGTTATAACGGTGAGTCCTCTTTTTGGTCTAGTCCAACCCCCGACCTGCCCCCCTTTGTGCGCAGTTCGGCGCCCGCCGCGGGGGTCCCGGAGACGCTGTCGAGGTGTGCGTGCCCGACCCTTGACAGGACCATAGGTCTAGGCCAAGCTCCCCTTGCTGGTCTAAACCATTTAGAGGAAGCCGGGTCCCAGCCCGCCGAGCTGTTGCGCCGCTGTGAGGGTCACCGCCGAGGGCGTGGGTGTGCAAGGCATTCCGTAGGAGGGGTGGCGCGTGAAGCGCAAGCTGATATCCGCGATCGGGGTCGCGGGCATGGTGTTCTCGGTCGCGGCGTGCGGCGGCGACGGCGGCGACGACAAGGCGGGCGCCGACGGGTACGCCGGGCAGACGCTCACCGTATGGGTGATGGACGGCTCCTCCCCGGACCAGTGGCAGAAGGACCTCGCCACCGAGTTCGAGGCGAAGACCGAGGCGAAGGTCAAGTTCGAGGTCCAGCAGTGGAACGGCATCCAGCAGAGGCTGACCACCGCCCTGTCCGAGGAGAACCCGCCCGACGTCTTCGAGATCGGCAACACCCAGACCCCGGCCTACGCCAAGACCGGCGGCCTCGCCGACCTCGCCGGCCTCAAGTCCGAGATCGGCGGCGAGTGGACCGAGTCCCTCAACGAGTCGTCCGTCTACGACGGCAAGCAGTACGCGGCGCCCTGGTACTTCGCCAACCGCGTCGTCCTCTACAACAAGAAGGTCTGGGCGGACGCCGGGCTCAAGGGCACCCCCAAGACCCGCGACGAGTTCTACGACGCGCTGAAGACGATCGGTGACAAGACCGACGCCGAGCCGATCTACCTGCCGGGCCAGAACTGGTACCACTTCGTCGGCCTGGTGATCGGCGAGGGCGCCGAACTGGTCAAGAAGGACGGCGACAAGTACGTCTCCAACCTCGACGACCCCAAGGTCGCCGCCGCCATGGAGACGTACAAGAAGTTCCAGGCGCTGTCGAAGGCGCCCAAGGACAAGGACGAGGCCACCCCGCAGCAGGGCGAGGTCTTCGCCAAGGGCGACGTCGGCGCCTTCATCGGCATGGGCTGGGAAGCCGGCATCGCGATCGAGGCCAACCCGAAGATCGAGAAGCAGATCGGCTACTTCACCATCCCGGGTGCCGCGGCCGACAAGCCCGAGGGAGTCTTCCTCGGCGGCTCCAACCTCGCCGTCGCCGCCGGCAGCCAGAAGCAGGAACTCGCCAAGGAGTTCCTGAAGCTCGCCCTCTCCGACAAGTTCGAGGGCCAGCTGGCCAAGCTCAACGGCGTCATCCCCAACAAGGAGTCGCTGCAGAGCAACCTCGAGGGCAACGCCCCCGCCGAGGCCGCCGCGCCGGCCGCCGCCGTCGGCGGCACCACACCGCTGATCCCGGAGTGGGCCGCGGTCGAGAACGCGCCCAACCCGATCAAGACGTACATGACCGCCGTGCTGAACGGCAAGTCCCCGGCCGAGGCGGCCGAGCAGGTCGAGGGCGAGTTCAACAAGCGCCTGGCGCAGCAGCAGTAGGAGCGCACGCGCTCCGACCGGAACGGGGGCCGGCCGGCTCGGCGGCCCCCGCCCCGCGTCGAGTACGCCGAGAAGAGAGATCGCGAGCATGACCGTGCAGACCGAACGGCCGCCCTCCGGCCCGGCGGACGTCCGCAAGGCGGACGACGGGGGACCCGGCAGGCCGACACCGCGAGCCGCGTCGCGCGCCGGCGCGCTCGCCCCGTACCTGTTGCTGCTGCCCGCCTGCGCGGCCACCGCGCTGCTGCTCGGCTGGCCGTTGCTGAAGGACCTGCTGCTGTCGTTCCAGAACCTCAACATGGCGCAGCTGATCCAGCACGTCACCGAGTGGAACGGCGTCGACAACTACAAGGAGGTCCTCACCGGCGAGGACTTCTGGCGGGTCACCCTCCGCTCCCTCCTGTTCACGGCGGTCAACGTCGTCCTGATCATGGTCCTGGGCACCCTGGTCGGCCTGCTGCTCGCCCGCCTCGGCAAGCGGATGCGGTTCACCCTGCTGCTCGGCCTGGTGCTGGCCTGGGCCATGCCCGTCGTCGCCGCCACCACCGTCTACCAGTGGCTGTTCGCCCAGCGCTTCGGTGTCGTCAACTGGGTCCTGGACAAGCTCGGCTGGCACTCCATGGCCGACTACAGCTGGACCAGCGGCCAGATGTCGACGTTCTTCGTCGTCACCCTGCTGATCGTGTGGATGTCCATCCCGTTCGTCGCGATCAACCTCTACGCGGCGACCACCACGATCCCCACGGAGCTCTACGAGGCCGCGTCCCTCGACGGCGCGGGCGCCTGGCGGAGCTTCACCACGGTCACCATGCCGTTCCTGCGGCCGTTCCTCTACGCGACGACCTTCCTGGAGATCATCTGGGTCTTCAAGGCGTTCGTCCAGGTGTTCACCTTCAACGGCGGCGGCCCCGACCGGCTCACCGAGATCCTGCCCGTCTACGCCTACGTCGAGGGCGTCGGCAACCAGCACTACGGCATGGGTGCGGCGATCGCCGTCCTGACCGTCCTGATCATGCTCGGCCTGACCGCTTACTACCTCAGGATCGTGCTCAAGCAAGAGGAGGACGAGCTGTGAGGCGCTCGCTCTTCGGCCGCCTGTGGCCCAACGTCACGGCCGTCGTCCTGTTCATCGGCTTCGTCTTCCCCGTGTACTGGATGTTCTCCACGGCCTTCAAGCCGACCGGCGACATCATCTCGGAGGACCCGGTCTGGTTCCCGACCGACGTCACCTTCGCCCACTTCGAGACGGCGACCGGGGTGGACCACTTCTGGACGTACGTCACCAACTCGCTGACCGTCACCGTCCTCGCCGTCGTCTTCTCCCTGGTCATCGCGCTGGCCGGGTCCTTCGCCCTGGCACGGATGCGGTTCAGGGGGCGGCGCGGCTTCGTCATCGGCTTCATGCTGGCCCAGATGGCGCCCTGGGAAGTCATGATCATCGCGATGTACATGATCGTGCGGGACGCCTCCATGCTGAACAGCCTCGTGCCGCTCACGCTCTTCTACATGATGATGATCCTGCCCTTCACCATCCTGACGCTGCGCGGCTTCGTCGCCGCCGTGCCGAAGGAGCTGGAGGAGTCGGCGATGGTCGACGGCTGCACCCGCGCCCAGGCGTTCCGCCGGGTCATCCTCCCGCTGCTCGCACCCGGGCTGATGTCCACCTCGCTGTTCGGATTCATCACCGCCTGGAACGAGTTCGCCCTGGTCCTGGTGCTCAACAAGGACACCGAGGCCAAGACGCTGCCGCTGTGGCTGTCCAGCTTCCAGAGCCAGTTCGGCAACGACTGGGGCGCGACCATGGCCGCCTCCTCGCTCTTCGCCGTCCCGATCCTGATCCTCTTCGTCTTCCTGCAGCGCAAGGCCGTCAGCGGCCTCACCGCGGGCGCCGTGAAGGGATAACGCCACCCGATGACGACATTCACCACGGGAACCGACACCCTCACCCGGGACGCGCTCGCCGTACTCCAGCCGGGCTTCGCCGGCACCACCGCGCCCGACTGGGTGCGCCGCCGGCTCGGCGAGGGCCTCGCCTCCGTCGCCCTCTTCGGCCGCAACGTCGCCACCGCCGAGCAGGTCACCGCCCTCACCGCCCAGTTGCGCGCCGAGCGCGACGACCTGCTCGTGGCCATCGACGAGGAGAGCGGCGACGTCACCCGGCTCGAGGTCCGCACCGGCTCCTCCTTCCCCGGAAGCCACGCGCTCGGCGCCGTGGACGACACCGGCCTGACCCGGCGCGTCGCCCGCGAGCTGGGCCGCCGGCTGGCCGACTGCGGGGTCAACCTCAACTGGGCGCCGTCGGCCGACGTCAACGCCAACCCCGCCAACCCGGTGATCGGCGTGCGCTCCTTCGGCGGCGACACCGCCCTGGTGGCCCGGCACACCGCCGCCTACGTCGAGGGCCTGCAGTCCACCGGCGTCGCCGCCTGCACCAAGCACTTCCCCGGCCACGGCGACACCGGCGTCGACTCGCACCACGCGATCCCGCACATCGACCTCGACACCACCACGCTGCACGAGCGCGAACTCCAGCCGTTCCGTGCCGCGATCGCGGCCGGCACCCGCGCCGTGATGAGCGCGCACATCCGGGTGCCGGTCCTCGACCCGGACCGCCCGGCCACGCTGTCGAGCCGCATCCTCACCGACCTGCTGCGCGGCGAACTCGGCTACCAGGGCCTGATCGTCACCGACGGCATGGAGATGCGGGCCATCTCCGGCACCTACGGCCTCGAACGCGGGGTCGTCCTCGCCATCGCGGCCGGCGCCGACGCGATCTGCGTGGGCGGCGGGCTGTGCGACGAGGACACGGTGCAGAGCCTGCAGGACGCGCTGGTCGACGCCGTACGCTCCGGCGAACTGCCCGAGGAGCGGCTCGCCGACGCCGCCGCCCGGGTGCGCGCCCTGGCCGACTGGACCGCCGGGGTACGGCGCTCCCCGGCCGCGGCGGCCGAGCCCGAGCCGGAGATCGGCCTCACGGCGGCCCGCCGCGCGGTGACCGTCACCCGCGCCGCCGGCCCCGCGCCGGTCACCGGACCGGTGTACGTGGCCACCTTCAACCCGGCCCCCAACATCGCCGTGGGCGACGAGACCCCGTGGGGCGCCGGCGCCGAGCTGGAGCGACTGCTGCCCGGCAGCTCCACCGGGAGCTTCACCGGCCCCGACGCCGGTGACCGGGCGCTGCGGGCGGCGGCCGGCCGGCGCGTCGTCGCCGTGGTCCGCGACGAGCACCGGCACCCGTGGATGCGCACGGCCCTGGACTCCCTGCTCGCCGCCGACCCGGGCACCGTGGTCGTGGAGATGGGCGTGCCCCAGTCCGCCCCGCGCGGCGCCCTGCACATCGCCACCCACGGCGCGGCCCGCGTCTGCGGCGTGGCCGCGGCCGAGGCGGTTCTCGCGGGCTGACCCGTCCCGGAGAAGCGGCCCGGGCCCCCCACCCGGGCCGCTTCGGCATGCCCGCACGCGCCCGGGGAGGTCCCGCACACGCCCGAGGCCCCCCGGTCCCGCACCGCCCGCCGCCGTGCCCGGGCCGTCCGCAACGCCGTCTGCCCGCCGCCCCGTCAGGGTGCCCGCACCGCCGGCCGCCGGGAGCCCGCACGATGGCGGAGTGTGTCGTTGTTGGGCCGAACGGGTGACCATGGGTAAGAATTGCCCGATGCAGACTGCCAGTGCGACAGGGGACGGAGCATGCCGGTGAACAGCCACGATGTCACCGACGAACAGTGGGAGGGGCTCGCCCAGGTCGTTCCGCTACGGGGCCGCGACGCCTGGCCCTCCTCGGTGGGCCACCGCGCCCTGCCCGAGGCCGTGACCGAGGCGCGACGCCGCTTCGTCGTCCTGCGCGTCAACGTGTTCGCGGACGCCCGCGACGTCGCCGAGACCCTGATGTCCGGGATACCGGTGCTGCTGGACCTGACCGGCGCGGAGACCGAGGTCGCCAAGCGCGTCCTGGACTTCAGCACGGGGGTCGTCTTCGGCCTGGCCAGCGGCATGCACCGGGTCGACCGCAACGTCTTCCTCCTGACCCCGGCCGGCACGGAGGTCACGGGCCTGATGGAGGGCGTCGGGGTGCCGGGGAGCTGAGCGGCCGGGCGTGCCACCGGGGGCGCGTGCGCCGCGGAAACCGCGCGTCGGAACGCGAGAGGCGTGCCCGGCGCCAGAGGGTGTGAGCGACGCCGGGCACCGCGTCGCCCGATCGTGGGAAGGCCGCTCGGGCAAAACGGTTCGCCGCGCTCGCGACGCCCTAGCGTCCCGCACATGACCCCCTCCTCCCCGCCCCGCCCGGACACCGCCCCGGCGCCCGGGATCCCCGCCCCGGGCGGGCGGCCCGGCCGGCCCCGGGTCACCGAGCTGCTGCTGTCGGCGTTCGCGGGGCACCGGGGGACCGGCCTTCCCCTCGGGCCGCTGACCCTGCTCGCCGGACCCAGCGGGAGCGGCAAGACCGGCGCGCTGCGGGCGTACGAGGCACTCGCCCGGCTCGGCGGCGGGGCCGAGCTGGGCGAGGCGTTCCCGGACCCCGGCGCCTGTGTGCCGGAGCGGGCCCGCGCGGACGCCCAGCACCGCCGTGGCTTCCGTCTCGGCTGCACCGCCGACGGCCCCGAGGGGCCGGTCCGGCTGGAGGTCGCCGTCCAGGCCGAACCCGAGCCGCGCATCGTGGGGGAGCGGCTCACGGCCGGCGGACTGGTCCTGCTGGAGACCGCCCTGCGCGATCCCCGCCGCCGCGCCGTGCAGGCCGCCTGGCACACCGCCGGGGCCACACCGGTGACCCGCGCCCCGCTGCCCGACGACCGGCTCGGCACCGCCCTGCTGCCGCTGCGCGTCGCCGGCACGACCCACGGACAGCGCAGGGTGCTCGCCGCCGCCGAGCAGATGGTGGTCGCCCTGCGCTCCGTCTTCCCCTGCGACCCCCGCCCCGAGCGGATGCGCGCCCCCGTGGCGGCCGGCTCGGGCCGGCTGCTCGGCGGCTGCGACAACCTCGCCGACGTGCTGTGGCGCACCCGCGCCGAGTGCGGACGCCGGCACGCGCTCCTCGTGGACGCGGTGCGCGCCGGATGCGCCGGTCCGGTCGCCGGCCTGCTCGCCGAGCCGTACGCCACCGGACTGGTCCGCGCGCTGCTCGACCGGGGCGACGGGACGCGTACCGATCTGCGGCGGCTCGGCGACGGCGAACTGCGCTACGCCGCCCTCGCGCTGGTGCTGCTCACCGGCCCCGGCGTCCTGGCGGTCGACGAACCGGGCGAGGTCCCCGACGCGCTCCGCACCCTCACGGTCCTCGTCGACGGCCTGGACCGCGCCCTGGACCCCGGACAGCGCGCGCACCTGCTGCGCCTGGCGGCGCGCATGTGCGAGCGCGGGCACATCCGGCTGGTCGGCGCGGTGAGCGACGCCTCCTGGGCCGCGGACGTGCCCGGAGTGACGGTGGTACACCTGTCCCGTGACTGATCCGTACGACGACCGGAACCCCGCCACCCCCCTCGATCTCGCGCAACTCCGGCGCCGCCTCGCCGACTTCGCCGCCGCGCGGGACTGGGGGCCGTACCACACCCCGAAGAACCTCGTCGCCGCGCTCAGCGTGGAGGCGTCCGAACTCCTGGAGATCTTCCAGTGGCTGACGCCCGAGGAGTCCGCCCGGGTCATGGACGACCCCGGCACCGCGCACCGCGTCACCGACGAGGTCGCCGACGTCCTCGCCTATCTCCTCCAGCTGTGCGAGGTCCTCGGCGTCGATCCGCTGGCCGCGCTGGCCGCCAAGATCGAGCGCAACGAGGCCAGGTTCCCGGTCGTGAAGCAGCCCCCGGAGTGAGGGAGCCGCCGACTCCGATTTCACTCTCCGTGTCCGACGCGCGGCCCGTACTCGAATTGTTGTCCGCAGATTTCCGTCTTCCACTGGCTTTTTGCCTCACACCCCTTCACTCTGGGTAGTGGAAAAGGGAGTTCAACCCATGGGGACGCGTGGGCAGCGCGTCGGACGGACGGGGGCAGCGCATGGACGCTGTTCGGCTCATCGTGACGAGCAGGCGGGCCCTGGCCGCGGGCGGCGGCGTGCCGGAGCTGCTGACCGAGGTGTGGCAGGCGCAGGCCCTGGCACAGGCGATAGGCAGCCGCCTGGCGGTGGCCGGACCACCCGAACTGCGCGGCGAGGCCCTGGGGCTGACCGAGCTGGCGGGCCACGGCTGCGGGGTCCTGGGCACCCCGCGGCTCGGCCCGGGCGAACTGCGCGCGGCCCAGCTCACCGAACTGGGCGAGGCCCGCCAGTCCCTGATGTATCTCGGCGGTCTGCTCGGCGAGGTCGGTATCGCCCTGGTCGGCATCGCCTGCGCCGCGCCCGACGAGGCGACCTACTGGAGTTGCGTGGAGGCCATCGACGCGGCGGACGAGTCCCGTGACCGCGTCCTGGAGATGCTCCGCAAACTCGCGGACCGCGAGGCGGCCCTACCGGAGCGGGAGGCCGGGTGAACCCACCGGCCTCCCGCTCCGCCGCCTCAGCGGCCCTGGCCCTCGTCCCCGGCACCGACCGGCCCGACGCCACCGCCCCGCCCCGGACCCGCCGCCTGCAGATCCGCGTCCAGCGCCGACAGATTCGCGTTCAGCGCCGCCATCAGCTCCTCCATCTGCTGCACCAGTCCCTGCGGCGGCCCGCCGGCCGCTCCGCCCCGCTGCGGCACGCTCTCTTCGGACATGACGGCCTCCTGGCCCGTGGCCCCCGGGGAGGCCGACACGGTGACGCACCGGCGCACACGGCCGGCGCGGGCGCCGGGCACTCCGGCTCCGCCCAGCCAACGATCATCACCGTGACCGGTCACTGGCCCGCGCGCGGCGCGGCACCGGTCCCCACCCGATTTCACCCGACCGCGGGCCGGGGCGGGCCGCACGGCCGGGCGCGGACGCCCGCCGCGGAGCGGGCAGGATGGACGCATGGATCTCCGCATCTTCACCGAGCCCCAGCAGGGGGCCACGTACGACACCTTGCTCGCCGTCGCCAAGGCCACCGAGGACCTCGGCTTCGACGCCTTCTTCCGCTCCGACCACTACCTCAGCATGGGCTCCGGGGACGGCCTGCCCGGCCCCACCGACGCCTGGATCACCCTCGCCGGCCTCGCCCGCGAGACCCGGCGCATCCGGCTCGGCACCCTGATGACCGCCGGCACCTTCCGCCTCCCCGGCGTGCTCGCCATCCAGGTCGCCCAGGTCGACCAGATGTCCGGCGGCCGGGTCGAACTCGGCCTGGGCGCGGGCTGGTTCGAGGAGGAGCACAAGGCGTACGGCATCCCCTTCCCCAAGGAGAAGTTCGCCCGCCTGGAGGAACAGCTGGAGATCGTCACCGGACTGTGGGCCACCGAGCCCGGCAAGACCTTCGACTACCACGGCACCCACTACGACCTCACCAGGTCGCCCGCACTGCCCAAGCCGGCCCAGTCCAGGGTGCCGGTGCTCATCGGCGGCCACGGCGCCACCCGCACCCCGCGCCTGGCGGCCCGGTTCGCCGACGAGTTCAACATGCCCTTCGCCTCCGTCGAGGACACCGCGCGGCAGTTCGGCCGGGTCCGCGCCGCCGCCCAGGAGGCCGGCCGCGACCCGGACGACCTCGTCTACTCCAACGCCCTCGTCGTCTGCGTCGGCAGGGACGACCAGGAGGTCGCCCGCCGCGCCGCCGCGATCGGCCGCGAGGTGGCCGAACTCAAGGCCAACGGTCTGGCGGGCTCCCCGGCCGAGGTCGTCGACAAGATCGGCCGCTACGCCGAGACCGGCTCCCGGCGCCTCTACCTCCAGGTCCTGGACCTGTCCGACCTCGACCACCTGGAACTGATCTCCTCCCAGGTCCAGTCCCAGCTCCCGTAACGCGCCCACCGCACCCCGCCCACCCCTCCCGGGCGGGGCCGCCCTCCCCCAGGGCGGTCCCGCCCGCCGGGCGCGGGACCGGCCGCGCCACGGTCTTCCGGATCGCCGGGGAGACCGAGTGCCCGCACGGAGCCCACCGGGCCCCTGCCGACGTGGCGGAGGACCCTGCCGCCCAGGCGTAATCCGGTACCGCCGTGGGCCCGCCGGCGCCCATACTCGGTCACGTGTTCCTGACGATCTCCACCACGGGCAATGAGCGGTATCCGGCCACCGACCTCGGCTTCCTGCTGCACAAGCATCCCGACCGTGCGTTCTCGGCCGGGCTGTCCTACGGCACGGCGCACGTTTTCTACCCCGAGGCGGACGACGAGCGCTGCACGGCGGCGCTGCTGCTGGAGGTGGACGCCGTGGCACTGGTCCGGCGCGGCAAGGGCAAGGGCCGCGGCGGCGCGCCCGACGCCGCCCTCGCGCAGTACGTCAACGACCGCCCGTACGCGGCGTCCTCCCTCCTCGCCGTCGCGCTCAGCGCTGTCTTCTCCAGTGCGATGCGCGGTGCCTGCCACGCCCGCCCGGAACTCCCGGACCGGCCGCGCCCCCTGCGCATCGAGGTGCCCGCGCTGCCCGCCCGCGGCGGCCCCGGACTCGTCCGGGCGCTCTTCGAACCGCTCGGCTGGACGGTCACCGCCGACCCCGTGGCCCTGGACGCCGGGTTCCCCGAGTGGGGCGACTCGCGCTACGTACGCCTCACCCTGGCGGCGGACACCCTCACCGTCGCCGAGGCCCTGCGCCACCTCTACGTCCTGCTCCCCGTCCTCGACGACGCCAAGCACTACTGGGTCTCCTCCGACGAGGTCGACAAGCTGCTGCGCGCGGGCGAGGGCTGGCTGCCCGGGCACCCGGAGCAGCAGCTCATCACCAGCCGCTACCTGTCCCGCCGCTGGTCACTGACCCGGCAGGCGAGGGAGCGGCTGGAACTGGTCCGGCTGGCCGAGGCCGACGACAGCGACGTCGAGGAGATCGACAACGCCGTGGCGGCGGAGACGGAGACCGAGGAGAAGCCGGCCCCGCTCGCCGTGCGGCGGCGGGACGCGATCACCGCCGCCCTCCGCGCGTGCGGAGCCGCCCGGGTCCTCGACCTCGGCTGCGGCCAGGGACAGCTCGTACGGGAACTGCTCGAGGACCCCGCCTTCACCGAGATCGTCGGCGTCGACGTGTCGATGCGCGCCCTCGCCATCGCCTCCCGCCGGCTGGGACTGGACCGCATGGGGGAGCGGCAGGCGTCGCGCGTGAAGCTCCTCCAGGGCTCGCTGGTGTACACCGACCACCGGCTCAAGGGGTACGACGCCGCCGTGCTCAGCGAGGTGATCGAACACCTCGACCTCCCCCGGCTGCCCGCCCTGGAGTACGCCGTGTTCGGCGCGGCCCGCCCCCGGACGGTCCTCGTCACCACCCCCAACGTGGAGTACAACGTGCGCTGGGAGAGCCTCCCGGCCGGCCACGTCCGGCACGGCGACCACCGCTTCGAGTGGACCCGCGAGGAGTTCCGCTCCTGGGCCCGCCAGTTGGCCGAACGCCACGGCTACGACGTGGAGTTCACCCCCGTGGGACCGGACGACCCCGAGGTCGGGCCGCCCACCCAGATGGCCGTGTTCCAGGCCGCGACCGCGCAGGAGACGAAGGCCGCATGACCACCACCGGCACCCAGCACCCGCGCGCCCGCGCCCTGCCCGTCACCGACCTCTCCCTCGTGGTGCTCGTCGGCGCCTCCGGCTCGGGCAAGTCCACCTTCGCCCGCCGCCACTTCACGCCCACCGAGGTCCTCTCCTCCGACTTCTGCCGGGGCCTGGTCGCCGACGACGAGAACGACCAGAGCGCCTCCCGCGACGCCTTCGACGTCCTGCACTACATCGCCGGCAAACGCCTGGCCGCCGGCCGGCGCACCGTCGTCGACGCCACCAGCGTCCAGCAGGAGTCCCGCCGGCAGCTCGTGGACCTGGCCAGGCAGCACGACGTGCTTCCCATAGCCATCGTGCTCGACGTGCCCGAGGAGGTGTGCGCCGAACGCAACGCGGCCCGCACCGACCGCGCCGACATGCCCCGCCGGGTCATCCGGCGCCACACCCGCGAACTGCGCCGCTCCCTGCGCCACCTGGAGCGCGAGGGCTTCCGCAAGGTGCACGTCCTGCGCGGCGTCGAGGAGATCGAGCACGCCACCGTCGTCACCGAGAAGCGGTTCAACGACCTCACCCACCTCACCGGCCCCTTCGACGTCATCGGCGACGTCCACGGCTGCTCCGCCGAACTGGAGTCCCTGCTCACCAGGCTGGGATACGCCGACGGCACGCACCCCGAGGGCCGCACCGCCGTCTTCGTCGGTGACCTCGTCGACCGCGGCCCGGACAGCCCCGGCGTGCTGCGCCGCGTCATGGCCATGGTCAAGTCCGGCAGCGCGCTGTGCGTATCCGGCAACCACGAGAACAAGTTCGGCCGTCACCTGCGGGGCCGCAAGGTCCAGCACACCCACGGACTCGCCGAGACCATCGCCCAGATGGACGGCGAGAGCGAGGAGTTCCGCGCCGAGGTACGGGAGTTCGTCGACGGTCTGGTCAGCCACTACGTCCTCGACGGCGGCCGGCTCGTGGTCTGCCACGCCGGTCTGCCGGAGAAGTACCACGGCCGCACCTCCGGCCGGGTCCGCAGCCACGCCCTGTACGGCGACACCACCGGCGAGACCGACGAGTTCGGCCTGCCCGTGCGCTACCCGTGGGCCGAGGACTACCGCGGCCGGGCGGCCGTCGTCTACGGCCACACCCCGGTCCCGGAGGCCACCTGGCTGAACAACACCATCTGCCTGGACACCGGCGCCGTCTTCGGCGGCAAGCTCACCGCGCTGCGCTGGCCGGAGCGCGAACTGGTCGACGTACCCGCCGGGAAGGTCTGGTACGAGCCCGCCCGCCCGCTGCGCACCGAGGCCCCCGGCGGCCACGACGGACGGCCGCTGGACCTCGCCGACGTGCGCGGCCGCCGGGTCGTGGAGACCCGGCACGCCGGCCGGGTATCCGTCCGCGAGGAGAACGCGGCGGCGGCGCTGGAGGTGATGAGCCGCTTCGCGGTCGACCCGCGCCTGCTGCCGTACCTCCCGCCGACCATGGCACCCACCGCCACCTCCCGCCTCGACGGCTTTCTGGAGCACCCGGCCGAGGCGTTCGCCCAGTACGCGCGGGACGGCGTCGCGCGCGTCGTGTGCGAGGAGAAGCACATGGGATCCCGCGCGGTCGCCCTGGTCTGCCGCGACGCCGCCGCGGCCACCGCGCGGTTCGGCGTCGCGGGCCCGACCGGCTCGCTCTACACCCGCACCGGCCGCCCGTTCTTCGACGACGCCGCCGTCACGGAGGAGATCCTCGGCCGGCTGCGCACGGCCGTCACCGAGGCCGGCCTGTGGGAGCGGCTCGAGACCGACTGGCTGCTGCTGGACGCCGAGCTGATGCCGTGGTCGCTGAAGGCGTCCGGCCTGCTGCGCTCCCAGTACGCCGCGGTCGGCGCCGCCTCCGGCGCGGTCCTCCCGGACGCCGTGGCCGCCCTGGAGGGCGCGGCGGCCCGCGGTGTCGAGGTGCGCGACCTGCTGCACCGCCAGCGCGAACGGGCGGACGCCGCCACCGCGTTCACCGACGCCTACCGCCGCTACTGCTGGACCACCGAGGGCCTGGACGGCGTGCGCCTGGTTCCGTTCCAGATCCTCGCCGTCCAGGGCCGCAGCCTCGCCGCCCTGCCGCACGACGAGCAGCTCGCCCTGATCGACCGCGTGGTCGAGCACGACGCCACCGGCCTGCTGCAGACCACCCGCCGCCTCTACGTCGACACGGCCGACCCCGAGTCGGTACGGGCCGGAGTGGACTGGTGGCTGGAGATGACCGGCCGCGGCGGCGAGGGCATGGTCGTCAAGCCGCTCGGCGCCCTGGTCCGCGGCCGGTCCCCCCAGCCGGGCGACGCCGGCGGCGGGGAAGGAGCCGCCGGAGGGGGAGCGGCCGGCGACGGGGAGGGAGCCGGCCGCCTGGTGCAGCCCGGCATCAAGTGCCGGGGCCGCGAGTACCTGCGCATCGTCTACGGCCCCGAGTACACCCGCCCGGAGAACCTGGCCCGGCTGCGCAACCGGTTCCTGAACCACAAGCGGTCCCTCGCGGTCCGCGAGTACGCACTCGGCCTGGAGGCCCTGGACCGCCTGGCCGGCGGCGAGCCGCTGTGGCGGATCCACGAGGCGGTGTTCGCCGTCCTGGCGCTGGAATCGGAGCCGGTGGACCCGCGGCTGTAGCGGACGCGCACGCGACCCGGTCCGGGTGGGCCGCCCCACGGCCCGGCCGGACCGGACCGGCGCATGCCGACCTCATGGTTCCCGTGGTCCGCTCGCCCCGGCCCGCCGCCCGCCCCGTACCCCCGGCGGACACCTCGCCGCCGGTGACGCCGTCGCCGCGCCCGACGGGTACGCCGCCGCCCCGCCCCGGCCCGAGCCGGTTCCGCGGCGACCGGCCGAGGGGCGCGAGCGGTGTTTTCATAGGCCGCGGACAGGGGTGAACAAGCGTCCGGGTGGTCAGGATGGAGGCATGACCTACCACGTCGACTCCGAGGCCGGACGACTGCGCCGTGTCATCCTGCACCGGCCCGATATCGAGCTCAAGAGGCTCACCCCCAGCAACAAGGACGCCCTGCTCTTCGACGACGTGCTCTGGGTGCGCCGGGCGCGCGCCGAGCACGACGGGTTCGCCGACGTCCTGCGCGACCGGGGCGTCGCCGTCCACCTCTTCGGTGACCTGCTGTCCGGGACGCTGGAGATCCCGGCGGCACGCGCCCTCGTACTGGACCGCGTCTTCGACGAGAAGGAGTACGGTCCGCTGGCCACCGACCACCTCCGCGCCGCGTTCGAGACGCTGCCCGCGCCGGAACTGGCCGAGGTGCTGGTCGGCGGGATGACCAAGCGGGAGTTCCTGGACGCCCACCCGGAGCCGGTCTCCGTGCGCTTCCACGCCATGGAGCTCGACGACTTCCTCCTCGGGCCGCTGCCCAACCACCTCTTCACCCGCGACACCTCCGCCTGGATCTACGACGGTGTCGCCATCAACGCGATGCGGTGGCCGGCCCGGCAGCGCGAGACCGTCCACTTCGAGGCGATCTACCGCCATCACCCCCTCTTCCGCGAGGAGCCGTTCCGCGTCTGGTCCGAGGGGCAGGCCGACTACCCGTCCACCATCGAGGGCGGGGACGTCCTGGTCATCGGCAACGGGGCGGTGCTGATCGGGATGAGCGAGCGGACCACTCCGCAGGCCGTGGAGATGCTCGCCCACAAGCTGTTCGCGGCCGGTTCCGCCGAGACCATCGTCGCCCTCGACATGCCGAAGAGACGCGCCTTCATGCATCTCGACACGGTGATGACGATGGTCGACGGCGACACCTTCACCCAGTACGCCGGTCTCGGCATGCTCCGCTCGTACACCATCGAGCCGGGCGTGGGGGACAAGGAGCTGAAGGTCACCGACCATCCGCCCGAGCACATGCACCGCGCGATCGCCGCCGCCCTCGGACTGAGCGAGATCCGCGTGCTGACCGCCACCCAGGACGTCCACGCGGCCGAGCGCGAACAGTGGGACGACGGCTGCAACGTCCTGGCCGTGGAGCCGGGAGTGGTCGTCGCCTACGAGCGGAACGCCACCACCAACACGCACCTGCGCAAGCAGGGCATCGAGGTGATAGAGATCCCGGGCAGCGAGCTGGGCCGGGGGAGGGGCGGACCGCGCTGCATGAGCTGTCCCGTGCAGCGGGACCCCGTGTAGCGCACTGCTGTGCGACGCGACCCCGTGCACCCCTGTATAGAAATACAAATCGTCGTATAGACTTCCAGGTGTTCGTGTTCCCCATCCCTGGAGCCCCCATGGCGACCGTTCCGACCGCCCTCGCCGGCCGGCACTTCCTCAAGGAGCTGGACTTCACCGCGCAGGAGTTCCTCGGCCTGCTGGAGCTGGCCGCCGAGCTGAAGGCGGCCAAGCGGGCCGGGACCGAGCACCGGTACCTGCGGGGCAGGAACATCGCGCTGATCTTCGAGAAGACCTCGACGCGCACGCGCTGCGCGTTCGAGGTCGCCGCCGCGGACCAGGGCGCCTCGACGACGTACCTCGACCCGTCCGGCTCGCAGATGGGACACAAGGAGTCCGTGAAGGACACCGCCCGGGTGCTGGGCCGGATGTACGACGGCATCGAGTACCGGGGGGACAGCCAGGCGAAGGTGGAGGAGCTCGCGGCGTACGCGGGAGTGCCGGTCTACAACGGTCTCACCGACGACTGGCACCCCACCCAGATGCTGGCCGACGTGCTCACCATGACCGAGCACAGCTCCAAGCCGCTCACCGGGATCGCCTTCGCCTACCTCGGCGACGCCCGCTTCAACATGGGCAACTCCTACCTGGTGACCGCGGCCCTGCTGGGCATGGACGTGCGCGTCGTCGCCCCGAAGTCGTACTGGCCCGCCCAGGAGGTCGTCGACCGGGCCCGGGAGCTCGCCGTCTCCAGCGGCGCCCGGATCACGCTCACCGAGGACGTCGCCGAGGGTGTCGCGGGCGCCGACTTCGTCGCCACGGACGTCTGGGTCTCCATGGGGGAGCCCAAGGAGGTCTGGGGCGAGCGGATCGCCGCCCTCGCTCCGTACGCGGTCACCATGGACGTCCTGCGCGCCACAGGAAATCCGGACGTCAGGTTCCTGCACTGCCTGCCGGCCTTCCACGACCTCGGCACCAGGATCGGGCGGGACGTCTTCGAGAGCCACGGGCTCACCTCGCTGGAGGTGACCGACGAGGTGTTCGAATCGGCGCACTCGGTCGTCTTCGACGAGGCGGAGAACCGCATGCACACGATCAAGGCGGTCCTGGTCGCGACCCTGGCCTGAGCACCCCGCCGCCCGGTCCGCGGGTCGCGCCGGTCCGGCCCGGTCAGGCCGGGTGCGGCCGGCCCGGCAGCCGGAACCACACCGCCTTGCCGGACGCGGTGGGGCGGTGGCCGCAGGACGAGCTCAGGGCGCGGATCAGCAGCAGTCCGCGCCCGTGCTCCTGCCAGGGGTCGGGCGCTTCGAGGACCGGACGGGTGAGACCGTCGGGCGGTGCCGGGTCCGCGTCGTGCACCTCGACGTGGAAGCCGGCCGGCAGCAGCCGCACCACCAGCTCTATCGGACCGCCCACCGAGGTGTGCTCCACCGCGTTGGCCACCAGCTCCGCCGTCAGCAGCTCCGCCGTGTCGCTGTCGGCGGTGTGCTCCCGCTCGGCCAGGGCCGTGCGGACCAGGGCCCGGGCCACGGGCACCGCCGCGCTGGTGTGCGGCAGCGCGACGCGCCAGGAGGAGGCGGCGGGAGGTTCGTGCACAACGGGTCCGTTCACGGAGCGGGTGCTCCTGTATTCAGCCGCCAATGGTACGGCGCACCCGGTGCGCCCCCGCGAGGGGGCGGCACCGGTGCCCCGGCGGGCGCCGTCCGGGGCGTTCCGCCCCGGCAACGGGCGGCCTGCCCGGGTCCGCGCCCCGCCTCCCGCGCGCGGTCCCACCGTTACCGGCATGTCGACGAGTCGTGACGGATGTGATGGATGTGACGGGTGTGACGAGGGGGCGGCGGTGCGGAACCCGGGGCATCCCCGGGCGCGCGCTGCCGCCCGGACAGGGTATCGCGCGCTCGTGACGACAGTCATGCAGGAGTGATAACTTCGAAGGGCACGACTCGGTGAGCAGCGCAGTGCCCGTCCCAGGAGGCCGCCCTCATGAGTCCCTTCACCGGCTCCGCAGCCCGCACCGCCCGCTGGGAGCACCTGCGCGCCGACCTGGCCGACGGCGTCGCCACCGTCACCCTCGCCCGTCCCGACAAGCTCAACGCGCTCACCTTCGGCGCCTACGCCGACCTGCGCGACCTCCTCGCCGAGCTGTCCCGGGAACGGGCCGTACGCGCCCTGGTGCTGGCCGGCGAGGGGCGCGGCTTCTGTTCCGGCGGCGACGTCGACGAAATCATCGGCGCGACCCTCTCCCTGGACACCGCCCAGCTCCTGGACTTCAACCGGATGACCGGACAGGTGGTGCGGGCCGTGCGGGAGTGCCCGTTCCCGGTGATCGCCGCGGTGCACGGGGTGGCGGCGGGCGCCGGTGCCGTCCTCGCCCTGGCCGCCGACTTCCGGGTCGCCGACCCCAGCGCCCGCTTCGCCTTCCTGTTCACCCGGGTGGGCCTGTCCGGCGGCGACATGGGCGCCGCCTACCTCCTGCCGAGGGTCGTCGGCCTGGGGCACGCGACACGGCTGCTGATGCTGGGCGAACCGGTGCGGGCACCGGAGGCCGAGCGGATCGGCCTGATCAGCGAGCTGACGGACGAGGGCCACGCCGACGAGGCCGCCCGGGCCCTGGCCCGCCGCCTCGCCGACGGCCCGGCCCTGGCCCACGCCCAGACGAAGGCGCTGCTCACCGCCGAGCTGGACATGCCGCTGGCGGCGGCGGTGGAACTGGACGCGTCGACCCAGGCCCTCCTGATGAACGGCGAGGACTACGCCGAGTTCCACGCGGCCTTCACCGAGAAGAGGTCACCCCGGTGGAGGGGGCGGTGAGGGTGCCGAACCGGGTGAGCGTGCCGGCCGACGCGGCGCGGGCGACCGCGCGAGGGGCCACGACGCGGCCGCCTCACGGGGCGGGCCGGCCGCCCCGGCGCATCGCGGTCATCGGCGGCGGCCCCGCCGGCCTGTACGCGGCGGCGCTGCTCAAACGCCTCGACCCGGCCCGCGACATCACCGTCTGGGAGCGCAACGCCCCCGACGACACCTTCGGCTTCGGCGTCGTGCTCTCCGACGAGACCCTCGGCGGCATCGAGCACGCCGACCCCGTGGTGCACGCGGCCCTCCAGCGGGACTTCGTGCGCTGGGACGACATCCACATCGTGCACCGGGGCGTGCGCCACACCTCCGGCGGCCACGGCTTCGCCGCACTCGGCCGGCACCGGCTGCTCGAGATCCTGCACGAGCGCTGCCGCTCCCTCGGGGTGGAACTGCGTTTCCGGGCGCAGGCACCCGATGCGGCCCTGCTGGCGCGGACGCACGACCTGGTGGTGGCCGCCGACGGGGTGCACAGCACCACGCGCCGGGCGTTCGCGGACGTGTTCCGGCCGCGGATCACCGCCCACCGCTGCCGCTACATCTGGCTGGCCGCCGGCGTCGCCTTCGACGCCTTCCGCTTCGAGACCGCCGAGACCCGGCACGGCGTGATGCAACTGCACGGCTACCCCTACGCGGCCGACGCCTCCACCGTGATCGTCGAGATGCGCGAGGAGGTGTGGCGCGCCGCCGGGTTCGACGCGATGGACGGGACGGAGTCGGCCGGACGCTGCGCGAGGATCTTCGCCGACGCGCTCGGCGGACGCCCGCTGAAGTCCGGCGACTCGGCGTGGACCACCTTCCGCACCGTGGTCAACGGGCGCTGGTCGTACGGCAACGTCGTGCTCCTGGGCGACGCCGCCCACACCGCCCACTTCTCCATCGGCTCCGGCACCAAGCTCGCCGTCGAGGACGCGCTCGCACTCGCCGCGTGCCTGCGCGAACAGCCCTCCCTGCGCGACGCGTTGACCGCGTACGAGACGGAACGCCGGCCGGTCGTCGCCTCCACGCAGCGGGCGGCCCGGGCCAGCCTGGAGTGGTTCGAGGACCTCCCGCTGTACCTCGGCCGGCCACCCCGCCAGTTCGCCTTCAACCTGCTCACCCGCAGCCGCCGCGTCACCCACGGCAACCTGCGGCTGCGCGACGCCCGCTTCACCGAGTCCGTGGAGCGCGAGTTCGGCTGCCCGCCCGGGACGCCCCCGATGTTCACCCCGTTCCGGCTGCGCGGCCTGACCCTGCGCAACCGGGTCGTCGTGTCCCCGATGGACATGTACTCGGCGGTCGACGGCGTCCCCGGCGACTTCCACCTCGTCCACCTCGGCGCGCGCGCACTGGGCGGTGCCGCACTGGTGATGACCGAGATGGTGTGCGTCGCCCCCGAGGGCCGCATCACGCCCGGCTGCACCGGCCTCTACACCGGCCGGCAGGCCGAGGCGTGGCGGCGGATCACCGACTTCGTGCACCGGCGGGCACCCGGCACCGCGATCGGTGTGCAGCTCGGCCACAGCGGACGCAAGGGCTCGACCAAGCCGATGTGGGAGGGCATGGACGAACCGCTCGACGAGGGCAACTGGCCCCTCGTCGCCGCCTCGCCGCTGCCGTACCGGCCGGGCGGCCGGACCCCCCGCGAACTGTCGCGGGCGCAGCTCACCGACCTGCGGCAGCAGTTCACCGAGGCCGCCGTACGGGCCGCGCGGGCCGGGTTCGACCTGCTCGAACTGCACTGTGCCCACGGCTATCTGCTCTCCGGGTTCCTCTCCCCGCTGACCAACCGCCGCACCGACGCCTACGGCGGCTCGCCGGAGAAACGGCTCCGCTTCCCGCTGGAGGTCTTCGACGCGGTGCGCGAGGCCTGGCCCGGGGAGCGGCCGATGACCGTCCGCATCTCCGCCACCGACTGGGCGGAGGGCGGCACCACCGCCGAGGACGCGGTCGCCCTCGCCCGCGCCTTCGCCGCGCACGGCGCCGACGCGATCGACGTGTCGACCGGACAGGTCGTGGCCGACGAGAGACCGGAGTTCGGCCGCTCGTACCAGACCCCGTTCGCCGACCGGATACGGCACCGGGTGGGCGTCCCGGTGATCGCGGTCGGCGCGATCTCCTCCTGGGACGACGTCAACTCCCTGATCCTGGCCGGACGTGCGGACCTGTGCGCCCTGGCCCGCCCGCACCTCTACGACCCGCACTGGACGCTGCACGCGGCGGCCGAACAGGGCTACGAGGGCCCGGGCGTCGTCTGGCCCGCCCCCTACCGGGCGGGCAGCAGGCGGCCCCGGACCGGCCGTACGGACGCACCCGGGCCCCGGCTCGGGCCGGGACCCTGACCCGGCCCGGCGAGCCCCGCCCACCGGGCCGGCCCCCGCCCGGCCGGCATCGCGCGGACCGCGTCCGCGGACTCCCGCGGGAGTCCGCGGCTCCGCGCTCCCGGCGACATGTGCGCGGAACGTGTGTGATGTGCACCGTAATCGTGCATGCTGCATGAATATCGCTCCACGTTCCCGGTCGTTCGCCGGAGCGCTGCTGCAAAGTTCCGCCCCTTCAAATACGCATATTTCCCTCTGTAACAGTCCGCTCCTGGTGGCTCGTGCGGCGCCGCACGGTACTCGTACCGGCCTTGGGAGCAGGCGTTCTGTCCTCCTGGCGGCTTTAGAATCAAGATCAGGCCACTCTCTCGTACTGATGTCCTGTTTTCCCGGTTCGTTGGCAGCCGCGAACGCGATGGGGAGTACGGACCGCGCGGAAACACGCGTGAAGAAAGGTGAACACCATGGTCCTCGGACTGCTTCGACGCCTGCGCCCGCACGGCGCCTCCGGCGCCGCGCCGGGCCTCGCGGTCCCCCTGCCGGCCGGCGCGGGGGCGTTCGGCTGCGAGGCCGTCGATGTCCTGGGGCAGCCCCTGGGCGGGGCCGAGGTCACGGTGACCGCGCTGGACAGCCACCGTGTCGCGGCCCGCGGCACCACCGACCCGTACGGCTACTTCGTGGCGACACTGCCCCCGGGAAGGTACAGCGTGATGCTGGCCGCGGAGGGCCTGGCCCCCGTCCGCGAGAGCGTCGACATCACCGCCGGGGTGGCTCTCGCCCCCGTGCGCGTGACGCTGGAACCCGGACGCCAGCCGGAGCTGCCGCCCGCCGGCACCTGGTTGTTCGACCCTCCGCACACCGCGATCCGGTTCATCGCCAAGCACGTGGGCATGGCCCATGTCCACGGCCGCTTCACCCGGTTCGAGGGCGGCATCCGGATCACGGAGAACATGAGCGACTCCCAGGTCTCGGTGCGCATCGACGCCTCCAGCCTCACCACGGGCAACCGGACCCGCGACAACCACCTGCGGTCCGCCGACTTCCTCGACGTCGAGAACTACCCGTACATCGACTTCACCAGCACGCGGTTCGCCTACCACGGCGGCTCCAGGTGGACCGTGCACGGCACCCTCACGATGCACGGCACCAGTCGCTCGGTGGGGCTCGACACCGAGTACCTCGGCACCGTGAACGGCGGCTACGAGCAGGAGCTGCGCTGCGCGGCCCTCGCGAAGGCCGAACTGCACCGCGAGGACTTCACCCTCAACTGGCGTTCCATGCTCGCCCGTG
Source organism: Streptomyces sp. NPDC016640 (assembly GCF_043076215.1). Taxonomy (NCBI): domain Bacteria; kingdom Bacillati; phylum Actinomycetota; class Actinomycetes; order Kitasatosporales; family Streptomycetaceae; genus Streptomyces; species Streptomyces sp. NPDC016640. The sequence goes on from NZ_JBIBRG010000007.1 coordinate 94,501, forward strand.
GCATCGCCGTCGTCGGGCCGACGGTCCAGCTGGAGCTCGACGTACAGGCCATGTACCGCACCCACGACACACCGGTCCCGCCCCAATGAGATCGTCTCATCTCGAGCTCGCAGGCCGCGGTACTGGTGTGAGCCCGTGATGCGGTCCTCGTGCCGGCAGGCGGAGTGATCGTCGTCGGGTGACCGTCTGCCACCGCTGGACTTCGCAGTTCGCCGGAACGAGCAGGGCTCGTAGCAGCATGGTGGCGTGATGGGCGTTCCTGCCGGCCTTGGTCGGGACGCGCCAGGTCTTCAGGTTCGCGAAGCCGTGCCCGACGGCGGCGCGTTCGCGGCTGACCAGCCGGTTCGCCTTCTTCCCGCCCCGGTGCGGCGGCGGGTGCGCACGAGGGCGCCGTCCAGCAGGACCACCCCGCCCCGCCGGGCGGTCTTCTTCAGGGCGCGGTCCAGACGTGGGGCCCGGGCGGGTCTTCGGATCCGCGGGTGGGAAGGATTTCCGCAGCGCGACCCGGGTGGTCCCTTCACGCCCTCGGAAACCGCAGGCCGTCGGCGACGGTGGGCGGCCGGCTCCGCGAGAGTTCAGGAACTTGTGCTCACGCGACGCGGACCTTGCGCGCAGGACGAAGTGACGTCCTCCTCGGCGTCGGTGCCCCATCAGTGACTGCCTCATCGAGGGACGCCGGGCACGACGCGTCGTCGGGGTGATCGACGAGGCCGATCAGTGCGGCGAGGCGGCGGCCGGCCGCCTGCAGATCGGCGACCTCCGACTCCAGCCGTGCGTGCTCGACCAGCAGTCGCGCCGACAACTCGGCATCGACGTGGCGGGCATCGATGGCCGGCAGGAGCGTGGCGAGCAGTGGGCTGTTGAGCCCGGCGGTGAACAGCTGCTGGATGAGCCGCACCCGCGCCACGGCCGAGGCCGGGTAGAGGCGCTGGCCGCTGGCGGTGCGCTGCGGCTCCAGCAGTCCCTGCTCCTCGTAGTAGCGCAGGGCGCGGGTGCTGACCCCGGCCCGCTGAGCCACTTGCCCGATGCGTAGGTGCTCGATCGGCACGGCTCACTCCTTTCGACTCACGACGGAACGGTCATCGACTTGACCTTCACGTCGACGTCAAGTCTTAGCGTACCCAGCGCCGGCGAGGGGACGTTCCCCCGCCACTCCCACGTACGACGTCGAGAGGACGATCATGCAGATCAACGGGTCCATCGCGCTGGTGACCGGTGCCAACCGGGGCATCGGCCGGCGCTTCGTCGAGCAGTTGCTGGCTGAAGGAGCACAGAGGGTCTACGCCGGCACCCGCCGGCCCGACCTGCTGGACGTCAGCGACTCCCGCGTCGTCCCGCTGCACCTGGACCTGCTGGACGAGACGTCGATCTCCCAGGCGGCGGTCACCGCCTCGGACGTCACCGTGCTGGTCAACAACGCCGGCATCACCACCGGGGCGAACTTGCTGACGTCCCCGGTCCAGGACATCCGCACGGACCTGGAGACGCACCTGTTCGGCACGCTGAGCGTCATCCGCGCCTTCGCTCCGGTCATGGCCGGCAACGGTGAGGGGGCCATCGTCAACGTCCTGTCGGTCCTGTCCTGGGTGGCCACCGCTGCCGGGTCGGGGTCGTACTCGGTGGCCAAGGCCGCGGAGTGGAACATGACCAACGGTGTCCGGGTGGAGCTGGCCGGCAAGGGCATCCTCGTCCAGGGAGTTCACCTGGGGGCTGCTGATACCGACATGATGGCCGGCAGCGACGGACCCAAGATCGACCCCGTCGAGGTCGCGAGAGCCAGCCTCGCCGGGATCGAGGCCGGAGCCGTCGAGGTCCTGGTCGACGACCCTGCGCGTTTCGTCAAGGCCGCCCTTGGGGGCGACCCTGCGCAGCTGTACAGCTGACTTCCCGAGAAACCGGCGACCGATCCCACGTTCCGGGAATCCGTCGGACTCGACGCGGCGAATCGTCTCCCTCGGCGGTCCGCGCAGCCCTTGGTTCTGGGCGTGAGGGCGGCCGCTGGGGGCTACGGACCTGGCCGACGCCGACGCCGGTGTTCAGGTGACGGCCGAGACAGGCGCGGTGCGTTCCACCGCGCAGTCACTGCACACCACCTGCGCCGCTGACCGTTCGCCCACGGCGCGCGCCATCGCTGACGAACTGCTGGGACTGAACGGTCCGCAGCTTGTTGCCGTTGACCGTTTCGATTCCGGCGCCGAGCACCCACGCGGGCTGCTGCGCCTGACAATCCAGACCCGTCCACCTGCTGTGGTTGCGTGCCGCGGCTGTGGGGTGGTCGCGGCCGACCACGGTCGTCGCGGGCACCGCCTGGCCGACGCGCCCTGCTTCGGCATCCCGGTGCGGCTGATCTGGCGCAAGCGCCGCCGGCGCTGCCGCGAACAGCGACGTCCGGTCGGGGTCGGAGGTCCAGGAGCGCGGGACGTACAGTTCCCGGTCCACTGCCGCGTGCCCGCGCCGGCCGGTGCAGACCGGGTAGACGGCGGCCTGAGTGTTCTCGGTCCTGCCCGCGGTGCCGGTGTACCGGCGCTGGACGCCGACCGTGCCGGTGCCCTTCTTCACGTCCCCGGTCTCGTCGACCACCAGCACCGCCTGGTCGCCGTGCGGGTGCTCCACCACGTACTCGCGCAGGCCGTCGCGTACCTGGCCGGCTTCCCACTTGGCCCGGCCGAGCAGGTGCTGCATGCCGTCCGGGGTGGCCTCCCCGGCCCACTCGGCGATGGTCCAGCGGTTCCTGCGCGGCAGGTCCGACAGCAGCCCGAGCACCAACTGCCCCGCTCGACACCGGGGTTCGACCCGCGCAAACCGCCCCGCTATCCGGCTCATCAGGTCCTCGAACGCCTCCTGCCGGCGGGCAGGGTCTACGCTGTGGCCTGCGGCCACCGCATGATCTTCAGTCCTCACACACCGATGATCAACGGTGGCCGCACCGTCTCCCCAGCGCGTCAGGGTCGCGCAGCGTCCGCCTGCCGTCCCGTGTCAGGAGGACATGTGCAACGTGGCGAAGTCTGGTGGGTCGAGTTCGACGAGCGGCGGCTGGTCGTACTGCTGTCGGGAGACGACGCGTCCGGGATCCGGGTGATGCAGGTCGTCGCTCCGGCGGGCGTCGACATCAGCGGTCTGGGCGTCGAAGTGGTGGTGGGCGCCATGGAAGGACTGCCCTTTGAAGGCGTGCTGCGGTTCGCGTTCCCGCGTCCAGGCCTTACCCCTTGCACGTGGCTGACCACCGTGTCCCGAGACGACCTGATCGAGCGGGCGGGCGTCCTGTCCTCAGCGAAGCTCAGCGAGATCGAGGATGCCCTCCGACTCGGTGAACAGGAGAAGGAGTGGACCCCGGCGACGACCGCGAAGCTCAGCGAGACAAGGGACGCCCTCCGCCTCGGCGGACTCGCGTAGGCCGAGAGGGAACGGACGCCCCCGATGGCGTGGCCGATCTCGTCCAGACGATCGACGCCGGCCACCCGTCTCCTCGGCGCCCCTCACCATCGACCTCACCATCGAGATCACGATCCGTGGATGGTTCTTACGGCTGGGCGAATCGATTCTTTTCTACCCGTTCGTGCTCTGTCCACATTCCGTGGGGGTATCCCAACTGTGGCGCGCTCACCTCATCCAGCCATTCAAGCTGACGCGCTGACACATCCAGATCGCCGGCCGCGAGGTTCGACGTGAGCTGATCCACGCTCCTCGGTCCGATGATGGGGATCACCCCCTTCGACATGGACCACTTGATCGCTACCCGCTCTGGAGTCGTATCGAGGTCCCGGGCGACGCTCTCGACAGCATCCAGGATTTTCGCCTTGGCGGGGTCGTCCTCCGTGTGAAGGAACTGGCTGATCGAACTCTGTGCGCGACCTGTTGCGCCCCGCCGATACTTTCCCGTCAGAAGACCACCGCCGAGAGGCGAGAACCCGAGGACGCCCAAGCCGAAGGCTTCTGCCATCGGCATCAACTCCCGGTCGGCGCCGCGTTCGACGAGACTGTACTCGGCCTGGATTGCCACGAGAGGGGCCCAGCCCCGCTGCTGCGCCAGGGTGACTCCCGTGGCCACACGCCATGCGGGGAAACTGGAGAGACCGGCATACAGAATCTTGCCGGCGCGAGTCAGATCATCGAAGGCTCGCAATATTTCTTCGATGGGTGTGGATGCGTCGGCCACATGGGCCCAGAGCATGTCCACCCGGTCGGTGCCCAGTCGGCGCAAGCTCTGCTCCAGGGACTGGACCATCGCTTTTCGGCTGTTCCCGGTCAACTGGAGGCCGCTGCTTGCTGAAGACCCCATGGTGTACTTTGTCGCCAGAATTATCTCCTCGCGATCCGAGGAGATGATATCCGAGAGGTACTCCTCGGCCTCCCCCGACTGATAGTTGGAAGCGGTGTCGATGAAGTTTCCTCCCGCTTCTCTGTAGGTGTCATACATCGCCTGAGCCTCGGGCGCATGCGCCCCGTGCCCCCAGCCCATGCCAAAATTACCTGTCCCCAGCGACAGTTCCGATACTCGCAGCCCCGATTTTCCGAGAAATCGATATCGCATACGTCTCTGTACTCCTCGCGTCGATCCGGCATGAGCAGGCTCCTCACGCCTGGCGGTTCCCGCCGCCAGACACCCATCATTCCCGTCGCTGAGCGTATGATCCATAACATGGAGTCCAGTGATGTTTACCGATCGTCCAGTGCTGAGGTCACCCTCGATGCACACGACCCCGTCCGGGACGTCCTCGCGCTGGCACGGCCCCAGACCGTCGCTCCCGTCCCGCTCCACGCGGCGGCGCCGTGGGGAGCCCGGTTCTCCCCCTTCCCGCACATCAAGCTCGGCGTGATAGTGGAAGGCGAGTGCTGGCTGTGCGTCGACGGTCTGGAACCTCTTTTCCTGAGCACGGGAGATTTCTATCTCCTTGGAAATCCACCCCCTTATGGCCTCGGAAGCTCGATTGAGGCAGCCCGGGCTCGCGACTCGAACGGGCCGCTCCACAAGGAGAATCCCGCGAGTGGACCCCATATCTCTCAAGGCTCCGTCACGTACACGTGCAGCGTCGACTTCGAGTTTCAGGATTCCGATGCGTCGACCCTCTTTTCATCGCTCCCCCCGGCTATGCTTGTCAAAGCAGACGATACCGGCGGAAGGGTGCTCTGGAATATTGCGGCCCTCCTCGTCCACGAGATTGAGACGCAGAAGGCGGGCCAGTCTCTCGTCCTTGAGCATCTAGCCCAAATTCTTCTGGTGCATATGCTGAGGTCGCACGCCGATTCGTCCCACGAGCCCCTGGGATGGCTTGCGTCGGTTGCCGACGACGGGATTGGGGCAGCGCTACGAGCTGTACATGCCGACCCGCGCCATCGCTGGACGCTCGAAGAGCTCGCTAAAATTGCGATGATGTCGAGGTCGGCTTTCGCTGTGAATTTCAGAAACAGAGTAGGGAGACCTCCTGCAGATTACCTCATTGAGTGGCGAATGCAGCTGGCGCGTGCCGCACTGCGTACAGGGGACTCCCTCACGACCATAGCGAGGGCCATCGGATACCAGTCCGAAAGTGCTTTCAGTACCGCTTTTCGGCGCATTGTCGGGATGTCGCCACGAGATTTCCGCGTCTCACTGCGTGCGCAGCCGAGGGACCGTAGGTCCGGTGATTCCGTGCAGACGGGGTCGTCCGAGGTTCACAATCCGGAGTCCAGAGACGACGACTGAGCCCGGATCGGGAGCCGGCTTACCTCTGATCGTCAAGTGACTCTTCGCGTACGCCGGCGCCGCAAGCAGATGGGCACGCGCCGGCGCAAGGCCGCTCCGGGCACGCAGGCGAGCGTCGTGCCGGCCGTCCTGCGCCACGGCCGGCGCCTGACCGACAGGGCCGGCGGCAACTCCGTCTCGGCCGCAACCGTCCGCCGCCGGGTCCTGGAAGTCCTCGACCTGCTCGCCGCCCGGGCCCCACGTCCGGACCGCGCCCTGACCAAGGCCGGCAGGAACGCCCATCACGCCACCATGCTGCTACGAGCCCTGCTCGTTCCGGCGAACTGCGAAGTCCAGCGGTGACAGGCGGTCACCCGACGACGATCACTCCGCCTGCCGGCACGAGGACCGCATCACGGGCTCACACCAGTACCGCGGCCTGCGAGCTCGAGATGAAACGACCTCGATGACGGACGGACCGGCGGAACGGGAGCGGTGTCCCGCCCGCGGCGGCCGGCGCGGGGCGCCGAGCCGCTCCGCCCGTCCGCTCCGCCCGTCCGCACCGCCCGTCCGCACCGCCCGTCCGGGCGAGGGAAGCGGGAAGACGGGGCGCGAACGGCTGAGGGTGCGCCGGGCGGACCCCGCACACGGGCGGGGTCGTGCCGTCACAGGCCCGCGAACACCGCCCCCGCGTCCCGCAGCCGCTCGTGCAGGGAGTGGAAGACGGTCGCCGAGCGGGTGCCCGGCCAGCCGGCGGGGAGCAGGGCGGCGGGCAGACCCGGGTCGGCGTAGGGGAGATGGCGCCAGGAGTCCAGGGCCAGGAGGTAGTCGCGGTAGGCCTCCTCGGGCGGGGTGTCCGTGCGCGCCTGCCAGGCGCGCAGCACCACCGCGTGCCGGTCCAGGAACGCCTCGTGCCGCTCGGCGATCCCCGCCAGGTCCCACCAGCGGGCGACCGCCTCGGCGGTGGGCGCGAAGCCGAGGTGCTCACCGCGGAAGAAGTCGACGTACGTGTCGAGCCGCAGCCGCTCCAGGGTGTGGCGCGTCTCCTCGTACAGCCGGGCGGGGGCGATCCACACCCCGGGCGCCGCCGTGCCGAAGCCGAGGCCGGACAGCCGGGAGCGCAGGACGTGCCGCTTCTGCCGTTCGGACTCCGGCACGGAGAACACGGCGAGCACCCAGCCCTCGTCCCCGGGCGGTGCGCCGGCGTAGACCCGCCGGTCGCCGTCGTCGAGCAGCTGGCGTGCGGCCGGTGACAGTTCGTATCCGGCGGCGCCCCGCGCGGTGCGCGCCGGGACGAGCAGCCCGCGCCGTTTGAGCCGGGACACCGAGGAACGGACGGAGGGGGCGTCCACGCCGACCGCGGCCAGCAGCCGGATCAGCTCGGCGACGGGCACCGGGCCCGGCACGTGGCGGCCGTAGGCGCCGTAGAGCGTGACGATGAGGGACCGTGGAGCATGATCGTCGGACACGTTGATCATCTTAGGTCGTGCGGACGGGTGCGGTTCCCCGGCATCACCCCTGGTCATCTCCCGTCCCCGCGGCGGCGCGGAGCCGGAACCGCTGGAGCTTGCCGGTGGCCGTGCGCGGCAGCGCGTCCATGAAGACGATCTCGCGGGGGCACTTGTAGGGCGCGAGTTCGCACTTGACGAAGGCGCGCAGCGCCCCGGCGTCGCGCTCGGCGCCTTTCCTGAGCACCGTGTAGGCCACCACGACCTGGCCGCGTGCCGCGTCGGCCCGCCCGACCACCGCCGCCTCCACGACGTCCGGGTGGCGCAGCAGGGCGTCCTCGACCTCGGGGCCCGCGATGTTGTACCCGGCCGAGACGATCATGTCGTCGGCGCGGGCGACGTACCGGAAGCAGCCGTCGGGGTCGCGGACGCAGGTGTCGCCGGTGATGTTCCAGCCGTCGCGCACGTACTCCCGCTGACGCGGGTCGGCGAGGTAGCGGCAGCCGACCGGGCCGCGCACCGCGAGCAGTCCCGGTACCCCGTCGGGCACGGGCGTGCCGTCGGTGTCCTGCACGCGCGCCTGCCATCCGGGCACCGGGACGCCGGTCGTGCCCGGCCGGATCCGCTCGTCGGCGGCGGAGAGGAAGATGTGCAGCAGTTCGGTGGCGCCGATGCCGTTGATGACGCGCAGCCCGGTGCGCTCGTGCCAGGCGTGCCAGGTCGCGGCCGGCAGGTGCTCGCCCGCCGACACGCAGCGCCGCAGCGACGAGACGTCGTGCGAGTCCAGCGCGCCGAGCATCGCCCGGTAGGCGGTGGGTGCGGTGAACAGCACCGACACCCGGTGTCCGGCGATCGCGGACAGCAGCTGCTCGGGACGCGCCTGCTCCAGGAGCAGCGCGCTCGCGCCGGCGCGCAGCGGGAACACCACGAGACCGCCCAGGCCGAAGGTGAAGCCGAGCGGGGGACTGCCGGCGAACACGTCGTCCGCGACCGGCCTCAGGACGTGCCGGGAGAAGGTGTCCGCGATGGCCAGCACGTCCCGGTGGAAGTGCATGCAGCCCTTGGGGCGTCCGGTGGTGCCGGAGGTGAAGGCGATCAGCGCCACGTCGTCGGCCGCGGTGGGCACCGCCTCGTACGGGGTGCCGGGCGCCGGGAGGTTCAGCAGGTCCTCGGGGGAGCCGCCGCCGTACGTGGTGATCCGCAGGCCCGGGACCCGGGACCGGGCGAGGTCGTCGACGGCCCGGATGTCGCACAGGGCGTGGCGGACCCCGGCGATCGAGCAGATGGTGCTCAGCTCGCGCGGGCGCTGCTGGGCCAGCACGGTCACCGCGATCGCTCCCGCCTTCAGCACCGCCAGCCAGCAGGCGGCCAGCCAGGGCGTGGTGGGGCCGCGCAGCAGCACCCGGTTGCCGGGGATCACCCCGAGACCGCCGGTGAGGACGTGCGCGAGCCGGTCCACCCGGGCGCGCAGCTCGCCGTACGTCCACGAGGTGCCGTCGGGCGTGTGGAACACCGGGCGGTCGCCGGGCGGGCCGTGCAGCAGTTCGGCCGCGCAGTTCAGCCGCTCGGGGTAGCGCAGCTCCGGCAGGTCGAAGCGGAGCTCGGGCCACTGGCCGGGCGGCGGGAGGTGGTCGCGGGCGAAGGTGTCGACGTGCGCGGTGGCCCCTGGCTTCATGGCGGTCCGCCCCCTCGGCGTGGTGGGCTCGCACCAGGAGCGTATCGCGTCGGTGACGGCAGTCAACGGTTCGCGATAGTCTCGGGAGTGGCCCGGCGGCGAGGGAAGGGACCGGCGATGACCGCATTCTCGCTCGAACCGGCACACGCCGCCTGGTGCGCCGAGCTGCGCGCGCTGGCCGCACAGCGCCTGCGCCCGCTCGCCGGGCAGGGGGAACCCGGCCGGGTCAACCGCGCCCTGGTCGCGGAACTCGGCGCCCTCGGCCTGCTGACCCGCCTGTTCACCTCCGGCGCGCTCGAGCTGTGCCTGATGCGGGAGTCCCTGGCCCGCTCCTGCACCGAGGCCGAGACCGCCCTCGCCCTCCAGGGCCTGGGCGCCCACCCCGTGCACGCCCACGGCACCCCGCCCCAGCGTGCCCGCTGGCTGCCCCGGGTGAGCGAGGGCAGCGCGGTCGCGGCGTTCGCGCTCAGCGAGCCGGGCGCCGGCTCCGACGCGGCGGCGCTGTCGCTCACCGCCCGCCCCGACGGCCCGTCCGGCTGGCGGCTGACCGGGGAGAAGCGCTGGATCTCCAACGCCCCCGAGGCCGACTTCTACACCGTCTTCGCGCGCACCACCCCCGGCGCCGGCGCCCGCGGCGTCACCGCGTTCCTGGTGCCCGCCGACCGCCCGGGCCTCACCGGAACGGGCCTCGACATGCTCTCCCCGCATCCCATCGGCGCCCTCGCCTTCGACGCCGTACCGGTGGGTGCCGACGACGTCCTCGGCGAGCCGGACGGCGGTTTCCGGGTCGCCATGGACACCCTCAACCTGTTCCGGCCCAGCGTCGGCGCCTTCGCGGTCGGGATGGCCCAGGCCGCCCTGGACGCGACCCTCGGCCACACCGCGCGGCGGGACGCCTTCGGCGGCAAGCTGAGGGACCTGCAGTCCGTCGCCCACCAGGTCGCCGAGATGGCCCTGCGCACCGAGTCGGCCCGGCTGATGGTGTACGCGGCGGCGACGGCGTACGACGAGGGCGCCGACGACGTCCCCCGGCGCGCCGCGATGGCGAAACTGCTGGCCACCGAGGCCGCGCAGTACGTCGTGGACCGGGCGGTGCAACTGCACGGCGCGCACGCCCTGCAACGCGGGCACCTGCTCGAACACCTCTACCGCGAGGTCCGCGCGCCCCGGATCTACGAGGGCGCGAGCGAGGTCCAGCGGGGCATCATCGCCAAGGAGCTGTACAGGAACCTGGAGGACCGGTGAGCGCCGAGCGCGTCAACCCGCCCGGGCTCGCCCCGCCGGCCGGTTTCTCGCACGCCGTCGTGGCGACCGGCTCCCGGCTGGTGTTCCTGGCCGGCCAGACCGCCCTCGACGCGGACGGCGAGGTGGCCGGGGACACCCTGCCCGAACAGTTCACCCGGGCCCTCGCCAACCTCCTCGCCGCCCTGCGCGCCGCCGGCGGCACCCCGGCCGACCTGGCCCGCGTCACCGTCTACGCCACCGATGTCGGCGCGTACCGCTCCCACGCCCGCGAACTCGGCCGTGTCTGGCGGGAGCTGGCCGGACGCGACTACCCGGCGATGGCCGTCGTCGAGGTGGTCCGGCTCTGGGACGAACGGGCGCTGGTGGAGCTCGACGGCTTCGCGGTGCTGCCCTGAGGATCTCCGGGATCGGCCGGTCCGGTGCGTCGGGCGTCCGGCGTGGCCGCCGAAGGGGTGACGTCGAGTGGTCCGGGAGTACCGCGCCGGGTACGAGTGGAAAGCCTCATTCCCGTCTCTTTCCGGAGGTTTCCCATGTCCCCAGGTCCCCTTCTCGGCGCGGTCGCCGGTGCCGCCCTGCTGCTCGGCTCCGCCGTGGCGGTCCCCTCGGCGGCGGCCGCGACCGCCCCCTCCGTCCCCTCGGCGTCCGTGACGGTCGACGCGGAAGGACGGATCGCCGGCGGCACCGTCACCCTCTCCGGCACCTACCGCTGCCAGGACAGCACCGGCCGGGTCTTCGTCAGCTCGGCGGTGAACCAGTCCTCCTCCCCGGTCCACTACGCCATCGGCGGCACCAGCGCGGTGTGCGACGGCAAGGAGCACCGCTGGGAGAACACCGGGAGGGCGCCCGCCGGCGCGGTGACGGCCGGCCCGGCCCGCGTCGAGATCACCCTGATGGAACTGCGGCCCAGCGGCATCGTCCTGCTGCCCGTCCCGCACGCCGTCCACCGTCAGGACATCACCCTGGTCGAGGGCTGACCGGCAGCGGCCCGGCGGCTCACCCCGCGCCGAGCCGCCGTTCCGGCTCCGGGGCTCCCGTCGCGACACGAACGGGATCGCCCGGCGGCCGGCCCGTGATGAACGACGCCGAACCGGCCGCCGCCGTCGAGGAGCACCGCACGGCCGGGGCCCGGACCCTCACCGGCGGCGCCGGGGCGAGCCCGCTGAAGCTCGCGGAACTGCGCGGCACGCTCACCGCCGGCCGGTCCGCCCGCTGGAGCGAGCCGAAGTCCGCCCACGTCCGCACCCTGGCCCCCGGCGGCCCCGACGAGGCCGCCCCGCCCCGCGCGGTGGCCGCCCCGGCCCTCCTCGCCGGCCGCGTCGCCGCCGTGGAGCCGGCCCCCCACCGCACGGCCGGCCCACGCCGTCGTACGGCCGGCCCCGGGGGCCCGCCCGACCAGGGGACGGGGCCCTGAAGTACGACTGGAATTCCTGCGTTTGACGGTCCGCCGGGGGTTTGTCTACGCGCGGAGCACGGTCGGCGGAACGATCATTCGGGCATTCCGGATGACTTTCCGTCCGGGTGTTACCGGCTGGTACCGGAGCCTGCTACAACCATGGCGGCTCCATCGGTCACCCCCACATCCCTCACCTGTGAAGGACGGATTGTCATGTCCATGCGGTCATTTGGGACATCCCTCGCGGTCTTCGTGCTGGGCGCCGCGACCGTGCTCGGCCTGGCCCAGCCGGCCGCCGCGGCCGGCGACAACTACGTGGCGCTCGGCGACTCCTACTCCTCCGGAGTGGGTGCGGGCAGCTACACCTCCGAGAGCGGTGACTGCAAGCGCAGCACCCAGGCGTACCCGTCCCTGTGGGCGGCCGCCAACGCACCGGCGTCGTTCCGGTTCGTCGCCTGCTCGGGCGCGACGACGTCGAGCGTGTCCAGCGGCCAGCTGGGCGCGCTGACCTCGTCGACCACGCTCGTCAGCGTCACGGCGGGCGGCAACGACGTCGGCTTCGCGGACGTCATGCAGACCTGCGTGCTGCAGAGCGAGGCCACCTGCGTCAGCAGGGTCGGCACCGCCGTCTCGCAGATGCGCAACTCCCTGCCGGGCAGGCTCGACTCGCTGTACGCCGGGATCCGCTCCCGCTCCCCGCGGGCGCACGTGGTGGTGCTGGGGTACCCGCGCTTCTACAGACTCTCGGGCAGCTGCATCGCGGGGCTCAGCGAGACCGAGCGCGGCGCGATCAACGACGCCTCGGTCGTGCTGAACGACGTGCTCGCGAAGCGGGCGGCCGACGCCGGGTTCACCTTCTCCGGCGTGGCGGACGAGTTCACCGGGCACGAACTGTGCTCGGGCGACGCGTGGCTGCACAGCGTGACGTTCCCGATCGGCAACTCCTACCACCCGAAGGCCGTCGGCCAGTCGAACGGGTACCTGCCCGCCTTCCGGTCCGTGGCCTAGGGGCCGGCGAGGCTCCTCACGGCCGGGCGGACCGCCGGTCGCCCGGCCGTGAGGCCGCTGTCCGGACCCGGGCAGTGGCAGCGCCGCCGCGCCGAGGCGGAGGCGGCCGGCCGGTACGCCCGGTCCTCCTCCCGCCCCGTGGCCTCCGGGCGCCCCGGCCGCGGGCGCGGCGTCGGCGCTCCGCCACCACCGTCGCCGCCGGTTCCTCCGGAGTGCGGGGGCCGACGGCCGTGCCGGTCGGCGCGGCCCCCGCGTCCTGGCTGACGGGTACCACCCGCCCGTGCTCCGCCTTCCCGGGTCCCGAAGGACCCGGTGGCCGTCCGTACGGACCGGAGCCGGACTTCCCGGTCGCAGTGGCGAGGGCCGCACCGGTGCCGCACCGGTTTCCCGTCACCGAGGCGTGGTGACAGTGGTGCGCGTTCCGGTCCGGTGGCAAGCGGTCACAGGGGACGCGCGGACCACGCCCGGCAGCTCGCGCCCCGGCGCACACCTGCGCCCTTGACGCGGAGGGCGCCGCCCGGCGGAGCCGGGGACTGAGGGGGTGCCGTCCTGGGTAGAGCCCTGCTGCACTTAATATGCAACAACGATTTTCGGGCAACAGGGATGTGAGGTTCGATGACGACCCGAGGTATACGGGGCGCCGCCGTCGCACTCGCGACGGCCGGCGCGGTCGCCGCCTGCTCGGCGCCGGGCGACGGCGGCGCGGACAGCGGGGCCCCCGCCGAATCCGTCGTGATCGGGGTCCCCTCCGAACCGGACACCCTGAGCCCCCTGCTCGGCTACGGCAAGGACGGCAACTCCAAGATCTTCGACGGCCTGCTCGCCCGGGACGCCGGCCTGGAACTGAGACCAGCCCTGGCGAAGGCGCTCCCCGAGGTCACCGACGGCGGCCGCACCTACACGTACACCCTGCGCGACGGCGTGAAGTTCAGCGACGGCGAACCGCTCACCGCCGACGACGTGGTCTTCACCTACCGCACCGTGCTGGACGAGAAGACCAACAACACCGCCAGGAGCGAACTGGACGCCGTCAAGGACGTCCGCGCCGAGGGCGACGACAAGGTCGTCTTCACCCTCGACCACCCCTACGCGGCCTTCGCCGCCCGCACCGTCCTGCCCATCGTCCCCGAGCACGTCGCCGGCGGGCAGGACCCCAACACCGGCTCCTTCAACACCGAGCCGATCGGCACCGGACCGTACGTCCTCACCGGCTGGAGCAAGGGCGAAAAGCTCACCTTCAAGGCCAATCCGCACTACTGGGGCGGCGTGCCCGAGGTGAAGAAGCTCACCATGGCGATCATCGCCGACGACGACGTCCGCGCCACCCGGCTGCGCTCCGGAGACCTCGACGGCGCGACCCTCCCGCCCAGCCTCGCCGCCACCTTCAAGGGCGACGACGACAGGAAGACGTACCGGGCGACGTCCTACGACTTCCGCGCCGTCACCCTCCCCACCGGCAACCCGGTCACCGGCGACACCGCCGTCCGCCGCGCCCTGGACCTCGCCGTGGACCGCCGGGCCATGGTCGACAAGATCCTCGACGGCGCGGGCCGCCCCGCCTACGGTCCGCTGCCCCTCGACGACCCCTGGTTCGCGAAGGACGTCGAACGCCCGCAGGACCTCACCAAGGCCCGGGACATCCTCGACGAGGCGGGCTGGAAGCCCGGCGGGGACGGCATCCGCGCCAAGGCCGGCCGGCCCGCCCGCTTCACCCTCTACTACCCCTCGGGCGACAAGGTCCGCCAGGACCACGCCCTCGCCTACGCCTCCGACGCCAAGAAGGCCGGCATCGACGTCCGGGTGGAGAGCGCCACCTGGGAGGTCATCGAACCCCGGATGAAGCAGGACGCCGTGCTCGCCGGCTTCGGCAGCACCGGCGACCCCGACTTCGGCCTCTACACCCTGCTGCACTCCTCCCTCGCCGGAGACGGCTTCAACAACATGGCCCGCTACGACAACCCGGCCGTCGACCGGGCCCTCGACACCGGCCGCCGGGGCCAGGACCCCGAGGACCGCAGGGCCGCCTACCACGACCTCCAGCGCGAACTGGTGAAGAACCCCGGCTACACCTTCCTCACCCACATCGACCACGTCTACGTCCTCGCCGACCGCTGGAAGGACCTGACCACCCAGACCGAGCCGCACGAACACGGCTTCGCCAGCGGCCCCTGGTGGAACGTCGAGGACTGGCAGCCGAGCACATGACACCCCCGCCCTGGGGAGCGATGGCACGACTGGCGGCACGGCGGGCCCTGTCCGCCGTGCCGGTCCTCCTGATCGTCACCTTCGGCGTGTTCGCCGTCGCCGCCGCGTCCCCCTTCGACCCCGTCAAGGCCTACGCCGGCACCGCCGCGCTCGGCGCCGACCAGGAGACCCTGGACCGGCTGCGCGACAACCTCGGCGTGGACCGGCCGTTCGCGGCCCGCTGGTGGGACTGGCTGACCTCCGCGCTCGGCGGCGACCTCGGCCGGTCCACCGTCATGCGGCAGCCCGTCGCCGAGGTCATCGGCGAACGCCTGGTCTGGTCGGCCCTGCTGTGCGCCGTCGCGTTCGCCGCCGCCGTCCTGCTCGGGACCGTGCTCGGCGTCCTCGCGGCCCGCCGCCCCGGCTCGCTCCTCGACCGCACGGTCACCTCCCTCGCCTACGCCCTGGAGGCGGCGCCGGTCTTCTGGATCGCCCTGCTCGCCATCTGGCTGTTCGCCCTGCACCTGGACGTCCTGCCGGCCGGCGGCCTCACCGACACCGGCAGCGACCACGTCAGCGCCGGACAGGTCGTGAGCCACCTCGTGCTGCCCGCCGGCGTCCTCGCCGTCTCCCAGCTGCCCTGGTTCACCCTCTACGTCCGTCAGGGCGTCGGCGACGCCCTCGCGGAGGACCCGGTGCGCGGCGCCCGCGCCCGCGGCCTGGGCGAACGCACCGTGCTGCTCGGTCACGCCCTGCGCTCCGGGCTGCTGCCCGTGCTCACCCTGATCGGCTCCCGGGTCCCCGAACTCATCACCGGCGCCCTGCTGGTGGAGACCGTCTTCAGCTGGCCGGGCATCGCGGCGGCCACCGTGGAGGCGGCCACCGCCGTCGACTTCCCGCTGCTCGCCGCGCTGACCACCCTCGCCACCGCCGCCGTCCTCGCCGGGAACCTCCTCGCCGACCTGCTCTACGGGCTCACCGACCCGAGGGTGAAGCTGAATGAGATGTGACCCCCATGGCTGACACCACCGCCGGGAAGGCGCCCGCCACCACCACGGCATGGCGCTCGCACGGCACCGCCCGCCGCTCCACCCACACCCTCCGGCTGCGCGTCAGCGCCGCCCTGGTCGCCGTGACCGTCCTCGCGGTCCTCCTCGTACCCCCGCTGGTCCGGCTCGACCAGCAGGCCGTCGACCTGGCCGCCAAACTCCTGCCGCCGTCCTGGTCCCACCCCTTCGGCACCGACGACGTGGGCCGCGACCTGCTGCTGCGCTGCGTCTACGGACTGCGGGTCTCCCTGCTCGTCGGCGTGGTGGCCGCGCTCACCGCCACCGTGATCGGCACCGCCGTCGGCGCCGCCGCCGGGGCGCTCGGCGGCTGGGCCGACCGCCTGGTGATGCGGCTCGTCGACACCTTCTCCTCCGTCCCGCACCTGCTGCTCGGCATCTTCATCGTCGCCATGTTCCGCCCGGGGGTCTGGCCGGTGGTGGTCTCCGTCGCCCTCACCCACTGGTTGTCCACCGCCCGGATCGTCCGCGCCGAGGTCCTCTCGCTGCGCTCCCGCCCCCACATCGACGCGGCCGTCTCCGGCGGCGCCTCCCGGTGGCGGGTGGCGGTACGGCACCTGCTGCCCGCCGTGCTGCCCCAGGCCGGGCTCGCCGCCGTACTGATGGTGCCGCACGCCATGTGGCACGAGTCGGCGCTGTCCTTCCTCGGCCTCGGCCTGCCCACCCACACGGCCAGCCTCGGCACCCTCATCCAGGGCGCCCGCGGCTCCCTGCTCGCCGGACAGTGGTGGCCGACGCTCTTCCCCGGTCTCTTCCTGATCATCCCCACCCTCGCCCTCGCCGGTCTCGCCGGCGTCTGGCGGGAGCGGATCAGTCCCCGCCGCCGATCGGAGCTCATGCTGTGACCGAGCGACCCCCCGTCCTGTCGGTCCGCGGCCTGTCGGTGCGCTTCCTGCTGCCCGGCGGGCGCCGGATCGCCGCCGTCACCGACGCCCACTTCGACGTGGCGCCCGGCGAGTGCCTCGCCCTGATCGGCGAGAGCGGCTGCGGCAAGTCGGTCCTCGCCTCCGCCCTGCTCGGACTCCTCCCGGCCAACGCCCAGACCGCCGGGCACGCCCTGCTCGGCGACCTCGACCTGCTCACCGCCGGCGAACGCACCCTCGCCCGCGCCGTACGGGGCCGCAGGGTCGGCCTCGTCCCGCAGAGCCCCGCCGCCCACCTCACCCCGGTACGCACCATCCGCTCCCAGCTGGAGGAGACGGTCGCCGAACTGACCGGCGTCCGCGGCCGCGCGGCCCTGCGCACCGCGGCCGAACAGGCCGCCGAGCGCGCCGCGTTCCCGCCGGACCACCTCGACCGTCACCCGCACGAACTCTCCGGCGGCCTCGCCCAGCGCGCGGCCACCGCGCTCGCCCTCGTCGGCGAGGCACCCCTGCTGCTCGCCGACGAACCCACCACCGGCCTGGACCGCGACCTGGTGGACCGCACCGTCGACGAACTGCGCCGCCACGTCGACGCCGACGGCGACCGGGCGCTGCTGGTGATCACCCACGACCTGGCGGCGGCCGAACGCATCGCCGACCGCGTGGCCGTCATGTACGCGGGCCGCATCGTCGAACTCACCGACGCCGACTCCTTCTTCGGCGCCCCCGGCCCCCGCCACCCCTACAGCCGGGGCCTGTTGGAGGCACTGCCCGACCGGGCCTTCACCCCCATCCCGGGGATGCCCCCCGAACTCGGCGCGCTCCCCGCCGGCTGCGCCTTCGCCGCCCGCTGCGAGCGGGCCGACGAGGCGTGCACGGTGCTCCCGCCCCTCACCGGACCGGTCGCCTGCCACCACCCGGTCCCGGCGGCCCACACCCCCGCGACGGAGGACCTCCGTGCTTGAACTGCGCGCCGTCACCGCCGGCTACGACCGCCGCGCCCCCGCCGTACGGGACGCCTCCCTCACCGTCGCCCCCGGCGAGGCCGTCGGCCTGCTCGGCCCCAGCGGATGCGGCAAGTCCACCCTCGCCCGCGTCGCCGCCCTCCTGCACCGCCCCGACGCCGGAACCGTCCTCCTCGACGGCACCGCGGTACGCCACTGGCGCCACCGCGCCCCCCGCTCGCTGCGCACCGCCTTCGGCGTCGTCTTCCAGCAGCCACGCCTCTCCGCCGACCCCCGGCTGCGCCTGGCCGACCTGATCGCCGAACCCCTGCGCGCCACCGGCCGGCGCGCGGCCGTCCCGGACCGGGTGGCCGAACTGGCCGGAACCGTCGGCCTGACCCCGGACCTGCTCACCCGCCGCCCCCACGAGGTCAGCGACGGCCAGCTGCAACGCGCCTGCCTGGCCCGCGCGCTGGTGCTGCGCCCCCGCTGGCTGATCTGCGACGAGATGACCGCGATGCTGGACGCCTCCACCACGGCCGCGCTGGTCGCGGTGGTCGAGGACTACCGCGCGTCGACGGGCGCGGGCCTGCTCGCCGTGGGCCACGACCAGACCCTGCTGAACCGCTGGTGCGACCGCACGGCCCACTGGGACACGGTGGCGTCCACCGCCGCCGCGGAGCCGGCCGCCGGAAGGTGAGGCCGCGCCCCCGAACACTGCCCGGGTGCCCCCGCCCGCCGGACGGCCGGACCGTCGGCCCGGCCGTCCGGCGGGTGCGAGGGTGGTGTGCCCGCCGGGCGTCAGCCCTGCGGCACGTCCGTGAACTCCTCCTCCGCGAAGCCACCGCCCGCCGCACCGCCGAAGAAGCCCTCCATGAGCTCGTCGATGCGCACCTCGGTAGCTCCCGCCGGAGCCGTGGCCTGCTCGCCCTCGCCCAGGCGCAGCACCAGCGCGAACTTCTTGACCTTCGCCTTCTCCGCCAGCTTGGCCAGGTCCACGGAGACCTCGGACAGCTCGCCGTTCTTCAGCGTGAAGTCGGCCGTGACCTTCTCGTCCGGCGCGTCCTTGAAGTCCTTGGCGGTCGGCAGCTCGGCTCCCGGCGGCAGTTCGTCCGCCAGCGGGCGCAGCTTGTCGAACAGCTCGGTCAGCAGGGTGCGGAAGGGGGCCGTGGCCTCGATGTGCTCCGTGCCGTCCTCTCCGCCGGAGGTCTTGAAGTCGACCTCCCGGGCGATGACCTGCCGCAGCGCCTTCACGAGCTTCTTCTGCGTCCCGGCGTCCAGCGTGGGCTCGGCCGAAGACGTCCCACCCCCGGCCCCCGCCATCTGCTCGCCGGTCTCCTCGATCTCCTTCGTCGAGACCTTGATCCAGTCACCGGTCAGGAGCTTCTTGAACGCCCCGGCGCTGTCGGGCAGTTCGTCGGCGGACGGCATGGGGCTGCCCGACATCTCGGCGAACGCGTCCACGTCGGCGCGGACATAGGTGTAGTCGCCGACCAGCCGGTACTCGAACAGGGCGCCGTCCGGGCCGCCGAACTTCACCGCCATGGCGGTGAAGTCCTTCTCACCGGACTTCTCGAGCGGCTTCCTGGACTGCACGGAGACGGAGATCCGCGCGTCGCTGAGCCACTCGGCGACCCCGTCGGGCATCTGCTCGCCGGGCTCCGTCTCGGCGCCCATCGCCTTCAGCGTCGCCGCGTCGGTGTCCAGGGCCAGCTCGAGGGAGAGGGAGCGCTCCTTCCCGAGCTTGTCGAAGGCACGGTCGAGCTTCTGGCCGGCGGACAGGTTCTCCACCGTGCCGCAGGCGGCGGAACCGGCCAGGACCACGGTGGCGACGGCGGTGGCGGTGAGGGTCTTGCGTATGGCGGTAATGACGGTCTCCTCGTAAATGCGACCAGGGCGGTCGCTGAAGAGACCGGCCGACTCCCCAGAAGGTTGTACGTCTCGAGGAGACCGCCGGTCGGCCCCCTCGTCACCGGGTCCGAGATCGCCCGGTTGGCCGGGGTCACCCGGGCTGCCGTCTCCAACTGGCGTCGGCGCTACGACGACTTCCCCGTGCCGGCGGGAGGCGCCGTCAACAGTCCGCTCTACGCGCTCGCCGAGGTCCAGGAGTGGCTGGACAGGCAGCGCAAGGGCCAGGAGGTGTCGCCCGGGGTCGAGCTGTGGCAGGCCATGCGGGCCGCGTTCGGGGAACAGATGGTCACGGGCCTGGCCGGGGTGGCCGCGATGCTGGCCGGAGAGCGTGAGCCCGGGCTGCCGGACGAGGTCGCCACCCGGCTGCGGAGACTCGCCCGGACCGAAGCGCCCGTCGATCTGGTGAAGGGGCTGACCGAACGGTTCATGGACTCCGCCCGGCGGGCCGGATCCGAGCAGGTGACTCCCGAGTGCGTGGTGCGCGCCGTGCGCCACTTCGCCCCGACCTGCCGGCCGGCGCCACGGTCTTCGATCCCGCCTGCGGAATCGGGGTGCTGCTCCTGTCCGTCGCCGCCGAAACGGGAGTGCGCTGCCACGGCCAGGAGGCGGACGCCGACAGCGCCCGGTTCGCGCAACTCCGTGCCGGCCTCCTGGGCCGCTCGGACGTGCGCATCGTGGCGGGCGACTCCCTGCGCGCGGACGAGTGGCCGGACCTCAGGGCGGACCTGGTCGTCTGTGACCCGCCGGCCGGAGTGACCGAGTGGGGACGGGAGGAACTGCTGCTCGACTCCCGCTGGGAGCTCGGAACCCCGTCGAAGGCCGAAGGAGAGCTCGCCTGGCTCCAGCACGCCTACGCGCACACCGGGCGCGGCGGCCAGGTCCTCATGGTGATGCCGGCCTCGGTCGCCTACCGCAAGGCGGGCCGCCGTATCCGGGCCGAGCTCGTGCGCCGGGGCATCGTGCGCCAGGTCGTCGCCCTCCCGCCGGGGACGGCGACCTCCCACGCGCTGCCCGTCCACCTGTGGTGCCTGCGGCGCCCGGAGAACACGGAGACCGCGGAGGCGAACCGCACCGTGCGCATGGTCGACCCGACCGGCAACAGCCGAAGCGCTCGGGCCGCCGCCGTCACGCGTCGGCCGATGTCGTCAGCACCGCCCGGACGGTCTTGCCGCTGGGTGGGTAGGGGACGCAGTCCCAGTGGTCGGCGAGGGCGGCGACGAGGGTCAGGCCGCGTCCGCCGGTGGAGAGTGCGTCGAGTGCGGTGGCCGTGGGGCAGGGGAGCGGGCGGAGGTCTCCGCGGGCGTCGCTGACCTCGATGCGGAGGCGGCGGGTGGACGGGTCGAGGACGAGGGTCAGCCGGAAGCAGCGGCCGGGAACGCGGCCGTGCAGGACGGCGTTGGCGGCGAGCTCCGCGACGACGAGTTCGGCATGCTCCGTGAGCTCCTGCGAGGCGCCCCGGGAGCGCAGCTCGGTCACCGCGAGGAGCCGGGCGAGACGGGCGCCGCGCCGCGTGGACGACAGCAGCTGGGTGAAGGTGCCGGCGGGGGCGCCCGCTTGGGGTGTTGCGTGGTTCATGCCGTCAGAGTGGCGGCCGGGCGCGGGCGGGGGCGAGTGCCGCGCCCCGTACGGAGAGTAGGCGTACGGGGGGGAAGCGGGCGGTACGCCGGATTCCCGCGACGCTGTGTGAGGAACGCGGGAAGACGGCAGAGGGTTCCCGACGCCCCGGAGTGCGTCCGCGACCGGGGCGGTCGAGCGGTCCGGCGGTCGGTGGGGAGCCTTCGCGGCACCGCGGCGCGCCGACCGACCCGCCGTCCACGGCCCACTCGTGCGGCACCCCGTCCGGAGCGTCCGCCCCGGCGCGGCGGACGGTATGTGCGACATCCCGTGGGTTGCTCTGAGCCACGCTGAGTCCACGACCTCGTGGCCAGGGGGTTCCTCTTCTCTCCGGCAGTGGTTCGCGGGCTGACGTAACTTCGGGATTCCTGAAGCGTTCTCACCATGCCTGATCGGTTCACGATCGGGGTGAAGGTGAGGGGGCTCGGGTTGGCGCTGGCTGTCGTACGAGACCTACGCGATGTCCGGCTGCCGGCCACGGCGGAGGAGCTGGAGCAGTTCGAGACCGACGTGCTGGCAGGGTTCGTGCTGGCGCGGGCCTCAGCCAGGCTGGCGGACGGCACGATCCGCGGCGACGTCGGGCACCTGGAGCAGATGCGGTCCTGGTTCGGCCGACCGCTGTGGGAGATGGAGCCGCCCGACGCCGACGCGTACTTCGGGAAGGTACTGCGAGCATCGCCGAGCGGCACCCGGCTGGGGCGCTCTCAGGCGCTGACCACGTACTTCCTGTTCCTGGAGCTGCGGCACAAGGTCGAGGTCCACCGGATGACCGGCCGGGTGATCGAGTGCCCGATCGACGAGATGAACCGGCCGCGCGGGTCGAAGGATGCGGCACTGCGGATTCCGCCGTCCGGGCCGGAGGTCAAGACGCTGTTCACCGGGGGGCGAGCTGGCAACCTGCCGGAAGTTCGCCCCGACCGCCCGGAACTACACCGCCGCCAAACTGATGTCCCAGGTCGGGCTCCGGGTCAGCGAGGCGTGCAAGCTCGATCTGGCGGACATCAAGTGGGACCTGGGGCGCTTCGGCAAGCTCCACGTCCGGCACGGAAAGGGAGCCCGGGGTTCGGGCCCGCGCGAGCGGATGGTCCCCCTGATCAACGGCGCCGACCGCACGCTCCGCTGGTTCGTCGAGGACGTCTGGGGCCAGTTCGACGACGACCACACCCGCCCCGGCGCTCCGTTGTTCCCCTCCGAACGCAGACGCGCCGACGGCTCCTCGGGCCGGGTCGGCGACGATGCTCTGCGCAATGGGCTCAAGGCCGCGGCCATGGCGCATCTGCCGGGCTGGGGTGACAAGCTCACCCCGCACGTCCTGCGGCACTTCTGCGCGTCCGAGCTCTACCTCGGCGGACTCGACCTGATCGCGATCCAGGAAGTCCTCGGACATGCCTGGATCGCCATGACCATGCGATACGTCCACGTCCAGCAGACCCGGGTCGAGGACGCCTGGGTGGCCGGGCAGCAGCGGGCCGCGAAGCGGTTGGAAGGACTTCTGCGATGAAGTGGAACCTGCGGCTGACCGCCGCGAACAAGGGGATCTGGAAAGCCTCCGAGCTCCAGCGGAGCCTGGCCGAGCACGGCCTGGTGATCTCGGCCGGGAAGATGTCCGGGTTTTGGTCCGGCCAGCCGGTCTCCCTGAAGCTGGAGGACCTGGACGTCATCTGCGTCGTCCTCGGCTGCGAGATCGGCGACCTCCTGATCTCGGAGCCGGAGAAGGTGCACCGTCCTGGCCAGGAGGAGACGGTCCGGGCGGCTGTCGGCTCGGGGGCCGCCGCACCGAAGGTGATCCCCAAGCGCCGGGACGGCCGGTCGCTGCCGCCGGAGTGATCCGGTGGCACGCTTCCCGAAGGGCTACGTCAAGCCCACCAGTTCCTGCCCTGGCTGCCTGGCCTGGGGCGACTTCCGCGGACGACTCTGCCACACCTGCTACATGTTCAGCCGCGGGCACGACGCGGCGGAAT
This sequence comes from Streptomyces sp. NPDC016640, assembly GCF_043076215.1. Lineage (NCBI taxonomy): Bacteria > Bacillati > Actinomycetota > Actinomycetes > Kitasatosporales > Streptomycetaceae > Streptomyces > Streptomyces sp. NPDC016640. The sequence continues at coordinate 117,476 of NZ_JBIBRG010000007.1, forward strand.
GCACCGACTGCCGTCGCGTCCAGCCGCTGAAGTGGAACTACTGCCGCTTGTGCTGGTGCCAGGCCCGTCTCAGTGCGAAGACGGCTGACGGCCGACCCTCAGACGAGGCGGACGTGCGGGAGCGGCTCGCCGGCGTCCGGCACCATCAGCTGTTCTTCGTTCAGATGCACTACCGCAGAAGACGGACGCCCCTGGCCCGGCGGAAGGGAGGACGGCGTGGTGCCCCGCGCAAACCACCTCCCGCGCCGGCCTGGCGCCCGGACCCCGGCTGGCGGCAGCCGCCGCTGTTCGAGCAGATCCTCCGGGACTTCGGCCGACTCGACCCGGCCGACGCCGACCTGGCCAGCCCGTGGCTGGCCTGGGCGAAGTACCTCGCCCACCGATTCGCCGAGGCCCGCGGCTGGGGACGCAACATCCGCTTCGCCGTCAACCGGGGCCTGGCTGTCGTCCTCACCGGCCACGTCGAAGGCGACGTGATCCGGCACACGGAGATCTTCGCCCCGCTACGGGCCTGGGACCTGCCCGTCGGCCACGTCGTCACGGTCCTGGAGGAGATGGGGATCTTCGAGGACGACAGCGAACCGTCTTTCGAACGCTGGCTCGTCGGGCGCCTGGAAGGACTCGCACCCGGCATCCGCTCGGAAGCTGAGCCCTGGACCCGCGTCCTGCGCGACGGCGGCCCCCGCAGTCTCCCGCGACGGGAAGGAACCGTCTGGCTCTCCCTCAACCAAGTCCGCCCAGCCCTGCTGGAGTGGTCGAACCGCTATCACCACCTGCGGGAAGTAACCCGCGACGACGTCCTCACCTACGTCAAGACACTGCACGGTCACCAGCGGCATGACCAACTCGTCGCCCTGCGCTCGCTGTTCACCTGGGCCAAACGGCACGGGCTGGTCTTCCGCAACCCCATCAGCCGCATCAAAGTCGGGCAGAACGAGTACAGCGTGCTCCAACCGCTCCTTCCGGAGCAGGTCGAGAGCTCTGTCGCGGCGGCCACCACCCCGGCGGCACGGCTCGTCCTCGCGCTCGCGGCGGTCCACGCCGCCCGGGTCGCCCAGATCGCCACCCTCACACTCAACGACGTCGACCTCGGTAACCGCCGGCTGACCATCGCCGGACGCGCGCGCCCGCTCGACGACCTCACCTTGAAGCTCCTGACGGACTGGCTGGACCACCGACGCCGCCGGTGGCCGAGCACAGCGAACCTCTACCTACTGATCAACAACCAGACCGCCAACACCACCAGCCGGGCCAGCAACCACTGGATCAGCGCTCCGATGCGTGGGCAGGACGCCACCCTGGAGCGGCTTCGCGTCGACCGGCAGCTCGAAGAAGCCATGGTCCATGGCCCTGACCCCCTCCACCTCGCGGAGGTCTTCGGGCTCGACGAGAAGACCGCGATGCGTTACGCGGACTCCGCACGGGCCCTGTTGGAGCAGGTTGCCGAGACCGCCCCAGAGACTCCACTACCAGGCCGACGTCCCCCTGACATCGAGCCACCGAACTCGCGGGCTCCCTCGAATCACACCTGACTGTCAACGGATTCGAGACAATGCGCCGTACGGGAAAATAGGCTCCGAGAGAGGCTGATATGCCTGAGGACCCAAATGCATCAACGCCACAGCCTGACAGTGACGCAAGGCAGGAACCGGAACCGCAGCCTGAGCCGGGCCCAATACAGCCATGGGCGCCGTTACGCGACCGGACGCATTGGGCGACGCTCGTAGTTCTGCCGCTGCTAGGGGCCATCTCATTCTGGGCAGTTCAAGGCCTGTGGGGATGGGTCTGGGGCGAGATCTCCGGACCACCCGGGCTGACCGCGTACACATCAGGCCCCACCCCCTGCACACCAGCCACGCTTCCCCTCGTACTGCAAGCGAAGACCGATGAGGCCATCGTGGTCACCGGCATCAGAGTCAACGTCCTGTCCGCAGAGGCTCTCCCGAAGGACGAAGAAGAGCATTCCCATCCGGACAATTGTGCAGTTACTGCACATGAACCCACGTTTGATGTGAACCTCACGCAAACCCCTGTCTCGGTTGTGCCAACGGCCAGAAGGGCCGAACCCGATCGCACAGACTTCCCCTTCACGGTTTCCGCCGACCATCCGAAACAACTGACACTCAGGATCAATCCTGGAAAGCATGATGTCCGATTCTCCCTAAGGGTCGAGTGGGTCGCCGACGGTGAGTACGGCAGCGCAATTCTCGACAACAGCTCTGATCGTGATCCCCGCAAAGGCCACGGCTACCGCGTAACAGGGTGAGACGATCGGCTACGGGACGCGCCCCAGCGAGTTGATCGCGAACCTGCGGGTTCATCCCCGGAAGCGGAGCATCGCACCTGCGGGTTCGGGCTGAAGGGCCTTCAGTTTCCTTGAACCCGCGGGTCTCTCCGGGTGTGAGTAATTGAGGTACAGGAAATCCCGGTGAAATTGATCTTGATCGGATAGCACACCGGCCGGGGACACCGCTGGAGTTCGATGGAAGCGCGTCGGGCGGACTTCGGCGGTGGCTACCGTCCGGGCGTGCCGATGGAATTTCTGACTGATGAGCAGGCCGAGGCGTACGGGACGTTCACCGAGGTGCCCACGCGCCCGGAGCTGGAGTGGTTCTTCTTCCTCGACGATGATGACCGTGATCTGATTGCGCTGCGGCGTACGGACGCGCACCGGCTGGGGATGGCGGTGCAGATCTGTACGATCCGCTACGTCGGCCGGTTGCTGGGCGAGGACCCCCTCGCCGTACCGTGGGAGGCCGTGGAGTGCCTGGCTGGGCAGCTCGGCATCCAGGACGTCTCGTGCGTGAAGCGGTACCCGGAGCGCAGGTCTACGGTGTACGAGCACCCGGCGCAAATCCAGGAACGATTTGGGTACCGGGACTTCACCGATCGGCAGTGGGGCCGGGAGTTCCGCGGCTTCCTGTACGGGCAGGCGTGGACACACGCCGAGGATCCGGTGGCGCTGTTCAACCACGCGGTGACGTGGCTGCGGAAGAACCGTGTGCTGCTGCCGGGCGTCTCGGTGCTGACCCGGCAGGTGTCGGAGGCCCGCACGGCGGCCGAGCGGCGCCTGTACGAGGCGGTGGCCAGGGCCACCGACCGTGCTGATCCAGGAAGACGACGGCATCCTGAACTGACAGGCCCGGCCCGCCTCGTCAGTAGACCGATCGGCATTCACCCCGAGGAACAGGGCGACGAACGATACAGCCGCCGGTCACAACCCGATCCTCAGCCCGGGGAGACAAAGCCGGACTCGTATACCGCGATGACCGCCTGGGTGCGGTCCCGTGCGCCAAGTTTCGCCAGTAAGGAGCTGACGTGCGACTTTACGGTTTCGGTCCCCACCACCAGACGCGCGGCGATCTCCGCGTTCGACAGGTCTTGCGCCAGGAGACGCAGCACCTCCCCCTCGGCTCGGTCAATGCGGCACGTTCCATGGCGGTCCGGGCCGCGGTATTGCCACCGGCCGTGGGTCGCGCCCTGGAAGGCGCCGTAGTCGGCCGTGCGGTCGATGCGCCACATCTTCTGATCCGGCCTTGGGGAACATCGGTACAGCGCTGCCGTGCGCGCTTCCAAGCAGACCGTTGTGGGGCACCATACCCAAAAGTGCACATTTTGGAGCGTACGGAGGGATTACGTGGAACCCATCACAGCAGGACTGCTCGTGGCTCTCGCTTCGGGGGCGGCCGGCGCGGCCGGGGAGCAATTGTGGACCTCCCTGCGTGACCTGGCCACCCGAAGGGGGTCCCATCCCGGCGAGAGCGAGCTGGAGGTGTCGGCCGAGCCTCCGCCCACCGAGGAGCGGGCCGGGCAACTCGCCGCGCTGCTCAACGAACGTGCCCGGCAGGACCCGGACTTCGCAGCCGCGTTGGAGGTCTGGCGACGGCGGGTGAACGCGGAAGTAGCCACACGGTCCGGGGACGTCACGAACGAGATCTCGGGCGGTACCCAAGGAACGGTCGTCCAGGGCCGGGACTTCCACGGCGGCATCACGCTCGGCGGCAGTCACCCTTAGGTTCCGGGCCGGGCGGGGAGGAAGCGGGCGTCGCTACGCCCGGCGCGGGCCCGGCGCCGGGGCTGCTGCTCGGCGGTGGACCCGGAGTCCTTGCCCCGCCGCTCGCCCGGTCCCGGTCGCGCTGGAGGGTCTCGACGGTGTAGGCGAAGTCCTCCGCCGGCTCGCGCGGCTGCTCACCACGGCCGGACATGTTCTCGCCGCGGACGTCGTCCGCCACGCCGCCGCGCTGCCGCGCACCGACGAGGGCCCCTCCCCGGGGTGTACGGAGAACTGAGGCGGTCCGTGCATCCCGGGGGCCACCCCTCCCGCACCCGCGGTTCAACCCCGTCCGCCTACGCCTACCGGGTGGTGGGGGCCGGTGCTCGGCGGGGACGTCGTGGTGATGGTGACCCATCTGGCCGCACTCAATGACTCAGCCGGGGTCCGCGTCTCTGGCGGACGGCAGGGGTGGCATCGGCTGTTCGTGGACGTGCACGTCCCCGTGGATGGTCCCGGCCTGGAGGATGGTCCCGGCCGACGTGTGGTGTACCGCGTTCCCCCCGGCACCGATCGTACGGCCGCCACGCCGCTGCGGGCCGTTTTGCTCCGCTGGGACCAACACCTCGACCGGCCAGGTGAGTTCTCGCCAGGCTGGTACGTTCACGGTGGTGGTGGTGGGGGCCAGGCCGAACCGTTGTGCGGCGGCGACGACGGCGGATCCCAGGTACAGGCGCCGCCCCAGATCGTCGATCTCCGCCTTCAGCTGTCCGATCCGCGTCTCGACCGCCCGCTCCTCCGCGGCATACGCCACCTGCTGGGCCGCCAGTTCGGCGTTGCCGAAGTCTCCGGCCCTGTGTACGGCGAGTGCACGCCGCAGTCGCCGCGGCAGGCGGCGGTGATCTCCTGAGCGGGCGAGGAGGTGTGCGAGGGTTTGCGCCGACCGATCCTCCTGCTCTGTCAGCGGCCCGTGGTCAGGGAGCCGCGAGGCCATCCAGCGGCACAGTTCGGCCTCGTTGTCGGGAAGTCGGTCCGCGATACCGCTCAGGTCGGCGGCGAGGCGCTTCATCCGCACCGACCACTGCCACTGCTGCGCGCGGGATCTGGCAGGCAGGTTGCTGCGGGCGCCGGCCGAGCGCAGGGCACGACGGGCCTCCCGTGCTCGAGCCAGTTCCGCATCCCGGCGGTCGATCTCCGTGGTAACCGGCTCCAGCTCGACACGCACCCGTTTCAGCAGGGCGTATAGGCCGGGGACGTCGTCCAGCGCCACGGCGTACGCTCGCTTCTCCAGCAAGGAGACGACGACGGCACACGGCAGCAGCTCCTCGGAGACGCCGAAGAACCTCCGCATCTCCCCGGCCGCTGCGGTCAGCGCGTCCTGGTGCTCCCGCAAGGGGTGGGTCAGGGCCGGAAGGAGGGTCACGTCCTCCATGACGGCACCGTCAGCCGGGCCCCCACCCTCCACGTCCCTGCGCGGCGGCCACGCGTCCATGCGGAGCGTCGACCTCGCCTGCGGCCACGGCGTATCCAGCCTGCTGCTCTCCCCCAGGCACGACACACCCTCGACGGCGGTCGCGTAGTCCTCGGATCGCCAGTGGCCTGCGTCGATGACCAGCCCGGAGCGGGGGGCCGGGGTGATTACGCCGAGGTAGCGGCACGTGACGTCGTGAGTGTCCGGCCACTCCCGGAACAGCCTTCGGTGCAACTCCGGATTGTCGGCCGAGCGCGCCAGCACGAAGACCAGACCTGCGTAACCGCCATCGCCCAGCGAACGGAACGGCCGCCGCAGGAAGGCGCCCACCGTCATCCGCCCCATCGCGTAACCCACTGCGGCCTCCCCCGGTCGACACCGGTTCTCTTACGAAATCTGCCCGATCTGCGCTGCCGCGCCCGTCTCCAGGGCCGCCCACGTCCCGCTGTCCGGGTCGGCCGAGACCCCCCTCTCTGCCTAGGCGGCCCGATCACTGAGGGGAGTTGTTCGGTCACGGTATCCCGGTCGCGCAGGAGCATGACGGTGGTTGCGGGGATCTGGGCGCGTCCGGGACGGCGGCGGCATGCGGGATCCGCGCGTAAAATCCACGCGACCACATCGGGGCCGGCAGGCCCGAGTTGCTGCACCTGGGGCCGGGGGACGTCGTCGACTTCGGTCGCGGTCTGCCCGGTGGCGGGGGAGTGGCCGTTCCCCTGACCGATCCCGGCGTCTCACGCCGGGCGGGGCGGCTGGAGGCGGCCGGGGATTACTGGCGGCTGTCCAACTTCAGCCGGAGCGTCTCCTACGTGGTGGAGAACCTGGAGGGCGCCGGCGAGTACATCACCGTGGCCCCGGGACGCCTCGGCGCGCCCGTGCCCTTCGAGTTCTCCCGAGTGGTGCTGCCCTCGCTGTCAGGGACCGCCACCTTCAAGGTGTTCGCCCCGCAACACGCCTACCTCAGCCACGAAGTCGCCGACGGCGCCGGGCAACAGGCCGTCCACCCCTTCGCCCTGGACCCCACGGCCAAGTACTTCCTCGTCCTGGTCGCCCTGTGCGAACAACGGCTGCGTGACGCCTCGGACACCGCCCTGCCCGGCGTCGGGGACATTGTGGAGCGACTGCGTCCGCTGGCGTCCTGCCGCGATCTGACGCGCTCGGCGGTCAACTACCACATCGACTACCTGGCCTCCGTCAAGCTGCGCCTGCCGGGACGGTCGTGCTCGGCGGCGGTGACTCCGGTGACGACGACGGCCGCGGCGTCCCCGCCGTCGTCACCGGCGTGCACCTCGCGGCGCCCGGCCACCGACGAGTACGGCATCGCCATGTGGACGCCGTCGGTGTTCCGGGCCTGGGCCGTGGACGGGGACGGCGACAAGGACCACATGTCGCCGCCGGACGCGATCGCCACCATGAGCGGGTACGTGTGCTGGCTCGACCAGCGGTTCAAGGAGGCGGGGATGCCGAAGGAGGACCTGCCCGCACTGGTCGCGGCCGGCTACCGCACGAGCGACCGCGCCGTCATCGAACAGGGCGGCGTGCCCGAGCAGGCCCGGCCGCACGTCGACGAGGTGCTGCGCCACCTCGCCGCGTACGGCGGGTGAGCCGGCCCCCGTGCCGGCTCACCCGCCGTCGTTCTCGCCGGCGCCCTCGTCGGCGTCCCCGTCCCGGTGAGGACCAGCGGCAAGGCGGCTACGGCCGCCGTGCGGGGTCTTCTCAGGTCGGCCGCCACTCGGAGAGCGTGACCGAGTTGATGGGATCGAGGTTGAAGTACAGGCCTTCCTGGGAGTTGATGCTGTCGTGGCAGTCCGTGCCGACGCTCTTGCAGAGGTAGGCGAGCGCGTAGTCGGACTGGTTGTTGAGCACCCAGTGGTAGCCGAACTGGTTGTAGATGCGGTGCGGCCCGTACGCCCAGAACACATGGCTGGGGCTGACGGCGGGGTTCTGGTTCTGCGGGTAGATGCACACTGCTCCGTACGGGCAGTTGGCCCACGAGTCGGCGGCATGGGCCTGGGTCGCACCGCCTGTCGTCACGGCGGCGGTCGCGAGAGCCAGCGCGGCGGCCCCGCGGAGGAGTTTGCGCACGGTCATGCCTTTCGAGAGTCGCTGTGTCGTCGCAGCCCGGTGGCTGTGACGACACAGTAGGAGGAGGAGCGACGGGAGCGGTCCTGACGGATGTCAGGGGCGGGCGGTGCCGGGTCCGCCGTGCCGCACCCGCGGAGACCGGCTCGGCTCAACCCGCTCGCCGAAGCCGAGGCGCCTTCGCGGGGCGGTGCGGGGGGCCGCTCCGCGCGGTACGTGAAGACCCCGGCCGGCTACGCGCATGGGCAGGGCAGTTCGGGGACCGCGCGGTTGGGGGAGCACGTGACCACGGCCAGGGTGAGGTAGGAGGGCCGTTCGAGGTAGTGGCCGTACGAGATGTCGGCGCCCCACTGCAGGCGTTCGGCGGCGGCGTCCACCAGCCGGGCCAGGCGTGCGGTGTCCCGGTCGGCCTCCGTCGCGAACCGGGGTGCGTACTCGGCCAGTCGCTCGCCGAGCCAGGCCGCCGCCTCCTTGGCCTCGTCCCAGGTGCCCCGCACCAGTGAGCGGGGCTTGACGAGCCAGTACGCCGTCTCCAGGGGCGGGAGGTCCGATGTCCGGAACTCCGCGGCCACCTGGCGGTAGCGCTCGACCAGTTCCGGCCTGCCTCCGGCGGGGGGCGGATCGGGGTGCGGGGGCCGCCGCAGGGCCTCGTCGTCGAAGCGTTCCTTCGGGCCGGTCCAGAGGTAGGCGTGGTGGTGCATGGGCTGTTCCCGCTTCGAGGAGCGCCGGCCGGACGCGGGAGGGCCCGGTCCGGCCGGCGGTGGGGAAGGGAGGGGGAGGGGAGGGAGGGTCAGGCGCCGAGGCCGAAGCGCGCCGGGTCGATACCGGCCGCGTCCAGCTCCTCGGTGGTGAACCGCAGCGGCTGCGCGTCCGGCCGCTTGCTGTCGCCCAGCGCCCAGGCGTCCTCACCGATCCGGGCCAGGGTCACGCACCCTTCGGTGCAGGGGCCGCCGCACGCCTTCGTGAACGAGGCCCCGCTGATGTCGAGCGCGTACAGGTTGGTTCCGTTCTGCATGACTGCACCTTCCAGCTCGTCCGACGCGGCCGGGTCCGGCCGCCGCCGCCCGCGGTGGGCGGCAGTTCACGGGAGGGGAGGTGGCCGTCCGGTTGTTTCCGCAGGTGAGCGGTGGACGCGGACGGTCTCTCCTGGCTCTCCGTGACCTCAGAGTGGCGGTCGGACGGGGCGGGGACGAGTGTGGCACCCCGTACGCTGAGTCAGCGTACGGACACGAAGAGTGGACGGTACGTCCGATGATCCGCCAGCCTGGAGGCGGGCGCGGGCGGCGTGAGGAGCCGTCGTGGTGCGCGGCACGCAGGAGAGGAAAGGGGCGGCGGATGGACGTGGTCGGGGTCGAGGGGGAGGCGGCCGGAAGCGCCGGCGCACGGGCGGTTCCGGTGGGGGAGTGGGAGCGGGAGCCGCATCCGTCGGACAGCCTGCGGACGTTCGGCGCCGTCGTCCAGGCGTTGCGTGAGCACGCGGGGCTGAGCCGGGTCGACCTGGGCGCCCGGGTCCAGTACTCCAAACACACTGTGGAGTCGGTGGAGTTGGGCCGCCGGATGCCGGACGAGGCGTTCGTGGAGCGCGCGGAGGAGGCGCTGGGCAACACGGGTGCGCTGCGGAAGGCCGCGCGGCACCTGACGCGGGGGGAGGCGGGGCTCGCGGTGTGGTTCCGGCGGTGGGCGCGGCTGGAGCGGGAGGCGGTGAGCCTGTGCACGTACGAGTGCCGGTTGGTGCCGGGGCTGTTGCAGTCGGAGGCGTACGCGCGGGCGGTGTTCGACAACAGCATCCCGCTGCTGACCGACGAACAGACGGAGGCACAGGTCGCAGCCCGATTGGAACGGCAGGCGATGATGCGTGAGCGGCCGACCGTGCCGTTCGGCTTCATCGTGGAGGAGTCGGTTTTCCGGCGCGGGCTGGGTGGGGCGCAGGTTCAGGCGAACATGTTGGATCATGTGCTGGAGCTGTCCGCGCCGCGCAATGTGACGCTGCAAGTGGTGCCGGTTGAATTGGAGTTCCATGGGTGCCTGGACGGGCCTATGCGGATTTTGGAAACCCCGGAGGGGCGTCGCGTGGGCTACTCCGAGGGGCAGCAGAATGGACGGCTGATCTCCGACGCGAAAGAGATGAGTCTGCTCTGCCGACGCTATGACACACTGCGCTCGCAGGCCCTGAACCCTGGAGAATCCCGGGACCTGCTGGAGCGACTGCGAGGAGAGCTATGAGCAGTGGTATGTCGGAACTCGCCTGGTTCAAGTCCAGCTACAGCGGCACCCAGGGCGACGACTGTGTCGAGATCGCGGTCGCCGAACACGCCGTCCACGTACGGGACTCCAAGGACGTGACCCGTCCGGCCTTCGAAGTCGGCCGCGAAGGCTGGGGGCAGTTCGTACGGTTCGCGTCCGAGGGCTGAGCGGGCTTGGGGGCGTGCCGTCCGCTGGAGCAGGGGACGGCACGCCCTCACCGCGTTCGGGAGCCCTTGGTTTCGTCCGTGGAGGCGTGGCCAAAGGTCACGCGGTTGGTGAATCGACTGCATAACCTCTGTGTTGACATTGTCAACGCACCACGATCTCTGTGAGGTTCGAGGTGTCGACGTAGGGCGCGGGGCCGCGGGCACCGCCCGCTCACCGCCTGCTGCACACCGTCTTCGGAGCCGCCGTGTTGTCGGCGCCCCTCGCGGACTGTGTGTCCTGCACCTCCTGCACGTCCTCGAGGAGGTCCGGTACGTCGACGTCCTCACCGGCGGCGGCCCTCGCGATGGTCAGGAGAACGGCCTCGTAGAAGGCGTCCCGCACGGGGGGTGCCATGACGTCCGAGGCGTCCAGGCAACGGGGTCCCGCACCGAGCCGTCGTGCGATCTCGCGTCCGACCGCGCCGCCCTGCGGCTTCACCTGACGGTTCGCCGAGAAGACGTGCGCCTCGTCGGCCAGCTTCTGCTGGCCCTCCTTCGAGGCCAGTTTCCTGATCAGTTCCTCGGCCTGGGGGCTGTCGCTGAACAGCGCCGCGAAGTCGCCCGTCACCTCGTGGGCCCGGACCCGGCTGCCGCCTCCGGGCAGCAGCGGAGCGGAGTCCATCAGGCGTGCGTCCTCGGCCTTCTCCTTGTAGAGGGAGGGTGCGAAGGAGCCCTGGTGCTCCAGGGCGCACCCGTCCCGGCCTCCGAACAGCAGCCCGTTGCTGTCCGTCTCACCGCGATGGTCGGTGAGCAGGGCGTGCCGGGCCGCGTTCCTGTCCTGCCGCAGCAGATCGGCCCATGCCTCCCAGGCGGTGCGCACCGGCTCCCCGCGCCACCACTTGGTCCGGCCCGTGCCCAGCGCCCACTTCTCGTACACGTCCGGGCCCTCCCGCTGCAGCACGAGGTCCTCGATCCAGTCGGTGCCGGGCCAGCCGGAGGCGCCGTCGTCACCCATGCCGATGCACCACTTCCGCAACGGCGCCGGCGACGTGGCCGGCTCGTGGCCCTCGCGGTACCAGACGATGCTCTTCAGGTCCGCCCTGACCGGGATCCAGTGGACGCGTTCGGAGGGCGACCCGGTCGACTTCCAGGGAGCGCCGTACGCCTTCGGGTCGTAGAGACCGTTCAGCGGTTCGAGGAGGCCCTGCTCGGCGTACTCGGCGAGTTCGCCGATGCCCGGCATGATCACGATGTCCGGCGGTTCGCCCGACTGCACCTTGGAGAGCAGCACCTCCCGTTGGGCCGCGGTGCCCTCGTAGCGGTGGGGGATGCCGAAGTCGTCCAGCACGCCTTCGAACCGCTCCTTCTGCGCGGCCGTCCACGTCCCGAGGATGGTCACCGGCTCCTCGTCGTCCTGCGCCCACACGACCACCATGCCGCACGTGGTGATCAGCACCATGACCACGACGAAGAGCAGCACCTTGAACCGCCGGGTCACCGTCGCCTCCAGTAGTCGTTGTCGAGCCGGAGACCGAGCCCGAGCGCGGGCAGGACGATGACCAGCAGGCCGCCGACGAAAGCGCCCCGGTACACCTGGCCGGTCCAGACGCCGCCGTCCAGTTCCTCCCGGACCCTCTCCGACCGCTCCGTGACGTGCCGCTGCGCCTCGGTCAGCTCCATGTCCCCGTCCCAGGACACCGCGGTGATCTGCTGCAGGGCCCTGACCACCGCGTCGAGGTCGTCCGCGGTGGAGCGCGCCGTCATCAGCGGGACCACGGCGAGCAGCACGGTGAGGACGAGGGCCGCGAGCAGGTAGGGGTTCCAGTCGCGGCCGCAGCGGTCGCGCAGCACGAACAGCGCCGAGAACAGCGTCAGTGCCACCATGACGAGGGCGATCTCGGCGAGCCACCACCCGGCGCGCTGCCACGGCCCCGGAGTGACCGTGGCCTCGGCGTGCTCCAGCTGCTCCCGCTGCAGTTGCCCCAGGCGGGGTACGAGTCCCACCGCCTCGCGGGTGAGCAGCGAGTCCGCCTCCTTGAGCTTCTGTTCCCGCATGAGGGGCTGGTCACGGTAGAGGGACGTGCCGAGGCCGAGCGAGGTGCTGTAGGTGTCGAGCAGACCCCTGACCGTGCCGAGATCCAGGTCCGTGCGGTCGGCGATCCGGGACAGGCCCTGGTCGGCGGCCAGGAGCTGGGACCGGTAGGTCTCGCCCGAGCCCGCGATGCCGATGAGGTTCATGCTCACCACGGTGTGGGCCTCCTCGTCGGCCCGCAGGGCCGCGAGCCGGGCGGCGGCGAGCCCCTGGACGGCCGGCGCCTCGCGGGACGCGAGTTCCTCGGCGCCGCGCTGGGCCTGACGGCAGGAGAGGAACAGCGCGGTCGACGCCACGGCCGTGAGCAGGAACAGGACCAGCAGGTGCACCTCCAGCACCCGCCGGGTCCGCCAGCGGCTCAGGACCCCGCGCCAGAAGGCGGCGGGGGAGTACCGGCGCCGGGCGGCGTCGCGTCGGGGCGTCACAGCAGCTTCTCCCCGCACCCGATGCAGTAACGGGCCTCGCTTCCGGCCGGCGTACCGCAGCCGCCGCAGCGCGGGCCCGGCCGCGCACCGACGGCGTCGGCCAGGGGACGGCCGGGACGGGACCCGGCACGCAGGATCATCGGGCCGAGGGTCCCGGCCTCGAAGGCACGCAGCCGGACCCGCCCCGCGGACGCGTCCTCGATGTCGGCGACCGCGCTGATCTCGTTCAGCACCCAGTCCACGCGGAACTGCGCCGCCAGCCGGGCGGCCTGCCCCAGGCGGTCCGCGGCGGTGTCCAGCTGGTGTTTCTCCAGAGCGACGAGTCCCTGGCGCAGCGCACCGCGCATCCTGGCGGTGGCGGTGAGCTCGCGCACGCTGTCGCCGCCCGCAGGCGCGGGGGGCGGCGACCGGTCGGGGAGGTGCCAGCGGGCGGTGACGGGCTCATGGACGTCACCGACGGAGACCATGGCGAACTGCAGCTCGGTCTCCAGCGGGTCGGTGCCGGAGTCGGCCACCAGGGTGAGCAGGTAGTCGCGTGCGCCCTGCTGCCACTGGTACGTCGGAAAGCTCCAGCAGTTCGGCCGGCCGGGCTGGGGCAGTCCGCCGAGGCGGTGCGGCCGGGGCGCCTTCTCGCTCAGCGAGACCTGGCGCACGGAGGGCCGCACGGTCACCTCGATGGGCAGCTGGGGAGTGTGCACCCGGCGCAGCCGGTGGATGGCGGCGGTGATCGCCCCGCCCAGTCCGTCGTCCACGAACTCGGCCGTGCCGTGCAGCCGTTCGGCGAGAGTCAGCAGGGGGTCGGGGGTCCAGTCCGCGCCCACGGCGAACACGTCGCAGGTGAACTGCCCCGCACAGGCGTCCAGTTCCTCTTCGAGGCGGGTCTCTCCGGCGGCGCTGCTGCCATCGGTGATCAGCACCAGATGGCGCACGGACACCGGCCGGCCGTCGAGCAGCGCGCGCGCCCCGGCCACCCAGGCGGCGTACCCGGCGGGACGCGGCCCCTCCCGGTGCAGCGGGAGCGAGCCCGTGACGAAGGCGGCCCGGCGTCTCTCCTCCCGGTCGGCGACGGCCCACTCGGCGTCGCCCCGCGGATAGCACCGGACCGGCTGCGGGCCGCTGCCGAGCACGGCGAAGGAGATGCGGTCGGGCAGGGCGCGCAGCGCCGTCGGCAGGGCGTGCCGGACGGCCGCCCGGTTCGATTCGGCGACGTCCACCGCGATGATCACGGCGAGCTGGACCGCGGGCAGGTCGCCGGGAGCGCCGTCGGCGGCCACGTCGACCCGCAGATGGGCCTCGATCTTCGCGCTGCGGTGCGGGCGCGGATCACCGCCGAGGTCGACGCGCAGTCGGATGCCCGGCTGCGACGGCCGGGTGTGGGCGCTCATGTCGTACGTCACCGCTCCTTCACGTCGTCGCCGCGCACTCCGTGTGCCCGGTGCCGATTCGGTCTGTCGTGCCGTGCCGTGCGGTCAGATCAGGGTCTGGGGCCGTACCGCGTGCATGAGGTCCACGAGGTGTTCGTGGGCGGCGGCCGAATGCTGGGGGTGCGCCGCCAGCCGCCGGTAGAGCGAGGCCAGTTGCTTGCGCAACGCGCGCTCCGGCGGGCTCAGGCGCCTCAGGCCGCGCGCGTCGAGCCGTTCGGCGCCCCTTCCCGGGGAACCGGGCCGGTCGCCGAGGCCGTGCACCGCGTCCAGTTTCCACTCGTGGAGCTCGGTCCTCAGGCGCAGCGCCTCGTCGTCGGACAGGCTCGGCTCCCCGGCGCCCGGTCTCCGGCCCACGAGGCCGTGCAGTTCGGCCAGTGCCGCGTCGACCTCGGCGGGCGCGGGCAGCGGATCGCCGTCTCCGGGCAGCCGCGCCGCGCGGATGCGCAGCGCGGCGATCCGGGCGACGGTGTGGTCCAGCGTGCCGGGCCGGACCCGGCCGAGCACGTCGATGGCGGCTCGGCGGTCGTGCGCGCGGAGCGCGATCCTGGCCAGGCCGAGGGCGGCGCCGCCGTGCGCGGGGTTGCGGGCGAACACCGCCTCGTACAGTTCCTCGGCCGTGGGCCCGGCGGTGTCGTCGCCGAGCCGCTCCGCGCAGTAGGCGAGGGCCAGCTTGGGCGCGTACTCGCCGGGCAGTTCGAGGTGGACCTGGGTGAAGTGGGCCGCGGCCTCGGCGACCTGCCGCGGGTCGTCGTCGAGACCGGCGCTGCGCAGGGCGAGCAGGGCGCGGTGCCACTCCAGCCGCCACCGGCGCACGGCGGACGGCCCGGGGATGGAGTCGGCCGTGTCGAGCTCCTCCTGGGCCCGCTCCAGGTCCTTCCGGGTGTCCCGGCCCAGCAGCACGCGCACGTTGTGCAGGCAGATCTCCACCGAGCGCGGCTTCTCGTCCTCCTGTCCGAGGAGCTGGCCCGGGTCGTAGCCGCTGCTCACCTCGAACCGCGCGGTCTGCGGATCGCCCGGATACGGCCTCGGCACCGGCAGACAGCCGGCGATCTCGGTGGGGGTGGGGGCGCCGAGGTCGAGGGCCGGTGCCACGGGGGGCTCGTACCGGTCGCGGCGGGGCCGGCCCAGCCAGTGCTGGATGCCCGGCACCGTGCCGAGCCGGGCGCCGAGCAACTGGGTGGACGGCCGGAAGTAGTCGGAGGGCTCGGGCGGGTCGCTCTTGCCGCGCAGCGCGCGGATCTCCCGCAGGGCCCCACGCAGTTGGCCGACCATCTCACTGGCGTCGGCGAAGCGCCGGCCCGGATCGGTCCGCACGGCACGGTCGACGACCCGGTGGAAGGAGGCGGCGCCGAGGCCGGGTACCTCGGCAACGGCCCAGCGGGCGAGTTCCCGCAGGGTGGCACCGACGGTGTGCAGGTCGTGGGCGACGGTGGGCACGGCCGACGTCCCGGTCTCGGGCGCCATGTAGTCCGGCGTGACATGGGCGGGCGGCTGGCTCTGCCCCTGTTCCCGCATGCCGCCGAGATCGATGACCTTGACGCCGTCCCGGTGGTGCACGACGTTGGAGGGCTTCATGTCCCCGTACACGAAGACCCGTTCGCCGTCGGCGTGCAGGTGGACGAAGGCCTCGAGGATCTGGCAGCCGTACGCCGCGACGTGCTCGATGTCCAGGACGGACTCACCGCGCCGGACCTCCTCGACGACTTTCGCGAGGGTGCCGTCACCGACGTCGTCCATGACGATGTAACCGCCGGTGATCTGACCGGTCCCGTCGCTGCGGGCGACGAAGTCGCGGATCTGGACGATGCGGGGGTGGCGGATGGCGACGAGGTTACGGCGTTCGACGTCGGCGAGCCGGGCGCCGTCGTGCTCGTAGCGGTTGAGCAGTCCCTTGACGGCGACGACGTCACCGAGATGGGTGTCCTCGGCGAGGTAGACCCAGCCCTGGCCGCCGTGCGCGATGGGGCCCATGATCCTGTACTGGTCGCGCAGCAGGTCGCCCTCGGCGAGTTCGGGCTCGTAGGAGTAGCGCTCGCCGCAGGCCGGACAGAATCCCGTGACCGGCACCGGGCCCTCGGTGTAGGGCGGGGCGAAGGTGATGCCGCAGGTGCCGGACGAGCAGCCCATGTGGATGCTCAGGGGAGCCTCGGGACGGATGAGGCGTTCCCCGGCGGGGCGTGGTTCACGCGCGGGGAGCGCGAGGAGGTCGCGGGGGCCGCGTTCCCGCGGGTCCTCGGGCAGGGCGGGCAGCCCGGGGGCGTTCGCCGCGCGGCCGCATTCGGCGCAGTAGCCGGTGGGCAGCACGGCGCCGCCGCAGGAGGATCCGGTGAAGCGCCGGTGCGCGCAGGCCGTCATCCTCGCGTGGTCCCCCTCCCGTGCCCGGACCCGGCGGGACACCGCGTCACCGCCGGCCATGGCGGCTCAGGTCGGCGCGCAGGGCCCTGATCAGCGCGCGCAGCCGGGTGAGCTGCTGCTGCGGGTCCCGCACCTCGTCGATCAGGCGGCGCGCGTCCCGGTGCCGGTCGGCCGTCTCGGTGACGGAGCCGAGGGAGGCACTGTCGACGATGTCGCGGCGGATCGCCTGGCTGAACTCCGCGCGCTGCAGACGGTTCAGGAGCCTGTCCGCGTGGTCCAGGAGGGCGGGCCGCAGCAGCCGGTCGCGGGACGCGGTCCAGCCGGGGCCGCCCTCGTGACGGAAGACGAGCAGCAGCCGGAAGCCGAACACCCGTAATCGGACCAGGAGTTCGATCAGCGGTGCGGGCTGGGGCTCCTCGTCGAGGCCGTCGACGAGAACCGTCACCGGTCGCAGCGGCGCACGGTCGGCCGCCTGCGCGGGCCGGGACTTGACGCCGCGCAGCCAGTCCCAGTACGCCAGGTACTCGCCGGCCGGGAAGGCGACCTGGTTCAGGGCGTGATCGATGAGGTCGGGCCTGCTGGCGCCGCCGCGATGGACGACGTGGGCGCGGTGCGTCAGATGACGCAGCGAGCGGTCCTTGCCGCTGCCCGGAGGCACCACGGTGATCTTCACCGGGTCCTCGTCCGGGTCGTCGAACCACCGGGTCAACCGCTCCTCGAAGTCGTGGTCCCAGGCCTGCGGACTGCTCAACTCCTTGACTACGGGCGACAGTTCGGCGATGCGGTCGACGGGGATGAGATACGAGAAGGAGAGCCGGTTGTCCTCGGGCAACCGCTCGCCCAGGTCGCCGCGCCAGCTGACGACGAGGCCGACCACACGCGCGGGACGGCCTTCCTGGGGCCGGGTGCACACACCGGCGCCGCTGAAACCGGCGCGCACCACCTCCGTCTTGGTGACGGCGTCGAGCTGCACCCGCTCACCGCTGGCGCCGCCGATGCGCCCCCACAGGCTCATGCCGTCGTCGAAGCCCTCCGCGTAACCGGTCGCGTACACCTCCATCCCGCCCCACAGCCTGGCTTCCAGCGGGGCGCGGCGCGCCTGCGGACGAGGGCTGTCCAGGCGCAGCACGGCGACGTCCTCGCCGCCGGGGCCCTCCCGCAGCCAGCCGCCGGGCATGACGCGCGCGGCCACCGGTTCGAGTGCGCCGTTCTCGGCGAACTCCAGCCACATCACGGCGTCCGGACGGCCCACCACATGGGCACAGGTCAGTGCCGTGTACTGGTCGACGAGCACGCCGGCGCCACAGACGGGGCCGTGCGCGCCCCCGCGCCGCAGCCTGAGTCTCCAGTCCGCACGCAGTTCCCCCATGCCGTCTCACATTACGTGCAAAGTCCCGTGTGTCCCTAGACTCGTGTGCAGGGTGGATCGGTCGAGCGACGGAAGACGGCGGTGTGTTGACATGAGGGAGCTGCAACCGATCGGTCTGGCGGAGGCCATCGGCGCCGTCCGCGCGGAGCTGGCGCAGGCTCAGGCCGAAGGCGCGCACAGCGACTGGCGGTTCACGGTGGAGCAGGTCAGCCTGGAGTTCTCGGTGCAGTTCCACCGGTCCGGCGAGGGCGGGGCGGGTCTGCGCCTGGGCGTGGTCGAGGCGCGTCTGGGCGGCTCGGTGAGCCACGACGCCACCCACCGCATCGAGGTCGCCCTCAAACCCCTGCCCCGCGCCGACGGCACCCACCACGAGGTGAGCCGCGAGACCCCCGCCGTCCCGCCCCGGCCACAGCCCCACGACGGCTCCCTCGCACGGGGCGAGTGACCGCCGGCCCCGGCTCGACCACGCCGGAGCCGGGCCCGGCGCGAGGACGGTCGGGCCCGCCGGTTCCGGCCCAGGTCATCTGACGGCCCTCGAGGCAGAAGACCGGCTCCCAGCTCCGCGGAGGCACGGCCGGACAGCTTCCTCCGGAACCTCCAGATCCCGGTCTCCGGGTGTCCTCGATCAAGGGGAAGCTCCACATCGGCGGACAGCGGTAGCCATCGTTCCGAGGAGGAGGGGCTCGGATGCCACATGAGGGGTGCGGTGTGCTGGCCATGCGGCCGAGCCGATCCGGACACCCGCCGGGCGGTGCTGTGCTGCAGGCGGTCACGTGCAGGAACTGCCGCCCTGCACGGCGAGCCCTCCCCGGCGGGCCTGTCTCAGTCCGAGCAGCTGGTCGCGGACCCATCGGCCGAGGCGGTGACGGACACTCGGTAACCGGCTCCGGTGTCGAACTCGGGGCCGGCCTTGCTCTCTTCCGCGTCGAGGATCTCTTCGGTCAAGAAGTAGACGTCCAGCATTGCGGCGTTGTCCGCTTCGCCGCGGGTGAAGCACAGGTTCGTGGACCGAATCGCCTCTGACGATCGCCGGGTGGCCGGAGAAGGCGTCCAGCCTTCGCGCTTCGCTGCGGCCCGGTAGTGCTGTGTCACGTCGGCTTTGTCGCCGGGGAAGACGTAAGTGCGCTCTGCGTACAGCTGCGCCTCGCCGCTGTCCTCCCAGCAGCCGGCATCGAGGCCCTCGAAGCCGTGGGGCTCGACCGTCCCCCGAGGGCGGGAGCCGAGGACGCCGTAGGACTTCAGCTCGTCGACCCGGCTCCCGGTACCCTCGCAGCCCGAGGTGGAGGCGGCGTCAGCCATGACCTGGCATCCGGTGAGTGCTCCCGTTGACGCGATCGTCAGCAGGAGAACGGCACGCAGGCTGGCTCCCTTACGAGGTGTCAAGTCGACTCCTGTGGTTGGCCCGGCAGGGCAGGCGACTGCGCCATTCGATGCCTGATGTGTGCGGTTGGCGACACCCACACCAGTTCCATCGACGGCGAGGCGCGCCGACTTCGGTGTCGTCACGTGCAGTTGCTTCTCCCGAGACGTCAGACGCTGACTCCGCCCGGGTCGTCCGGTCGATGAGGTCGGGAAGATCCTCGCCGCGTCCGCGAGCCGAACCCCCTCCTGGCTCACATACATGCAGGTCAGGAGGGGGTAGCGGCGTCGCTTCCGAAGACGTTCAGATGTCCCGGAAGATCTCGATCTGCGCGCCGATCGAGTTGAGGCGTTCCGCCAGGTCCTCGTAGCCGCGGTTGATGACGTACACGTTGCGCAGCACGGACGTGCCCTCCGCCGCCATCATCGCCAGCAGGACGACCACGGCCGGGCGCAGGGCCGGCGGGCACATCATCTCCGCGGCGCGCCAGCGGGTCGGGCCCTCGACCAGGACGCGGTGCGGGTCGAGCAGCTGCAGGCGGCCGCCGAGGCGGTTGAGGTCGGTCAGGTAGATGGCGCGGTTGTCGTACACCCAGTCGTGGATGAGGGTCTTGCCCTGGGCCACCGCCGCGATCGCCGCGAAGAACGGGACGTTGTCGATGTTCAGGCCGGGGAACGGCATCGGGTGGATCTTGTCGATCGGCGCCTCCAGCTTGGAGGGCCGGACGGTGAGGTCCACCAGCCGGGTGCGGCCGTTGTCGGCGAAGTACTCGGGGCTGCGGTCGTGGTCGAGTCCCATCTCCTCCAGGACCGCCAGCTCGATCTCCAGGAACTCGATGGGCACGCGCCGCACGGTCAGTTCCGACTCGGTCACCACGGCCGCGGCCACCAGGCTCATCGCCTCGACCGGGTCCTCGGAGGGGGAGTAGTCCACGTCGACGTCGATGGTGGGCACGCCGTGCACGGTGAGCGTGGTGGTGCCGATGCCGTCGACCTTGACGCCCAGGGCCTCCAGGAAGAAGCACAGGTCCTGGACCATGTAGTTGGAGGAGGCGTTGCGGATGACGGTGATGCCGTCGTGCCGGGCGGCGGCGAGCAGCGCGTTCTCGGTGACCGTGTCCCCGCGTTCGGTCAGCACGATCGGGCGGTCGGGAGCGACGGAACGGTCGACCACCGCGTGGTACTGCCCCTCGGTCGCGGCGATGTCCAGCCCGAACCGGCGCAGCGCGATCATGTGCGGCTCGATGGTGCGCGTGCCGAGGTCGCAGCCGCCGGCGTACGGCAGCATGAAGCGGTCCGTGCGGTGCAGCAGCGGGCCGAGGAACATGATGATGGAGCGGGTGCGGCGGGCGGCCTCCGCGTCGATGGCCGACAGGTTCAGCTCGGCGGGCGGCGCGATCTCCAGGTCGACACCGTCGTTGATCCAGCGGGTGCGCACGCCGATGGAGTTCAGCACCTCCAGGAGGCGGTAGACCTCCTCGATGCGGGCGACGCGGCGCAGCACCGTGCGGCCCTTGTTGAGCAGCGAGGCGCACAGCAGTGCCACGCACGCGTTCTTGCTCGTCTTCACGTCGATGGCGCCGGAGAGCCGGCGCCCGCCCACCACACGCAGGTGCATCGGGCCCGCGTAGCCCAGGGAGACGATCTCACTGTCCAGGGCCTCGCCGATACGGGCGATCATCTCAAGGCTGATGTTCTGGTTGCCGCGCTCGATGCGGTTGACGGCGCTCTGGCTGGTGCCGAGCGCCTCGGCGAGCTGCGTCTGCGTCCAGCCGCGGTGTTGCCGGGCGTCACGGATGAGCTTGCCGATGCGTACGAGGTAGTCGTCTGCCATGGGGCTGAGGGTATCTCAGATATGAGATGGCACCTCCTGGGGGGTCCATTCGGGTGACATGGCGTCAACGTTCCCCGGTGTGGCGGGTCCGGCTGGTCCGGCGCCATCCGAAAGGTCCCGGCAAATCCATCGATGTCGTACGACGTCCCGTGCTGGAGCGTGTGTACCGGGGGCCGTTCTTGCCGCCGCCGGTGGTGATGGACCACGACCGCTTGTTGATGTTGAGCCGCACCCCCGGAAGGATCCGGAAGCTCTTGCGGAACGTGAGCGGCATCCCTGCCCTCCTCCGTCTCGAAGTACTGCTCGAACTGATCCCGTACCGGTCGCTTACCCCGTCCGGCCGCCCTGATGGCGCCTAGTGCCCGGTGAACACCCGACAAAGGCGGTGCGGGGAATGTCGGGTGGCCGGGACCGCGCCGCCGCGACGATGGGGGCACGGACGACACGGCCCCGGTGTCCCGGTTCCTCCGCGAGGCTTCGTGGAGGTGGCGGGCGCCGACGTGCCGGACGGAACACGCCTCGTCCGGTCGTCCGGGGGACGGGGAATCCACAGTCAAGAGGCAGGGGACCGGGCATGCTGGAGCGGCTGAACCAGGCTCTGGAGTACATCGAGTGCCGTCTCGACCAGGACGTCGAGGTGGAGGAACTGGCGCGTGTCGCGGCCACCTCGGAGTACCACCTGCGCCGGATGTTCTCCGCGCTCGCGGGGATGCCGCTGTCGGAGTACGTCCGGCGCCGCCGGCTCACCCTCGCGGGCGCCGAGGTGCTCTCGGGGCGCGGGACGCTGCTGGAGATCGCGGTGCGCTACGGCTACGGCTCCGGTGAGGCGTTCGCACGGGCGTTCCGCGCCATGCACGGCGTCGGACCGGGTGAGGCCCGGCGTACCGGCGCCGCGCTCAGCTCGCAGTCCCGGATGGCCTTCCGCCTCACCATCGAAGGGAGCAGCAGTATGCGATACCGCGTCGTGGACAAGGCCGGCTTCACCGTCGTCGGGCTCAGGGCCCGGGTACCACTGGTGCATGCGGGACCGAACCGGGCGATCATGGACTTCGTCCGCGGGATCGACCCGCGGACCCTGGAGCGCCTGGAGGAACTGTCGGACCAGGAGCCGCACGGCATCGTCGCGGTCTGCGACGACCTGGACCCCAGCCGCGCCGAGGGCACCGAACTCGACTACCACCACGGTGTGATCACCTCCGCGGCCGCTCCGGAGGGCATGACCGCGCTGGCCGTCCCGGCCGGCACCTGGGCGGTCTTCACCACCTCCGGGCCGGCGCCGCGGGCCATCCAGGAGCTGTGGCGGGACGTGTTCACCGAGTGGTTCCCGTCGAACCCGTACCGCACCCGCACCGGCCCCGAGATCCTGCGTACCCGCCTGTCGCCGGACGGGACCGAGGCCGACGCCGAACTGTGGCTCCCGGTGGAGCCCGAACGCGGCTGACCGCGGCGGCAAGCCCTCCGGGGCAGGTGTGCGAGCGCTCCGGCCGGCCCCTCCGGCCGGCCGGAGCGCTCGGCCGGCCGTACGAAGCGGTCCGGGGCGTGGCGCCGTTTCCTCCCGTCCCCCCCCGTCCCCGCGCCGGTGGCCGGAACGGGCGGGAGGCGATCCCGGCCACGCCGCGCGGGGCCGGGCGTGCCGCTCCGGTTCATGACCCGTCCCGACGGCCACCCGGCCTTCGCCGGGAGCGCTCGCCCCCACTGCGAGGCGTCACGGGCCGGGCCCGGGCATGACCATTCGGCCCCGGTGTACTAGAGTTATCTCGACATCGAGATATCTGCCGAGGCGCACCGCAGCCGCCACCCCGGTAAGGCATGCCTAACTTAGTCTTACCTTAGCGGATCGGTCAGGATGGCGTGGCGGCAGGATGCGGTGGTACGCGCACATCAATGAAGGAGACTGTCGTGTCGGCGAACAGCTTCGACGCCCGCAGCACGCTGCAGGTGGGCGACGAGTCGTACGAGATCTTCCGGCTGGACAAGGTCGAGGGCTCCGCGCGCCTTCCCTACAGCCTGAAGGTGCTGCTGGAGAACCTGCTCCGCACCGAGGACGGCGCGAACATCACCGCCGACCACATCCGCGCCGTCGGCGGCTGGGACTCCCAGGCCCAGCCGTCGCAGGAGATCCAGTTCACGCCGGCCCGCGTGATCATGCAGGACTTCACCGGCGTGCCCTGTGTCGTGGACCTCGCCACCATGCGTGAGGCCGTCAAGGAGCTGGGCGGCGACCCGAACAAGATCAACCCGCTCTCCCCGGCCGAGATGGTCATCGACCACTCCGTGATCGCCGACAAGTTCGGCACCAACGACGCCTTCAAGCAGAACGTCGACCTGGAGTACGGCCGCAACAAGGAGCGCTACCAGTTCCTGCGCTGGGGCCAGACCGCCTTCGACGACTTCAAGGTCGTCCCGCCCGGCACCGGCATCGTCCACCAGGTGAACATCGAGCACCTGGCCCGCGTCGTCATGGTCCGCGACGGCAAGGCGTACCCCGACACCCTGGTCGGCACCGACTCGCACACCACCATGGTCAACGGCCTCGGCGTCCTCGGCTGGGGCGTCGGCGGCATCGAGGCCGAGGCCGCCATGCTCGGCCAGCCGGTCTCCATGCTGATCCCGCGCGTCGTCGGCTTCAAGCTGACCGGCGAGCTGACGCCCGGCACCACCGCCACCGACCTGGTGCTCACCATCACCGAGATGCTGCGGAAGCACGGCGTCGTCGGCAAGTTCGTCGAGTTCTACGGCGAGGGCGTGGCCGCCACCTCGCTGGCCAACCGCGCCACCATCGGCAACATGTCGCCGGAGTTCGGCTCCACCGCCGCGATCTTCCCGATCGACGGCGAGACGCTGAGCTACATGCGCCTGACCGGCCGCTCCGAGCAGCAGGTCGCGCTCGTCGAGGCGTATGCCAAGGAGCAGGGCCTCTGGCTGGACCCGAAGGCCGAGCCGGACTTCTCCGAAAAGCTCGAGCTGGACCTGTCCACCGTCGTCCCGTCCATCGCAGGCCCGAAGCGCCCGCAGGACCGCATCGTCCTCGCCGAGGCCGCCCAGCAGTTCGCGAAGGACATCCTCAACTACGTCGAGGTCCCTGCCGCGCAGCAGTCCGGCACCGCGGCCTCCCCGGTCGACGAGGCGAGCGACGAGTCCTTCCCGGCCTCCGACGCCCCGGCCTACGGCAGCCAGGAGAACGGCGCCGGCGCCCCGCAGCACGCCGACGGAACCGGTGCCGCGATCCCGTCGAACCCGGTGGTCGTCACCGCCCCCGACGGCTCGACCTACGAGCTGGACCACGGCGCCGTGACGGTCGCCGCCATCACCTCCTGCACCAACACCTCCAACCCGTACGTCATGGTCGCCGCCGCGCTGGTGGCCAAGAAGGCGGTGGAGAAGGGCCTGACCCGCAAGCCGTGGGTCAAGACCACCCTCGCCCCGGGCTCCAAGGTCGTCACCGACTACTTCGAGAAGGCGGGCCTGACCCCCTACCTCGACAAGGTCGGCTTCAACCTCGTCGGCTACGGCTGCACCACCTGCATCGGCAACTCCGGCCCGCTGCCGGACGAGGTCTCCAGGGCCGTCAACGACCACGACCTCGCCGTCACCTCGGTCCTGTCCGGCAACCGCAACTTCGAGGGCCGGATCAACCCCGACGTCAAGATGAACTACCTGGCGTCCCCGCCGCTGGTGGTCGCCTACGCCCTCGCGGGCTCCATGAAGGTGGACATCACCAGGGAGGCCCTCGGCACCGACACCGACGGCAACCCGGTCCACCTGAAGGACATCTGGCCGACCGAGGCCGAGGTGAACGAGGTCGTCGCCAGTGCCATCGGCGAGGACATGTTCTCCAAGTCCTACAGCGACGTCTTCGCCGGCGACGCCCAGTGGCAGGCGCTGCAGGTCCCCACCGGCAACACCTTCGAGTGGGACACCGAGTCCACCTACGTCCGCAAGCCCCCGTACTTCGAGGGCATGACCATGGAGACGACGCCGGTCGAGGACATCGCCGGCGCCCGCGTCCTGGCCAAGCTGGGCGACTCGGTCACCACCGACCACATCTCCCCGGCCGGTGCCATCAAGGCCGACACCCCGGCCGGCAAGTACCTCACGGAGCACGGCGTCGAGCGCCGCGACTTCAACAGCTACGGCTCGCGCCGCGGCAACCACGAGGTCATGATCCGCGGCACGTTCGCCAACATCCGCCTGCGCAACCAGATCGCGCCGGGCACCGAGGGCGGCTACACGCGCGACTTCACGCAGGACGGCGGGCCGGTCTCCTTCATCTACGACGCCTCGCAGAACTACCAGGCCGCCGGCATCCCGCTGGTCGTCCTGGCCGGCAAGGAGTACGGCTCCGGCTCGTCCCGCGACTGGGCGGCCAAGGGCACCGCGCTCCTCGGCGTCAGGGCCGTCATCGCCGAGTCCTACGAGCGCATCCACCGCTCGAACCTCATCGGCATGGGCGTCCTGCCGCTGCAGTTCCCGGAGGGCCAGTCCGCCGACTCCCTCGGTCTGACCGGTGAGGAGGCCTTCTCCATCTCCGGTGTCACCGAGCTCAACGACGGCACCACCCCGCGCACGGTGAAGGTCACCACCGACACCGGCGTCGAGTTCGACGCGGTCGTCCGCATCGACACCCCCGGCGAGGCGGACTACTACCGCAACGGCGGCATCATGCAGTACGTGCTGCGCAGCCTGATCCGCAAGTAAGCGGTACGGCACGGCAGTTCAGGGCCGCATCCCCGGCGACGGGGGTGCGGCCCCCGCCGTCGTCCCCGATGCGACGCCGGGGCACCGCGAGGCCGCGGGGGCGGTGGTGAGCGGACCCCGGCACAGACGTGGTCCGCGGCCCCGGAGGGGCGGCGGACGACGACGTCGAGTGGCCGATCGGCGACGCCGGCCGGCCACGCGGCCCAACTGCCCTTCGCGTCAACCGTTTACAGCCGCGCCACTCGGCGCTACCGTGCCCTCACGGACGAGTTGGGAGCGCTCCCATGCTTCGGTGGACCGGAACCCGCCGCCGGGGCGCTCCCACTCGTCCGCCCTCCACGCACCCCTGCGCACGGCCGTTGACCCGCCGCGACGGACAGAGCCCTGCCGGGCCGGCCGAACCGGCCCGCGGGCGGATCCGGAGGTCCGGCACACCACCGGGTCCGCCCGGCTCGGCGGCCCGCAGCCCCGCCCGCCCGGCCGGTCGAACCGGCGCCGCCCCCGCGCACCGGGCCGCCCGGCACAGGAAAGGCTCCGGGGAGGCGCCGGAGAGGTTCTGGAGAGGCTCCGGAAAGGCACCGGCCGACCCGGGGGCGCCCCATGGAAAAGGCGGGCCCGGGGCATGCCCCGGGCCCGCCTTCGTCAGCGGGCGTCAGCTCAGCAGTTCCACCTCCGTCAGCGCCGCCTCACCGCTCAGCACCAGCCGGTAGTGGCCGTACGCCTTCGGCGAGCCGACGGAGAAGGCACGCGTCTGCCGGTCCCAGCGGAACGATTCCTCCGCCCGGGCGTCCAGGTCGGTCCACGTCCGTCCGTCGGCCGAACCCTGCAGCACCCACCCGGTGGGCGCCTTGGTGTGGTCCCCGGAGGTCAGCGTGTACTGCGCCGCCTTCGTCTCCCCGGTGACGGGCAGCTCCACGGTGGACACCGTGGAGCCGGTCGCCGACGTGTCGTCGAACAGGGCGCCCTCGCCCTCGATCGCGTCCTTGCGGGGGGCCGGCACCTCGTCGTCCTGCGTGATCGACACGGGTGCGGCGTTCTTGCCGGTGCCCCACGAGGAGGGACGCGGGCCCATGTCGAACTCGAGGACCCCGCCCTTGGCGATCAGCGAGTGCGGCAGCGAAGTGGAGTTCCAGCGCTTGCCGTTGACCTTCAGCCCCTGCACGTAGACGTTCTCGGCGCTGTTCCTCGGCGCCTTGACGACCAGTTCACGGCCGTTCTCCAGGTGCACGGTCGCCTTGGTGAACAGCGGGGAGCCGATGGCGTACTCGCCGCTGCCCATCACCAGCGGGTAGAAGCCGAGCGAGGAGAACAGGTACCAGGCCGACTGCTCGCCGTTGTCCTCGTCGCCGTGGTAGCCCTGCCCGATCTCGCTGCCGGTGTACAGGCGGGAGAGCACCTCGCGCACGTTCTTCTGCGTCTTCCAGGGCTGCCCGGCCGCGTCGTACATGTACAGGGCGTGGTGGGCCACCTGGTTGGAGTGGCCGTACATGCCCATCCGGACGTCCCGCGCCTCGGTCATCTCGTGGATGACACCGCCGTAGGAGCCGACGAACTCCGGGGAGGCCGTCTCGGGCGTGGAGAGGTACTCGTCGAGCTTGTCGCCGAGGCCGTCCCGGCCGCCGTAGAGGTTGGCCAGACCGCGGCTGTCCTGCGGGGCGGTGAAGGCGTAGCCCCAGCCGTTGGTCTCGGTGTAGTCGTGGCCCCACACCCGCGGGTCGTACTTCGAGGACTCGACCCGCCAGTCGCCCTTGGCGCTCTTGCCCTGGAAGAACCCGGCCTCGGAGTCGAACATGTTGACGTAGTCCTGGGCGCGGTCCAGGAAGTACGCGGACTCCTCCTTGTACCGCTTCTCGCCCGTCTTCTCGTAGAGGGCCTCGCCCATCTTCGCGATGCCGTAGTCGTTGAGGTAGCCCTCCAGCGCCCACGACAGGCCCTCGTGCGTGTCGGTGCTGGTGTAGCCGAGGAACGGCGAGGTCGCCATGCCCTTGCGGCCCACACCCGACGACGGCGGCACGACGGTGGCGTTCTTCACCGCCGCGTCGTACGCGGCCTCCGCGTCGAAGTCGACACCCTTGACGTAGGCGTCCGCGAACGCGACGTCCGAGGAGGTGCCGGTCATCAGGTCGGCGTAACCGGGGGAGGACCAGCGCGAGGTCCAGCCGCCGTCCTTGTAGTGCTGCACGAACCCGTCGACCAGCTCACCGGCCTTGGACGGCGTCAGGAAGGAGTACGCCGGCCAGGTGGTCCGGTAGGTGTCCCAGAAGCCGTTGTTGACGTACACCTTGCCGTCGACGATCTTCGCGCCGGTGTGCGTCGGGGTGTCCGGCTGAGGCATCTTCGAGAACGGCGAGGCGTACTTGTACGCGCCGCCGACCTTCTCGTGGCCCGCGTTCGGGTACAGGTACAGCCGGTACAGGCTGGAGTAGAGCGTGGTCAGCTGGTCCGGGGTGGCACCCTCGACCTCGACCTTGCCGAGGATCCTGTCCCACTGGCGCTGGGCGCTCTTCTTGACCGCCTCGAAGCCGCGGCCCTCGGGGATCTCCTGGCGCAGGTTGTCCTTCGCCTGGTCGACGCTGATCAGCGAGGTGGCGAGGCGCAGCGTGACCTGCCGGTCGTCGCCCGCGTCGAAGCGCAGACGGCCCTTGACGCCGCTCGCGTCGCCCTCGGTGACCTTCTTGTCGAACTCGCCGTACACGAACAGCCGGGTGGCGCCCGTGGACAGCCCGGACTTCACGTCCGAGTAGCCGGTGAAGGTGCCGTTCTCCTCGTCGAGGGTCAGGCCCGCCTGGTCGGTGACGTTGTCGAACAGCACGCTCGCGTCGTCACCGGGGTAGGTGAAGCGCATCATCGCCGCGTGGTCCGTCGGCGTCACCTCGGCCTTCAGGCCGTTCTCGAACCGCACCCCGTAGTAGTACGGCCGCGCGGTCTCGTTCTCGTGCCGGAAGGCCAGCTCGCGCGCCTCACGCCCGAGGTCGGGGGTGCCCGCGGCGGCGGACGGCATCACCTGGAAGGTCTGCCGGTCGCCCATCCAGGGGCTCGGCTCGTGGCTCGCGCTGAACGCCTGGATCGTCGGCAGGTTGTCCGCGTTGTTGCCGCGCGCGTAGTCGTACAGCCAGCTCAGCGAACCGGCGTTGGTGACCGGGGTCCAGAAGTTGAACCCGTGCGGCACGGCCGTCGCGGGGAAGTTGTTGCCGCGCGAGAAGCCGCCGCTGGAGTTGGTGCCCCGGGTGGTCACCGCGTAGTCGGAGAGGTGGGCCTTCGGCCGCTCGGGCGCCGCCTGCCGCAGCGCCACGTCGTCCAGCCAGCCCCGGAACTTGGTCTCGCCCTTGGGGGAGTCGTACGCGACCAGGATCCGGTCGACGGTCTTGCCGGCGGCCACCGAGCCGATCCGGGAGACCACGTTGTTCCACTGGTTGACGTACAGGACCTTCGAGGCGCCCTGCCCCTGCGGGGTGAGCGGGAACCCGTGCTGGTCGCTCGCGCGCAGGTCGCTCAGATAGGTGCCGTCGGTGAAGGCGAGGTCCACGGAGACGTTGGTGGCGTCGTAGTCGAGGTCGCCGTCCGCCATCGAGGGGAAGACGCGGTACGACAACTGGGTGTTCCGGCCGACCGCCACGTCGACGTCGAAGACCTTGTTGTACGAGTACGCCCGCCCCTCGGCGGTGTGGCGGCCGGCGTAACGCAGGGCACGCTTGCCGGTGAACCCGGCGCCCGCCTTGGCCGTCGGCGAGCCGCTGGGGCCGCGGTCGACCAGCGAGAGCATGTCCTGCGGTATCGGCGCCTCGCTGTCGCCGGTGGAGAACTGGACGTCGGCGAGCTGTATGAGTCCGCCGCTGCCGTTCTTGGTGATCTCCAGCCGGAAGTGCCGGTACTCGGCGACGGCGGAGGCGTCGATGTCGTACAGCTTGGTCTGGAACCGCTCCGGGAACGTCTCACCGGAACGGGTGTCGAGGGTCTTCCAGTCCTCGCCGTCGGTGGAGCCCTTGAGCGTCCAGTCCCTCGGGTCCCGCTCGGCGTGGTCGTTGGCGGAGGTGAGCGCGTAACGCAGCGCCTTCACCGGCGCGTCCAGGTCGAACTCGACCCACGCGGTGGACTCGAAGGCCAGCCACTTGGAACTGGGCTCGCCGTCGACGAGGTTCTCCTTCACCTCCCCGCCGCCGGGGTTCTCCGCGCTGGCACGGACGTCCGTGACGTGGTCGGTGACATTGCCCGGAACGCCGGAGCTGTAACCGCCGTCCACGCCCGAGGCGCGCTTGTCGCCGCCCGGGGTCGTGTCGACGGTGTTCAGCCAGTCCGGGACGGGCTCCCCGGACTCGAACGACGAAGCGAACTCCCGGTCGGCCTTGGCCGGTTCCGAGGGCAGGGCGACCGCGGCGCCCTGGGAGCCCGCGGCCAAAGCGAAGGCGGTCGTCGCGACGACCGCCGTCCCCCATCTGTGTCGAACTCTGTGTTGCATGCGTAGCACCCTCCCTGCGCCGGACAACGTTGTCAATCATGAAGCGCAAGCACCAGTAGTGGGTCAAGTGGCCCATGGTGTCAAGAGGGTGGAATGTGGCATTCAGGTCCGGGGCGGGGATTTCCTCTCGGGGAAGGCGCCGGGGCCCGTATTCCCGCGAGGTCTCAACTCGGAAAAGACCGGAGGCGAACCTTGTATTCGATCTTGCTCCGTCGGCGTGAAGTGGACTATACCTGTCGGCACTCCGGGGGCGTCTTCACCGCACCCGACCACGCACCAGCCGCACTTCCTGCACGACCCAGCTTGACCCGAACGCGGTGCCGGGGAGGATCCGGTTCACCGCCTGAGTCCTGGAGAAGGCGAGGACTTGAGCATGGGATCCACTTCCGCCGAGAACAACGGCACCGGTGACGACGCCCCGGCCGGCGTGGGGCGCCGCGATCTGATCAAGCGGTCCGCCGCGCTCGGCCTGGTGTCCGTGCCGACGATGGGCTTTCTGTCCGCGTGTGCCAGCGGGGGCGGGGAAGGCGACTCCGGCGAGAACGAGGGCAAGACCTCCGAGTCCAATCCGTTCGGTGTCAAGGAAGGCAGCAAACTCGACGTCGTCATCTTCAAGGGCGGCTACGGGGACGACTACGCCAAGGCCTGGGAGGCCGCCTTCGAGAAGAAGTGGGGCGTCACCTCCGTCCACACCGGCACCCAGGAGATCACCGGCAAGCTCCAGCCCCGCTTCAACGCGGGCAACCCGCCGGACATCGTCGACGACTCCGGCGCCCAGCAGATCCCGATCGACGTGCTGGCCAGGAACGGCCAGCTCCTCGACCTCGCCGAGGTGCTGGACGCGCCGTCGGCCGACGACCCGGACAAGAAGGTCCGCGACACCCTCATCCCCGGCACGCTGGACGCGGGCATGCAGGAGGGCAAGGTCGTCGCCCTCAACTACATCTACACGGTGTGGGGTCTGTGGTACTCCGGCAAGCTCTTCCGGGAGAAGGGCTGGGAGGCGCCCCGGACCTGGGACGACTTCCTCGCCATCTGCAAGGACGCCAAGTCCCAGGGCATCGGCGGCCTCGCCCACCAGGGCAAGTACCCGTACTACATCAACGTCGCCATCATGGACCTGATCGCCAAGAAGGGCGGCCTGGACGCCATGAAGGCGATCGACAACCTCGACCCCAGGGCGTTCGCCGGCTCCGACGCCGCCGCGGAGGCCGTCGAGGCCGTCTACGAGGTCGTCGAGAAGGGCTATCTGATGCCCGGTACGAACGGCCTGACCCACAACGAGTCGCAGACCCGCTGGAACCAGTACAAGGCCGCGTTCATCACCAGCGGCTCCTGGCTGGAGAACGAGCAGCTCAAGACGACACCGGACGACTTCGACATGAAGTTCCTGCCGATGCCGCCGCTGCCCGGCAGCGCCCTGCCCTTCGAGGCGATCCGGGCCGGCTCCGGTGAGCCCTTCATCATCCCGTCCAAGGCCAGGAACCTGCCCGCGGCCAAGGAGTTCATGCGGATGATGCTCTCCAGGGAATGGTCGACCCTGTTCGCCAGGGAGGCGAACTCGCTGACCATCCTCCAGGACGGCGTCGACCCGAACGTGCGGCTGCGGCCGGGCACCCAGTCCACCGTGGAGGCCTCCAAGGCCGCCGGCGACAACACCTTCCGCTACCTGTACACCGAGTGGTACAGCGAGATGAACACCGCCATCGAGAACGCCTCCAACGAGCTGATGGCCAGGCGCATCCAGCCCAAGGAGTGGCTGAAGCGGGCCCAGGCCGCGGTCGACAAGCAGGCCAAGGACCCGGCCTCGAAGCAGAACCGCCGCGACTGATCCGGCTCGCTCGACCGACCGTCGTCCGGGCCGGGAGGAATCCCGGCCCGCAGCGGCCACACCCAGGGGCAGGAACGCCATGCGCAAAGGGCAGTACCGGTTCGTCGCGGGTTTTCTCCTCTTTCCCGTGGCGCTCTATCTGATCTTCGTGATCTGGCCGTACATCCAGACGTTCGGTTATTCACTGACCGACTGGAAGGGCCAGTCGCAGACCTTCGAGTTCGTCGGCCTGGACAACTACACCGCGTTGTTCGAGGACGACGTCTTCATGGGGGCCATCCGGCACAACATCCTGTTCCTGGTGTTCATCCCGGTGATCACCATTCTGCTCGCCCTGTTCTTCGCCTTCATGGTGAACGCGGGCGGGCGCGGACGCGCCGGAGGCGTCGCGGGAGTCGCCGGATCCAAGTACTACCGCGTCGTCTACTTCTTCCCGCAGGTGCTCTCCCTGGCCATCATGGCGGTGCTCTTCGGAGCGGTGTACCGAAGCGACGGCGGCGGCATGCTCAACGGCGCCCTGATCGGACTCGGCCTGGTCGACGAGAGCAGCCCCGTGGAATGGCTCAACGAGCCCGGCTTCGTTCTGTGGGCGCTGATCGCGGTGGTCGTCTGGCACGGCGTCGGCTTCTACCTGGTGCTGTTCTCCGCCGCCATGCAGTCCATCCCCCGGGACATCTACGAGGCCGCGCTCATCGACGGCGCCGGCCGCGCCCAGTCCTTCTTCCGCATCACCCTGCCGCTGCTGTGGGACTCCGTGCAGACCGCGTGGGTCTACCTCGGCATCGCGGCGATGGACATGTTCATCCTGGTCTCCACCATGACCGCCGGGGACTACGGCGGCGGCCCCGACCACCACAGCGAGGTCATGTCGACCGTGATGATGCGCAACTTCCTGCTGTACGGCCGCAGCGGCTACGCCTGCGCGATGGGCGTGGTCATGCTGCTCCTCACCCTGATCGTGTCCGTGGTCATGCTGCGCGCCACCCGTCGCGAGCGCATCGAGTTCTGAGGCGGTAAGACGACGATGAGCGCATCTCTCGAGGAAACCGTCCCCACCGGGGACTCCGCCCCGCCCCCGCCGGTGGGCAAGGGCCCCGTCCGCCCCGGCGGCCGGCGCGGCGAAGGCGTCGTGCTGAACGCCTTCTCGCACGGCTTCCTGGCCCTGTGGGCGGTGCTGATCGTGCTGCCGCTGCTGTGGCTGGTGCTCAGCTCCTTCAAGACCGACGCGCAGATCGGCGGTTCGGCCTTCGGCTGGCCGCAGAACTGGGACCCCGGCGTCTTCTCCCGCGCCTGGGAGAAGGGCATCGGGGACTACTTCCTCAACACCGTCGTCGTGCTGGTCTTCTCCGTGCCGCTGACCATGCTGCTCGGCTCCATGGCGGCGTACGTGCTGGCCCGGTACGAGTTCTGGGGCAACCGGTTCCTGTACTACTTCTTCGTCGCGGGCGCGATGTTCCCCGTGTTCCTCGCCCTGGTCCCGCTGTTCTTCATGGTCAGACGGCTCGACATGCTGAACACCTACCAGGGCCTGGTCCTCGTGTACGTCGCGTACTCGATGCCGTTCACGGTGTTCTTCATGCACGCCTTCTTCCGGACCCTGCCCACGGCGGTCTTCGAGGCGGCGGTCCTCGACGGCGCCTCGCACACCCGGACCTTCTTCCAGGTGATGCTGCCGATGGCCAAGCCCGGCCTGCTCAGCGTCGGGATCTTCAACACGCTCGGCCAGTGGAACCAGTACATCCTGCCGACCGTGCTGATGCAGCCGCAGAGCGGTGACGACCCGGAGCGCTACGTGCTCACCCAGGGGCTGATCCAGCTCCAGCAGCAGCAGGGGTACGCCTCGGACCTCCCGGTGCTCTTCGCGGGCGTGACGATCGCCATGGTGCCCATGCTGGTGGTCTACCTGTCCTTCCAGCGCCAGGTGCAGGCGGGTCTCACCTCCGCGACTTTGAAGTGACGCTGCGGAACCGCCCGCGCACACGCCGCTCCCGTCCCTGGGAGCGGCGTCCGTGTGTGCGTCCCGGCGTGCCGGAGTACCCCGAAACGGTTCAACCTCTTGACGGAAGGCGACCCGAACGGCTCAGCTTAGAGTTCACTAGTTGGACATGACCGGGGCCCCGCCGATGCGGCCCCGCGCGCAGGAGGTCGTCGTGGAGACTCCGGGATCGCAGTCGTCGCTGCACCGAGCCAACCTGGAGCGGGTGGTCCGAGCGGTACGTCTTGCCGGTTCCCTCACCCAGGCCGAGATCGCGAGGACGACCGGCCTGTCCGCGGCCACGGTCTCCAACATCGTCCGGGAACTGAAGGACGGCGGGACGGTCGAGGTCACCCCCACCTCGGCCGGCGGACGCCGGGCCCGCGCGGTCTCGCTGAGCGGGGACGCCGGCATCGTCATCGGCGTCGACTTCGGGCACACCCACCTGCGGGTCGCGGTCGGCAACCTCGCCCACCAGGTGCTCGCCGAGGAGTCCGAGCCTCTGGACGTGGACGCCTCCGCGCCGCAGGGCTTCGACCGGGCGGAACAGCTGGTCAGCCGACTGATCGAGGCGACCGGCGTGGACCGCGCCAAGATCGCCGGCGTGGGTCTCGGCGTGCCCGGGCCGATCGACGTGGAGTCGGGCACCCTGGGCTCGACCGCGATCCTGCCCGGCTGGACCGGCACCCAGCCCGCCGAGGAGCTGCGGGGGCGGCTCGGCGTGCCCGTGCACGTGGACAACGACGCCAATCTCGGTGCCCTCGGCGAGATGGTCTGGGGCAGTGGCCGGGGCGTGCGCGACCTGGCGTACATCAAGGTCGCCAGCGGTGTCGGCGCGGGTCTGGTGATCAGCGGGAGGATCTACCGCGGCCCCGGCGGCACCGCGGGAGAAATAGGGCATATTACACTCGATGAGTCCGGCCCGGTCTGCCGCTGCGGCAACCGCGGCTGCCTGGAGACCTTCACGGCCGCGCGCTACGTGCTCCCGCTCCTCCAGCCCAGCCACGGTACCGATCTGACGATGGAGGGCATCGTGCGGCTGGCGCGGGACGGGGACCCGGGCTGCCGTCGGGTGATCGCCGACGTCGGCCGCCACATCGGCAGTGGAGTCGCCAATCTCTGCAACCTGCTCAACCCGAGCCGGGTGGTCCTCGGCGGTGATCTCGCCGAGGCCGGTGAGCTGGTGCTCGGGCCGATCCGGGAGTCCGTCGGCCGCTATGCGATCCCCAGTGCGGCGCGCCAACTGTCCGTTCTCCCCGGGGCACTTGGGGGCCGTGCCGAGGTGCTCGGAGCGCTCGCGCTCGCGCTGAGCGAGATGGGCGATTCGACCCTTCTGGACGGCACCGCGACGGGGTCGCTCACAGCCGCGACCCCTGCCTTCACTTAGAGAACGGATGGCACCGTTGCCATCTCGTTAAGGATTTACTTCTTGACGTCGCACGTGCGGCCGAGTTGACTTCCAGCCACCTCGGCCGCAACGACGCGGCCTCGTCAGGGAGGTTTGTAGAAGTGAACACGCGTATGCGTCGTGCCGCCGTCGCCATTGCCGCGAGCGCGATGGCCGTCTCGCTCGCCGCTTGCGGCAGCGCCGCCGAGTCGGGCGACAAGAAGGACTCCGGCGACTCCGCCGCCAAGGGTGATGACATCAAGGTCGGTCTGCTGCTGCCGGAGAACCAGACCGCGCGGTACGAGAAGTTCGACAAGCCCTTGATCGAGAAGAAGGTCAAGGAGCTCACGAACAACAAGGGCGAGGTCGTCTACGCCAACGCCAAGCAGGACGCCAGCGTGCAGAACCAGCAGGTCGACACGATGGTGACCAACAAGGTCGACGTGCTCATCGTGGACGCGGTGGACTCCAAGGCCATCGCCGGCTCGGTGAAGAAGGCCAAGGACGCCGGCATCCCGGTCGTCGCCTACGACCGCCTCGCCGAGGGCCCGATCGACGCCTACACCTCGTTCGACAACGTGACCGTGGGCAAGACGCAGGGCGAGGCCCTGCTCGAGGCGCTGGGCGACAAGGCCAAGGACGGCCAGATCGTCATGATGAACGGCTCCTCCACCGACCCGAACGCCGCCCTGTTCAAGGAGGGCGCGCACTCCGTCCTCGACGGCAAGGTGAAGGTCGGCCGCGAGTACGACACCAAGGAGTGGAAGCCGGAGAACGCCAACTCCAACATGGAGGGCGCCATCTCCGCCCTCGGCAAGGACAAGATCGTCGGCGTCTACTCCGCCAACGACGGCATGGCGGGCGGCATCATCACCGCCCTGAAGGCCGCCGGCATCGACGACATCCCGGTCACCGGCCAGGACGCCGAGCTCGCGGGCGTGCAGCGCATCGTCACCGGTGAGCAGTACATGAGCGTCTACAAGCCCTACCCGCAGGAGGCGGACGTCGCCGCGGAGATGGCCGTCCTGCTCGCCCAGGGCAAGTCGCTGGACTCCCTCGCCAAGGACAAGGTCGACAGCCCGACCACCAAGGGTGTCCCCTCCGTCCTCGTCCCGGTCGTCTCGCTGACCCAGGAGAACATCAACGACACCGTGATCAAGGACGGCATCTACACCGTCCAGGAGATCTGCACGGGCAAGTACAAGGCCGCCTGCGACAAGATCGGCCTCAAGTAAGCAGTCCGCGCCTCCCGTGACCAGGGAGAGCCCGTGACCCGGGCTCCCCCACGGGACCGGCTGCCCCACGCTCCGCCGGCGCCCCGCACACACCAGCCCCGCAAGCTACGCGGGGCGCCGGACGGAACACCCCCCCGAAAACTTCTGCACAACCTCCCGCCGGGTCAGGCGGCGAAGGAGATGGTTCACGTGTCCGCTACGCCCGTGCTGGCGTTGCGCGGGGTCTCCAAGCGGTTCGGTGCCGTTCAGGCGCTCACCGACGTAGAGCTTGAGGTCCACGCCGGTGAGGTGGTCGCCCTGGTGGGCGACAACGGAGCCGGAAAGTCCACGCTGGTCAAGACGATCGCCGGCGTGCATCCCATCGATGAGGGATCCATCGAGTGGGACGGCAGGCCCGTCCAGATCAGCCGGCCGCACGACGCCCAGAACCTGGGCATCGCGACGGTCTACCAGGACCTCGCGCTGTGCGACAACATCGATGTCGTCGGCAACCTCTACCTGGGCCGGGAGCTGCGCAGGCGCGGCGTCCTGGACGAGGTGGAGATGGAGCGGCGCTCCCGCGAGCTCCTCGACACCCTCTCGATCCGCATCCCCAGCGTCCGGATCCCGATCGCCTCCCTCTCCGGAGGCCAGCGCCAGGTCGTGGCCATCGCCCGGTCCATGCTCGGCGAGCCCAAGCTGGTGATCCTGGACGAGCCCACCGCCGCCCTCGGCGTCGAGCAGACCGCGCAGGTCCTCGACCTGGTCGAGCGGCTGCGCGAGCGCGGCCACGCGGTCATCCTCATCAGCCACAACATGGCCGACGTGAAGGCCGTGGCGGACAAGGTCGCCGTCCTGCGCCTCGGGCGCAACAACGGCGTCTTCGAGGTCAAGTCGACCTCGCAGGAAGAGATCATCTCCGCCATCACGGGCGCCACGGACAACGCCGTGACCCGTCGTGCGGCGCGCACCAATGGGGAGATCAAGAAGTGAGCACCGAAAAGACCTCCACCCCCACCGAGGACCACACCGTGGGGAACCCCGAGGCGGCCGCCGCGGCGGTCACCGTGGTCGACCCCCGACTGCTGGTGCGCGAACAGGGCCTCGCGGGCTACCTCAACGAGTTCAAGCGGAAGATGAAGGCCGGTGACCTCGGCTCCATCCCTGTCGTGGTCGGCCTGCTGGTCATCTGGGCCATCTTCACCAGCCTGAACCCCAACTTCCTCACCGCCGGCAACTTCTCCGACATGTCCGTCGCCATGGTCGGCACGGGCATGATCGCCGTCGGTATCGTCTTCGTCCTGCTGCTCGGCGAGATCGACCTCTCGGTCGGCTCGGTCAGCGGTGTCGCGGGCGCCGCCTTCGCGGTCATGAACGTCACGAACGGGATGAACGAGGTGCTGGCCCTGGTGCTGGCGATCCTCACCGGCACGGTGGCCGGCGCCGTCCACGGCTTCATCTTCGCCCGCATCGGGGTCCCGGCCTTCGCCGTGACGCTGGCCGGACTGCTGTTCTGGCAGGGCTTCATGCTGCAGATCCTCGGCAGCAACGGCACCATCAACCTGGACTCCGAGGGCCTGGTCGTCAAGCTGACCAGCTACTACTTCACCGACGTGGCCGCCGCCTACGGCCTGGCCCTCGTCGCGACCGTGGGGTACTTCCTCGCCGCGTTCTTCGACAACCGCCGCCGCGAGGCCGTGGGTGTGCCGTCCCGGCCGCTGAACGAGATCATCGTGCGGACCGTACTGCTCGCGATCGTGGCCTTCGCCGTCGCGATCGTGTTCAACCAGTACAAGGGCCTGCCGCTGGCCGTGGTGATCTTCCTGGCGTTCCTGGTGCTCACGGACTTCGTGCTGCGCCGCACCGCCTACGGCCGCAAGGTCTTCGCGCTCGGCGGCAGCGTCGAGGCGTCCCGCCGCGCCGGCATCAACGTGGAGCTGGTCCGGATCTCGGTCTTCGCGATCGCCGGCACCTTCGCCGCGATCGGCGGTCTGTTCGTCGCCTCGAAGATCGCCTCCGCCAACCAGGGCGCGGGCACCGGTGAGTTCCTGATGAACGTCATCGCCGCGGCCGTCATCGGCGGTACGTCCCTCTTCGGCGGCCGCGGCCGCACGTGGGACGCGCTGCTCGGCGTGATGGTGATCATCTCGATCACCTACGGTCTGGCCCTGGAGGGCATCGCCTCGCCGGTGCAGTACATGATCACCGGCGGTGTGCTGCTGGCGACGGTCGTCATCGACGCCGTCACGCGCAAGACGCAGAAGACCGCGGGGCGCGCGTAGGACGTACGCCGCGGGTCGCCGTGGCCCGTCGCGCCCGCGCGGCGGAGCCGCGGCGGCCCGGCCCCGCGCCCCTGACGGCGTTGCTGTTGCCCGGTGCCTTCCTGGCGCCGGGCAACAGTCGTGTCGTGGGACGGGCCGATCGCGGGTACCGCCGGAACGGGTGACGCACGACGCACTGCCCCGGGACCGTTCGGCGCGGCGGAACATTAGACTCGACCCGCCCGGCAACAGCTCGAACGCTCTACTGCAAGGAGGCACGGGTGCCGCTGCTGACCCGCATCAGGGGACCGCGCGATCTGGACCGGCTCAGCCCGGAGGAGCTCGACCGGCTGGCCGGGGAGATCCGGACCTTCCTCGTCGACGCGGTCTCCAAGACCGGCGGCCACCTCGGCCCCAACCTCGGTGTGGTGGAGCTCACCATCGCCCTGCACCGGGTGTTCGAGTCGCCCAAGGACAAGGTCCTGTGGGACACCGGCCACCAGTCCTACGTGCACAAGCTGCTCACCGGCCGGCAGGACTTCGCCAGGCTGAAGATGAAGGGCGGCCTGTCCGGCTACCCCTCACAGGCCGAGTCCGAGCACGACGTCATCGAGAACAGCCACGCCTCCACCGTCCTCGGCTGGGCCGACGGCATCGCCAAGGCCAACCAGATCAGGAAACGCGACAGCCACGTCGTCGCGGTCATCGGTGACGGCGCCCTGACCGGCGGGATGGCCTGGGAGGCGCTGAACAACATCGCCGACGCCAAGGACCGCCCGCTCGTCATCGTCGTCAACGACAACGAGCGCTCCTACGCGCCCACCATCGGCGGCCTCGCCAACCACCTGGCGACCCTGCGCACCACCGACGGCTACGAGCGCTTCCTGGCCCGCACCAGGGACCTCCTGGAGCGCACCCCGGTCGTCGGCCGCCCCCTCTACGACACCCTGCACGGCGCCAAGAAGGGCCTGAAGGACTTCATCGCCCCGCAGGGCATGTTCGAGGACCTCGGCCTGAAGTACCTCGGCCCCATCGACGGCCACGACATCGAGGCCCTGGAGTCGGCCCTGACCCGCGCCAAGCGCTTCGGCGGCCCGGTGATCGTGCACTGCCTCACCGAGAAGGGCCGCGGCTACCAGCCCGCCCTCGCGGACGAGGCCGACCGCTTCCACGCCGTCGGCAAGATCCACCCCGACACGGGTCTGCCGATCGCCACCTCCGGCGCCGACTGGACCTCCGTCTTCGGCGAGGAGATGGTCAGGCTCGGCGAGGAGCGCGAGGACGTCGTCGCCATCACCGCCGCCATGCTCCAGCCGGTCGGCCTCGACAGGTTCGCCAAGCGCTTCCCCGACCGGGTCTACGACGTCGGCATCGCCGAGCAGCACGGCGCCGTCTCCGCGGCCGGCCTCGCCCACGCCGGCGTCCACCCCGTCTTCGCCGTGTACGCCACCTTCCTCAACCGCGCCTTCGACCAGGTGCTGATGGACGTGGCCCTGCACAAGTGCGGGGTGACCTTCGTCCTGGACCGGGCCGGCGTCACCGGCACCGACGGCGCCTCCCACAACGGCATGTGGGACATGTCGATCCTCCAGGTGGTCCCCGGGCTGCGGCTGGCCGCCCCGCGCGACGCCGACCAGGTCCGCGCCCAGCTGCGCGAGGCCGTCGCCGTCGAGGACGCCCCGACCGTGGTCCGCTTCTCCAAGGGCGCCGTCGGCCCGGCCGTGCCGGCCGTGGGCCGCGTCGGCGGCATGGACCTGCTGCGCGAGCCGGGCACGGACGCCCCCGACGTGCTGCTGGTCTCCGTGGGCGCGCTCGCCCCGATGTGCCTGGAGATCGCCGCCCTGCTCGACCGGCAGGGCATCTCCACCACCGTCGTCGACCCGCGCTGGGTCAAGCCCGTCGACGAGGCCATGGCCCCGCTCGCCGAGAAGCACCGCGTCGTCGTCACCGTCGAGGACAACTCCCGGGTCGGCGGTGTCGGCTCCACGATCGCCCAGGCCCTGCGCGACGCCGGTGTGGACATCCCGCTGCGCGACTTCGGCATCCCGCCGCGCTTCCTCGACCACGCCTCCCGTGCCGAGGTCATGGCGGAGATCGGGCTGACCGCCCCCGACATCGCCCGCCAGGTCACCGGACTGGTGGCCAAGCTGGACGGACGGTACGAGCGCTCCACGGCCGGCGTCGTCGACTCGGTGGAACCCGCCCGCGACTGACCGGCCGCCCACGCGTCGCCCGGACGGGCCGCCCGTGCCACTGTGAAGAGTGGCGCGGGCGGCCCGTTCGCGTGGCGGCGCCCGTGCCGGGGCATACGACCCGCGCCCCCTCTCGATCATGTCGAGGACGACAAGCGTGGGAGGTACCCGTGACAAGCCCCCTCTTCCGGA
Organism: Streptomyces sp. NPDC016640; assembly: GCF_043076215.1. Lineage (NCBI taxonomy): Bacteria > Bacillati > Actinomycetota > Actinomycetes > Kitasatosporales > Streptomycetaceae > Streptomyces > Streptomyces sp. NPDC016640. Next base: position 158,471 of record NZ_JBIBRG010000007.1, read on the forward strand.
CGAAGAAGGTCGAGCAGTCCATCCGCGACACCGAGGAACCCGAGCACGCGCTCAAGAAATCCCTGTCCGCGCTGGACCTGACCGTCTTCGGTGTCGGTGTCATCATCGGCACCGGCATCTTCGTGCTCACCGGTACGGTCGCCAAGAACAACGCCGGACCCGCCGTGGCGCTGTCCTTCACCGTGGCCGGTGTCGTCTGCGCGCTCGCCGCGATCTGCTACGCCGAGTTCGCCTCCACCGTCCCCGTGGCCGGCTCCGCGTACACGTTCTCGTACGCCTCCCTGGGGGAGCTGCCGGCCTGGATCATCGGCTGGGACCTGGTCCTGGAGTTCGCGCTCGGGACGGCGGTGGTGGCCGTCGGCTGGTCCGGCTACATCCACTCGCTGCTGGCCAACGCGGGCTGGGAACTGCCCGCCGCGCTCGGCACCCGGGACGGCGCCGAAGGCTTCGGCTTCGACATCCTCGCCGCGGTCCTGGTGCTGGTCCTCACCGGCATCCTCGTCCTCGGCATGAAGCTCTCCGCCCGGGTCACCTCGGTCGTCGTCGCCATCAAGGTGACCGTCGTCCTCGTCGTCATCATCGCCGGTGCCTTCTTCGTCAAGTCCGCCAACTACGACCCGTTCGTGCCGGACGCGAAGCCGGTGGAGGCGGGCAAGAGCCTCGACTCGCCCCTGATCCAGCTGATGTTCGGCTGGGCGCCGGCCAACTTCGGCGTGATGGGCGTCTTCACCGCCGCCTCGGTCGTCTTCTTCGCCTTCATCGGCTTCGACATCGTCGCCACGGCCGCCGAGGAGACCAGGAACCCGCAGCGGGACATGCCGCGCGGCATCCTCGGCTCCCTGTTCATCTGCACGGCGCTGTACGTCGCGGTGTCGATCGTCGTCACCGGCATGCAGAACTACCGGAACCTGGACGTGAACGCGCCGCTCGCCGAGGCGTTCAAGGACACCGGGCATCCCTGGTTCGCGGGCTTCATCAGCTTCGGCGCCGCCGTCGGCCTGACGACCGTCTGCATGATCCTGCTGCTCGGCCAGACCCGGGTGTTCTTCGCGATGAGCCGGGACGGGCTGCTGCCCCGCTTCTTCTCCCGGGTCCACCCCCGGTTCAAGACCCCGCACCGGCCGACCGTCCTGCTCGGCGTCGTGATCGCGGTCCTCGCCGGCTTCACGCCGCTGAACGAGCTCGCCGCGCTGGTGAACATCGGCACGCTGTTCGCCTTCGTGATCGTCGCGATCAGCGTGATCATCCTCCGCAGGACCCGCCCCGACCTGCACCGGGCCTTCCGCACCCCCTGGGTGCCCTTCCTGCCGATCGTGTCGGTCGCCGCATCCCTGTGGCTGATGCTGAACCTGCCGGCCGAGACCTGGGTCCGCTTCGGCATCTGGATGGCGATCGGCATCGTCGTGTACTTCCTCTACAGCCGCGGCCACAGCCGCCTGTCCCGCGACCGGGAAGAGGCTCCCGTCCCGCCGGGCCGCTGACGGTCCCGCCCGGGACCGCCGGCGGCTGCGGGCTCAGCGGCGTACCGCACGCGGTCCCGTGACGTCCGCGCCCAGCGCGGTCACCCGCCGGCGCAGTTCGCGGTCCGCGGTGACGACCAGGACGGGGCGGTCGCCGGCCCCGGCCACCAGGGCGACCAGGTGGTCGTCGCCGCTGCCCGGGGCCGCGGCGACCCGCACGCCCGGGACCGGGGCCACCCCGCGGGCCGCCCCCTCCACCACCATGACGATCTCCACCGGCCCCGGGTGGCCGGGCAGGCCCTCCGCGGCCAGCCGGTCGCGCAGCCGCTCCGCGGCGCCCCGCCGGTCCCGCCACCACCCGTCGGGCACCGACCCGACGACGTTCGCGGCGTCGACGATCACGAGCGGGGCGGCGCTGTCGTTCATGCGCCCAGGGTCCCACGCGGCGGCCTGCGCGTCCGGCGTCCCGGCGGCCGGCCGGTGTCCCCCGTCACCGCGGCCGGTCCCGGTCCGGTCCCCGCCGTGTGCTGCGCCACCGGGGGCCACGGCCGGCCGCACGGTGCCCGCTCCCCGGGCGCGGCAGCCGGTCCGAGGGCTCGCGCCGGTCCGGCGACGAGGGCCCCCGCACGGCGCGGAGGCCCTCGTCGCCGGGGTACGGCCGTTACGCCGGAACCGAAGCCACCCCGGGCTCCAGGAACCGCTTGCCGTTCACCCGCTCGGAGACGCCCTCGCGGTCCAGGTACGGCGTGATGCCGCCCAGGTGGAACGGCCAGCCGGCGCCCGTGATCAGGCACAGGTCGATGTCCTGGGCCTCGGCGACGACGCCCTCGTCGAGCATGAGCCCGATCTCCCGCGCCACCGCGTCCAGCACCCGCGCCCGCACCTGCTCCTCGGTGAGGACGGTGTCGCCCTGCTTCAGCAGCGCGGCGACCTCCGGGTCCAGCTCGGGCCTGGCGGGGTTCTCGGCGGAGTAGACGTAGAAGCCGCGCTTGCCCGCCTCGACGACCGCCTTGAGGTTCGGGGAGACCGTGAAGCGGTCCGGGAAGGCCCGGTTGAGCGTCTCGGAGACGTGCAGGCCGATCGCGGGACCGACCAGCTCCAGCAGCACCAGCGGCGACATCGGCAGGCCCAGCGGCTCGACCGCCCTCTCGGCGACCTCGACCGGGGTGCCCTCGTCGATGACGTTCTGGATCTCGCCCATGAAGCGGGTCAGGATGCGGTTCACGACGAACGCCGGGGCGTCCTTCACCAGCACCGCGGTCTTCTTCAGCTTCTTGGCCACACCGAACGCCGTGGCCAGCGAGGCGTCGTCGGTGCGCTCGCCGCGGACGATCTCGAGCAGCGGCAGCACGGCGACCGGGTTGAAGAAGTGGAAGCCGACGACCCGCTCGGGGTGCTTCAGCTTCGACGCCATCTCCGACACGGACAGTGAGGAGGTGTTGGTGGCGAGGACCGCGTGCGCCGGGGCGACCGCCTCGACCTCCGCGAACACCTGCTGCTTGACGCCCATCTCCTCGAAGACCGCTTCGATGACGAAGTCGGCGTCGGCGAAGCCCTCGGCCTTGTCCAGGACGCCGGTCACCAGCGCCTTGAGGCGGTTGGCCTTGTCCTGGTTGATGCGGCCCTTGCCGAGCAGCTTGTCGATCTCGGCGTGGACGTAGCCCACGCCCTTGTCGATGCGCTCCTGGTCGATGTCGGTCAGCACGACCGGCACCTCCAGGCGGCGCAGGAACAGCAGCGCGAGCTGGGAGGCCATCAGACCGGCGCCGACGACACCGACCTTGGTGACCGGGCGGGCCAGGTTCTTGTCCGGGGCGCCGGCCGGGCGCTTGCCGCGCTTCTGCACCAGGTTGAACGCGTAGATGCCGGAGCGCAGTTCGCCGCCCATGATGAGGTCGGCCAGCGCCCTGTCCTCGGCGTCGAAGCCCTGCTGGAGGTCGCCGTCCTTCGCGGCGGCGATGATGTCCAGCGCGCGGTAGGCGGCCGGGGCCGCGCCGTGCACCTTGGAGTCGGCGACGGAGCGGCCCTTGGCGACGGCCTCGTCCCAGGCCTCGCCGCGGTCGATCACCGGGCGCTCGACGACGAGCTCGCCCTTGAGGACGGCCGCCGTCCAGATCAGCGACTGCTCCAGGAAGTCCGCGCCCTCGAAGATCGCGTCGGCGATGCCGAGTTCGTGGACCTGCGCGCCCTTGAGCTGCTTGTTCTGGTTGAGGCTGTTCTCGATGACGACCGAGACGGCCTTCTCGGCGCCGATCAGGTTCGGCAGCAGGGTGCAGCCGCCCCAGCCGGGGACCAGGCCGAGGAACACCTCGGGGAGCGAGAACGCCGGGATGGCCGCGGACACCGTGCGGTAGGCGCAGTGCAGGCCGATCTCGACGCCGCCGCCCATGGCGGCGCCGTTGTAGTAGGCGAACGTCGGCACGGCGAGCTGCGACAGCCGCTTGAAGACGTCGTGGCCGCCCTTGCCGATGGCGAGCGCGTCCTCGTGCTTCGTCAGCAGCTCGACGCCCTTGAGGTCGGCGCCGACGGCGAAGATGAACGGCTTGCCGGTGACGCCGACGCCGACGATCGCGCCGTCCGCGGCCTCCTTCTCGACCCGGTCGATCGCGGCGTCGATGTTCGCCAGCGACTGCGGGCCCAGCGTGGTCGGCTTGGTGTGGTCCAGACCGTTGTCCAGGGTGATCAGGGCGAACCGGCCGGCCCCCAGGGGAAGGTCGAAGTGGCGTACGTGCGCCCGGGTGACGACCTCGCCCGGGAACAGCTCGGCCGCACCCTTCAACAGCTCTGCGGTGGTGCTCACTTGCTGCCTCCGGCGTTCTCGAAGTGCGGGTTCTCCCAGACGACCGTCGCGCCCATGCCGAAGCCGACGCACATGGTGGTCAGGCCGTAGCGGACGTGCGGCTGCTCCTCGAACTGGCGGGCCAGCTGCGTCATCAGGCGGACGCCGGAGGAGGCCAGCGGGTGGCCGAAGGCGATGGCGCCGCCGTACTGGTTGACGCGCTCGTCGTCGTCGGCGATGCCGTAGTGGTCCAGGAAGGCCAGGACCTGGACGGCGAAGGCCTCGTTGATCTCGAACAGACCGATGTCGGAGATGGACAGGCCCGCCTGGGCGAGCGCCTTCTCCGTGGCCGGGATCGGGCCGTAGCCCATGACCTCGGGCTCCACACCGGCGAAGGAGTAGGAGACCAGGCGCATCTTGACCGGCAGCCCGTTCTCGCGGGCGAAGTCCTCGGAAGCGATGACCGAGGCGGTGGCGCCGTCGTTCAGACCGGCCGCGTTGCCGGCGGTGACCCGGCCGTGCACGCGGAACGGCGTCTTGAGGTTCGCCAGGTTCTCCAGGGTCGTGCCCGGACGCATCGGCTCGTCGGCGGTGACCAGGCCCCAGCCGGTCTCACCGGCCTCTTCGTCGGTGCGGCGCACCGAGACCGGCACCAGGTCGGCCTGGATCCTGCCGTTGGCGTACGCCTTGGCGGCCTTCTCCTGGGAGCGCACCGCGTACTCGTCCGCGCGCAGCTTGGTGATCCCCGGGTAGCGGTCGTGCAGGTTCTCCGCGGTCATGCCCATGAAGAGGGCCGACTCGTCGACCAGCTTCTCGGAGACGAAGCGCGGGTTGGGGTCCACGCCCTCGCCCATCGGGTGGCGGCCCATGTGCTCGACACCGCCCGCGATGGCGACGTCGTACGCCCCGAAGGCTACGGAGCCGGCCACCGTGGTGACGGCGGTCAGCGCGCCGGCGCACATGCGGTCGATGGAGTAGCCGGGAACCGAGGTGGGCAGGCCCGCGAGGATGCCGGCCGTGCGGCCGATGGTCAGGCCCTGGTCGCCGATCTGCGTGGTCGCGGCGATGGCGACCTCGTCGATCTTCTTGGGGTCGAGACCGGGGTTGCGGCGCAGCAGCTCCCGGATCGCCTTCACGACGAGGTCGTCGGCACGGGTCTCGTGGTAGATGCCCTTCGGACCCGCCTTGCCGAACGGGGTGCGGACGCCGTCGACGAAGACGACGTCCCTGACGGTACGAGGCACGATGGCTCTCCTCCAGGGTGCGGGATGCTGAGCGCTTGCTTACGGGCCATGCTACTTGTGGGTAACGTGACTGCACAGTCCCGCTGCCTGGAGCGGCGAACATCACACGTCCGGCCCTGTGCGGCGAGGGGTTTCCGCCCCCGCCGCCCCTCCCCGCTCCCGTCCCCGGGGCGGCGCCCCCAGGCCCTCGCTTCGGCCCTGAACGGGCCCTCGTCCCGAAACGCCGGACGGGCCGATTCCAGTCCCTCCGGCGTTCGAGGAGCGGGGTCCGGGGCGGAGCCCCGGGTCGGGACGGGAAGGGGCGGCGGAGGCGATCACGGTGGGGCCGTGGAGCCCCGCGGGGTCAGGAGCGGGGTCGGCACCGGGTGGGACCCCGGGCCCTCGCCGGTGATCACCCCGAACAGCGTCCGGGCCACCTCCGCCCCGAACCCGTGCACGTCGTGGCTCATCGCGGAGAGCGTCGGACGGGTCAGCCGGCACAGCTGGGAGTCGTCCCACGCCAGCAGGGACACGTCGTCCGGAACCCGCAGCCCCATCTCGGCGGCCACCGAGAGACCGGCCACCGCCATGATGTCGTTGTCGTACACGATCGCGGTCGGCCGCTCCGCCGGCGCGGCCGCGAGCAGCGAGCGGGTCGCCCGCGCGCCCGCGTCCCCGGAGAAGTCGGTGGCCACCTGCCACGCCCGGGCGGCCGGCTCCAGCGCCCGGACCGCCCCGTCGAACGCGGTCGTGCGGATGGAGGTGTGCCCGAGCGCCGCCGCGCCCCCCACCCGGGCGATCCGCCGGTGCCCGAGCGCCGCCAGATACCGCACGGCCTCGGTCACGGCCGTGGCGTCGTCCGTCCACACGGAGGTCAGCCCGCCCGTCAGCGACGGGTGCCCGACGGCCACCACCGGCAGCCCGAGCCGTCCGGCCACCGCCGGACGGGGATCGTCGGCGCGGAAGTCCACGAGGATCGACCCGCCGATCTGCCGCCCCCGCCACCACGACTCCATCAGCCCGACCTCCTCGTCCGGGCTGCGCACCAGCCGCAGCAGCAGCGAGCAGGACCGCTCCACCAGCACGCTCTCCACCCCGGAGATGAACTCCATGTAGAAGGGCTCCAGGCCGAGCAGCCGGGCGGGCCGGCACACCGCGAGCCCCACCACGTCCACCCGCGAGCCGGCCAGGGTCCGCGCGGTCGGGCTCGGCGCCCAGCCCAGCTCCCGCGCCGCCCGGAAGATCCGCTCCCGGGTCGCCTCCGACAGGCCCGGCTTCCGGTTGAAGGCGAGGGACACGGCACCCTTGGACACACCGGCACGGGCGGCGACGTCCTTGATGGTGACGCGAGGGGGCGGCGTTGCCGTCATCGGGTGGGCTCCACGCAGTACAGGGCGGAACGGGCGCTTTCCGGGTCCGGAGTCTTCCAGCCCCGCACCCCGATGGTCACCTCCTCGCCGGGAAGCAGTGTCACCAGCCCCCGGTCGGCCACCGCCCCGGGGTCCAGCCGGTCGGCCTGGAGCAGCAGGTCGCGCACCAGCGTGCGGGCCGTCACCGTGATCCCGCCCGGCGCGAGCGCGACGTCGAACTCCGGCCGGGGGTAGGGGATCTCCCGGTCCGGCACGGGGAAGTGCAGTGCCCTCAGGCCTCCCCCGCCGCCGGCTCCGCCCGGGCGGGGGGACTCCCACGCGTCGGCGACGAGGAACTCCCCGGGGCCCGCCGGCACCAGTTCCCCGGGGACCGGTATCCCGGCGACGGTCCGCCCCCCGGCGGCCAGTGCCGGGCTCGCCTCGGCGATCACCGTGCCCTCGACGGACATCCGGCGCAGCCGCAGCGTGCCGTGCCACTCCCCGGCGGCCTGGTTGACCGCCGCCAGCAGCAGACCGTCACCGTGCGCGCGCACGGTCAGCAGCCGGTCCGCGTACAGCCGCCGCAGTTCGTGGTAGAGCGGCTTCTCCCGTCCGTCCCCGTCGATCGCGGCCCAGGAGGTCACCGGCCAGCAGTCGTTGAGCTGCCACACCACCGTGCCCGCGCACACCGGCCAGTGCGAGCGCCAGTGCTCGATCCCGGCGGCGACCGCCCGCGCCTGGTTGACCTGCGTCAGATAGTGCCAGCGGTCGAAGTCCCCCTCCGGCAGGGTGAAACGGCGGGCCAGCCCGCGCCTCAGCTTGCCGTTGCCGTCGTCCGCCTTCTGGTGGTGCAGCATGCCGGGGGAGTCCGGCGCGAGCTCCTCCCCGGGCAGCGCCCGCCGCAGCGTGGCGTACGCGGGCGGCGCCTGCCAGCCGAACTCGGCCACGAAACGGGGGACGCTCAGCCGGTAGTCGGCGTAGTCGGTGCGGTTCCACACCTCCCAGGAGTGATGCGTGCCGTGCGCCGGATCGTTCGGGTGGTGCCGCCAGGACCCGGACCAGGGACTGCCCGCCGTGTACGGCCGCGTCGGGTCCGACTCGGCCACCACACGCGGCAGTACGCCCAGGTAGTAGCCCTCGCCCCAGGAGTCCCCGGCCAGTCCCTGCTCCCAGCCCCAGTCCCGGAAGCCCCACAGGTTCTCGTTGTTGCCGTTCCACAGCGCCAGCGAGGGGTGCGGCATCAGCCGTACGACGTTCTCCCGGGCCTCCGCCTCCACCTCCCCGCGCAGCGGCTGCTCCTCGGGGTAGGCCGCGCAGGCGAACGGGAAGTCCTGCCAGACCAGCAGCCCCAACTCGTCGCAGGCGTCGTAGAAGTCCTCGCTCTCGTAGATCCCGCCGCCCCAGACGCGGACCAGGTCCACGCCCGCTCCGGCCGCCTGCTCCAGCCGCCGCCGGTACCGCTCCCGGGTGATCCGGGACGGGAAGACGTCGTCCGGGATCCAGTTGACGCCCCGCGCGAACAGCCGCTCGCCGTTGACCACCAGGGTGAAGCCGGTGCCGTGCGCGTCGGCCGAGGTGTCCAGCTCCAGCGTCCGGAACCCGACCCGGCGCCGCCAGGCGTCCAGCGGGTCCCCGCCGTGCAGCAGTGTCAACTCGACGTCGTACAGCGGTTGTCCGCCGTACCCCCGGGGCCACCACAGCGCGACGTCCGGCACCTCGAGGCGTACGGTCCCGTGCGTGCCGTCGATCTGCGCGCGGGAGCGTACGCCGCCGACGGCCGCCTCGACGGCGAGCGGCGCCTCGACCCGGGAGCGCTCCACGTCGACGGCCAGCTCGACCCGGCCCACGCCGTCCTCCACGGTGACCAGCGGGCGCACCCGGGCGATCCGGGCCGTCGACCAGTGCTCCAGCCGCACCGGCCGCCAGATCCCGGCCGTCACCAGGGTCGGTCCCCAGTCCCAGCCGAACGAGCAGGCCATCTTGCGCAGGTACTGGTAGGGCTCGGCGTAGGCGCCGGGCCGCTCGCCCAGCGTGCCGCGCACCGCCTCCGCCTCGGCGTAGGCGGAGGCGAACCGCACCGTGAGCCGGCCACTCAGCCCGGTCACGTCGAAACGGTACGAGCGGTGCATGTTCCGCACCCGGCCCAGCGACCGCCCGTCGAGCAGGATCTCGGCGACGGTGTCGAGCCCGTCGAAGACGAGGTCCGTCTGCTCGTGCGCGGTGGACGCGGCCGTCAGATCCCTCTCGTACGTCCAGTCCCGCCGGCCCACCCAGGCCACCTCCGCCTCGTTCCGGCCGAGGAACGGATCGGGGATCAGCCCGGCCGCCAGCAGATCGGTGTGCACGCACCCCGGCACCGAGGCGGGGAGCGCGTCCCCCGTGCCGTCCGGGTGTCGCAGGATCCATCCGTCGGCGAGTGGTGTGACCTGACGCATGCACACTCCCTAAACCGGTTCACCCATACCTGGGCAGCCTTTTGGCATCGTTGGCGCAATAGAGACTTTACCGGTTCAGTGAGGTGCTGCCAGAGTGCCGAACCAGCCAACCCACTCGTGCTCGTCCGCCCCGTGAACGGAGCTGGTGCACATGAACCGACGCAAGGCACTCGCCGGATCGATCGCCGTCCTCGCCCTCCTGGCCCCGGCCTGCACGGGCACGGGAGGCTCCTCGAAGGGCGCCGACGCGAAGGCGCCCGACGACCCGTCCGAGGCCAAGGGGACCATCACGGTCCTCACCCACCGGACCGACCTGGTGCAGGACGGGACGATGAAGAAGTACGCCGCCGAGTTCAACAGGACCCACCCCGGCGTGAAGGTCGAGTTCGACGCCCTCACCGACTACGAGGGCGAGGTCAAGATCCGTATGAACACGGAGAACTACGGCGACGTCCTGATGATCCCCGCGGTGATCGAGAAGAAGGACTACCCGAAGTTCTTCGCCTCCCTGGGCGGCGAGGCGGAACGCGCCGCCAGGTACCGCTTCACCGACTACTCCACCGTCGACGGCAAGGTGTACGGACAGAGCTCCCTCGGCGTCGTCCCCGGCTTCGTCTACAACAAGAGGGTGTGGAGCGAGGCCGGCGTCACCGACTGGCCCGCCACCCCCGCCGCCTTCCTCACCGACCTGAAGGCGATCAGGTCGAGGACCGACGCGGTGCCGTACTACACCAACTTCAAGGACATGTGGCCGCTGACCCAGTGGACCAACGTCAACGGCTCCGTCGGCTGCGACACGAACGCCACCACGCGGCTCGCCGAGGGCGACCCCTGGGCGGAGGGCGCCGACCTGCGCGTGGCCGACACCCTCCTCCACGACATCGTGCGCGGCGGCCTCGCGGAGAAGGACCCGACCACCACCAACTGGGAGGCCTCCAAGCCGAGGCTGGCCAAGGGTGAGATCGCCACCATGTGGCTCGGCTCCTGGGCCGTCGTCCAGATGCGGGACGCCGCCGAGCAGGCCGGCACCGACCCCGCCGACATCGGCTTCATGCCCTTCCCCGCGCAGAAGGACGGCGCCTTCTGCGCGGTGACCTCCCCGGACTACCAGCAGGCCGTCAACGTCAACTCCGACGACAAGGAAGCCGCCCGCGCCTGGATCGACTGGTTCACCGACAAGTCCGGTTACGCGGAGGCCAACCTCGCCCTGTCCCCGCTGAAGGACGCGCCGCTGCCCGACGTGCTGAAGCCGTACGAGGAGCGGGGCGTGAGGCTGATCGACCTCGACGACACCAAGGGCGCCGAGGTGAAGACCATCGACAACCGGTCCGAGGTCGGCATCTACAAGCCCGACTACCGCCAGGAACTCGTCGACCTGGCCCGCGGCGCACGCGAGGGCGGCCTCGAGGACTTCCTGGGCGACCTCGGCGAGCGGTGGGCCGAGGCGCGCGCGTCCCTGGGGTCCTGATGGCGGACACCACCCGCAGGGCGGCGCGGCCGGTTCCCCCGGCCGCGCCCGCCGGGCCGAAGCGCGCGGCGCCCGCCCCGCGCCGCACCCGGTTCTCGCGCCGCATCACTCCCTGGCTGTTCCTGATCGCCCCGCTGGCCCTGCTCCTGACCTTCACCTACGCGCCGATCGCCAACATGGTGGCGTACAGCTTCACCGACTGGGACGGCGTCAGTCCGGAGCTGAACTACACGGGCACCGAGAACTACACCGAACTGCTCACCCGCCCCGAGCTGTTCGAGGTGTTCCTCGTCAGCGGCTACTACCTCGCCGCCTCCGCGGTGCAGATCGTCGTCGCCCTCTACTTCGCCACGGTCCTCAGCTTCGACGTCCGCTTCCGGAACTTCTTCAAGGGCGTGCTGTTCTTCCCGTACCTCATCAACGGGGTGGCGATCGGCTTCGTCTTCCTCTACTTCTTCCAGGACGGCGGCACCCTCGACTCCGTACTGGGCCTGCTCGGCGCCGGGACCGACCACGCCTGGCTGGGCACGCCGTTCTCCGCGAACACCTCGCTCGCCGGCGTCTCCGTCTGGCGTCACACGGGCCTGAACTTCGTGCTCTTCCTCGGCGCCATCCAGTCCATCCCGGGCGAGCTGTACGAGGCGGCCGAGATCGACGGCGCGAGCCGCCGGCAGCAGTTCCGGCACATCATCGCGCCCGGCATCAGACCCGTGCTGAGCCTGAGCGTCGTCCTGTCCGTCTCCGGCTCGCTGTCGGTCTTCGAGATCCCGTACATCATGACCGGCGGCGCCACCGGCACCGAGACCTTCGTGATCCAGACGGTGAAGCTGGCCTTCCAGTTCAACAAGACGGGGCTCGCCTCGGCCGCCGCCGTCGTGCTGCTGCTGATCGTCCTGGCGGTCACCTGGGTGCAGCGGCGCATCGTCCCCGACGAGAAGGTGGACCTCGTATGACCCGCCGTACCGTGGCCCGCACCTTCGTGTACCTGTCGCTGACCGTCGCGACGCTGGTCGTGCTGCTGCCGCTCGCCGTGGTCTTCCTGACCTCGCTGAAGTCCTCGAAGGAGATGGCGAACGGCAGCGGGGCGCTGGCGCTTCCCGACGACCCGCTGAACCTCGACAACTACGTGACCGCGTTCCGGGACGGCCAGATGCTGTCCGCCTTCGGCAACACGGCGATCATCCTCGTCGTCGCCGTCGGCGGCACGATCCTCATCGGCTCGATGACGGCGTACGCCATCGACCGCTTCCACTTCCGCTTCCGGAAGCTGGTCGTGGCGCTGTTCCTGATCGCCGCGCTGGTCCCCGGGGTGACCACCCAGGTGGCGACCTTCCAGATCGTCAACGGCTTCGGCATGTTCGACAGCCTGTGGGCGCCGATCGCGCTCTACATGGGCACCGACATCGTGTCGGTCTACATCTTCCTGCAGTTCATCCGGTCCATCCCCGTCTCCCTGGACGAGGCGGCCCGACTGGACGGCGCGGGTGCCTTCGCCGTCTACCGCAAGGTGATCCTCCCGCTGCTCAAGCCGGCGATCGCGACGGTGGTCATCGTGAAGGGGATCACCGTCTACAACGACTTCTACATCCCCTTCCTCTACCTGCCCTCCGAGGATCTTGGCGTGATCTCGACGTCCCTGTTCCGCTTCAAGGGCCCCTTCGGAGCGCACTGGGAGACGATCTCGGCGGGCGCGATCCTCGTCATCCTGCCCACCCTGATCGTCTTCCTCTTCCTCCAGCGCTTCATCTACAACGGCTTCATGAGGGGAGCGACGAAGTAGGGGGGGTGCGACCGTCCTACGCCGGCGAGGCGGAGAGTGCCGCGACCAGAACCGGCGTGACCTGCTCGATCTGCCAGGCCCGGGCCCCGAACCCGGCCAGCGCCTCCGCCACGGAGTCCGCGCCGACCGCCTTCGGCGGCTCCCAGCAGACCCTGCGCACGGTGTCCGGGGTGATCAGGTTCTCCTGCGGCATGTTCAGCCGCTCGGCCAGCGCACTCACGCCCGCCCGGGCCGCGGACAGCCGCGCCGCGGCCTCCGGGTCCTTGTCGGCCCAGGCGCGCGGCGGCGGGGGACCGGTCACCGGCTGCCCGGGCTGCGGCAGCTCGGACTCGCCCAGTGCCTTCGCCCGGTCGACGGCGGCCTGCCACTGCTCCAGCTGGCGCCGGCTCACCCGCTGCCCGAACCCGTTCAGCGCGGCCAGGGCGTGGAGGCCGGCCGGCAGGGCGAGCGCGGCCTCCACGATGGCCGCGTCCGAGAGCACCTTGCCGGGGGAGACGTCGCGGCGCCGGGCGATCCGGTCGCGGGTCTCCCACAGCTCCCGTACGACGGCCATCTGCCGGCGCCGGCGGACCTTGTGCATGCCGGAGGTGCGCCGCCAGGGGTCCTTGCGGGGCTCCGGCGGGGGCGCCGAGGCGATCGCCTCGAACTCCTGCCGGGCCCACTCCAGCTTGCCCTGGCGGTCCAGCTCCTTCTCCAGCGCGTCCCTCAGGTCGACCAGGAGCTCGACGTCCAGGGCGGCGTAGCGCAGCCACGGCTCGGGCAGCGGACGGGTGGACCAGTCGACGGCGGAGTGGCCCTTCTCCAGTACGAAGCCGAGCACGTTCTCGACCATCGCGCCGAGGCCGACCCGGGGGAACCCGGCCAGGCGTCCGGCGAGCTCGGTGTCGAACAGCAGGCCGGGCACCATGCCTATCTCGCGCAGGCACGGCAGGTCCTGGGTGGCGGCGTGCAGCACCCACTCGGCGCCGGACAGGGCCTCGCCCAGGCCGGACAGGTCGGGGCAGGCGACGGGGTCGATCAGCGCGGTGCCCGCGCCCTCGCGGCGCAGCTGGACGAGGTAGGCGCGCTGGCCGTAGCGGTAGCCGGAGGCGCGCTCGGCGTCCACGGCGACGGGGCCGGTGCCCGCGGCGAAGGCGGCGACCACCTCGGCGAGGGCGGCCTCGTCCGCGATCACGGGCGGAATGCCCTCGCGGGGTTCGAGCAACGGGATCGGCGCCTCCGAAGCAGAAGATCCGTCGTCGTCCGGAGGGGCGCCTCCGGTGGTTCGCAGGGAACTGTCTGCTGCGGTGTCGTGGGCGTCGGTCACCTGTCAAGGGTATCCGTGCCACGAAGGCGCCCGTCGACGGAACGTTCCGTCGACGGGCGCCGGTAGGTCGTATTCCGGTCAGGGGGGTGAAAGGACGGGTTCGCGTGCCCGTGGTGGGAACCGTACGGGCGGCGGGGGTCGGGGCGGGAGGGGGAGATCAGTGGATGATGCCCGTGCGCAGGGCCACCGCCACCATCCCGGCGCGGTCGCCCGTGCCGAGCTTGCGGGCGATGCGGGCGAGGTGGCTCTTGACGGTCAGTGCGGACAGGCCCATGGAGACGCCGATCGCCTTGTTCGACTGGCCCTCCGCCACCAGTCGCAGCACCTCCACCTCGCGGCCGGACAGCTCGCGGTAGCCGCCCGGGTGGCTCGGAGCACCCGGGGGGCGGCGGTGCAGGCGCGCGGCGGCGCCGATGGGGGCGGCACCGGGACGGGTGGGGAGCCCGAGGTTGGTGCGGGTGCCGGTGACGACGTAGCCCTTCACTCCGCCGGCCAGCGCGTTGCGGACGGCGCCGATGTCGTCGGCCGCGGAGAGGGCGAGGCCGTTGGGCCAGCCCGCGGCGCGGGTCTCCGACAGGAGGGCGAGGCCGGAACCGTCCGGCAGGTGGACTTCGGCGACGCAGATGTCTCGGGGGTTGCCGACGCGGGGACGAGCCTCCGCGACGGACGAGGCCTCGATCACGTCGCGCACACCGAGCGCCCACAGGTGGCGGGTGACGGTGGAACGGACGCGGGGGTCGGCCACGACCACCATGGCGGTCGGCTTGTTCGGGCGGTAGGCGACCAGGCTTGCGGGCTGCTCGAGGAGAACGGACACCAGGCCTCCTGGGGTGCGGGACGGGGCCGGCTCGTGGGGGGTGAAGCCAGGACGAACCGTGCTTTCAAGGTCACAGTCGTCTTCGGCACCAAACCTGGAGTCCTTTAGGAAGTGATCACGATCTGGTGAGTAACAATCCGTACAATTCGGACGCACGGTCGATCACTCGAAGATCGAACGGTTTCGGTATGCGTCGCAACACTTCCGGAAGTGGCCGTATCGACAAAGAGATCGGCATCGATGACTGCCGGGGGCACGGAGCGGGAGGCTCAGCGGGACTGCGGACCCCTGCGCTGCGGCAGCGACACCACCGACGCGTCCCCGGGGGCGGCCGGCGGCAGCCCGGCGACCTGCGCCAGCAGGTCGCACCACGCGACCAGATGGGCGGCCGTGTCCGGCACCCCGCCCATGCCCTCCCGCGGGGTCCAGGAGGCGCGGATCTCGATCTGCGAGGCGGCGGGCCGCGCGGACAGTCCGCCGAAGTAGTGCGAACTCGCCCGCGTCACCGTGCCGCTCGGCTCCCCGTACGTCAGTCCCCGCGCCGCGAGCGCACCGGTCAGCCAGGACCAGCACACGTCCGGCAGCAGCGGATCCGCCGCCATCTCCGGCTCCAGCTCCGCGCGCACCAGCGTCACCAGCCGGAACGTCCCCCGCCAGGCGTCGTGTCCGGCCGGGTCGTACAGCAGCACCAGCCGGCCGTCGGCCAGCTCCTGCTCGCCGTCGACGACCGCCGCCTCCAGCGCGTACGCGTACGGGGCCAGCCGCTTGGGCGCGGGAGCGGGGTCCACCTCGATCTGCGGCCGCAGCCGCGCGCTCCGCAGCGCCTCGACGGCGGTCCGGAAGGGCGGCGGTGGCGCGCCCCCGTGCCCGGTGTCCCCCGTGGTCCCCTTCGGTTCGTCCATATCGCCAGCGCCGTCCGACAGTCGTCCCTGAGCCGCAGCCATGCGGGGAAGATTAAGCGGAATGCGCCCCCCGCGCAGGGAGGGACACCCGCGCCGCCCCGCGCTGTCCGGATCCTGACGAGAGGGCGGGCCCGCGCCGGGTGCCCTGGGGTCCGGGGGCGGCGACGGGGCGTGCGAGACTTGCCGGTGTGAGTGCCAACGCAAGCCCGACGGGCCACACCCCGACAGCCGCCTCCGACCTCGTCAAGGACGACGCGGTCAGGGATTCAGCCTTCCTGAGGGCGTGCAGGCGCGAACCCGTGCCGCACACCCCGGTGTGGTTCATGCGGCAGGCCGGGCGTTCCCTGCCGGAGTACCGCAAGGTGCGCGAGGGCGTCGGGATGCTCGAGTCCTGCATGCGCCCCGAGCTGGTCACCGAGATCACGCTCCAGCCGGTGCGCCGCCACCACGTGGACGCGGCGATCTACTTCAGCGACATCGTCGTCCCGCTCAAGGCCATCGGCGTCGACCTCGACATCAGGCCCGGCGTCGGCCCGGTCGTCGAGGAGCCGGTCCGCACCCGCGCCGACCTCGCCCGGCTGCGCGACCTGACCCCCGAGGACGTCTCCTACGTCACCGAGGCGATCGGGATGCTGACCCGCGAACTCGGCTCCACCCCGCTGATCGGCTTCGCGGGCGCCCCGTTCACCCTGGCGAGCTATCTCGTCGAGGGCGGCCCGTCCCGTACGTACGAGAACGCCAAGGCGATGATGTACGGCGACCCCGAACTCTGGGCCGACCTGCTCGACCGCCTCGCCGACATCACGGCCGCGTTCCTCAAGGTGCAGATCGAGGCCGGCGCCTCCGCCGTCCAGCTCTTCGACTCCTGGGCCGGCGCGCTCGCCCCGGCCGACTACCGGCGCTCCGTGCTGCCCGCCTCGGCGAAGGTGTTCGACGCGGTGGCCGGCTACGGCGTCCCGCGCATCCACTTCGGCGTCGGGACCGGTGAACTCCTGGGCCCGATGGGCGAGGCCGGTGCGGACGTCGTCGGCGTCGACTGGCGCGTCCCGCTGGACGAGGCCGTCCGCCGCGTCGGTCCCGGCAAGGCGCTCCAGGGCAACCTCGACCCCACCGTGCTGTTCGCCGGCCGCGAGGCCGTCGAGGCCAAGGCGGGCGAGGTCCTGGACGCGGCGGCCGGTCTGGAGGGCCACATCTTCAACCTCGGTCACGGCGTCATGCCGTCCACCGACCCGGACGCCCTGACCGGCCTGGTGGACTACGTCCACACACGGACCGCGCGCTGATCCACGGGGCGCGCCCCGGGCACGGCCGGGGTGCTCACCCCGCGTCACGAACCCGGCGTTCCCGGCCGGACGGGCGGACGCGCCGCTTCCCGTCAGCGCCCGCGCGCCCCGGGATCCGCACCTGCCGGGACCGCGTCAGGACCGCCCTGCCCGCGCCGAGGCCAACAGGTCCGCGGTGACGGCGGGATGCGGATGGGGGAACGCGTGGGCTCCCGGCACCCGCACGGCGCGGCCGGACCGTGCCCGGCGCGTCAGGCGGTCGGCCCAGTCCGGCGGGCACAGCGCGTCGTCCTCTCCCGACACGACCGTGACCGGGCAGGTCACCGCCGGCAGGACGTCCTCGGGCGCGTCCGCCTGGGCGGATCGGATGCAGTTCAGGAGCCGCCGGGGGCCGGCCTTCAGGTACGAGGGCAGCACGACCGGCACGACGGCCGGGTCGTCACGGACAGCCGTGCGGGCGAACGCGCCGAGCAGCGGCCGCAACCGTCGCAGGTGGGGCGGGAACGTGGGGGCCAGCAGGACGAGGGCCCGGACCCGCCCGGGCACGCGCACGGCCGCGTGCAGTGCCGCCTGGGCACCGGTGGAGTGACCGGCGAGGACCACCGGTTCCGGCGGGACCTTGGCCAGCCACCGCGCCACCGTGTCCGCGAGCGCACCGAGCGTCTCCGGGCAGACCGGCCCCGAGGGACCACCGAACCCCGGAACGTCCAGCAGACGTGCCGGCCCCGACCGTGCGCAGTGCTCCAGGGTCCGCAGGAGATACCCGGGCGCTCCCAGGCCCGGCACCAGGACCACGGGAGCGTGCGGCTCGTCCAGGCGCGGCGTTCCCAGGCTGCGTACCGTTGCCCGTCCGACGCGGTCATGGCTGACGTACAGGGGGGACACCCGGCGCTGCGGCATGACGGGCGGGTACCCGCCCGCGCCGGACCCATGATCCGCGGAGAGGCCTCGCGGGCGCGGCCGACCGGGCGGGGCCGCTCCGCCGGCAACGGCGCGTCGGGCTGGCGGCCGGGAGCGGGCCCGCTCGGCGTCCCCTGCGGGTGCCTCCCGGACACCGGCGCCGCCGGGTGTCCTCCCGTGGCGTCCGCGGCTTCCGCGGGGGACCTCACCGCGCGGCCGGCCCGATCGCCCGCGCACGGGAGGGCCGTCCGCGTCGTGGCGGAGTCCCGGGGGATCCGCCGCGTGTCCCTCCCGGCCCTTCGGGCACTCGGCCGACATCAGGGACAAACGAGGAGAAGGCATGCAACTGTCATTTTTGGGGCCGTTGTTCGAGCGCCCCGGCCCGTGGGCCACCGTGTACTTCGATTCGGCTCGGAACGACGAGTCGGGGGCCAAGCGGCGCGAGTTGTCCGTACGGCAGGCCTGCCGGACGCTGCAGCAGGAGGGTGCGGACGCGGCGACCGTCCAGGCGGTGCACGACGCCCTGACGGACATCGGCCCCGCGGAGGACCCGGCGGGCCGAGTGGTCTTCGCCGCGGGGGGAGAGGTGGTGCTCAGCCACCGCCTCTCCCGGCCGCCGCGGCGTCAGGTCGCCTGCTGGGCTCCGCTGCCGCGGCTGACGCCCCTGCTGGAGCTGTCCGGCCAGGACCCCGCCTGCCTCGTGGCGTACATCGACCGGACCGGCGCCGACTTCGAGCTGCGCGGGGTGACCGGCCCGCAGGACGCCGGACACGTCGAGGGGCGGCAGCAGCCGGTTCGCCGTACGGCCTCGGCCGACTGGTCCGAGCGGCACTTCCAGCTCAAGGTCGAGAACACCTGGGAGCACAACGCCGGCGAGATCGCCCAGGCACTGTGCTCCACCTACGAGGAGTGCGGTGCCGACCTGGTCGTCCTCGTCGGAGACCCCCGCGAACGGCCCGCCGTGCACGAAAGGCTCCCCGAGGAGGTCCGCAAGGTCACGGTGGAGACCGAACACGGCGGCCGGGCCACCGGCTCGTCCTCCGTCCCTCTGGAGGAGGCCATAGAACGGGCGCGGCGGCAGTACACGCGCCGTCGCGTCGAGGAGGTACTCGACCGCTTCCGCGCCGGACGAGTCGGCACCGACAGGCCGACCGACGCGGTCGAGGGCGTCCCGGCCCTGGTCGAGGCCGCCCGCGAGCACCGCATCGACACGCTGCTCATCCGGCCCGACGGGCCGGAACTGGGTCGTGAGGCATGGGTGGGTGCCGAACCCGATCAGCTGGCGACACGCCGGACCGACGCACGGATCCTCGGTGAGAGCGACCCGGTCTCCGCACGCGCCGACGACGCGCTGCTGCGGTCGGCCGCCGTCACGGCCGCCGACGTACTGATCGTCCCGCCGTCGGACGAGGACGGCCCCGACGTCCCGGCAGGCGGCCTCGGCGCCCTGCTGCGCTGGTCGTACGAACCGAATCCGGTCTGACGGGACGCGCGGGAGGAGAGGGGGCCACGCAGCGGATGCCGGGACCGGCCGGCGTCGACCGGGTCCCCGGCGACCACCCCTCCCCCGGGGTCGCTGCGCACCGACCGGACGGGGAACGGCCGGTCACCCGGGCCGTCATCGCGCACCGTCGGCCGGTTCCCGGAACGTGGGGGCGAGCGGGCCCTCGTCCTGTGCGTCGTGTCCGGTGAAGGCGGCGGTGCCGGTGTCGTCGTCGACGGCCTTGCGCACGGGAGCCTCCTCCTCCAGGGCCTCGGCGGTCTCCTCGGGCAGCGCGTCGTCCACCGCTTCGGTGTGCCGGGGCCAGTCCGCGCCGGCTCGGGTGCGGTGGCCGTCGTGGTCCGCGCGCATGCCGGATGCCGGTGCGGACCGGTGGTCGTCACGGTCGGTCATGGGATTCTCCTCTGTCGGTTCCACGGGCCCCCGGCCGCTCGACGGTCCGGTCCCCGACGGTCCTCGGCACGGCCCGCTCCCGTTCGTGCGGTGGAGAAGGAGCCGGTGTCACGTCCCCGCGGTCCTCCGGATCTCCCCGGCCGGCCCGGGTACCCCGGCAGGGCCCGGCACACGCGCGACGGCGCTTTCCGGACGAGGCGGGACGGGTTTGCGGCGGACCGGTTGCGGCACTCGGGTGTACCCGACACCATTGCACCTCTGTGGAGGTGGTCATCGCCGTGAGGGGTGTCAGCCAGGTCACCGCGAGCCGGATCACGGCACCGGGCGGAACAGACGACCACCGATGACGACCGTCGGCGTGGAAGAGGAGTACCTGCTGGTGGACCCCGTCCTGGGTCTTCCGGTGCCACAGGCGGAGAAGGTGCTCAGGTCGGCCGGTCTGACGGATCTCGTGGGCGGCCAGGAGGTGCAGTTCGAGCTGCTGCAGGCGCAGCTCGAGGTGGCCACCCCGGTGTGCGCCGGCCTGGAGGAGGTCGGGGGCCACCTGCTGCGCCTGCGGTATGCCGTCGGGCTTGCCGCCGAGGCCCACGGCTGTCGGGTCGCGGCCGGCGCGACACCGCCGCTGCGCGGCGACGGTCCGGTGGCCGTCACCGACCGGACCCGTTACCGCACCATGCTCGCGCAGGCTCCCCAACTGGTGGCGGAGCAGCTGGTCAACGGCATGCACGTGCACGTCGCGGTGCCCAGCCGTGAGGCGGGCGTGCAGGTCCTGAACCGGCTGCGGGTGTGGCTGCCGACGCTGACGGCGATGTCGGCGAACTCTCCGCTGTGGGACGGCCACGACACCGGTTTCGCCAGCTGGCGCACCATGATCTTCAACCGCTGGCCCGTCGCCGGGCTGCCGCCGTACTTCCGTGACGCCGCGGACTACGACCGGCGCGTGGGCCGGCTTCTCGAATGCGGTCTGATCGCGGACACCGGGCAGGTGTACTGGCAGGCCCGCCTCTCGGAGCGGTATCCCACCGTGGAGGTGCGGTGCCCGGACGTCCAGCTGCGCGTGGACGACGCGGTCATGCTCACCGGGATCATCAGGGCGCTCGTGGAGACCGCCCTGGGGGAGGCGGCCGCGGGAGTGCCCGCACCGGACTGCGCTCCCGAACTGCTGCGGGCCGGCATGTGGCACGCGGCCCGCCATGGCCTGAGCGGCACCCTGATCGACCCCGGCGGCCGCCGGCGCCACGCCGGTGACGTGCTGAGCCGGCTCCTGCGGTACGTCGCCCCGGCCCTCGACGCCTCCGGCGACACCGGCGAGGTGACGGCCCTGGCCCACCGGCTCCTGCGCCACGGCACCGGCGCGGAGCGGCAGCGCGCCGCCCTCGCCGCGGGGGGCCTGCGCGCGGTCATCGACCTGATCACGAACGACAGCACCATGCCGTGACCCCGCGAAACGCCGGGCCCGACGAGTCCGCGGAAGGGCCGGCCGGGAAGAAAAGAAGCGGATGCACCGCCGGACGGCGGGATGCCGCCGGAGGCCGCCGCGTCTGTCCGGACCGGAGCGCTGGAGGAGACTTCCCCGCGCACGGGCGGCAGCCGACCACGGATTTCCCGGCGGCACAGGGGGGACGCACGGCTGCCGGGGGGTACCTGGAAGTCCTGCTCCAGGGCGCCGGGACACCGGCCTGCCTGCTCGAGGACCTCCCCGACCGCCTGCGCCCCCGACCGGCGGCGGACGGACGCCGGATCGTGGTCCCGCGTCCGGCGATCCGCCGCATCCCTCTGCGTGTCGCCCGCCGGTGCGGCGGGCCCTCACCGGGCCCGCCGGACCCGCCGTCCGAAGAGGATGCCGCGCGGTTCCGGCGGTGGGGGAGTGCCGGGCCTGAGCGGCCGGGCGAGGAGCATGCCGGCCGCGAACCCGGCCACATGGGCCGCGTAGGCGACGGTGCCGGCGTCGGAGACGCCCTGGCCGGCGGAGTAGAGCGCCTGGAGCACGAACCACAGGCCCAGCACGATCCAGGCCGGCAGTCGCAGCGGCAGGAAGACGAGGAACGGGACCAGTACCCAGACGCGTGCCGTCGGGTACAGCACCAGATAGGCGCCGAGCACCCCCGCGATCGCCCCGGAGGCGCCGATCAGGGGTTCGCCCGAGCCGGCGTCGAGCAGGGCGAAGCCGTAGGAGGCCGCGTAGCCGCAGACGACGTAGAACAGCAGGAAGCGCACGTGCCCCATGCGGTCCTCGATGTTGTTGCCGAAGATCCACAGGAAGAGCAGGTTGCCCAGCAGGTGCGGCCAGCCGCCGTGCAGGAACATCGCGGTGAGGACGCTCAGTTCCGGGGACTTGTCGTATCCGGGCGGCCCCACCACGCAGCCCGGGCCGTGCGGCCCCGTCCCGGTGTCGCCGGTGGGGACCAGCGGCGGCATCCGGTGGTGGATCAGTTCCTGCGGCACCACCGCGTACCGCTCCAGGAACGCCTGGAGATCGCAGAGTTGCGCGAGATGGCTCGCACCGGCCGGCGAACCGGGGCCGCCCGGCGTGAGGAACACGAAGACGACGAGGTCGGCGGCGAGCAGCGCGTACGTCACCCAGGGGGTGCGCCGTGCCGGGTTCACGTCATGGACGGGGATGACCACGTCCCCCTTGTGCCCGGGCGCCGGTCGGTGAATCCGCGACGGGCTGAACACCGCCGTCCGGCCGTGCGTATCACCCGTCGACCGCCCACGGCGCCGGGAAGGGGCCGCGGACCGACGTGAAGGACAGGCGATGAACGACCGAGTGACTCCCGCGATGCACGCGCTGCCCGACGGCGAGGCCGAGCTCACGCTCGTGGTGCGCCTCCCTTGGGAGGACGTCGCCCGGCTCGGCCAGGAGGCGGCGCGGCTCGCCTCCCAGACGCAGCGGCCGGTGACGCTGGAGGAGGCGGTGAGCCACCGGCTGCGGTCCGCGCGGGCGGCGGCCCACGCGAAGCCGGCGGGGGAGCAGCCGCCCCCGGTGCCCTCCGCCAGCTCCGTGTCGTCGCTGCCGTCCCGGCCGCCGGCCGAGCAGGCGCGGCAGGCCATCGAGCGGATCAACGGGACGGCGTAGCCGCGCTCCGGTTCAGGCGGAGCCGCGGATCTTCGCCGCCGCCTTGCGGGCCGCCACCAGCACCGGGTCCCAGACCGGGGAGAACGGCGGGGCGTAGCCGAGGTCCAGTGCCGTCATCTGCTCCACCGTCATCCCGGCCGTGAGGGCGACCGCCGCGATGTCGACCCGCTTGCCCGCGCCCTCGCGGCCGACGATCTGGACGCCCAGGAGACGTCCGGTGCGCAGTTCGGCGAGCATCTTCACCGTCATGGGGGAGGCGTTCGGGTAGTAGCCCGCGCGGCTGGTCGACTCGACGGTGACCGTCTCGAAGCGCAGGCCCACGCGGCGGGCGTCCTTCTCCCGCAGGCCGGTGCGCGCGATCTCCAGGTCGCAGACCTTGCTCACCGCCGTGCCGACCACGCCGGGGAAGGTGGCGTAGTCGCCGCCCACGTTGGCGCCGATGATCTGGCCGTGCTTGTTGGCGTGCGTGCCCAGCGGAATGTGCCGGAGCTGTCCGGAGACCAGGTCGAGCACCTCCACGCAGTCGCCGCCCGCCCAGACGTTCTCCTGCCCGCGCACCCGCATCGAGCGGTCGGTGAGCAGCCCGCCGTGTTCCCCCAGGGGAAGTCCCGCGGCCCGCGCCAGGGTGGTCTCCGGGCGCACCCCGATGCCGAGCACGACGACGTCCGCCGGGAACTCGGCGTCCCGGGTGGCCACCGCCCGTACCCGGCCGTCGTCCCCCGTGAGCAGCCCGGTCACCTCGGCGTCGTTGACCATGGTGATGCCCATGCCCTCCATGGCCCGGTGCACCAGGCGCCCCATGTCGGCGTCGAGGGTGGCCATGGGTTCCTCGCCGCGGTTGACGACCGTCACCTCGTAGCCGCGCTTGATCATCGCCTCGGCCATCTCCACGCCGATGTATCCGGCGCCGACCACCACCGCGCGGCGACCCCGGGTGCGCGCCAGCGTGTCGAGCAGGGCCTGCCCGTCGCCCAGGGTCTGCACGCCGTGCACCCCGGGGGCGTCCACGCCGGGCAGCTCCGGCCGGACCGGGCGTGCGCCGGTCGCGATCACGAGCTTGTCGTACGACGTCCAGGTCTCGGCCCCGCTGTCGAGGTCACGCGCGCGCACCCGGCCCCGGGCGGGGTCGAGTTCGGTGACCTCGGTGCGCAGCCGCAGATCGATGTCCCGCGCGCGGTGCTCCTCGGGGGTGCGGGCGATCAGCGCGTCCCGCTCGGTGACGTCACCGCCCACCCAGTAGGGGATGCCGCAGGCCGAGTAGGAGGTGAAGCGGCCGCGTTCGAACGCCACGATCTCCAGCTCGTCCGGGCCCCTCAGCCGGCGGGCCTGTGACGCCGCGGACATCCCCGCGGCGTCACCGCCGATCACCACCAGGCGTTCCCCCGTGCCCCGCGCACCGTCCGTGCCCTCGCTCATACTCATGCGAACACGCTACGGCGCCGGGGGATTTCGGGCCCCGCCGGCCCTCCTCGCCGCCGCTCAGCCCGCTCCGTCCCGCCGTGCGCCGCCGCGCTCCGCGGCCGGGCCGGGAACGGGCGGGGCCACGGGCAGCGACCCGGGGACGCCCACCGGGGGCGCGGTCCGCGGACGCCGGGGCAGCCGGGGACGTACGGCCTTCAGCCAGAGCAGGACGAGCAGCGCCGTCACCGCCGCGAACGGCAGCACCGCGCCGAACGCCACCGCCAGCCAGCGCAGCATCGTCACGAACGCGTTCCAGCCGCCCGCGAGCGCGTCCACGAAGCCGGGATCGCCGTCGTCCCTCGCCGCCTTCTGCGCCGGCGCCTCGGACAGCGACAGGGTGATGGTGGCCAGGCCCGTGCGGTCCTTCAGGGACGCCTGCCGGGCGAGCAGGGACTCCAGGTCGGCCTGGCGGGTGCTCAGTTCGCCCTCCAGGGTGACCACGTCGCTGAGCCTGGTGGCGCGGTCCATCAGCTCGCGGATACGGGCCACGCTGGCGCGCTGCGTGGTGATCCGGCTCTCCACGTCGACCACCTGGTCGGTGACGTCCTGCGCCTTGGCACTGCGCTCGATGAGCTTGCCGGTGCCCTCCAGTTCGGCGAGGACCTCCTCGTACGCGGCGACCGGCACGCGCAGCACCACGCGGGTGCGCTCGTGGCCCCGCCCGTCCCCGGTAGTGGTCTCGTCGCCGATGTAGCCGCCCGCGTCCTCGGCCGCCGCGCGGGCCTGGTCCAGCGCCTTCGGGGCGTCCTCGACCCGCACGGTCAGGGAGGCGGTGCGGATGACGTGGTTCGCGGCGGCTCCCGGTGGCGCGGTCGCCCGGGAACCGTCCGCCGAGCCGCCGGGGGCGCCCTGCCGCGCGCCCTCCTCCGACGCCCCCGCCCGCTCCTCCGCCGGGGCGGCGGCGGCCCTGTCGCCGGCGGCCGCCGAACCGCTGGAGGCGTCGTCCGCGCCGCTGCAGCCGGTGACGGCGAGGACCGCCGCGAGCAGGACCCCCGCCAGGGCGTGGGCGGGTCGTACGGATCGTGGTGTGCGCATGCGGGATTCCCCCCGGGGCCTGGTGACAACTGACGTACCTTCGACGCCGCGGGGGGTGCGGAACGTTTGCGCCGGACGGTCCCGATGCGGTCACGGTAGGGACTCGGCGGGGCCACACGGCCCCGGTGGGACGGCCGGTGGCGGTCTGAGAGGGTGGAGCCATGAGCGGATCACATGCGGGCGAGGGCCGGCGGGTCGTCGTCGTCGGAGCGGGGATCGCCGGGCTGGCCGCCGCGCACCGGCTGCTGGAGCGCGGGGCGCGGGTGACGGTGCTGGAGGCGTCGGACCGGGTCGGCGGCAAACTGCTGCCCGGTGAGATCGCGGGCGCGCGCGTGGACCTCGGCGCGGAGTCGCTGCTGGCCCGCCGCCCCGAGGCGGTCGGCCTCGCCCGCGAGGTGGGCCTCGCCGACCGGCTTCGGCCGCCGGCCACCGCCACGGCCGCGCTGTGGACCCGCGGCGCCCTGCGCCCCATGCCCAAGGGCCACGTCATGGGCGTACCGGGCACCGCCGCGGCCCTCGCCGGGGTGCTGTCCGACGAAGGGCTCGCCCGGATCGGGCGCGACGCCGACCTGCCCCGCACCGAGGTCGGTGAGGACGTGGCGGTCGGCGGGTACGTGGCGGCGCGCCTGGGCCGAGAGGTCGTCGACCGGCTGGTGGAGCCCCTGCTGGGCGGGGTGTACGCGGGCGACGCGTACCGCATCTCGATGCGCTCGGCGGTCCCGCAGCTGTTCCGGGCGGCGCGCGCCCACACCTCCCTGACCGAGGGCGTCCGCGAGATCCAGGCGGAGGCCGCCGCCTCGCCGCGGACCGGCCCCGTCTTCATGGGCATCGCGGGCGGCGTGGGCACGCTGCCGCTCGCCGTCGCCGACGCGGTGCGGGCGCGCGGCGCGGAGATCCTCACCGGCACGCCGGTCACGGAGCTGCGCCGCGCACCCCAGGACGGCTGGCGGGTCGTCGCCGGGGGCCGGGTCCGGCACGCCGACGCGGTCGTCGTGGCCGTCCCCGCCCCGGCCGCCGCCCGGCTGCTGCGGGCCGAGGCGCCGGGCGCCGCCGCCGAACTCGCCGGCGTCGAGTACGCCTCCATGGCGCTGATCACCCTCGCCTACCGCCGCGCGGAGACCGAGCTGCCCGAGGGCAGCGGATTCCTGGTGCCGCCCGTCGACGGCCGCACCATCAAGGCGTCCACCTTCGCCTCGCACAAGTGGGGCTGGATCGCCGAGGAGAACCCGGACCTGGTCGTGGTGCGCACCTCCGTGGGCCGCCACGGCGAGACGGAGATCCTGCGCCGCGACGACGCGGACCTCGTGGAGGTCTCCCGGCAGGACCTGCGGGCGGCCACCGGCCTGGCCGCCGTCCCCGTGGCGACCCGCGTCACCCGCTGGCGGGACGGCCTGCCCCAGTACCCCGTCGGCCATCACGCGCGCGTGGCCCGCGTCCGTGAACACCTCGCGGGCCTCGCCGGGCTGGCCGTGTGCGGCGCGGCCTACGACGGCGTCGGCGTCCCCGCGTGCATCGCGAGCGCGTACGCCGCCGTCGACCGGATCGACGGTGACCTCGGCGGTGTGCGGCGGCTCACCGCCGACCCGGTGGAGAGCCTCCACGGCGGAGCGGGAGAATAAGGGACATGAGTGACGACGCCACCACCCCCGCCCCCGACCGGATCCCCCACAAGGGCAAGCTGGCCAAGGACCTCAACGAGGTCATCCGCTACACCCTCTGGTCCGTCTTCAGGCTGAAGGACGTGCTCCCCGAGGACCGCGCCGGATACGCCGACGAGGTCCAGGGGCTGTTCGACCAGCTCGCCGCCAAGGACGTCAAGATCCGCGGCACGTACGACCTGTCGGGCCTGCGCGCGGACGCCGACGTCATGATCTGGTGGCACGCCGAGACCGCCGACCAGCTCCAGGAGGCCTACAGCCTCTTCCGCCGGACCAGGCTGGGCCGGGCGCTGGAGCCGGTCTGGTCGAACATGGCGCTGCACCGCCCGGCCGAGTTCAACCGGTCGCACATCCCGGCGTTCCTCGCCGACGAGACACCGCGCGACTATGTGAGCGTCTACCCCTTCGTGCGCTCCTACGACTGGTACCTGCTGCCCGACGAGGACCGCCGCCGCATGCTCGCCGACCACGGCAAGATGGCCCGCGGCTACCCCGACGTGCGCGCCAACACGGTCGCCTCCTTCTCCCTCGGCGACTACGAGTGGATCCTCGCCTTCGAGGCCGACGAGCTGCACCGCATCGTCGATCTCATGCGCCATCTGCGCGGCTCGGAGGCCCGGATGCACGTCCGCGAGGAGGTCCCGTTCTTCACCGGCCGCCGCAAGGACGTCGCGGAGCTGGTCGCGGGCCTGGCCTGATCAGACGGCGGGCCGGACCTTCCCGGCCCGCCGGTCCGCCGTCCGCGGCTCCGGTTCCGGGCGCGGGGCGCAGGAGGCGCGCCGCCCCGGGACGCGGCCGGTGAGCAGGTACGCCTCCAGGTGGCCGTTCACGCAGGCGTTGGGCCCGCCCGCGATGCCGTGGCTGCCGGCGTCCCGCTCGGTCACCAGCGCCGACCCCGCCAGCCGCCGGTGCAGCTCCAGCGCACCGTCGTAGGGAGTGGCCGCGTCCCGCTCGGCCGCCAGGATCAGCGTCGGCGGCAGCTCACCGCTCCCGGCGCGCACGTCCAGCGGCCGCTGCCTCGGCGCCCGCCAGTAGGCACAGGGCAGATTGGTCCACACGTTGGCCCAGGTCTCGAAGGGCGCCCGGCGCGCCAGCCGGGTGTTGTCCCGGTCCCACACCGCCCAGTCCGTGGGCCAGGGCCCGTCGTTGCACTCCACGGCGAGGTACACCGCCCGCGCGTTCTCCGCCTCCGCCGCCGCCTGCGGATAGGCCTGGGCCTGCTCGACCAGCGGCCCCGGATCACCCTTCAGGTACGCCGACAGCGCGTGCGCGCGGTGCGGCCAGTGGTCGTCGTAGTACCCGGCGCGCAGGAACGCCGCCTGCAACTGCCCCGGCCCGACCCTCCCGCCCGCCGGTTCCTCCGCCAGCCGCGCGCTCGCCCGGTCGTAGGCGTCCTGCACCTTCCGCGCCGTGCCGCCCAGCCCGTACACGTCGTCGTGCCGGGCGACCCAGGCCCGGAAGTCCGCCCAGCGGTCCTCGAACGCGGCCGACTGGTCCAGGTTGTTGCGGTACCAGATCTCCTGCGGGGCCGGGTCCACCGCCGAGTCGAACACCATCCGCCGCACGTGCGAGGGGAACATCGTGGCGTACAGCGCCCCGAAGTAGGTTCCGTAGGACGCCCCGAAGAACGTCAGGCGGTTCTCGCCGAGCGCGGCGCGCAGCACGTCCAGGTCACGGGCGTTGTTCAGCGAGTGGTAGTGCCGCAGCGCGTCCCCGGCCCGCTCGGCACACCCCCGCGCGTACGCCTTGGCCCGCGCGACGCGTTCCCGCTTGTACGCCGGTGAGGGGTGGACCGGTGCCTCCGCGGGGCCCTCGGCGAACGTCCCGGGGTCCGTGCAGGACAGCGGCGCGGAGCGGCCCACCCCGCGCGGGGCGTAGCCGACGAGGTCGTACGCCGCCGCGACGCGCTTCCACTCGGGGAGCACGCCCGTCATCGGGAAGTACAGGCCGTCGGCGCCCGGACCGCCGGGGTTGTGGACCAGGGCGCCCTGGCGGGGCACCTTGCGCCTGTCGTTGTCCGGGTCCTTCCCGGTGGCCCGGACGCGGCTGACGGTGAGTTCGATCCGCCGGCCGTCCGGGCGGGCGTAGTCGAGCGGGACGCGGAGGGTGCCGCACCGGACGGTGCCCGGCAGTTCCTGTCCCCCGGGGCACGGGCCGAAGTCGATGCCCTCGTCCGCGGCGCGCGCGGCGGCCACGGCGGTGCCGCGCAGTTCGGCCGCGCCGGCCGCGGCGGCCGGCGGGTGCGGGGCGCCGCCGGCCGGGGCGGCGGCCAGGGTGGTGAGCAGCAAGGACCCGGCGGCCGCGTGGACGGCGGCTGTTCTCATGGACTGTCCCTTCGGTGCACGGTGGCGACAAAAGGGATGTTTCGTTCGATGGTGGTGTGAGGCAAGGACCGTCGGCCGCCGTGTCGGTGTCAATGCCTCCCGGGGGGCGTGCGGTGCGCGAAGGCGGCGCGCAGTTCCGGCTCGTCCACCGCGCGGATGCCGCGCACCGCCACACGGGTGAGGTACGCGCGGTCGTCGCCGGTGTCGCCGGTACCGGAGGGCAGGGTGTCCAGCAGGCGCTGTCCGGCCGGGGAGGCCCAGCGCGCGTACGGGTGGACCTCGAACCGGGCGATGGCCAGGCAGCCCACCGCCAGGGTCAGCGGCAGCGCGAACCATAGGGCGAGCAGATGGCGCGGCAGGTCCAGCGGGACGGGCATGAGCAGCGCGGCCGCGCCCAGCCCGGCCACGGCCGTCGCGGCGAGCCGCACCTGCCGTACCGCGTCCGCGACCGTCGTCCCGGCGCCGTCGGGCACCGCCAGTCCGGCGGCGGCCAGCCGCTCGGCGATCCCGCGCACGGGGTCCGCGGTCGCCGCGGCGGCCCGCACCGGCGCGAGGGGCGACTGCCCGTCCGGCCCTATCGCCCCTATCACCGACCGTTCCATCTCGTCCCGCCCGTGCGGATCGACCACCGTCGCCCAGCCGGTGTGCGCCAGCAGCAGCCGCCGCCGGCGGGCCATCGCGACGAGGGCGACGTCGGCGACCCGCCCCGGGCCGCCGGAGAGGAACGCGGCCTCGTACAGCGTCAGGTCGCGTCCCCCTCCCGTGTCGGAGCCGGGCGCGGCGGCGGCCCCGCGCACGGCGGCCAGACACAGCCGCAGGCACGCCGCACCGGCGACGGCCCAGGCCAGGAGCAGAAAAGGGACCCAGAACATGACTCGTTTGTAAGGGACACGGTCGTGGGAACACCATGCCCTGTTCACCATCCGGGCGGAGTGTTGCCGGTATGTGACGTTCCGTCCGGTGCCCCCGGGCGATGCCGGTCAGCGCCGCAGCAACACCCGCCGCGTGGCCCGCGCGAGCCGCACCGCCGGCCCGCGCGAGCGCGGCTTCGGCCCGGACCGCTCCAGCCACCACGCGCGCAGCTCCCGCCGCGCCCGCGCGTCCCCCGGCCGCCCGGCCCCCAGCAGGTGCTCGGCGAAGTCCAGCGCGTCCCGCCGGTAGCCGCCGGTCATCGGCCGCTCCTGGGCGTACGCGAGGAAGGCGGTCCGGTACTCCTCGCCGAGGATCACCGGCACCTCGGGCGCCACCTTGGCGACGACGTCGGCCCGCTTGGCCGCGAGCGCCCGCGCCTGCACCCCCATCCGCACCCGGTCGAAGCCGTCGGGCACGGGCGTCCCGGCGACCAGCGCGGACAGCACCGCGGTCTGCGCGAGCGCGAGCCGCTGCCGGGCGGCCTCGGCGGAGCCGGGCCCGGACCGGGCGGGACGGACGCGCACGCCCCGCGGAGCCCCGTCCTCCCGCTTCCGCGCCCCGTCCTCCACGGCCCCGCGGATCGCCCCCAACTCCCGCTCCATCTCGTCCGCGCCGGGGAAGTTCTCGTCCCGCTCGAGCAGGACGCCGGGCGGGGAGACGCGGGAGGCGAGGTCGGTGAGGATGTCGAGCACGGGCCGCGGGACGGGGTGGGCGTGGCTGTCGTGCCACACGCCGTCCCGCTCGAACCCGCCCGCGACATGGACGTACGCGACGGCCTCCAGGGGCAGTCCGGCGAGCGCCCCGGCCGGGTCCTCGCCCCGGTTGACGTGGTTGGTGTGCAGATTGGCCACGTCGACGAGCAGCCGTACGCCGGTACGGTCGGCCAGCTCGTACAGGAACTGACCCTCGGTCATCTCCTCGCCCGGCCACGAGATCAGCGCGGCGATGTTCTCCACGGCGAGCGGCACGGGCAGCGCGTCCTGGGCGATGCGGACGTTCTCGCACAGCACGTCCAGGGCGTCCCGGGTGCGCGGCACGGGCAACAGGTGCCCCGCCTCGAGCCGCGGGGAGGCGGTCACCGGCCCGCCCGCCCGCACGAACGCGATGTGCTCGGTGACGAGCGGCGACCCGAGTACCGCGGCCCGCTCGGCGAGGGCGGCCAGCCGTCCCCCGTCGGGCCGCTCGGCACCGCCCAGGCCCAGCGACACCCCGTGCGGCACGACGGTCACCCCGCGCTCGCGCAACCGCAGCAGCGAATCGGGCAGATGCCCGGGGCAGACGTTCTCGGCCACGACCTCGACCCAGTCGATCCCCGGCATGCCCTCGACGGCCCCCGCGATCTCCGGCCGCCACCCGATGCCCGTCCCCAACCGCACCATCGTCCCCTCCTCCACCGGCCGTCCGGCCCCCGTACACGCTCCGGACGTGACGTGGGTATGGCCCCGGAGCACGCCCCCGAACCGCGCCGGGGCCACCTTCAGAGCAACATTTGAGGTTCGCGGGGAGGGGCGGCCCCGGCCGCCGGCCGGGTCAGCGCACCAGGAAGGCCGGTGAGGTGCCGGTGAACGGGGTGACGGCGCCGGCGATGCCGCGCGCGTCGCCGTGGTAGACGATCCGGTAGGCGCCCGGGGCGGTCCCCCGCGGGACGTCCCAGACGACGGTGACCTGGGAGGCGGCGACTCCGTCGCGTCTCCAGTGGAAGCGGGTCGACCAGTCGCCGTCGTCGGCGACGGTGCGCCAGGTCCCGTCCGGCTCCCGGCGCTGGACCTCCAGGTACGTCTCCCCGCGGTGCAGGTCGTTGCCGGGGTGGGCGCCCGCGAAGACCGCCTCGGCCCGTTCCCCGGCCCGGTAGGTCTCCCGAGGCCGCACCAGCACGTCCCCGAACTTCCGGAAGGCCGGTGGCGCGTCCAGCACCACCCCCGGCTGCAGGGAGAGCACCGTGCCGGACAGGTCCGGCGGCTCGGGGCCGAGGGGCAGGTCCGTGCCGTCGCGCAGCGCGGTGGCCAGTTCGGCGGCGGTCTGCTGGAGCGCCGGGAGCTGCCAGCGGCCGAAGAGGGTGCTGCCGCCCTCGTACTGCTGCGCGTCGTACTCCTCGGGCGTGGTCACGTAGTGGAAGTACGCGTTGGCGTACCCGGCCACCAGCACGTCGTCGAGGTCCGCGCCGACGATCCCGGCGACCGTGCGCCGCAGCCGCAGGCCCGCGCAGACGGTGACCTCGCCCGGGATGCCGATGAGGTGGAGGCGGCCGATGCGGACCAGCATCACGGGCACCCGCTCCTGCACCCACGGGTAGAGGCGGTTCACCTCGCCGATGGGCACGAACACGTCCTTGGGCGCCTGCGCCTGCGCGAGCTCCGGGGAGACCGTGTAGACCAGGGAGTCGGAGACGGCGTCCCAGAACGGGTTCTCGCCCTCCTGGAACCCGGGGAAGGCCGGCCCGTCCTCCGTGCTGCCCGCCGCCATGGAGGCGCCGACGCAGGGCTTGGAGGTGCGGTGGGTCCGCCCGTCGCCGGTGAACTCGGGGCGCACGGTGACGTCGGAGAGGTCGACGTACACCAGGCGGGAGTCCACCGGGCCGGTGAGCCCGACGCCCGGCAGGTCCACCTGGGCCGCGGCGGCCTCGTACTGCCGGAGCCCACTCGCGCGGGTGTGCTCGAAGTCCGCCGGTGTGGTGGGCGGCTTCAGATCGAGGTTGGGCGACATGTCGCCGCTGTTGGTCTGGGCGAACGCCGCGACGAAGGCCGGGGAGCCGCCGGACAGGTAGTCGACGTCGTGGACCTCGCGCTCCCAGTGGTAGGCCGCGTACCCCTTGTTGTCCGCGCTGATCAGGCGGTTGTCCCCGGACATGCCGGTACTGTGCACGGGGAACCAGTTGACGGCGCCCACCGTCCGGCCGGCCCGCTCCACCCGCAGCAGCGTGGTGTGCGGGTCGACGGCGTCGGGGAAGTGGTCGCGGTCCGCCTTCGGGTTCCGGTCGAAGGCCGGACGGGAGCGGTTGACGCTGGCGCCGGTCAGCGTGCCGTGGCTCAACACCAGTTCGGACGGCGCCAGGTCCTCGTGGGCCCGCTGCGCGGCTTCGAACAGGCCGGCCGCCACCGCGTCGAAGGTCTTGCGGTGGAAGCCGAACGTGGTGGTGTTGTACAGCAGATGGTGCGAGTAGCCCCCGGGACCGGCGTGGGTGTGGGTGGCGGTGACGAGCACGTTCTGCTCGGTGTACAGCTCGCCGTACGCCTCGGCGAGCCGGCGCAGCACCGCCCGGTGCACGCTCTCGAAGATCATCGGCGAGTCGGCGACGATCAGCATCACCCGCCGGCCGCTCGCCTCGTCGACCACGGCGAACGCGCGCGCCCGCAACCGGGTGTGCAGCCCGGCGGCCTGCTGGTCGAACCGGCCGTACCCCATCATGCCGACCTCGGCCACCTCGCCGGTGGCATCGGACAGACCCCGGCCGACGAGATAACCGGTGCCCCGAGCGGGGGCGGCCGCGGCCGGGCCGGGAGCGGCCACCCGCGCGCCCGTCAGCCCGAGGCCGGTGAGAGCGCCCGCGCGCAGGACCGTACGCCGGCGGTGAACGGAACGTTCCGCGGACATCTGCTGCTCCTCCGGCTCGGTCGCCCCGGTGGTGCACGGACGACGGGCGGGCGCACGCGTGCCGGCGGGACCGCCCGCACGCGCCCCGGGACCTGACGGTTCGTGACGTGAGCAACGTTCAGGTTCTGCGCCGCCATTGGACACCGCACGCCACAGCCGCCGCAAGGGGCGTGCGCCTCGGTCACGGCTTTCGGGCTCCGGCGTCCCAGCCGGTCCGGCCGCACGGGCCCGGACGTCCGCGACCGGTCGCCGCACCGCGAGCCGGCTCCCGTACCCGCCCGGCACATTGACGCTCCCCCTGCCCGGTACTACGGTGCGGAAGCGCTCTCATCCCCCCACCTCCGCCGACCCTCCTGCCCCGTGCGCCGGGCCGGCGCACGATCGCGCCAGGTGACTCCGGGGCAGGAAGGCGTCCCCGACAGGGAGCAGTCCGCCCATGAAGCCCTTCGGAAGACTCCGCCGGTGGCAGCCCGCCGCTGCCCTCGCCCTCGCCCTGTGCGCGCTGCTGCCGCAGACCGCGGTGGCCGGTGACACCGGGAGCGGGGCGGGAACGGCCGCCGCGGCGGACATCTGCAACAGGCACTGCGACGGCCGCGACCCCGCCCTTTCCCCCGGCGACCGCGTGCCCGTCACGGCGACCGTCCACGCACGGTCGGTCGCCCTGCACTTCGACGACACCGACGCGATGGGCTGGGCTTCCCTCGGCAACGGCGGCCCGGGCGACGAGGTCTGGCTCGACCGCTCCTTCGACGGCGGCCGGACCTGGAGTTCGGGGAGCCGGCTCGGCCACACCACCGTGCCCTCGGGGCAACGCGCCTGGCGCACCCTCATGTACAACGTGGACGACTGGGGCGCTCACGGCGTCGGCGCGCTGCGGGCCTGCGGCAAGGCCGGCGACCGCCCCGAGATCGCCTGCACCGCCTGGGCGCGCACCACCTGGAACGCCGGCGACCGGCGCACTGCCGCGGCCACCGGACTGATGACGCTGTACAACCACTCGACGGGCCTGTTCGACACCACCGGCTGGTGGAACTCGGCGAACGCGCTCACGGCCGTCGTCGACAACATCCGCGTGTCGGGCATGGGCAGTTACCGGTACGCCATCGCCCGCACGTACGACCTGAACCTGGGCGCCCAGGGCGGGCAGTTCCGCAACGACTACATCGACGACACCGGCTGGTGGGGGCTGGCCTGGGTGGCCGCCTACGACCTGACCGGCGACCGCCGCTATCTCGCCACCGCGCGCGCGGACGCCGACCACATGGCCTCGTACTGGGACTCCAGGTGCGGCGGCGGGGTGTGGTGGAGCACCGCACGCACCTACAAGAACGCGATCGCCAACTCCCTGTACATCCAGCTCAACGCCGCCCTGCACAACCGGATGCCGGGCGAGAGCACGTACCTGGCCAGGGCGCGGGCCGGCTGGGCCTGGTTCCAGGGCACCGGCATGGTGAACGGCTCACACCTGGTCAACGACGGCATCGACCTGAGCACCTGCCGCAACAACGGCGACACGGTGTGGTCGTACAACCAGGGCGTGCTCCTCGGCGCCCTGACGGAGCTGTACCGGGCGACGGGTGACGGCGCTCTGCTCACCGGCGCACGGCGGATCGCCGACGCCGCCACCACCTCCGCCGGCCTCCACACGGCGGACGGCATCCTGCGCGATCCGTGCGAGAACGGCGACTGCGGAGCGGACGGACCGTCGTTCAAGGGGGCGCACGTACGAGGGCTGGGCCGGCTCAACGCGGTGCTCGCGGACCACCCGTACACCGCCTACCTCCGGCGGCAGGCCGACCGCGCCCACGCGAGCGGTCGCAACGCCCTCGACCAGTACGGGCTGCGCTGGTACGGGCCGCTCGACAGGGTGGA
The DNA here is from genome assembly GCF_043076215.1 of Streptomyces sp. NPDC016640. NCBI lineage: Bacteria > Bacillati > Actinomycetota > Actinomycetes > Kitasatosporales > Streptomycetaceae > Streptomyces > Streptomyces sp. NPDC016640. The sequence continues at coordinate 193,999 of NZ_JBIBRG010000007.1, forward strand.
CGCGGCGCGCCAGCAGAGCGCCGTCGACCTGTTCAACGCCGCGCCCTGACCGGCGCGTCCGGCAGGCCACCCTCCCCCCGGACCGGCGCCGCAGCGGAGGAAGGGAGGGAGGACGATGTCCGGCGGTCCCGCCCGGCACCGGCGGGACCGGCCCCGTCACCGCAGCGCCGGATGGTCCGGGACCACCGTGCAGGAGCCCGGGGCGATCCCACCCGGGGCCGCATGGTGCCCACCTCTCGCGGCGCCGGGCGGCGTGCTCCTCAGCGGGTGGGACCGGCGGGGGAGCGCGCCAGGTAGCCGGCGAGGGTGCCGCGGGTGCGTCGGAGCTCTTCGATGTGGTCGTCCATGGCCGTCAGCTCCTTCTGGAGGACGGCCCGCAGGTCCGCGCACCAGTCGAACTCCGGCATCTCCTGCACCTCACCCCGGACGCAGGGCAGCACCGAGCGGATCACCTCGGTGGACAGGCCCGCGTCCAGCAACGCGCGCACTCGCCGCACGGTGACGACCGCGTCCTCGTCGTAGTCGCGGTAGCCGTTCCGCTCACGCCTGGCGTCCAGGAGGCCCTGCGCCTCGTAGTACCGCAGCAACCGCGCCCTGACTCCGGTACGCCGGGACAACTCCCCGATCAGCATGGTCCCCGCCCGTCGTGCCTGAGCTTCACGCCTTGACCTTCGCACCGATGTTAAGCCTTAACGTCGCCCCACCGAGCGGGCAGTGCGCACAGGTGCCTGACCGACCACCGAGCGATTCCGGGTGATGCAGGATGACTTTCGTTGTTCAACTCAACGGGCTGGCGGCGACTGCCGAGGAGCTGGCGCCCCTCGCCTTCGCGGGCTACGCCCACTTCACCGCCCTGCAGGTCCGCGACGGCCGGGTCCGGGGCCTCGACCTCCACCTGGAGCGGCTGCGCTCCGCGTCGCTGGAGATGTTCGGGCGGGCGCTGCCCGACGGCCGGGTCCGTTCCTGCCTGCGGACGGCGTTGCGGGCCGGCCCGGGCGACCTCTCGCTGATCGCCACGGTGTACTCCCCGGCAGGCGAGTTCACCGTGGCCGGGCCCGAGGTGGAGCCCCGGCTGCTGGTCCGCACGGGACCGGCGGCGACCGGCCCCGAGGGCCCGCTGTCCCTGGCGGTGGTCGAGCACGAACGGGAACTTCCGGCCGTGAAACACGTCGGCGAGGTGGCCAAGACGTATCGCCTCCGCCAGGCCGTCGAACAGGGGTTTGACGATGCGGCCTTCGTCGACCGGCGGGGCCGGCTGAGCGAGGCCACGATCTGGAACCTGGCCTTCTGGGACGGTGACGGCGTGGTGTGGCCTGCCGCCGAGATGCTGACGGGCACGACGATGGGCGTCATCCGCCGCCGACTCGAACACCTCGGGGTCCCCCAGCGCACCGAGGAGGTCTCCCTCGACGACCTGCCCGCGCTGGCCGGAGCGGTCGTCATGAATTCCTGGACCCCGGGAATCCCGGTACACCGCATCGGACCGGTCCCCCTGCCGGACGCCCCCTTCTTCCTGAAGCAGCTGCACCGGGCTTACGAGGCGGAACCTCCCGTGCCGCTGTGACGGGCGCAGTGCCGGAAGCGATGCCCATGCGCCGGATCGCCCGGGAACGGCCCCCCCACCTGGCGACGGTGGTCCGGCGCCCGTACGCGGGCATCCCCCGTACGGGCGCCGGAGCGCGCAAGTGGCCTGCCTACGGCCGCCGCGGTCGCGGGAGAGGGCAGAAGCGATCACCTCCCTCGACCACAAGGGTTCTCCCGGGGGCGATCTCGGTGAAGCCCGCGTCGTGGACCGTGGGGAGGCCGGCGGTCGTCAGGCCGGGCCAGCGGGAGGCGTCGGCGGTGCGGACGGCGAGGGGGAAGCCCGCGGCGTGCCAGGCCGCGCGAGACTCGTCCGGCAGCTCCCACCAGGCCAGTTGCGCGCCATGGCCCGCCTGGGCCATGGCCTTGCCGGCCGACATGCCGAGGGCGGGGTTCAGCCAGAGGACGGGGGTGCCCGGATCCGCCGGGGGAACCGGGTCCGGGTCGTCGAGGTCGGTCCCGGAGACCTGGAGGCGGGCCAGGTCCCTGGGCCAGCCGTCCAGGGGGACGGGCGGGAAGACGCGGACCTCCGCGGACTCGCCGGTGACCGTGATGCCGGGCAGCGCCTCCGCGCGGCGCCATTCCGCGCCGCGCGCCCGGCGCACCACCTTGCGGATGCGGGCGTCCTGCCAGTCGCGCACCGCCCGCGCCCACTCGCCGCCGCCCACCGAGCGCTCGTCGGTCAGCATCACCAGGACCGCGCGGGCCGCCGTCTCCAGGGCGTCCGTGCGGGGCGGGGGCGCGGCCCGCTCGATGCGGACGACCAGGGGCAGCACGAACTGGGGTGCCTCGTCGTGGGCGCCCGGGCCGGGGCGGGAGGGGCGGTCGGGGGCGGGTGCCGTTCGATCGTTGCTCACGGGATCAGTGTGCCAACCCGCGCGGCCCCGCCGTCAGCCCGAGCAGGACGTGCGCTCGGCCTCCCGCCATTCGCAGACCGGGCACAGGGTGATGCCCTTGTACGACTCCGGGTACTCCGTCGGCTCCCGGCACAGCACGCACCGCGCGTACGGAGGCCCGTCGGCCCTGGGCGGCCGGGACGCGTCGATCAGACAGTAGTCGCCGGAACTCTCGGTGCCGGTGCCGGTGCCGGTGCCGGTGCCGGTTTCGGTGTCGCTCATGCTTCCAGCGTAGGACGCTCAGCCCCGGCCGCCGGCCGCCGAGATCAGCTCGGACACCTTCACGAAGCGGTAGCCCTGGCGGCGCAGCTGCGGGACGATCGTGCGGACGGCGCGTTCCGTCGCCGGGGCCGCGCTGCGGGTGCAGTGCAGGACGACCACCGAACCCGGGCGCACGCCGTCCACCACCTGCCGGGCCACCGCTGCCGCGTCCGTGGCGAACGCGTCGCCGCCGACCACGTCCCACTGCACGGCCGTGACGCCGGTCGGGGCCAGTGCCCTGAGCGCCCGGCGGTCGTAACAGCCGCCGGGGAAGCGGAAGTACGGCATCGGGGCCGGCACCCCGATCTCGCGGAAGGCGGTGTACGCCCGTTCCACGTCCGTACGCATCCGGTCCGCGGAGACGGTCGGCAGGCCGTAGCAGCCGCCGGTGAACGCGTGGTGGCTGTAGGAGTGGTTGGCGACCTCGAAGAGCGGGTCCCGGCCGATGGAGCGGGCCTGGTCCGGGTACTCCTCGGCCCATCGGCCCGTCATGAACACCGTGGCCGGCACGCGCAGCGCGCGCAGGGTGGCGATGAGCCGCGGGTCGTCGAAGCGTTCGCCCGCCGCCGCCCTGGGCCCCTGGTCCGCGGTCATGTCGGCGTCGAAGGTGAGGGCCACCGTCCTGCCGCCGGTGCGCGGGCCGTTGCGGAACACCGGGGTCAGGCCCGAGGGGCCGGGGGCGAGGGTGGGCGGTGACGACGGCGCGGCGGGGGAGGCGGAGGGGGCGGGGCGGGGTGGCTGCGGGGAGGTCCGGGCGGTGGCGCAGGCGGCGAGCACGGCACCCAGCGCGCAGACGGCGACTACACGATGTGTAAGTGTGATCACCGTATGAAGGTAGGGGGTGGTGTGCGGCGGCCGATGCGGTTCGCGCGTCGGCGCGGTGGGGTGTCACCCGGCCGGCGGGACCGCCCCGCGCGGGGCGGCTCAGATGTCGCGCCGCTCCAGCGGCCGTGTCGCCGGGCCCTGGACGACCTTGCCGTCCGTGTCGAAACGGGAGCCGTGGCAGGGGCACTCCCAGGCCCGTTCGGCGGCGTTGAAGTCGACCAGGCAGCCCAGGTGGGTGCAGCGGGCGGAGACGGCGTGCAGGGTGCCGTCCTCGTCGCGGTAGACCGCGAGCCGGCCGCCCTCGGCGCGGACCACGGCGCCCTCGCCCGGCGGCAGCGCCTCCACCGGCGGTGAGGGGCGCAGCCGGTCGCCGACGAAGTGCCTGGCGACCTGCGCCTGGTGCTTGAGGAACGACGGCGCCTCCCGTACGGCGGAGGCGAGTCGGCGCGGGTCGTACAGCGCGCTCCAGGCGCACTCCTCGCCGGTGATCTGCGCGGTGAGCAGCCGGCCGGCCATCATGCCGCCGCTCATGCCCCAGCCGCCGAAGCCGGTGGCCACGTAGGTGTGCCGGGCACCCGGGTGCAGCGGCCCGACCAGCGGCACGGTGTCGGTGGGGTCGTTGTCCTGGGTGGCCCAGGAGTGGGTGAGCTCCACCCCGGGGAAGTTCCGGCGGGCCCAGTCGGAGAGGCGGTCGAAACGGGCCCGGGTGTCGCCGGTGCCCGGCGTGAAGTGCTCACCGGTGATCACGAGCAGGCGCCGGGTGCCGTCCTCCCCGTGGGGGGCCGTGCGCACCGAGCGCGTGTTCTCCTCGGTGGTGATGTACATGCCCCCGGGATCCTGGTCGGCCGGGACCGGACCGGCGACGACCAGCTCGCGGCGCGGGGAGAGACGGGTGAACAGCAGGGCCCGGTCGAAGACCGGGTAGTGGGTGGCGACCACGACGTCGCGGGCCGTCACCGTGGCCCCGGTCGACGTCGACAGACGGCACGGCGAGCCCTCCTCCAGGGTGAGGACGGTGGTGTCCTCGTGCACGCGCCCGCCGCGCGCGATCAGGTCGGCGGCGAGGGCCAGCAGGTACTTGCGCGGATGGAACTGCGCCTGGTCCGCCACCTCGACCGCGCCCGCCACGGGGAACGGCAGCCCGGTCGAGGTCACGAACGAGGCCGGCAGACCCGCCTCCCGCGCGGCCCGCGCCTCCGCGCGCAGCTCCTCGACCCGGCCCGGGCCGCGGACGTAGGTGTACGCGCTGCGGCGCTCCCAGTCGCAGTCGATGCCGAGCTCCGCCACGACGTCGGCCGTGTGCTCGATCGCCTCGGACTGCGAACGCGCGTACAGCCGCGCGCCCTCGCTGCCCCGGGTGCGGCGCAGTTTGTCGTAGACCAGCGTGTGCAGGGCGGTGACCTTGGCGGTGGTGTGTCCGGTGACGCCGGCCGCGATCCGCCCGGCCTCCAGCAGCGCCACGCTCCTGCCGGCCCGGGTCAGTTCGAACGCCGTGCACAGGCCGGCGATGCCCCCGCCGACCACGGCCACGTCGACGTCGAGGTCCTCGGCCAGTGCGGCGTGCCGGCCGGCCGGCGTGGTCTGGAGCCAGTAAGAGCCGCTCACCCGCTGCTTCTCCGTCATGCGGGGCCGAGTACCCCGGTGCGTCGGGTTCACCGTCGAGGTCGCCCCCTTGCGCGGGGGGCGGTCCGGAGCTAACGTACAACCAAATGATTGTAGATGGATCGACCGACGAGACCGTGGACCGGCTGTTCCGCGCCCTGGCCGACGCGACGCGTCGCGACATACTCCGTCGCTGTGCACGGGATGGGCTGTCCGTGTCACGTCTGGCCGCGGCGTACCCGATGAGCTTCGCCGCGGTGCAGAAACACGTCACGGTGCTGGAGCGGGCCGGCCTGGTCGGCAAGGAGCGACGCGGACGGGAGCAGCTCGTGCGCACCGATCCCGACGCGGTGGGACGCGCGCGGCAGGCCCTGGACGAACTGGAGTCGGCCTGGCGGGCCCGGGTGGACCGGATGTCCGGTCTGCTCGCGGACGACGCCGGCCCGCCGAGCGGTCCCGCCGCCCCCGCCCCCGACGAGAACACGAGCAAAGGACCGGACGGATGACTGTCACCAGCGTGGACAAGGACGTCGAGACCCTCACCCTCACCATCGTCGCCGACTTCACCGCCCCGGTGGAGCGGGTGTGGCGGCTGTGGGCCGACCCGCGGCTGCTGGAGCGCTGGTGGGGCCCGCCCGGCTACCCGGCGACCTTCGAGGAGCACGACCTGACGCCCGGCGGCGGCGCGAAGTACCACATGACCGGCCCGGAGGGCGAGAAGTACGGCGGCTGGTGGCGGATCTCCTCGGTCACGCCGCCGGCCGCCCTGGAGTTCACCGACGGCTTCTCCGACCAGGAGGGCGAGCCGAACCCCGGGATGCCGACCACCTCGGTACGGATGACGCTCACCGGGCACGACGGCGGCACGCGGATGGAACTGCGTTCCGCCTTCGACACCCGGGAGCAGATGGAACAGCTGGCCGAGATGGGCATGGTGGAGGGGATGAGCCAGGCCGTCGGCCAGATGGACGCCCTCCTGGCGGGCTGAGACCCGCGCCGGGGCGGCCGGGACGCGGGTGGGACACCCGGCCGGCCCGGCCGCCGGGCGGCTACCCGCGCCAGGGGCCCGTCACGGCGAACGTGGTGCCGGGCGCGTAGCAGTTGACGTACATCGTGCGGCCGTCCGGGGAGAAGGCGACCCCGGCGAACTCGCCCCACTCCGGCTCCTCGGGGGTGCCCGTGTTCTGGCGGTTGCGGGCCACCGCGTAGACCTCGCCGCGCCGGGTGACGCCGAAGACGTGCTGGGCGCCCGCCCCGTCCTCGCACACCATCAGCCCGCCGCCGGGCGCCAGGCAGATGTTGTCCGGCGACTCGCCGGGCAGTCGCACGTCGGTGTCCGGGCCGAAGACGATCACGAGGGTGAGGCGGCGGCGCTCCGGGTCGTACCGCCAGACCTGCCCGTGGTGGTCGCCCGCCGACCCCTCCGCGCCACGGGCGAAGGAGGACACGAAGTACACCGAGCGGCCGCCCCAGTAGCAGCCCTCCAGCTTCTGTGCGTGGGTGATGCCCCGCGGGCCGAAGTCCTGGTGCCGGATCGGGGTCCCGGCGGCCGACGGGTCCGGTACGTCCACCCATTCGACGCCGTCGAAGGACGCCCCCGTCTCCTGGATCGAGGACAGGTCGGGCACCCCCGGCACCCGCATCGCCTGCAGCCGGCCGCCGGCGCGCAGCGAACCGGTGCCGCCCAGCGGCTTCTCGGGCAGGAAGCGGTAGAACAGGCCGAAGGGCCGTTCGAAGGCGTCCTCGGTCTCGTAGACGATCCCCCGCCCGGGGTCCACGGCGACCGCCTCGTGCTGGAAGCGGCCCATCGCGGTCAGCGGTACCGCGCCCGTGCGGCGCGGGTCGGCGCCGTCGACCTCGAAGACGTAGCCATGGTCCCTGGTGTAACCGCTGGTGCCCGCCTTCTCCTCGGTCTCCTCGCAGGTCAGCCAGGTGCCCCAGGGGGTCGGTCCGCCCGCGCAGTTCACGGCCGTACCGGCGATCGCGACGCGTTCCGACAGGACCCGGCCGCGGGAGTCCAGGGTCAGCGCCGTGCAGCCGCCCTTGCCCGCCGGGTCGTAGGTCAGGCCGTCGACCGCCGGGACCGGGATCCGGCCGGTGGCGCGGTTCTCGTGGTTGCGGACCAGGTGGACGCGGCCGTGCCGGCCCGCGAAGGCGGCCATGCCGTCGTGGTTGGAGGGGACCGGCCCCTCGCCGGAGCGCATCGGGTCGCCCTCGCGGGAGAGCACCCGGTAGCGGAAGCCCTCCGGCAGGTCCAGCAGACCGCCGGGATCGGGGACCAGCGGGCCGTGGCCGCGGTGGCCGGGTTCCCGGGCGGCGGCGGTGCCGGTGAAGAGTTCGGAGAGGGCGCCGGTGAAGGCGACGCCGATGCCCACGGCACCGGAACGGGCGAGCAACTGGCGCCGGGTCGCCGGGGATCCGGTGGGGGACTCGGTTTCTGACATGGGGAACCTTCCTGCTGGCGGACAGGAACTGCGACCCGGCCGTGTCTATCACCCGCGGCGGGTCCCGGGAACCACGCGCGTCGCTCGGGTCACGCAGCCCGGGTGCGGCCGCCGGACTCCTCGGGGGCCTCCACGCCCCGGTCCGGGGCCGTCTGCTGGGCGGCCCGCTCCAGGAAGCGCAGCAGCTCCACCGGGAAGGGCAGCACGAGGGTGGAGTTCTTCTCGGCGGCGACCGCCACGATGGTCTGCAGCAGGCGCAGTTGGAGGGCGGAGGGCGTCTCCGCCATCTGCTGGGCGGCTTCGGCCAGCTTCTTCGAGGCCTGGAGTTCGGCGTCGGCGTTGATGACGCGGGCCCGGCGTTCGCGGTCGGCCTCGGCCTGGCGGGCCATGGACCGCTTCATCGTGTCGGGCAGGGAGACGTCCTTGATCTCGACCCGGTCGATCTGCACGCCCCAGCCGACGGCCGGGCTGTCGATCATCAGCTCGAGGCCCTGGTTCAGTTTCTCGCGGTTCGACAGCAGATCGTCGAGGTCGCTCTTGCCGATGATCGACCGCAGCGAGGTCTGCGCCATCTGGGAGACGGCGAACCGGTAGTCCTCGACGTTGATGATCGCCGCCGCCGCGTCGACGACCTTGAAGTACACCACCGCGTCGACCCGCACGGTCACGTTGTCCCGGGTGATGCCCTCCTGGGCCGGCACGGGCATCGTGACGATCTGCAGATTGACCTTCCGCAGCCGGTCCACACCGGGCACGACCAGATTGAATCCGGGCCGGCGCACCTCCCCGTGCAGCCGGCCGAGCCGGAAGACGACCCCGCGCTCGTACTGCTTGACGACCCGCGCCGCCGCGGCGACGTAGGCGGTGCCCGCGGCGCCGGCCGAGACGGCGGCGGTGAGCAGTTCCTCCAGCATGACGGCCTCCCGTCCAGAGGTCCGCTGTGTGCGCTTTCGTCCGCTCCTGCCACGATAGGCCCGCCATCCGGCCCGGGGCCATGCCGCCCGTCCGTGCGACGGGCGGCATGGCCGTGGTCCGGGCCGGTCCCGGCCGGCCGGTGTCCCGGGCTAACCCGCCCTGACGGGGGAGTCCTCCCCGCTCGGGGCGGTCCTCGCGCCCTCGGTGAGCTTCACCGGTGCCGTGTCCGCCGTGCTGTGGCGCTCGGCCCAGCTCGTCAGCGCCGTACGGCAGGCGTGGTCGAGATGATGGACCCCGGACAGATCCAGCTCGACCGGGCGGTCCTGGGGCAGCGCCTCCAGGGTGTCGAGGATCTTCGGCAGTCGCAGGAACGTCGCGTTCCCCGACACGTACACCTGGACCGGTCCCGCGCCCTTGTCTATGACCTCCAGCTTCGCGTGCGAGGCCTCCCAGGCGGTCTTGACGATCGACAGGGCCAGACCGATCAGCACGCCCTCGAACATGTTCACCACGACGATCGACACGGCGGTGACCACCAGGATCAGCGCCTCGCCCCGGTGCCCCCGCCACAGCGCGACGACGCCGCGGAACGGGATCAGCTTCCAGCCCGCGTGGATCAGGATGCCGGCCAGCGCGGGCAGCGGGATCAGCGCCAGGGCGGCCGGCAGCAGCGCGGCGAACAGCAGCAGCCACACGCCGTGCAGCACCCGGGAGGCCTTGGTCCTGGCGCCCGCCTGGACGTTGGCCGAGCTGCGCACGATGACCGCGGTCATCGGCAGCGCGCCGAGGACACCGCAGACCGTGTTGCCCGCGCCCTGCGCCATGAGCTCCTTGTTGTACTCGGTGCGCGGACCGTCGTGCAGCCGGTCCACCGCGGCGGCGCTGAACAGGCTCTCGGCGGAGGCGATCAGGGTGAAGGCGACGATCGTGCCGAGGATGCCGATGCCCGCCAGTTCGCCGAAGGCGTCCGCGCCGGGCGGCTGGATGGCGTCGAACAGGCCCTGCACCTCGACCGTCGCGACGGGCGCGCCGAACGCGAGGGTGACCGCCGTCGCCAGCAGGACCGCCGCGAGCGCGCCCGGGACCGCCCCGGCCGGCCCCGGCATCCGGCGCCACAGCACCATCACCACGACGGTGCCCGCGCCGACCGCGAGCGAGACGAGCGCCTCGGTGCTGCCGGCCGCGTCCGCGGCCGCCCCGGGAAGTCCCAGGATCTTGTCGATGCCGGAGGCGGGCGCCTCCAGCCCGGCCGCCGCGTACAGCTGGCCGGCGATGAGCACGAGACCGATGCCGGCGAGCATGCCCTCGACCACCGAGAGCGATATGGCGCGGAACCAGCGTCCGAGCCGCAGGGCGCCCATGACCAGCTGGAGCACCCCGGTGGCCAGCACGATCACACCGAGCGCGGGCAGTCCGAAGGTGTCCACCGCCTCGAAGACCAGGACGGTCAGCCCGGCGGCCGGACCGGACACCTGGAGGCTGCTGCCCGGCATCAGACCGGTGACCAGGCCGCCCACGATGCCGGTGACCAGGCCCAGTTCGGCCGGGGCACCGGAGGCGACGGCGACGCCCACGCACAGCGGGACGGCCACCAGGAACACGACGAGCGAGGCGGCGAAGTCCTGCCTCAGATGGGGGAACCTGGACACGGCGGTGCTCACAGCGCCTCGAACGTGTCGCTGCCGGTGCGGTGCGCGCGCACCGCACCGGTGTGCACCTCGTAGTACCAGCCGTGCAGCCGGAGCCGGCCGGTGGCCAGCCCCTGCTCCACGCAGGGGTAGGAGCGCAGCCGCAGCAGCTGGGCGAGGACGTGGTGCTGCACCGCCTCGGCGCAGGCCGGGTCCGCCGCGTCGGCCGAGGCCGGCTCGTCGGCGGCGTGCGCCAGCCAGTCGCGCACCGCCGGTACGGCGTCGAGGTCGTCGCCGCGCACCAGCGCGCCGACGGCCCCGCAGTGGGAGTGGCCGCAGACCACGATGTCGCTCACGCCGAGCACCTCCACGGCGTACTCGACGGTGGCGGCTTCGGCGGTGGGACGCTCGGAGGCGTACGGCGGGACGATGTTGCCCGCGGTGCGCAGCTCGAAGAGCTCGCCGGGCCGGGCGCCCGTGATCAGGGCCGGTACGACCCGGGAGTCGGAGCAGGTGATGAACAGGACGTCGGGGGACTGTCCCTCGGCGAGGCGGGCGAACTCCTCAGGGCGCTGTCCGAACGTGCGGGCGTTGTCGATGAGGGGCTGCATCTGGTGTTTCCTCCTGGCGCGCGTGGGGGCGCGTCGGACGGGCATGACAGGGGTCGGTTTCGCGGAGACCTGTGGCCCTTGCTTTACGGACCGTATAAGCGGATGTGAGGACCGCGGGGAATATGAAGAACTGATGTGAAGGTAAAGCGACGGCGGGGGCCGAGGGTGTGGCCGTGGTCGCCCGACCTTGGAACATGCGTCCTTCCGGGCACGGTTCGCGTCCCTTCCGCATGTCAACTCTTGGTCAACGGTTGGTCAAGAAACACATTAACCCCGCAAAGTCCTTTGCGGGGTTAACTCTGGGTCTCGTGCTGGAGAGAGCCCGAAAAGAAGGGTGTGTTGGCGCGAATCAGCCTTTGACCAGGCGGGAGTGGTTCAGGTGTGGGAAACCCGGCTCACGGGGCTTCGGCGAGCCGTCCCGCGTCCCGGGCCAGCGCGGTGAGCCGCGAGATCGCCCGGAAGTACTTCTTGCGGTAGCCGCCCTTCAGCATCTCCTCGCCGAACAACCGGTCGAAGGGCAGTCCCGAGGCGAGGACGGGCACCTCGCGGTCGTAGAGCCGGTCCGCGAGGACGACCAGCCTGAGCGCGGTCGACTGGTCCGGCACCGGCCCCACCCCGGTGAGGCACACCGCGGTGATCCCGTCGGTCAGGGCGCCGTAGCGGCTGGGGTGCACCCTGGCCAGGTGGTCCAGCAGGTCCGGGAAGGAGTCCAGGGAGGCGCCCCGGACGGCGTGCGCCGTCCTGGTCACCACGTCGTCGGAGCGGGGCGGGGGCGCCTCGGGCAGACCGCGGTGGCGGTAGTCCTCGCCGTCGATGCGCAGGGCGCGGAAGTGGGCCGACAGGCCCTGGATCTCGCGCAGGAAGTCCGCCGCCGCGAACCGGCCCTCGCCGAGCCTGCCCGGCAGCGTGTTCGAGGTGGCGGCGAGCGCGACGCCCGCCTCGACCAGCTTGCCGAGCAGGGTGGAGACGAGCACGGTGTCGCCCGGGTCGTCCAGTTCGAACTCGTCGATGCACAGCAGGCGGTGCTCGGAGAGGGTCTTCACCGTCTGCTGGAAGCCGAGGGCGCCGACCAGGTTGGTCAGCTCCACGAAGGTGCCGAACGCCTTGAGCGAGGGCTCGGCCGGGGTGGCGTGCCACAGGGAGGCCAGCAGATGGGTCTTGCCGACGCCGTAGCCGCCGTCGAGGTAGACGCCGCGCGGACCGGCGGGCGCCGGCTTCGGCTTCCTGCCGAAGCCGAACAGCCCCCGCCTGCCCGAGCCGGCGGGCGCCGTCCCGTGGAGGCCCGCCGCGAACCCCTCCAGGACGCGCACGGCCTCGGTCTGGCTCGGCCGGTCCGGGTCCGGTATGTAGGTGTCGAAGCGGACCGCGTCGAACCGCGGCGGCGGCACCATCTCGGCGACGAGCCGGTCCGCGGGTACGCGCGGCTCGCGGGCGCACAGGGACAGCGGGGCCACGTCGGCCGGCGGGCCGGGGCGGGAGGCGGCGGAGGAGGACGACACGGTCCCCCATGCTACGGCCCGTGGAACACTGCACGGCATGCGACGCCTGTTCCCTGTGACCGACGAAACAGCAGCTCCCGCCGGGGAGAGCGAGATCCCGGACGGGTCCGCCCGCGAGTGGAGCCCGGCCGAACTGGCCGCCGCGTACGCCTACCCCGGACCGGGGACGGGCGGCGGCCGGCCGTGGCTGCGGGCCAACATGGTGTCCACCCTGGACGGGGCCGCCCAGCACGGGGGCCGCTCGCAGCCCCTCTCCTGCGCGGCCGACATGCGGATCTTCGGCGTGCTGCGGGCCCTCGCGGACGTGGTGGTCGTCGGCGCGGAGACGGTACGGCGGGAGGGGTACCGTCCGGCCCGCGCGCGCGCCGAGTTCGCGGCGGCGCGGGAGGCCGCCGGGCAGGGGCCGGCGGCCGCGATCGCGGTGGTGACCGCCGGCCTGGAGCTGGACTTCTCCCTGCCGCTGTTCACCTCCCCGGCCGTGCCCACGCTGCTCCTGACCGGGGCCGGGGCCGACCCGGAGCGGGTCGCCGCCGCGGAGCGGGCGGGTGCCCGGGTGGTGACCGCGGGGGACGGGGCCGCGGTGGACCCCGCGCGCGCGGTGCGGGCCCTCGCCGCCCTCGGGCACACCCGGCTGCTGACCGAGGGCGGCCCGCGGCTGCTGGGCGCGATGGTGGCGGCCGGGGTACTGGACGAGCTCTGCCTCACGGTCGCGCCGCTGCTGACCGCCGGTGACGCGCAGCGGATCGCCGGGGGACCGTCGGTGACACTTCCGAGTCGTTTCACGCTGAGGTCGATGTTGGAGGAAGACGGCTTTCTGTTCACGCGGTACCAGCGGAACTGATCCGAATCATTCGGGAGTGTCCGGGAATGTTCAGTAATGCGTCGGTGGTGGCCATCGGTCCGGCGATCGGCGGAGCCCAGCCGTCCACCTGGTGCGACGAGGGGTGAGACTGAATCCGGCGGTACCCGTGCGCATACGGGGCAGGATGGTTTCCGCAGGGGCCTGGCTCGGCCCACGGAGCGCAGGGCCCGCGGGCCCTCCGACGAGAAGGGGCGCCTGGTGTTCACCAGCGTACTGATGATCGAGAAGGCCCTGACCTCCGCCGACGTGGAGTTCGTCACCACCTTGCACGGTGACGAGCCGGTCGCCTTCCATGTGCTGCTCCAGCCGCGCGGCGAACAGGCCGACCGGCTGCTGAGAGCCATCGACGACGTCGCGCTCGGCGAGCTCGACGAGGCCGTCCGCGAGGGCGAGACCCCCGAGGGCGAGGAGGCCAAGAGCGTGGGGGAGCGGGCCCTGGAGGTGTCCCTGCAGGCGCTGCGCGCGACCGGCGACGAGGCCGGCGGCCGGCTCATCGAGGACCATCCCCTGGACGCGCTGAAGGCCATGGTCGAGGAGGTCGGGGCGGACGAGGTGATCGTCCTGACCGATCCGCACTACGTGGAGGAGTTCTTCCACCGGGACTGGGCCTCCCGGGCCCGGCACAAGGTCGGGGTGCCGGTGCTGAAACTCTTCTCCCACAGCAAGGCATAGGCTGGGGCGGCGCCTTCCCGCGAGGGCGCGAAGACCGTCGTCCCGCTCGTCGCACCACCTGGAGAACACGCATGGCACCCGGCCTTCCCCCCGCCATGGACCGACCGCACTTCATCGGCATCGGCGGCGCCGGGATGTCGGGCATCGCCAAGATCCTGGCCCAGCGCGGCGCCCGGGTGGCCGGCAGCGACGCCAAGGACTCCGGGACCGCCGACGCGCTGCGCGCGCTGGGCGCGACCGTGCACATCGGCCACGCCGCCGGGCACCTGGCCGACGACGCCAGCTGTGTCGTCGTCTCCTCCGCGATCCGCGAGGACAACCCCGAACTGGCGCGGGCGGCCGAGCGGGGCGTCCCGGTGGTGCACCGCTCCGACGCACTCGCCGCCCTGATGGACGGCCTGCGGCCGATCGCGGTGGCCGGCACCCACGGCAAGACCACCACCACCTCCATGCTGGCCGTCTCCCTGACCGCCCTGGGCCGCGGGCCGTCGTACGCCATCGGCGGCGACCTGGACGCCCCCGGCTCCAACGCGCTGCACGGCGAGGGCGAGATCTTCGTCGCCGAGGCGGACGAGTCGGACCGCAGCTTCCACAAGTACGCCCCCGAGGTCGCGATCATCCTCAACGTGGAGCTGGACCACCACGCCAACTACGCGTCCATGGAGGAGATCCACGAGTCCTTCGAGACGTTCGTCGGCCGGATCGTCCCCGGCGGCACGCTGGTGATCTCGGCGGACCACGAGGGGGCGCGGGAGCTGACGCGGCGCCTGGACGGCTCGGTGCGGACGGTGACGTACGGCGAGGCGCCCGACGCCGACGTGCGGGTCCTCTCGGTCCTCCCGCAGGGGCTGAAGAGCGAGGTGACCGTCGAACTGGACGGCGCCCCGCTCACCTTCACGGTGTCGGTCCCCGGCCGGCACTACGCGCTCAACGCGGTGGCCGCGCTCGCCGCGGGCGCGGCGCTCGGCGTCCCGGCCGCCGAACTGGCCCCGGCGCTGGCCGCGTACACCGGGGTGAAGCGGCGCCTGCAGCTCAAGGGCGAGGCGGCCGGCGTCCAGGTGATCGACTCCTACGCGCACCACCCGACCGAGATGACCGCCGACCTGGAGGCGATGCGCGCCGCCGCCGGGGACGGACGCATCCTCGTCGTCTTCCAGCCGCACCTGTTCTCCCGGACCCGGGAACTGGGCGCGGAGATGGGCCGGGCGCTGTCCCTGGCCGACGCCTCGGTGGTGCTGGACGTCTACCCGGCCCGCGAGGACCCGCTCCCCGGCATCACCAGCGAGCTGGTCATCGACGCGGCCCGGGCGGCCGGCGCGGACGTGACGGCCCTCCACGACCGGGCGGAGGTCCCCGACGCGGTCGCGGGAATGGCGAAGCCCGGTGATCTGGTTCTGACCATGGGAGCGGGCGACGTCACCGACCTCGGCCCGTGGATCCTGGACCGTCTGTCGAAGTAAGGGGCTGGAAGCTCATGCCGTACGACGTGGAGAAGCCGGACGAGCAGTGGCGCGCGGAACTGTCCCCGTCCGAGTACGCCGTTCTGCGCCGGGCCGGCACGGAACCCGCCTTCACGGGTGAGTACACGGACACCATGACCGAGGGCGTCTACTCCTGCCGTGCCTGCGGCGCCGAACTGTTCACCTCGGACACCAAGTTCGCGTCGCACTGCGGCTGGCCGTCCTTCTACGACCCGAAGGACACCGACGCCGTGGAGCTGGTGGAGGACCGCTCGCACGGCATGGTGCGCACCGAGGTCCGCTGCGCCCGCTGCGGCTCCCACCTCGGGCACGTGTTCGAGGGTGAGGGGTATCCGACGCCCACGGACCAGCGCTACTGCATCAACAGCATCTCGCTGAGGCTGCGGCCGGCCGAGGGCTGATCCGCCCCCGCTGCTCGCCGGCCGAGGTGTTCGCCGTGGACACCGGCCGGCGGGCGCTGCGGACGGCCGGGTTTCCCCTGGCGGAACCGGGGCAGGTGGCGGCGTAGCCCGAGGCCGCTCTGGCCGGGGGCGCGGGGTTCCGGGGTTCTGTCGGAGGTGCCGTCTACACTCGACCGGCGACAGAGCGTGCGACCTCGGTCAGAAACTTCCGCCACCCGAAGGGCAATCGGCGTCTTGATACGGATCGACTCAGTCACGAAGCGGTACCCGGACGGCACGGTGGCGGTCGACCGGCTGTCGCTGGAGATCCCCGACCGCTCGATCACCGTCCTCGTCGGACCCTCGGGCTGCGGCAAGACCACCACCCTCCGCATGATCAACCGCATGGTCGAACCCACCGGGGGAACGATCCTGCTCGACGGCGAGGACATCCAGCGGCAGCCGGTCACCACCCTGCGCCGCTCCATGGGCTATGTCATCCAGAACGCCGGGCTCTTCCAGCACCGCACGATCGTCGACAACATCGCCACCGTCCCCCGCATGCTCGGCTGGGGCAAGCAGCGGGCCCGGGAGCGGGCGGCGGAACTGATGGAGCGGGTGGGGCTGGACACCTCGCTGGCCAAGCGGTACCCGTACCAGCTCTCCGGCGGCCAGCAGCAGCGCGTCGGGGTGGCGCGGGCGCTCGCCGCGGACCCGCCGGTGCTGCTGATGGACGAGCCGTTCTCGGCCGTCGACCCCGTGGTGCGCAAGGGGCTGCAGGACGAACTCCTGCGCATCCAGGACGAACTGGGCAAGACCATTGTCTTCGTCACCCACGACATCGACGAGGCGATCAAACTCGGCACCATGGTCGCCGTCCTGCGCGAGGGCGGCCGGCTGGCCCAGTACGCGCCGCCCGCCGAGCTGCTGTCCGCCCCCGCGGACGACTTCGTCGAGGACTTCCTCGGCGCCGACCGGGGCATCCGGCGGCTGTCCTTCTTCGCCTCCGCCGCGCTGGAGCTCACCACCGACGCCGTGGTCCCGGCCGACGCCCCCGCGGAACGGATCGCCGCCGTGCGGGCCCCGCACCTCCTCGTGACCGACCCCGACGGCCGCCCGCTCGGCTGGGCCGAACGCGACGGGCTCACCGCCGGGGACCTCGGCACGGACCGGCTGCTGCCCTACGGGCGCCCGTTCGTGCCCGGCACCGACTCCCTCCGCGTCGCCCTCGACTGCGCCGTGCTCTCGCCCACCGGCTGGGCGGTCGCCGTGGACGACGGCGGCCGGGTGACCGGCGTCGTCTCCCAGCAGAGCATCGGCGAGGCGATCCGCGCCGCCCACACCGGGAGCCGGGCGCACCGGGCCGGGGCCGGGGTCGCCAAGTGAACGGTTTCTTCGACATCCCGAGCGACCTCCAGCACAGCTGGTCCGGTCTCGTCGGACTGCACCTGCGGGAGTCCCTGCTGCCGGTGGCCGCCGGACTGCTGCTCGCCCTGCCGCTGGCCCAGCTGTGCGTGCGCTTCCGCTGGCTGTACCCGCCCGTGCTCGGCCTGACGACCGTCCTGTACGCCATCCCTTCGCTGGCGTTCTTCGTCGTCCTCATCGACTACACCGGCCAGACCGAACTCACCGTGATGATCCCGCTGGCCGTCTACAGCCTGGTGGTGCTGGTCCCGGCGATCGTCGACGGCGTGCGCTCGGTGCCCCAGGAGACCCTGGCCGCGGCCACCGCCATGGGCTTCGGCCCCGTACGCCGCTATCTGCAGGTGCAGTTGCCGATCGCCGCGCCCGCCCTCATCGCCGGGCTCAGGGTGGCCACCGTCTCCGGCATCTCCCTGGTCAGCGTCGGCGCCCTGATCGGCAACCAGGGCGCCCTGGGCAACCTGCTGGCGGCCGCCCAGAAGTACGACCGGCCCGAACTCGCGGTGAACGCCGTGATCACGATGGCCGCCCTGGCGATCGTGTGCGACGCCGCGCTGGTCCTGCTGCGGGTGCTGCTGACCCCGTGGATGCCGCGCGGCGCACGGCCGAAGGCCGCCGCGCGGCGGGAACCGCTCACGGCCCGGGGAGCGGCCCGGTGAACGTCCTGGACTTCGTCAACGCCTTCTTCGGCGACAGCGCCCACTGGCACGGCTACGACGGCATCCCGCAGCGCTTCTGGGAGCACGTCCAGTACTCGCTGCTGGCCCTCGCCGTCGCCGCCGCGATCGGCCTGCCCGTCGGCCTGCTGACCGGCCACACCGGACGCGGCGGGAACGCGCTCGCCCTCATCGCCAACGCCGCCCGCGCGCTGCCCAGTTTCGGCCTGCTGGTGCTGGCCGTGCTCCTGATCGGCTTCGGCCTGCTGCCCGTGATGATCCCGCTGGTCGTCCTGGCCGTCCCGCCGATCCTGGTCACCACCTACGAGGCCGTCCGCTCCGTCGACCCCTCCCCGGTGGACGCCGCGCGGGGCATGGGCATGCGGGAGTCGCGGATCCTGTTCCAGGTCGAACTGCCGGTCGCCCTCCCGCTGGTCCTGAGCGGCCTGCGGTCGGCCGCCGTCCAGATCGTCTCCACGGCCACCATCGCCGCCTACGTCAGCCTCGGCGGCCTCGGCCGCTACATCGTCGACGGGCTCTACCAGCGCGACTACGAGAAGGTGGTGGGCGGCGCCACGCTGGTGGCCGTCCTGGCGCTGCTGACCCTCGCCCTGTTCTGGGCGGCGGGACGGCTCGCGGTGTCGCCCGGGGTGCGCAGGCGCTGACGCCCCGCGCTCCTCGGTGAACCGTGACCACAACGCTCTTGACTGACCGTGAAACGGCTGGATTGGATCGATGAATGACTTCTAGCGCGAAGAGCAGCAGGTCCAGGACGAGGCACACCGGCGCGGCGGCCGTCGCGCTCACCGCCGCCGCGGCGCTGCTCGCGGGCTGTTCCTCCGGGGACACCTCCGACAACCCCCTCGAGGGGGAGAAGGCCGAGGCGGGCACCGTCGTCGTCGGCTCGAACAACTTCGCCGAGAGCACCCTGCTCGCCGACATCTACGGCGAGGCGCTCCGCGCCAAGGGACTCAAGGTCGACTACAAGCACAACATCGGCAGCCGTGAGACCAGCTACGGCCTGATGAGGAACGGCTCCATCACGGTCCTGCCGGAGTACAACGGCTCACTGCTCGCCTACCTCGACCCCGGGGCCGGGCAGGAGTCCGCCGAGGCCGTGAACGAGGCCGTCAAGGCCAAGCTGGACAAGAAGCTGACGCTGCTCCGGTCCTCGCCGGCCGAGAACAAGGACTCGGTCAGCGTCAACGCCCGGACCGCGGAGAAGTACGGGCTCACGTCCTCCTCCACCCTCGAGGACCTCAAGGACGTCGCACCGGAGCTGGTGATCGGCGGCTCGCCCGAGTTCCAGACCCGGCAGCAGGGGCTCAAGGGCCTGGAGTCGGTCTACGGCCTGAAGTTCAAGTCCTTCAAGGCGCTCGACGCGGGCGGCCCGCTGACCCAGGCGGCGCTCACCGGCAACACGGTCCAGGCCGCGGACGTCTTCACCACGGACCCGACCATCGTCAAGGAGAAGTTCGTCGTCCTGAAGGACCCGGAGAACTTCTTCGGATTCGCGAACGTCACCCCGCTGGTGCACAAGGACGGGCTCCCGCAGAAGGGCGTCGACGCGCTCGACGCGGTCTCCGCCGAGCTGGACACCGAGACCCTCCTGGAGCTGGACGCCCAGGTGCAGCTGGAGAAGAAGGACCCCCTGGACGTGGCCAGGGCCTGGCTGAAGTCGGCCGGCCTGGCCTGATCCCCGGTGGGGGTGCGGCGCGCCGGCCGCACCCCCACGGGCACGTCACCGCGCCGGGGCCGCCTCGGCGATCAGCCGGTCGATCAGAGCGATCAGCACGTCCCGGCACGAGTCCCGCTCCCGGGCGTCGCACAGCAGCACGGGCACCCCCTCCGGCAGCGTCAGCGCGTCCCGGATGTCCTCGACCGGGTACGGGTGCTCCCCGTGGAAGCCGTTGACGGCGATCACGAAGGGGATGCCCCGGCGTTCGAAGAAGTCGATCGCGGCGAAGCTGGACTCGGGCCTGCGCACGTCCACCAGGACCACCGCGCCCAGCGCGCCGACGGCCAGGTCGTTCCACATGAACCAGAACCGCTGCTGGCCCGGCGTGCCGAAGAGATACAGCACGAGGTCGTCGGAGACGGAGATCCGGCCGAAGTCCAGCGCGACCGTGGTGGCACGTTTCTCCTCGACGCCCTGCAGGTCGTCGACGCCCAGGCCCGCCATGGTCAGCGGTTCCTCGGTGCGCAGCGGGACGATCTCGCTGACCGAGCCGACCATGGTGGTCTTGCCCACGCCGAAGCCACCGGCGATCAGGATCTTGACCGTGTCGGGTGCCGGACGGTCGGCGGACGCCTGAGCGATGGTGTCAGAGCCGGCCAAGGCCCTCCCTCACTTTCTGCAGCAGGTCCAGATCCGGGGTGGTGCGGTTGACGGGGTGCGGCGGGTGCGCGGTGATCCGGCCCGCCTCCAGCAGGTCGCACAGCATGATGACGACCACGCTCACCGGCAGGTCCAGACGCGCGGCGAGCTCGGCCACCGCGACCGGCCGCTCGCACATCCGCACGATGCGCAGGTGTTCGGGCTGCGGCCGGCCGGCCGCCTCGGGCTGCGGATCCGCCGCCGTCACCGTCGTGATGAGCGTGAAGTCGGCGCGGCTGGGCCGGGTCCGGCCACCGGTCAGGGTGAACGGCCGTACGAGCCGTCCCGCCGAGTCGCTTCCGCCCACCTCACACGCCGGGGTCGACGGCGGGCCCGGCGGTGCCCCGCGGGGCCGCGCTGAGGTGCTCGCCGATCTTCTTCACCAGCATGTTCATCTGGTACGCCACGACGCCGACGTCCGCGCCCGGGCCGGTCAGCACCACCAGGTGGGCGCCGGGACCGGCCGAGGTGAGGATCAGATAGCTGTGGGCCATCTCGATCAGCGCCTGGCGCACCGGGCCGCCGCGGAAGTCCATGCTGACGCCCTTGCTGAGGCTCATCAGACCGGACGCGGTCGCCGCCAGGCGCTCCGCGTCGTCGCGCAGGAAACCGGTGGACTTGCTGACCACCAGCCCGTCCTCCGAGAGCACCACGGCCTGGTTGACGTCGGCGACCCGTTCCACGAGTCCGGTCAGCAGCTGGTCCAGCTGGGTGTGGGTGGCGGGGATGGGGCGTGTCATGACGATGATCCTTCGTGTGCGGTCGGCGGTCGGCGGTCGGCGGGCTGAGTCGGGAACGTCGCGGAGGCGGCGGGAGCGTACGCCGCCGCGCCCGCGTCGTACGACGGTACGGCCTCGTCGCCGGCGTCGTCGTCCCGTGCCTGGAGCGTGCCGCGCTGGAAGCCGGAGAGGGAGGAGGCGGCGCGTTCCGCGGAGAAGTCGGCGGCGGAATCGTCCTCGGCGTCCGGCGCGGCCTCCTCGCGCAGCTCGGCGGCCAGGCTGGTCTGCGGCACCCGGCGGGGCAGCGGCGTGAGCCCGTCCCGGCGGGGGGCGGGCGCCTCGGCGGCCGGCGCGGGGCGGGACCGTACGGCGGCCGCCGGCCGGGCCGTCCGCGTGTCCGCGCCCGCCGGGGCGCTCACGGCGGCCTCCGCGCGCTCGTGCTCCGCCGGGCCGCCGACGGCCGCACGGTGCCCCGCGCTCCCGGTGTCCGTCGTCGCCCGTCCCGCGCCGGACGGCAGGTCGCGCACCACGATCTCGTGCGGGATCAGCACGATCGCCGTCGTCCCGCCGTACGGCGACGGGCGCAGGGTGACCCCGATGCCGTGCCGGTGCGCGAGCTGGGAGATCACGAACATGCCGAGCCGGAGGTCGTCGGCCAGCGCCACCACGTCGAACTGCGGGGGCTTGGCCAACTGGGCGTTGAGGGAGGCGTAGTCCTCCTCCGACATGCCGAGGCCCCGGTCCTCGATCTCGACGGCGAGGCCCTTGGCCACCATCGCCGCCCGCACCCCGACGGGGCTCGGCGACGGCGAGTACACCGTCGCGTTGTCGATCAGCTCGGCCAGCAGATGGATCACGTCGGCCACCGCAGGCGGGGCGACGGACACCTCCTCCTCGGTGTGCACCTCCACCCGCTGGTACTCCGCGACCTCGCCGACGGCGCTGCGCATGATGTCGATCAGCGCGACCGGTTCGCTCCAGGTACGGCCGGGGCGCTCACCGCTGACGATGACCAGGTTCTCCTCGTACCGGCGCAACTGGCTGGCCGTGGAGTCCAGTTCGTACAGCCCCTTGAGGACCTCGGGGTCGGTGTGCCGGCGCTCCAGCGCGTCCAGCTTGCTGAGCTGGAGGTTGACCAGGTTCTGGCTCTGCCGGGCGATGCCGAGGATGACCTTCTGGAAACCCCGCCGGGTGTCGGCGAGTTCGACCGCGGTGTGCACGGCGGTGCGCTGCGCGGTGTTGAACGCCTGGGCGACCTGGCCGAGTTCGTCGTGCCCGTAGTCCAGCGGCGTCGTCGCCGACTCCGGGTCGACCTTCTCGCCGCGCTCCAGCCGGGCCACCACGTCGGGCAGCCGCTCCTCGGCGAGCCCCAGGGTGGCCACCCGCAGGCCGCGCAGCCGGCGGGACAGCGAACGGGTGATGCGCCAGGACAGGCCGACGCACAGCAGCAGCGCGAGCAGTCCGCCGGCGCTCAGCGAGCCGGCCGTCAGCAGCAGGCTGCGGGCCTCGTCGGCGCTGCGGGTGAGCAGCCCGTCGGTCTGCTGCCGGATCATGGTGGCGTACAGCGGGGAGACCCGGTTCACGGCGTCGTCCCACCGGTCCTTCAGGTCCGGCAGCTCGATGGTGTGGTCGTCGGCCGTGGCGTGGGTGGCGAGCACCTGGTCCTCGACCGCCTCCAGGGCGCGCCACTCGGGGCTCTGCAGGATCCGCTCGGTCTGCGTCTTGGTCTCGCCGCGCAGGGAGGGCACGATCTGGTCCTCGACCAGCCAGCGGCGGGTGTGGACCAGCTCCGCGAAATCGGTCCAGTCCTGCTCGTCGAGGCTGCCGGACGGCCAGGCGAGGGTGAGCCGCGCGTTCTCCCGGGACACCAGCTCCGCCGCGTGCTCCAGCGCGATCAGCGGTCCGGCCTGGGAGGTCAGGTCCCCGTCGTCGACCTGCGACAGTTCCTGGAAGGCGTGGATCTGGTCGTCGATGATCGAGGTGTACTGGTCCAGCGCCTCCTCGGCGCTGATGTCGCTGGGGTTGTCCACCTGGCTGCGGTAGTACTCCAGGCTGCCCACCGAGCCGAGCACCGAGTACAGCCGGTCGGAGACGCGCGCCGGTGCCTCGGCGATGGCGTCCGCCTGCCCGGCCAGCTTGGCCACCGCCCGGTCGGTCTTCCCGCGCTGTGTCTCCAGGGCGGACCGGGAGCTCTTCGGCGCGGCGAGCCACGCGGCGGTCAGCCTCCGTTCCTCCTGCAGCGCGAGCGTGGCGTGGGTGCCCATCGCGCCGGTCGACCGGCTCAGCTGCGTCTGGGAACGCAGCTGCAGCCCCTCGGAGAACATCTGGATCGTCGTCAGACCCCACATGCCGGCGAGGGTGACGCTGGGCACCAGTGCGAGGAAGAACAGTGAGAGACGAATGGAGCCGAGACGGCGCCGGGCACCTGTCCGTGGAGACATCGTGGTCCTAGAGCGGTCGGATGGTGGGGGAGGTACGCACGGGCCCGCCGGTCAGCGGGTTCCGTCGGCGGCGAACCCGGCGACCGTGGCCGCGTTGGTCTTCGTGACGAACGCCGGCCCGGTGAGCACGGGCGCGACCCCGCCGCCGCTGATGTTGCCGTTGGTCCGGTACAGCCACAGCGCGTCGACGGCGAGGTAGCCCTGCAGATAGGGCTGCTGGTCGACGGCGAACTGGACGTTGCCGCCCCGTACCGCGTCCACCAGGTCCTTGTTCAGGTCGAAGGTGGCGACCTCGGCCTCGCTGTCCGCCTCCGCGACGGCCTCGACCGCGGCGAGCGCGTAGTCCGCCCCGTTGGTGACGACCTCGTCGATGGTCGGGTCCTGGCGCAGCCGCGCGGTGATGATGCCGGAGACGGCGCGCATGTCGGTGCCGTCCACGTAGAGGTTCTCGCTCGTCCCGGTGAACGTCTTCTTCATGCCGGCGCAGCGGGCCTCCACGGCAACGTTGCCGCGCTCGTGGACCACGCACAGCGCGTGTTCGGCCTTGAGCTCGTTCAGCTTGCTGCCGACCGCCCGGCCCGCCACGCTCTCGTCCTGGCCGAAGTACTCCAGCAGTCCCGCCGACTTCCAGCTGTCGATGCCGGAGTTGAGCCCGACCACGGGGATGCCCGCGGCCCGTGCCTCGTTGACCGCGCCCTTCATGGCCTGCGGCTTGGCCAGCGTCAGCGCGATGCCGTCCACGCCGTCCCGGACCGCCTCGCGGACCAGCTGCGCCTGCTCCGTCGCGTCCGGGTCGCTGACGTACGTCAGGTCGATGCCGTCCTTCTTGGCCGCGTCCTCGGCGCCGCGCTTGACCCGGTCCCAGAAGGCGTCGCCCTCGCTGCCGTGGGTGACCATCGCGACCTTCAGCCGTCCGGAGCCGGCCGGGCCCGCCCCGTCCGAGTCCGAGGACCCCCCGTCCGAGCCGAAGACGGAGCAGCCGGTCATCAGCAGACCGGCCGCGGCGGCCAGGGCCGCGAGGCGGACAGGGCGTCTCGTGAGGCGGTGGGACGGGGGACGATTCTTCATGAGGAGTGCAGACCTCGCTGTACGGCCGAGCCAGAGCAGGGGTGGAGAGCACGGACGGAACCGCGGGCGCGTGCGCCGACCGGGTGATCTCACTGGCCCGGAGCCAACCCTGTCAAACCACTGGTCGTCAAGTGAACAGCCACTTGAAGTGAGGTGCCGCTGCCGCATCGTGATGAACGGTGAGCCGTGGGACGAGGCGGCCGGTGCCGCACCGGCGCCCGGACCGAACGGACGGTACGGAGTCGCGCCTCGCGTCGCCGGGGCGGGCCGGCCGGCGACGCGAGGGGGCGCCGGGGGAGGGGACACCGTCCGGGGGCCCGCCGGTCCGGCGATGCGGGCATAGCGGTCCGTTCCTGGTCAACCGCCGTGCGCCGAGGGTGGGTTCCCGGCCGGATCGAGGGTTTCCCCGCTATCCGGGCGGGCTTCGCGCTGCCTATCGTTCGAGCGCAGTTGGCCCGTGGGTAACCCCCGAGCGGGTCGCTGCGCGCCCGGCCGGCCGATCTGCCGCAGTCCGATTCACCCCGCCGCTTCGAGGACGAAGCGAATCGACCCCCTCTCCCCGCTCCGCGTCGCTGGAGTCCCGGCACGAAAGGCACCCCCCCGTGCGCACCCTCTTGAGCTCATCCGGAAGTTCCTCCCCGAGACGGAAGCTGATATCCGTCGCCGCGCTCTCCGCCGCCCTGCTGACCGCCGCCTCCGCCCAGGTCGCCGTCGCCCGGGACGCTCCCTCCGGCCGGGCCGCCGCCGTCCCCGCGGCCGGTACCGGGGCCGCCCCCGCAACCCCCGTCGAGCGGCTCATCGTCGGCTACGAGTCCGGTGCCGCCGAGGCCCGGTCCGACAGGGCCGCCGCCGCCGACGCGGCCGCCAAGGGCGAGAAGGCCGGCGAGGACGTCGGCTTCCAGCGCCGCCTCGGTACCGGTGCCGCCCTCGTCGACCTGGGCGAGCGGCTCACCGGGGCCGATGTCGCCGACGTCGTCGCCCAGTACCGCGCCGACCCGCAGGTCGCCTACGTCGTGCCGGACCGCCTCAACAAGCCGCTGGCGACCCCGAACGACACCGAGTACACCAAGCAGTGGGACCTGTTCGAAACCACCGCCGGCATGCGCGTGCCGGCCGCCTGGGACCTCGCCACCGGCAGCGGTGTCACCGTCGCCGTCATCGACACCGGGTACGTCGCCCACTCCGACCTCGCCGCGAACGTCGTCGGCGGCTACGACTTCATCTCCGACACCGCCGTCTCGGCCGACGGCAACGGCCGCGACAGCAACCCGGCCGACCCCGGCGACTGGTACGCCGCCGGCGAGTGCGGCCAGGCCACCGGGAGCAACTCCTCCTGGCACGGCACCCATGTGGCGGGCACCATCGCCGCGGCCACCGGCAACGGCAAGGGCGTCGCCGGCATCGCGTACCACGCCAAGGTCTCCCCGGTGCGGGTGCTCGGCAAGTGCGGCGGCTACGACTCCGACATCATCGACGCCATCACCTGGGCCTCCGGCGGCACCGTCTCCGGCGTGCCCGCCAACACCAGCGTCGCCAAGGTCATCAACATGAGCCTCGGCGGGAGCGGCGCCTGCTCCACCGCCACGCAGAGCGCCATCAACGGCGCCGTGAACCGCGGCACCACGGTCGTCGTCGCGGCCGGCAACGAGAACCGGAACGCCGCCAACTCCTCCCCGGCCAACTGCGCCAACGTCATCACCGTCGCCGCCACCAACCGCGCGGGCGGCCGCGCCTCCTACTCCAACTACGGCACCGCCGTCGACATCTCCGCGCCCGGCGGCGAGACCCGGACCTCCGCCGCCAACGGCATCCTGTCCACGCTCAACTCCGGCACCCGGACCGCGTCGACCGAGAACTACGCCTCCTACCAGGGCACCAGCATGGCCGCCCCGCACATCGCGGGCCTCGCCGCGCTGATGAAGTCGGCCGACCCCGCGCTCACCCCGGACCGGATCGAGTCGGCGATCAAGTCCAACGCCCGTGCGCTGCCCGGCACCTGCTCCGGCGGCTGCGGCGCGGGCCTGGCGGACGCCGCGAAGACCGTCCAGGCGGTCAAGGGCGGTACCTCCACGGGCTCCACGTTCACCAGCACCACCGCCGTCCCCGTCCCGGACAACGGCTCCGCGGTCGAGTCGCCGATCACCGTGAGCGGCCGCGGCGGCAACGCCCCCTTCGCCCTCCGGGTGGGGGTGGACATCACCCACACCTACCGCGGTGACCTGGTCGTCGACCTGGTCGCGCCGGACGGTTCGGTCTACCGCCTGAAGGCCGCCGGTTCCTCGGACTCCGCGGACGACGTCAGCGCCACCTACACCGTGAACGCCTCCGCCGAGACCGCCGACGGCACCTGGAAGCTGCGGGTGCAGGACACGGCGGCTCAGGACACCGGCCGGATCAACGGCTGGCAGCTGACCTTCTGATCCACCTCACGAGCGGGCGGGCCGACCGGTGCGTACGGGCACCGGTCGGCCCGCCGTTCTCTTTTGCCGACACACCTGACACACTTAGATACCGGACGTGCTGTTTTCTTTGGGGGAGCACGTTTGTTTTGCCGGATGTGTCCAAGTCCCGTGGCATACCTGCGTGATGAGTGTCATCACAGGGTGAGCTATCGTGTACTGGGCGTCAAAACAAACGGCATGACCCGTTCCTTTCTGGCTCAGGAGTTCAGTCGATGGCGAGGCAGGTACGCGCCGAGCAGACCCGCGCGACGATCATCACGGCGGCCGCCGACCTGTTCGATCGGCAGGGCTATGAATCGACCAGTCTCAGCGACATCGTCGAGCACGCCCATGTCACCAAGGGGGCCCTCTACTTCCACTTCGCCGCGAAGGAGGACCTCGCCCACGCCATCCTGGAACTGCAGTCGGCCACCTGCCGCCGCCTGGCCCGGGACACCGAGATCCGGGGCCACACCTCCCTGGAGGCGCTGATGCGCCTCACCTTCTGCATAGCCAGGATGTCGGCCGAGGACCCCGTCCTGCGGGCCGGTCTGCGCCTCGCCACCGGCGGCGCCCGGCCGCGCCCGCCGCTCAGCCACCCCTTCACCGAGTGGCTCGACATCGTCACGGCCCGGCTCCTGGGCGCGGTCAAGGAGGCCGACGTCCACCCCGAGGTCGACATCGACGTCGTGGCCCACTCGCTGGTCTGCTTCTTCGTCGGCACCCGGGTCGTCGGCCGCTCCCGCGAAGGAGTGGCCCGCCAGCCCCGCCGTACGGCCGAGATGTGGCAGATCCTCATCCGGGGCCTGGTCCCCGTCACCCGGCGCGCGCGGTACCTCAGCCTGGCCGCGCGGCTGGAGCGGGAGATCGCCCCGGTGTGACGCGCGGCGCGCGCCGGCCCCGCGTTACGGTGAGCCGCATGTCCGACACCCCCACCGCGCCCGTGATCGTCGCCGACCGGCCGGGCACGTTCCCGCACAGCGTGCTGGCCGAGCGGCACCCCGCGATCGTCCGGCAGGTACGCGAGGCCTTCCCGTACGGGCCGGAGCAGCGGCGCGCCCTCGACGTGCTGCTCGCCGACTGCGCCGGGGGCACGGTCGAGCCCCTCCCGGCGGACACGCACGACCGGGAGCGCTGGGAGACCTGGGGGACGGGGACGTACGCCGGCCGCTCCTGGTACGACGTTCCCTGGCTGTGGGCCGAGAGCTGGTTCTACCGCCGGCTGCTGCACGCGGTGGGCTACTTCGGCCCCGGCCCCTGGCAGGGCATCGACCCCTTCCGCCCGTCCAAGCTCGCCGAACTCGGCTCGCCCGCCGCCGACGAGGAACTGGCCGCGGCGGACGACCTCGCCGGGCGCCCGGAGGACGAACGGGCCCGCGCCCTGCTGCACGGCTCCCTGTGGGGCAACCGCGCCGACCTCGGGTTCCGGCTGTCCGCCGAGGGGGCCGAGGAGAGAGCCGCCGTCCCCGCCCTGGTGGCCGACGACAGCGACCGGCTGTGGCCGCTGCTCGGCACCTCCGGCACCGGCACGCTGTGCCTGGTCGCCGACAACGCGGGCCGCGAACTCGTCCCGGACCTGCTGCTCGTCGCCCATCTGCTGGCACACGGCCGCATCGGCCGGGCGGTGCTGCACGTCAAGCCGTACCCGTACTACGTCTCCGACGCCACCCCCGCCGACGTCGTCGACGCCGTGCGCCGGCTCACCGGGGCCGAGGGGGCGGCGGCCGCGTACGGGCGCGGTCTGTGGGCCGCCCTCGGCGACGGCCGGCTCAGGGTGCGCGCGCACCCCTTCTCCTGCGCACCGCTGCCGTACCGGGAGATGCCGGACGACCTGCGCGCCGACTTCGCCGCCGCCGCGGTCACCGTCGTCAAGGGCGACCTCAACTACCGCCGTCTGGTGGGCGACCGGCACTGGCCCGCGGCCACACCGTTCGCCGAGGTCACCGGCTACTTCCCGGGCCCGGTCGCCGCCCTGCGCACCCTGAAGTCCGACGTGGTCACCGGGCTGGCCGCCGGCACCGAGGCGTCGCTCGACGCGACGGAGGGCCCGCGCTGGCGCACCGCCGGCACCCACGCGCTGATCCAGGTACGGACCTGAGCCGCACAACTCCCGTACGGGGCAGGGTTCACGCGATGGTGTGATCACGCACCGGCCGGCGGATGCGGACCCCGGGCCACGGGTAGCCCCCGGCCATGACGCAGCCGTTCGAACTCCCGCCCTTCTACCTGCCGCATCCCGCGCGGCTCAACCCCCATGTCGAGCAGGCCCGCGCCCATTCGGCGGCCTGGGCGCGCGAGATGGGCATGCTGGAGGGGAGCGGAGTCTGGGAGCGGGCCGACCTCGACGCGCACGACTACGGCCTGCTCTGCGCCTGCACCCATCCCGACTGCGACGGGCCCGCCCTGTCGCTCGTCACCGACTGGTACGTGTGGGTGTTCTTCTTCGACGACCACTTCCTGGAGAAGTTCAAGCGCACCCGGGACCGCCGCGGCGGCAGGGCCCACCTGGACCGGCTGCCGCTGTTCATGCCGGCCGACCTGGCGGCACCCGTGCCCGCACCCGAGAACCCGGTCGAGGCGGGCCTCGCCGACCTGTGGGCCCGCACCGTCCCGGCGATGTCCGCCGACTGGCGCCGCCGGTTCGCCCTCGCCACCGAGAACCTCCTCAACGAGTCCCTGTGGGAGCTGTCCAACATCGACGAGGGGCGGATCGCCAACCCCGTCGAGTACATCGAGATGCGCCGCAAGGTGGGCGGCGCGCCCTGGTCCGCCGGGCTCGTGGAGTACGCGACCGCCGAAGTGCCCGCCGCCGTCGCCGGGACCAGGCCGCTGCGGGTGCTGATGGAGACCTTCTCCGACGCCGTCCACCTGCGCAACGACCTGTTCTCCTACCAGCGGGAGGTCGAGGACGAGGGCGAACTCAGCAACGGCGTCCTCGTCCTGGAGACCTTCTTCGGCTGCACCACCCAGGAGGCCGCCGACACCGTCAACGACGTCCTCACCTCACGGCTGCACCAGTTCGAGCACACCGCGCTCACCGAAGTCCCCGCGCTCGCCCTGGACAAGGGCCTCGCCCCCGACCAGGTCGCCGCCGTGACGGCGTACGCCAAGGGACTGCAGGACTGGCAGTCCGGAGGCCACGAGTGGCATCTGCGCTCCAGCCGCTACATGAACGGGGGCGCGCGGCGGACCGGCCCGTGGGCGGGCGGGGCGGGAACCTCGGCCGCCGACGTGCGCGGCCTGCTGGCCGCCTCGGGCGCCGGACGCCTGCGCGCCCACACCCACGTGCCGTACCGGAAGGTCGGCCCGTCCCTGATCCCCGACATCCGCATGCCGTTCCCGCTGGAGCTCAGCCCGCACCTCGACGGCGCCCGCGGCGACCTGGCCGCCTGGTGCCACCGCACGGGCATCCTCGCCGAGGGCGTGTGGGACGAGGACAAACTCGCCGCCTACGACCTCGCGCTGTGCTCCGCGGGCATCGACCCGGACGCCACCCCCGAGGCGCTCTGCCTCAGCGCCCGGTGGCTCGCCTGGGGCACCTACGGCGACGACTACTACCCGCTGGTGTACGGCCACCGCCGCGACCTGGCCGCCGCCCGGCTGACCACGGCACGCCTGTCGGACTGCATGCCGGTGGCCGGCGAGCCGGTGCCGGCCCCCGTCAACGCCATGGAGCGCGGCCTGGCCGACCTGTGGGCGCGCACCACGGCGGCGATGACCACCGAGGCGCGCACCACGCTCAAAAGTGCCGTGAACGCCATGACCGAGAGCTGGCTGTGGGAGCTGGCCAACCAGGCGCAGCACCGCGTCCCCGACCCGGTCGACTACCTGGAGATGCGCCGCCGTACCTTCGGGTCCGACCTCACCCTGAGCCTGTGCCGCATGGGCCACGGCCCGGCCGTCCCGCCCGAGGTCTACCGCAGCGGTCCGGTGCGCTCCCTGGAGAACGCCGCCGTCGACTTCGCGTGCCTGCTGAACGACGTCTTCTCGTACCAGAAGGAGATCGAGTACGAGGGCGAGATCCACAACGCGATCCTCGTCGTGCAGAACTTCTTCGGCTGCGACTACCCGCGGGCCCTGGGCGTCGTCCACGACCTGATGAGCAGGCGCCTGGACCAGTTCGAGTACGTCGTGGACCACGAACTGCCGGTGCTGTACGAGGACCTCGCGCTGGCGGGCCCGGCGCGCGCGGTCATGGACGGCTATGTGGCGGACCTGCGCAACTGGATGGCCGGGATCCTCAACTGGCACCGCGCTGTCGACCGTTACAAGGCCGACTGGCTGGCCGGCCGCGTCCACGGCTTCCTCCCCGACCGCTCACCGGCACGGCCGGTACTCGCCTGACGCCCCAGCACTCCCGCCGGAGACGAACCATGGAACAGACAGCGTTGCGGCCCAAACCGATGCCGGGGGAGAGGGGAGGAGCGGCCGGATCCGACGACGGGCCCGGCTCCGGCCGGCCCGGACAGCACGCCGGGCGGAAGCGCGGGCGACGGCTGCTCTCCGCGTCGGCCGGGTTACTGCCCGGCGCGTTCCTGATGCTGTCCGGGATCGGGCTGGGGGCGACGGGTGCCACGCTCGCCGGCACGGGCGGACTCGCCGAGCCGGGGCGGCAGGCGGGGACGGCGCCGGTCACCGCGTCCACGTCGCCGCGTTCCGCCCCGGCCGCCGCCTCCGGCGCGCCGGCGCGGCCCGCGCCCGTCGGCGCGCGGCTGGGGGTGGAGGTGGCCGACGACGGGGGACCGGGGGCCCTGGTCGTCGGGGTGCACCTCCCCGGCCCCGGGGCCTCGGCCGGTCTCGTGCGGGGCGACGTGCTCCTCGCCTTCGGCACCACCCGGGTCGACTCGGCCGCCGCTCTGGCGCGCGCCGTCGCCCGCGCCCGCCCGGGGGAGGAGGTGAAGCTGACCGTGCGCCGCGGCAGCGGCGGCCACCAGCAGCTGACGGCCGTCCCGGGCATCGTCACATGACCACGCGGAAGGGGCCGGTGAGCCGCCCCTCGCCGTCCGGCACATGCGAGGCGGGCCCGACCGGAGCGTCCCGGTCCGCGACCTCCCCGCCCTCCCGGGACGGCCGCAGCGTCCAGGCCGGGCCGGGTCCCACCGGCACCGGGCGACCCGCGAACGCCGTGGCGGCCGGGGTGTGGGCATGAGCGGTGATCAGCCCGGCGGCCTCGGGCCCGCGCACCGGCGGGACGGCCGGCCGCCCCGCCGGCTCCCGCTGCCGGTCGCGCACCCGCCGGGGCGTTCGGCCGCTCGCGCGGTTCCGTCCGGGCGCAGGCCGCCGGTGTGCGCGCGGGCGCGCACGGTCGTGTGCCTCCCGGCCGGGGCCGCCCCATGGCCGCGGATGATCCGGACACCACCGCTCATGGCTGGACAACCGTTCTCCGTCAGCCGGATCGGGGCCGGGACGAACATCGTGAACCGGCTCGCGCCGCCCGCGCCCGCCGGGCAGGATGCTGCCCGTAGCCCCGCTGTCCGTCCGCCCCGGGAGGCCCGGAATGACCGGCACCGCGCCCGTGCCCTTCACCGCCGACGACTACAAGGCCCGCATGGAGCGTGCGGCGCGGCAGGCCGCCGAGGCCGGGCTCGCCGGCCTGCTCGTGGCCCCCGGCCCGGACCTGGTGTGGCTCACCGGCTACACGCCCGCGGTCACCGAGCGGCTGACCCTGCTGGTTCTGGCCGAGGGCCGGGACCCCGTGCTCGTCGTCCCCACCCTGGAGGCCCCGGACGCCGAGCGGGCCGTCGGAGCCGCCGCCCTCACCCTGCGGGACTGGACCGACGGCAAGGACCCCTACGCCGCCACCGCCGCCCTGCTGGACCCCGACGGGCGGTTCGGCATCAGCGACAACGCCTGGGCCGTGCACCTGCTGGGCCTGCAGCAGGCGCTGCCCTCCACCTCGTACGCCTCCCTCACCGAGGCGCTGCCGATGCTGCGCGCCGTCAAGGACGCGGCGGAGCTGGAGCTCCTGGCCGCTGCCGGTGCCGCCGCCGACGCGACGTTCGAGGAGATCCGGACCGTCCCCTTCGCCGGCCGCCGCGAGTCGGACATCGCCGCCGATCTCGCTGCCCTGCTGCGGCGGTTCGGGCACTCCCGGGTCGACTTCACCATCGTCGCCTCCGGCCCCAACGGGGCCGGCCCGCACCACGAGGCCGGGGACCGCGTCATCGAACGCGGCGACATGGTCGTCCTCGACTTCGGCGGCCTGAGGGACGGCTACGGATCCGACACCTCCCGCACCGTCCACGTCGGCGAACCCACCGACGAGGAGCGCCGGGTGCACGACCTCGTCCGCGAGGCGCAGGAGGCGGGCTTCCGCGCGGTGCGGCCCGGCGCCGCCTGCCAGGAGGTCGACCGCGCCGCCCGCGCGGTCATCGCCGGCGCCGGGTACGGGGAGTACTTCGTCCACCGCACCGGGCACGGCATCGGCGTCACCACGCACGAGCCGCCGTACATGATCGAGGGCGAGGAGCGGCCCCTCGTCCCCGGCATGTGCTTCTCCGTCGAGCCCGGTGTCTACCTGCCCGGCCGGTTCGGCGTGCGGATCGAGGACATCGTGACGGTGACCGAGGACGGCGGGCGGCGGTTGAACAACACCGAGCGGGAGATGGTCATAGTGGACTGAGCGGTTCCGCCCGTCCCCCGACCGCCTCCCGAACGGCAATGGCGCGACCATGACCCAGGCACCGACACCCACCGCGGACACCGTCCGCCGGCTGGCCCGTTCCCTGCTCACGGGCAGCGGGCCGGGCGCGGCGTCCGCGGTCGCCCCCGACGTACGGCCCGTCGCCGCGGGGCCCGCCGCCTGGTGGGTCGGCACCCGCCATGTGCTGCGCCTCGCCCCGGACCGTGAGACGAGCGCGCGCCGGCGCCGGGAACTGCGGCTGCGCGACCTCGTCCGCCCGCACGTCCCGGTCGCGCTGCCGTCGAGCGTGGCGCACGGCGAGTGGGCGCCCGGTCTGCTCTGCACCCTGGACACCAGGGTGGCCGGCGGGACCGGGGAGGAGCACGACGTGTCCGCCATCGGCGAGGCCGACCTGGCCGGACTGCTCACGGGGCTGCGCGGGGTGCCCGTACGGCAGGCGGAGGCGCTCGGCGTGCCGCGGGTGTCACCACGCTCCCTGGAGGCGCTGCGCCGGGCCGCCGCAGAGGCCGCCGGACGGCTCGCCGCGGCCGACGAGTTCGACCCCGCCCGGCTGCACCAGCTCGCCCCGCCCGCCGCGGTCCGGCTCGCCGCCCAGCCCGGCACGGCGGTCCTCGTCCACCACGCCCTCACCGAAGGGCATCTGGTGGTCGGCGGGGACGGCCGGGTGCGCGGCGTGCTGGGCTGGGACGCGGTGGTGATCGGCGACCCGGCCGAGGACATCGCGGGTCTCGCGCGGGCCGTCGGCGCCCCGGCCGCCGTACGCGCCGCCACCCTCGCCGGCTACGGCGCCCGCCCCTGCCTGCGTGGTCTGTGGCTGGCCCGCTGCGACGCCGTCCTCCACCTGGCCGAGGCCCTCACCGGCCGCACCACCGGCCCGCCGCACGCGCGGCGCACCCGGCTGCGGCGGGCCTGGGAACCCATCCTGCTGGAACGCGTGACGGACATCGAGGACGGCGCCGGGAACGACGACCCGGTCCCGTGACCCACGCCCGGGCCCGCGGGCCCGGGCGCCCCGCGTGCGGCCCGCGGACCGGGGTACGCCGTGCGCCGCCCCGCGGACCGGGCCTCACTCCTGGAGCAGCACCACCGCGGACTCCCCGGGCACATGCAGCACCCCGTCCGCGCCCGGCGTGTCCACCGGCTCCCATGCCGCGAGCACCCGGGCGCCCGGGACGCCCAGGGGGATGGCCGCGGGCCGGCCGGCGAGGTTCACGGCGATCCGGATGTCACCGCGCCGGAAGGCGAGCCAGCGCTGCTCCTCGTCGTAGGTCACCTTGGTGTCGCCGAGGTCGGGGTCGGTGAGGTCCGGCTGCCCGTGGCGCAGGGCGAGGAGCAGCCGGTACCAGGCCAGCACGCGCGCGTGCGGATCGCGTTCCGGCTCCGACCAGTCCAGGCAGGAGCGGTCGCGGGTGGCCGGGTCCTGCGGGTCGGGCACGTCCTCCTCGGCCCAGCCGTGCGCCGCGAACTCCCGCCGCCTGCCGTCGCGCACGGCCCTGGCCAGTCCCGGGTCGGTGTGGTCGGTGAAGAACTGCCAGGGCGTGCCCGCCGCCCACTCCTCGCCCATGAACAGCATCGGCGTGAAGGGAGCGGTCAGCGTGAGCGCCGCCCCGCAGGCCAGCAGGCCGGGGGAGACGAGCGCGGCCAGCCGGTCGCCCTGGGCGCGGTTGCCGATCTGGTCGTGGGTCTGGCCGTAGCCGAGGAGCCGGTGCGCGGCCACCCGGTCGCGGTCGAGCGGGCGGCCGTGGTGCCGGCCCCGGAAGCTGGAGTACGTGCCGTCGTGGAAGAAACCGCCGGTGAGCGTCTTGGCGAGGGCCGCGAACGGGGCGCGCGCGAAGTCGGCGTAATACCCCTGCGACTCGCCGGTCAGCGCGGTGTGCAGGGCGTGGTGGAAGTCGTCGTTCCACTGCGCGTGCAGCCCGAAGCCGCCGTTCTCGCGGGCGGTGACGATCCGGGGATCGTTCAGATCCGACTCGGCGATCAGGAACAGCGGCCGGCCCGTGTCGGCGGACAGGGAGTCCACGGCCCCGGACAGTTCCTCCAGGAAGTGGCACGCGCGCGTGTCCACCAGCGCGTGCACCGCGTCCAGCCGCAGTCCGTCGATCCGGTAGTCCCGCAGCCACGCCAGGGCGCTCTGCACGAGATACGCGCGCACCTCGTCGGAGCCGGGGGCGTCCAGATTGACCGCCGCGCCCCAGGGAGTGTGATGGGTGTCCGTGAAGTACGGGCCGAACCGGGGCAGGTGGTTCCCCGACGGTCCCAAGTGGTTGTGCACGACGTCCAGGACGACCCCGAGCCCCAGCGCGTGCGCCCGGTCGACGAACCGTTTCAGCCCCTCGGGACCGCCGTACGGCTCGTGCACCGCCCACAGCGAGACCCCCTCGTACCCCCACCCGTGCCGGCCCGGGAACGGGCACACCGGCATCAGCTCCACGTGCGTCACGCCCAGGTCCACCAGATGACCGAGCCGTTCGGCGGCGGCGTCGAAGGTGCCCTCGCGCGTGTACGTGCCCACGTGCAGCTCGTACAGCACCGCTCCGGGCAGCGGGCGTCCGGACCACCGGGCCCGCCACGCGAACCGGTCGTGCTCGACGACCGCGCTGGGTCCGTCCGGTCCGTCCGGCTGGCGGCGCGAACGCGGATCGGGCAGCACGGGACCGTCGTCCAGCACGAAGCCGTACCGGGAGCCGTCGTGCGCCTCGGCCTCCCCCCGCCACCATCCCTCCCGCTGCGGATCGCGCTCCAAGGCGCGCCTGACGCCGTCGCACTGGAGCGCCACTCGGCCGGCCTGCGGTGCCCACACCTCGAACTGCACGGACGGTTCCCCTTCGTCTGTTCACCGTGATGTAGCCCGTCCATCGTGCGCCATGGGAGATCGATGCGCTGGCGTATCCGCCCTTTCGCGGCGGAGTCGCCCGGTGCGCGCGGGGCGGCCGGTCGCCCGCTTCCTGGACAGCCCGGCCGTCGCTGACCGACAATCAGCGGCGTGACGTCGTCCTTCGAGTTCCCCACGTACCCCGCGCGGATCACCGACGCGGAGCGCGACAAGGCGCTGGACGTGCTGCGGGACGGTGTCGCCCTGGGCCGTCTGTCCCACGACACCTTCGTCCGGCGCATGGAACTCGTGCTCGTCGCCCGCCGCGCCGACGAACTCGCCGCGCTCACCGCCGACCTCCCCACGGAAGGGCGCCTGACGCGCCTGGTGCTCGGCACCGTGGCGGCGGTCTCCGGGTTCGGCGTGCGGCTGCGCGGGGCCTGGCAGGCGGAGAAGCTGCCCAGACTGCTGCTGCCGCACCCGGTGGCCGGTCACCCGCTGCGCATAGGGCGCGACCCGGCCAGCGGCCTGCGGCTCAGCCACGGGACGGTCTCCCGGGTGCACGCCGAACTCCGCCACCAGGGTGGCATGTGGGTGCTGCGGGACCTCGGCTCCACCAACGGCACGACGGTGAACGGACGCCGGGTGGTCGGGGCGGCCGTCGTCCGCGAGGGCGACCAGGTCGGCTTCGGGCAGGTCACCTACCGCCTCGCGGTCCGCTGACGCGCGGTGCGCCGGCCGCGGGGACGCCCGCCGCGCACGAAGGCCCCCTCCCGTTCGGGTGAGCGGGGGTGGGGTTCGGGGACCGCCGTGCCGATGCATCGGGCATGACGCACACCTCAGTGAAAACGGTACGGGCGGGGCTGCTCGCCGCCCTCGTCCTGCTCGCCTGTGCGGTACCCGCGCGGGCGCACACCGGGCACCCCTCCCCGGACAGCCGGCTGCTGCTCACCGTGAGCCACGGAGAGACCCCCTCCCCCGCCGCGCGCGGCCGCGTGCTGCACTGCGACCCGCCCGGGGGCCACCGGCACGCCGCCGACGCCTGCGCGGAACTGGCCGCGGCGGACGGGCGCATCGAGGCCATCCCGGCGAAGGACGTGATCTGCCCGATGGTCTACGCCCCGGTGACCGCACAGGCGCGCGGGACCTGGCGCGGGCGGCCCGTCGAGTACACCGAGACCTTCCCGAACTCCTGCATGCTGGCCGCGCGGACCGGTTCGGTGTTCGCCCTGGACGAGTCGTAGAGGCGGACGCGGTGCCGGCGGCCGGCGGTCTCAGACCGAGCGGTGACGCGCGTGGCGGGCCGCCGCCACCACCGTGCGGGACTGGTGCTCGACCTGGTGCTCCACGGGCACCCAGCGGGCCTGGAAGCGCGCGGCGAAGGTGTCGCTCCAGCGCGCGACCAGACGCTCCAGACGGGCCGCCGCCTCCGCGTCGGTCTCCAGCAGCGCCCGCCGCAGCATGGCCGCCGCCCGGAGCGGCACCCGGCGCGCGAAGGCGTCCACGCTGCCCACGTACGCCCGCGTGCCGTCGGCGGGCGGCGTACGGATCAGGTCGGCGGCCAGTCCCGGCACCAGGTCCAGCCCCCAGACGGCCGCCCGCAGCAGCGGGCCGTCGGCGTCCCCGTGCCGCGGTCGCGTGCCGTCCAGCACCCGGCGCACCTCGCCCGCGTCCCGCAGCAGCCGGTCCGCGAGGCGGTGCATCGCCGCGGCCGGCGCCGGATGCGGTGCCGGGTCGTCCACCAGGTCGCTGGCCCACATCGGCACCTCGATCACCGCGGTCACACCGCCGTACCGGTGCACGTCGTACCAGGTGCTGTGCCGCGCGTCGTCGGTGAGACTCGGATACGCCGGCGCCGCCTCCGGCGCCGGCATCACGTGCACCCCGGGGCCGGACGCCGGCCAGCCCGCCGCGTCGGAGGCACCCGTCTCCACCGGAATGTGCAGCCGGGCCGCGGACCTGGCGAACGGCTCGGCCAGTCCGGGCAGGTCCCCGGTCAGCTGCACCCAGCTGCCGCCCAGGTCGGTGCCGTGCAGGGTCACCTGCAGGTAGGGCCGCACCTCGTCGATGACGCCGGTCAGGGCGCGGGTCTCGGGCGGCAGCCGGTCCGGCGGCAGCACCGACGGCGCCCACTCCGGCTGCTCCGGCCCGGCGGGACGGAAGAACCCCAGGTGGTAGTCGTACAGACTGCGCGGCGCCGGCGTCACATGGAGACTCGCCCCGTCGGGGTCCGCGCACAGCAGGAAGTGCCAGGAGGTGCCGTCGCGCAGGTTCCGCTCCCGAAGGGTCCGCCGCGCGAGCGCGAGCAGGGTGCCCCCGCCGGCCGGCTCGTTGGCGTGGGCGCCGGCGACCACCAGCACGGCACGCCGGGCGTGTCCCACGGACAGCAGGTGCAGCGGCCGGCCCGAGCGGGAGACGCCCACCTGCCGCAGGACGCACAGGCCGGGCCACTGGACGGCCAGCGCGCGGGAGGCGGCGACCACTTCGGACACGGTCGGATAGCGCAGCTTGGGCAGCGGACCCACCCCCCGTCACACCTGAATCCGCTCTGCGCAGTACCCCACGGGCGGCAGAAGGTGTCAAGAGCGCGACGGGGAGGCCCCGGGGGCGCCGCAGGCACGTGGACGGCGCGGGCGCCGCGCGGGTGTCAGTCCGGGAGCCGTTCCAGCAGGGCCACCGGCAGCCGCTCGAACAGGTCCGCCGCGCGCGCGTGCCCGGTGAACTCCCGGCCCCGCCCCAGCACGTCGGTCCAGCGTCCCGGTGGCAGGGGCAGTCGCGTCCCGCGCCAGCCGCCCGCCTCCGCCAGCCGCAGCGACAGCCGGGTGACGGCGGTGAGCACCTCGCCGGAGCGCACGAACGCCGGACAGTGGGCCGCGGCGGGCCCCTCGGCGGTCAGCGGCGCGTAGGAGGCCGCGTCGCCGAACACCTCGGGCCGCCGTGCCCGCAGCCGCAGCGCCGCGCGCGTCACCGCCACCTTGACGTCGGAGGCGGTGGCGGCGTCGGCGGCGGCGTCGGCCTCGGTGCCGGGGCCGGCGGACGGCCCCGACGACCCGAGCGGCCCGCTCGGGAAGTCCACCGCGCGCCGGTTGTCCGGGTCGACCAGCGCCCGGTACTCGTGCTCCGTGCCCTGGTAGAGGTCGGGCACCCCCGGCATCGTCAGATGGACCAGGGCGGCGCCCAGCACATTGGCCCGGACGTGCGGTTCCAGCGAGGCGCGGAACGCCGTCACCCTTCCGCCCGGCACCCCGCACGGCCCGGCCGCCACGAACCGCGCCACCGCCTCCTCGTACGAGGGCTCCCGCTCGGTCCAGCTCGTGTACAGCCCCGCCTCGCGCACGTGCTTCAGCAGCGCCTCCCGCACCCGCTCCTCCTCGGCCGTCCCCAGCCCGAACACCGTCTGCCAGGCCGCCCACGCCAGCTGCGCGTCCGGCGCGCCCTCGCCGGCGCCGGTCACCCCCGCCAGCACGTCCGCCCAGCGCTCCGGGCACTCGGTGAGCACGTGCAGCGCCGCCCGCACGTCGGCGCTGCGCTTGGTGTCGTGCGTCGAGACGACCGTCCCGGTCGCGGGCCAGTCGCGCTGCACCCGCGCGCAGTACGCGTGGAACCGCTCCGGGGACACCGCCGGGCCGCCGGGATCACCACCCACCTCGTTCGCCGACAGCAGCGGTACGTAGCGGTAGTAGGCCGTGTCCTCGACGGACTTGGCCCGCAGCGCCGACGCGGTCTGCGCGAACCGCGTACGGAACTCCACGTGCCCCGGCCCGTCCCCGTACCGCCCGAGCACCAGATCCCGTACGACGTCCACCGCCCCGGCCTCCTCCGGGACGGCGAAGGCGAGCCGGGCCTCGGCGGCGGCCTCCTCGGTGACCACGGCGGAGGCGTCCACCGAGGCGTACGGGCGGTACACCTCCAGCCGGACCAGCAGTTCCAGGAGCGCCGTCCGCAGCGCCCAGGGGGCGCGGTCGCGCAGCGCGGGCTCCGGCGACGTCGCGCACAGCCGGCTCGCCACCCGGGTCAGCCGGTCGACCTCGGCCGCCAGCTCGTGCGTGAGCACCTGGTACGCGGCCCGTCGCACCGTGGCGTCCCAGTCGCCGCCGCGGTCCGGCTGCGGGCCCGCGAAACGCCGGTAGCGGCCGAGCAGGTCCCCGGACCCGGCCGGGTCCGTGAAGAGGCCGTCCACGTGCCGCAGGGCGTCGTAGCCGGTGGTGCCCGCGACCGGCCAGGAGGCGGGCAGCGGCTCCCCGTCGGAGAGGATCTTCTCCACCACCGTCCAGCGGCCGCCGGTCGCCTCGTGCAGCCGCCGCAGATAGCCGTCCGGGTCCGCGAGCCCGTCGGGGTGGTCGACCCGCAGCCCGTCGATCACCCCCTCCCCGAGCAGCTGGAGGATCTTGGCGTGCGTGGCCTCGAACACCTCCGGGTCCTCCACCCGCACCCCGATCAGCTCGGAGATGCTGAAGAACCGCCGGTAGTTCAGTTCGGTCCGGGCCAGCCGCCACCACACGGGGCGGTACCACTGCGCGTCCAGCAGCTCGGGCAGCGGCAGCCCTTCGGTGCCCTCGCGCAGCGGGAACGCGTGGTCGTGGTAGCGCAGCACGCCGCCGTCGGCCTCCAGGCGTTCGAGCTCCGCGCCGAGCGGGCCCCCGAGCACCGGCAGCAGCACCTGCCCGCCCTGCGCCTCCCAGTCGATGTCGAACCACCGCGCGTAGCGCGAGGCGGGGCCCTCGCGCAGCACCTCCCACAGGGCGGGGTTGTGGCGCGGGGACATCGCCATGTGGTTCGGGACGATGTCCACGACCAGACCGAGCCCGTGCTCCCGCGCGGCGCGCGCCAGCTCCCGCAGTCCCTCCTCGCCGCCCAGTTCCCCGCGCACACGCGTGTGGTCCACCACGTCGTACCCGTGCCCCGAGCCGGGCACGGCCTCCAGGACGGGGGACAGGTGCAGATGGGACACGCCGAGCGAGGCCACGTACGGCACGGCGCGCGCCGCCGCCGCGAACGGGAAGCCGGGCTGCAGCTGCAACCGGTAGGTGGCCGTGGGCACCGCCGGGTCAGGTCGCTCAGGGGTCATGGGAACCTACGTACCCGCCCCGCGGCCTTTCGTGTCATCGCTCGCCCCACCGGGTCACCCGCCGCCCGGGCGGGCGGCCCGGTGGGGCGGCCGGCTACGCCGGCCGCCGCAGCACCGTCATGCTGCGGTCGGTCAGCGTGAGCCGGGCGCCGGCCTGTACCTCCGGGCCGGTGCCCGGCGGGACGCCGTGCGCGCGGGCGGTGTCCACGACCACCTGCCACTGCCGGCCGTGGTCGACCGGCACCACGAAGTCCAGCGGCTTGTGGAAGGCGTTGAACATCAGCAGGAACGAGTCGTCGGTGATGCGCTCCCCGCGCGGTCCCGGCTCGGAGATCGCGTTGCCGTTGAGGAACACCGTCAGCGCGGACGCCTGCGCGGAGTCCCAGTCCCGCTGGGTCATCTCCGCGCCCTCCGGAGTGAACCAGGCGATGTCGGACAGGTCGTCGTGGGCGCCCTCCACCAGGCGTCCGTGGAAGAAGCGGCGCCGGCGCAGGACCGGGTGGTCCTTGCGCAGCCACACCATCGCGCGGGTGAACTCCAGCAGCTGCCGGCGGACGTCCTCCTCGTCCTCCGCCCGCCCGGGGTCGGGCCAGTCGAGCCAGGCCAGCTCGTTGTCCTGGCAGTAGGCGTTGTTGTTGCCGCGCTGGGTGCGGGCCACCTCGTCGCCGTGGCTGAGCATCGGCACGCCCTGGGAGAGCATCAGCGTGGCGATGAAGTTGCGCATCTGCCGGGCCCGCAGCCGCAGCACGTCCGGGTCGTCGGTCTCCCCCTCGACGCCGCAGTTCCAGGACCGGTTGTGGCTCTCGCCGTCCCGGTTGTCCTCGCCGTTGGCCTCGTTGTGCTTGTCGTTGTACGACACCAGGTCGTGCAGGGTGAAGCCGTCGTGGCAGGTGACGAAGTTGATCGAGGCCAGCGGGCGCCGCCCGTCGTCCTGGTACAGGTCGGAGGAGCCGGTCAGCCGGGAGGCGAACTCCGCGAGCGCCCGCGGCTCGCCCCGCCACAGGTCCCGCACGGTGTCGCGGTACTTGCCGTTCCACTCGGTCCACAGCGGCGGGAAGTTGCCCACCTGGTAGCCGCCCTCGCCCACGTCCCACGGCTCGGCGATCAGCTTCACCTGGGAGACCACCGGGTCCTGCTGCACCAGGTCGAAGAACGACGACAGCCGGTCCACCTCGTGGAACTGCCGCGCCAGGGTCGCCGCGAGATCGAAGCGGAATCCGTCGACGTGCATCTCGGTCACCCAGTACCGCAGCGAGTCCATGATCATCTGAAGGACGTGCGGGGACCGCATGAGCAGCGAGTTCCCGGTGCCCGTCGTGTCCATGTAGTAGCGGCGGTCGTCGGTGAGCCGGTAGTACGACGGGTTGTCGATGCCCTTGAAGGACAGCGTCGGGCCCAGGTGGTTGCCCTCGGCGGTGTGGTTGTAGACCACGTCGAGGATCACCTCGATCCCGGCCTCGTGCAGCGCCTTCACCGCCGACTTGAACTCCAGCACCTGCTGTCCGCGGTCGCCCCAGGACGCGTAGGCGTTGTGCGGGGCGAAGAAGCCGATGGTGTTGTAGCCCCAGTAGTTGTTCAGGCCCATGTCCACCAGGCGGTGGTCGTTCACGAACTGGTGCACCGGCATCAGCTCCAGCGCCGTCACCCCGAGCTCGGTCAGGTGCTCGATCACCGCCGGGTGCGCGAGACCCGCGTAGGTGCCCCGCAGCTCCTCCGGCAGCCCCGGGTGGCGCATGGTGAGGCCCTTGACGTGGGCCTCGTAGATCACCGTGTGGTGGTACTCCGTACGGGGACGCCGGTCGTCGCCCCAGTCGAAGTACGGGTTGACCACGACCGACGTCATCGTGTGCGGCGCCGAGTCGAGGTCGTTGCGCCGCCCGGGCTCGCCGAAGTGGTAGCCGTACACCTCCTCGCCCCAGCGGACCGACCCGCTGATCGCACGCGCGTACGGGTCGAGCAGCAGCTTCGCGGAGTTGCAGCGCAGCCCGCGTTCGGGGTCGTACGGTCCGTGCACGCGGAAGCCGTACCGCTGCCCGGGCATGACGCCGGGCACGTACGCGTGCCGCACGAACGCGTCGCTCTCGCGCAGCTCGATCGCGGTTTCCGAGCCGTCGTCGTGCAGCAGACAGAGTTCTACTCGGTCCGCGGCCTCCGTGAAGACCGCGAAATTCGTTCCGGCGCCGTCGTACGCGGCACCGAGCGGATACGCCTCGCCAGGCCAGACCTGCATGACTACGACTCTTTCAGGTGTACGGCGCCGGTGGGGGACGCCTGGGCTCCGAGTCTTGTCGAGTCTCCCCGAAAGGGCGGGAACCATCCCTCGCACCCGCTCTTTCCCCCGAGGAGGCGTGCCCGCGCCGGTCCCGCTATGAATCCGCTCACTTCCGGGTACCCGCGGAACGGAACGGTCGG
Organism: Streptomyces sp. NPDC016640; assembly: GCF_043076215.1. NCBI lineage: Bacteria > Bacillati > Actinomycetota > Actinomycetes > Kitasatosporales > Streptomycetaceae > Streptomyces > Streptomyces sp. NPDC016640. The sequence continues at coordinate 237,715 of NZ_JBIBRG010000007.1, forward strand.
GCGCGCGCGGGAAGTTGGGAAGTGACCCTGTCCATCGGGCTGCACCGCGCACCGCATGCGGAGTACTCTCCTTGATCGTCGGGACGGGAGTGCTCGGGGGAGCGGAAGGCGGTGCACGGGTGGGCGCGGGAGGGCTGGAACTGCCCCCTGGTGACGAGGGTCACGAGGGGAGCAGTTCCACGGACGTCCCGCCCGGTGCGGTGTCCCTGGCACGGCCGATGGACGCGGGCTCGATCGGACCGGAACTGGACTGGGGCGCCGACGCCTGGCGTGAGGTGCGCACCCGCGCCCAGCGGGCCGGCCGCGCCTACATCTGGCTCAACCTGGTCGAACAGCGGCTGCGCGCGGTCGTGGCCGCCGTGCTGCGCCCCGTGTACGAGCCGGTGCACGGCGACGACTGGGTGATCGCCGCCGCCGGGCCGGCCGGGCAGGAGTGGGTGCAGCGCGCGGCGGCGGTGCGCGAGGTCAGCCGCCGCAAGGGCTATCTGCTCGACCCGGCCGACGACAACGTCCTGTCCTTCCTCACCCTGCCCCAGCTGCGCGAGCTGATGGTGCAGCACTGGCCCTGCTTCGAGCCCTACTTCGACGACCGCCGGGACGTCGAGCTCGCCCTGGACGAGCTGGAGGTCACCCGGAACGTCGTCTCCCGCAACCGCGCGCTGTCCGAGGCGGTCCTCGGCCAGGCCGAGCGGGCCTCCGCGCGGCTGCTGGAGATGCTCGGCGCCGGCGGTGACGTGCCCTCCGCGCGCCGGCTGCCCGTGGACGCGGTCGAGGACCTGGTCGGCGACCGGTACGCCGATGTCGTCGCCGTCCACCCCGACCGGGTACGGCTGCTGCGCCAGTTCCCGGCCGAGGACATCTTCGGCGGGGCGCGGCGCCTCGACGCGATCGGCATCGGCCTCAACCTGCTGGTGCAGAACTTCTCCGGGCGCCGGCTGGTGCGGCTCGCCGAGTCCGGCTGCCGGGTGCGGCTGCTGTTCCTCAACCCCGCCTCCAGCGCGGTCAAGCGGCGCGAGCGCGAACTCGGCATCAAACGCGGGGAGCTCGGCCGCGCCGTCGAGATGAACATCCTGCACATGCGCCGCGTGCGGTCCAGGCTGCGTGATCCGGGCGCCTTCGAGATCCAGGTCTACGACGAGACGCCCCGCTGCACGGCCTACCTCGTGGACGGCGACGGGTCGGACGGCATCGCGGTCGTCCAGAACCATCTGCGCCGCGTCCGGGGGATGGAGGCGCCCGTACTGGTCCTGCGCAACGGGTCCAGAACGGTCAAGCAGGGCGAAGTGGAAGAGGGGGCGCTGTTCCCCACCTACCGTGAAGAGTTCGAGCTGATGTGGGCGGATTCGCGACCGGTGTCATGAACGCTCCACTGTGGGGCGGTCTGCGGGGAGGTGTTCCGGCCGATAAGCGGAATGCTTTCCTCTGATTGTCAGTGGTGCGTGCGAGGGTGGGAACCACTGGGGGAACGCACCACACGGAAGGGGGCAGTCCATGGGCTGGCACCGGGAGCTGCTGATCGGCTTCGACCTGGAGACGACGGGTACCGAACCGCGCGAGGCGCGGATCGTCACGGGGGCCGTGATCGAGGTCAGGGCGGGGGAACCGGCCGGGCGCCGCGAGTGGCTGGCCGACCCGGGCGTGCCGATCCCCGCCGACGCGGTGGCGGTCCACGGCATCAGCAACGAGCGGGCGGCCGCGGAGGGCCGCCCCGCCGGCGAGGTGGCCGACGCCATCGCCGGCGTCCTCACCTCCTACTGGAAGGCGGACGTCCCGGTCGTCGCCTACAACGCGGCCTTCGATCTCACCCTGCTCTCCGCCGAACTGCGGAGGCACGGACTGCCGTCCCTGCGTGAGCGTCTGGGCGGCACGGACCCCGCCCCGGTCATCGACCCGTACACCATCGACCGCACCGTCGACCGCTACCGCCGCGGCAAGCGCAACCTCGAAGCGGTCTGCGCGGAGTACGGCGTCGTCCTCGACGCCGCGCACGACGCGACCGCCGACGCCCTCGCCGCCGCCCGGCTGGCCTGCGCGATAGCCGTCCGCCACCCCAGGGTCGCGGCCCTCGGCCCGGCGGAACTGCACCGCCGTCAGGTCGAGTGGCACGCCGAGTGGGCGGCGGACTTCCAGGACTTCCTGCGCCGCAAGGGCGACGCCACCGCGGTGATCGACGGCACCTGGCCGCTGCGGGAACCGGCGGGCGAACGGGTCTGAGCCCGCGGGGGCGGGATCCGGGCCGACCGGGATCCGGGCCGACCGGGATCCGGGCCGGCCGGGATCCGGGCCGGCCGGGCGGCGGGTCAGAAGGGATACCAGCGCACGGTCTCGTCCCCGTCCCGCAGGGACGCCACCCGCCGTGCGAACTCGGCCAGCGCCTTCGGGTTGCCCGGCGCGTGCTGGGCCACCCAGGCGCAGCTGGCCGTCTCCCGGGCGCCGCGCAGCACCGGACACCCCTCCCACTCGCGCACGTCCCAGCCGTACGTCCCGGTGAAGGAGGCGTACGCCTCGTCCGGCAGTCCGTAGCGGTCGTGGGAGAGGGCCATCACCACCAGGTCGTGCTCGCGCAGATCGGCCGCGAAGGTCTCCAGGTCGACCAGGACCGGCCCGTCCGGTCCGATGTGCACATTGCGGGGCAGCGCGTCCCCGTGGATCGGGCCGGGCGGCAGACGGGGCGCGAGCGCCGCCGCGGCCGCCGCGAAACCGTCGCGCCTCTCGCGCAGGTACGCCGCGTCCGCGGGGTCGACCGCGTCGCCCGCGAGCCGCAGCCAGCGCTCCACACCGCCCAGCAGATCGCGCGGCGGCAAGGCGAAGGGGGGAGCGGGCAGTGCGTGGACCAGCCGGAGCAGTGCGGCCAGATCCCGGGGTTCGGCGGGCCGCACCGGTTCCGGCAGCCGGTGCCACACGGTCACCGGGTGCCCGTCCGCCAGCAGCGCCTCGGGCACGGCCGGACGCACCGCCGGCACGCCCGCCCCGGCCAGCCATCCCGCGACGGCCAGTTCCCGGCGGGCCCGGTCCAGCAACTCGGCGTCGCGGCCCACCTTGACGACCAGGTCACCGGCGGCGAACACGGCGTTCTCGCCGAGGGCGACCAGCCGCGCGTCCCGTGCCGCACCGGGCAGCACGCCCGCAGCGGCCAGTACGTCCCGCGCCCGTGCCTCGTCCATCCGTCCGCCTCCGTGTCCGTTCTCGTCCGACTGATCGGCCGGCCCGACCGGTCCGGCCGGGTCGGCCGGGCCGGTCCGCCCGCGCGGCCGGCATCGTGCCGGCCCGCGCGGACACCGCGTGGATCCGGCCGGCCACCGGCCGTTCACCGGCCACCCGCCCGCCAGTGTCCCATCGGCGCGGACCGGCCGGTGTGCGCGGTGCCTTGACGAGGCAGACCGCCTTCACGACCATGACCTGGCCCACCCGAGCCGCGCAAAGGGGCTGATTCCGTGACATCGCTGACCGAGGAGAGGAAGCCGGTGGGCCGTGTGCCCGACCCGGGCCCCCGGAAAGGACGCGCGGCCGACCACGGACCCTGGTTCCTGGTGCTGCCCGCGCTGATCCCGATCCTCGTCCTCAGCGTCGGACCGCTGCTCCACGGGATCCTGCTGGCCTTCACCGACGCCCAGTCCGGCCGCACCGAGCCCACCCGGTGGATCGGCACCCTCAACTTCCGGGACCTGTGGCACGACACGCTGTTCTGGGAGTCGTTCCGGATCGGGCTGGTGTGGGCGGTCGGGGTGACGGTGCCGCAGTTCCTGCTCGCCCTCGGCCTCGCCCTGCTGCTGAACCAGGACCTGAGACTGCGCTGGCTCGCCCGCGCCCTGGCGATCGTCCCCTGGGCCATGCCCGAGATCGTCGTCGGCGTCATGTGGCGGCTGGTCTACAACCCGGACGCCGGTGTGCTCAACGAGACCCTGCGCGACCTCGGTCTCGGCGGCGACCGCGACTGGCTCAGCGGCCTGGCGACCGCGCTGCCCGCCGTGATCGTGGTCGGGGTGTGGGCGGGCATGCCGCAGACGACGGTCGCGCTGCTCGCCGGACTGCAGAACACACCGCGCGAACTGCACGAGGCGGCGGCCGTGGACGGCGCCGGCGCCTGGCGCCGCTTCCGCACGGTCACCTGGCCCGCGATCCGCCCCGTCGCCCTCGCCGTCACCGCGCTCAACCTGATCTGGAACTTCAACTCCTTCGCCCTGGTCTACGTGCTGACCAACGGAGGCCCCGGCGGACGCACCCGGCTGCCCATGCTCTTCGCCTACGAAGAGGCCTTCCGCTACGGGCAGTTCGGCTACGCGGCGGCGATGGGCTGTGTCATGGTCGCCGTGATCTCCGTCCTGCTGGCCGTCTTCCTGGCCGGCCGTCTCAGGGGAGGTGACCGCGTATGAGGACCGGCAGGGGAGCCCGCGCCGGCCAGTACGCCGCGCTGCTCGCGTATCTCGTCTTCCTCGCCTTCCCGTTCCTCTGGCTGGTCTCGACGGCGTTCAAGTCGCCGCGCGAGCTGGGCGGTCCGCACCCCACCTGGATCCCGGACGACCCCACGCTCGCCAACTTCCGTCAGGCCTTCGACGAGCAGCCGCTGCTGCGCGCCGCCCTCAACTCGCTGCTCGCCGCGCTCTCCGCGGCGCTGATCGCCGTCGTCCTCGCCACCCCGATGGCGTACGTCATGGCCCGCCGCCGCACCGCGCTCGCCCGGGCCGCGACCGGCTGGGTGGTGGTCAGCCAGGCGTTCCCGTTCGTGCTGCTGATCATCCCGCTGTTCCTGGTGCTGAAGAACCTGCGGCTGATCGACTCCGTGCCCGGGCTGGTGATGGTGTACGTCGTGTGGGCGCTGCCCTTCGCCCTGTGGATGCTCACCGGGTACGTCCGTGCCGTGCCGGCCGAACTGGAGGAGGCGGCGGCCGTCGACGGGGCCGGGCGGCTGCGCATCCTGGTGTCGGTGACCGCGCCGCTGCTCGCGCCGGGCATCGTGGCGACCGCGCTGTTCGCCTTCGTCACCGCCTGGAACGAGTTCTTCTTCGCCCTGGTCCTGCTCAAGACGCCGGAGAAACAGACCCTGCCGGTGGTCCTCACCCACTTCATCGGTGCCGAGGGCGTCGCCGACCTCGGACCGCTGGCGGCCGCCGCGTTCCTCGCGACGCTGCCCTCCCTGGTCGTCTTCGCGATCATCCAGCGGCGGATCACGGGCGGGATGCTCGCCGGGGCGGTGAAGAGCTGATGCGGACCAGGATCCTCGTGGCGGCACTCGCCGTCGTCCTGCTCCTGGCGGGCTGCTCCTCCGGCGGCACCCGCGACGACGGCCGGATCGTCCTGCGCTTCCAGTCCCTGGCCTGGCAGCAGGAGTCGGTCGAGGCCACCAGGGAACTGGTGGCGGAGTGGAACGCCGCCCATCCGGACGTCCGGGTCGACTACGTCCAGGGCAGCTGGGGCAGCGTCCACGACCAGCTCCTCACCTCCTTCGAGGGCGGTGAGGCCCCCGACATCGTCCACGACGCCTCCGACGACCTCGCCGACTTCGCCTACGGCGGCTACCTCGCGGACCTCACCGGCCTGCTGTCCGAGCGGCTGAGGGCCGACATCCCGCCGCGCGGCTGGGAGACCGTCACCTTCGGGGACGGCGTCTACGGGGTGCCCTTCCTCCAGGAACCGCGCGTGCTGATCGCCAACGCGACCTGGCTGAAGAAGTCCGGCGTCCGCATCCCCACGCCCGAACACCCCTGGAGCTGGGACGAGTTCCGCCGGGTGACGAAGCGGCTCGGCGGCGACGGGAAGTACGGAATCGCCTGGCCGCTCAAGGAACCCGTGTCCGCCACGCTCAACCTGTCCCTCTCGGCCGGCGGCCGGCTCTTCCACCGGGGGGCCGACGGCAAGGTGACCGTGCGGTTCGAGGAGGGCGACGAGGTCGTCCCGCGCACCGTCCACGAGCAGGTGAACACCGACCGCAGTGCCTCGCCCGGCACGCTCGGCAGCGGCGGCTCCGACACCCTGCCCGGCTTCTTCGCCGGCCGGTACGCGATGGTGCCGCTCGGCTTCTCCTACCGCCAGCAGATCGTCCAGCAGGCACCGGAGGGCTTCGACTGGCAGGTGCTGCCCGCCCCGGCCGGTGCCGGCGGACTCACCCAGGGGGTCAGCCCGCAGACCCTCTCCATCGCCGAGGACTGCGCCCACAAGGAGGAGGCCGCAGCCTTCCTCGACTTCCTGCTCCGGCCGGAGAACACGGTCCGTCTCGCCCTCGGCGACTGGATGCTGCCGACGGGCCGCACGGCCCTCGCCGACCCCGCCCTGCGCACCGCCGAGCACGGCTGGGCCACCGGCACCGCGCTCGCCGGCCGGCTGCGTCCGGCGCCCGCGCAGACCGTGCGCGGCTACCCCGAGTGGAAGGACAAGGTGGCCACCCCGGCGCTGCAGGAGTACTACAGCGGCGCCATCGGCCTCGACGAACTGCGCGAGCGGCTGGAGGAGGACGGCAACCTGGTGCTGGCCCGCTACCAGCGCTGAGCGCCCCCGCCCGCACACCCGTTGCGCGGGGCCACGCACGGCGCCGTGCCCCGCTGCCCGACGCCGCCGTCCCGGACGGCCGGCGGCACCTGGCCGGCGCGGCGACGCCGGATCAGGGGCTGCGGCCGCACGAGGTGCCGGCCCGGTGAACACCAGACGATCGCACGAGACGTCTCGTCCGTGGCCGGGGCAGGACCGGTCCCGCTCGCATCGCCGTGTCCCATCGCCACCCACGGCCACGTGAGCCCCGGCCCGCAGCTGACCGAGGCCTGCGACGGGGACGAGCCCGGCCTCGTCCTGCACGTCATCACGTCATCCCGTCATCCCGTCATCTCGTCTCTTGTCCCACCCGGCCTACCGCGCGTGCGGGTCGGAGCCGTTGAGGGCCTCGACGACCCGGTCGTAGTCGCCGCGGGCCTCGCCGTGGCGCAGGAACTTCACCCGCTCGACCAGGATCTCCTTCGCGTCGGGCCGGGCCTCCAGCAGAGCGACCGCCTCGGCCACGAACTCGTCGAGCGGCATGGCCTGCTCATTGTCCTCGTGCCCGGGCAGCAGCGCGGTGCGGACGGCCGGCGGTACGAGTTCCACGACCTTCACCGACGTGCCGGCGAACTGCAGCCGGAGGGACTCGCTGAGCATGTGGATCGCCGCCTTCGACGCGTTGTAGCTCGGCGTGACCCTCAGCGGAGCGAACGCCAGGCCCGAGGAGACGGTCATGATCGTGGCGTCCGCCTGCGCCCGCAGATGCTCGATGAACGCGGAGATGAGCCGGATCGGACCGAGCACGTTCGTCGTCACCGTGGACTCGGCGGAGGCGAGGAACGACGCGGGATCGCGCCAGTCCTCCACGCGCATCACACCGGCCATCGTGACCAGGACGTTGAGATCCGGGTGCTCGGCCAGCACCCGCTTCGCGGCGGAGGCGATGCTCGCGGTGTCCGTGGTGTCGATCCGCACGGTGTGCAGGCCGGGGTGCTCGGCCGCGATCCGCTCCAGCAGCTCGGCACGCCGGCCGCCGACGATGACGGTGTTCCCCCTGGCCCGCAGTTCGAGGGCGAGGGCCAGACCGATGCCGCTGGTGGAGCCGGGGACGAAAACGGTGTTTCCGGAGATGTTCATGCTCCCGATCGTCACCGGTGAGCCGCCCCCGGGGGCAGAGACCGGTTGTCGGGGGATCGGCGATCCCTGGCTCGCGCGCCCGCGCCGGGCGACAATCGTCCCCATGGACCGTGCAGCACTGGCCGACTTCCTGCGCCGCCGCCGCGAGGCGCTCCGACCGGAGGACGTCGGCCTCCCCGCCGGCGCGCGCCGGCGGACCCTGGGCCTGCGGCGCGAGGAGGTCGCCTCCCTCGCCGTGATGTCGACCGACTACTACACGCGGCTGGAGCAGCGGCGAGGGCCGCAGCCCAGCGAGCACATGCTGGCGTCGCTCGCCCGCGCGCTGCGGCTGACCCGCGAGGAGAGCACCTACCTGTACCGGATCGCCGGGCACAACGCACCGCTGCCGCTGTCGGCCTCGCCCCAGGTCGCCCCCGCGCTGATGCGGGTCCTCGACCGCCTGGAGGACACCCCGGCGCTCATCCTGTCCGACCTGGGGGAGACCCTCGTGCAGAACAGGATGGCCGCCGCCCTGCTCGGGGACGCCTCGGCCCACACGGGCCTCGCCCGCAGCGCCGTCTACCGCTGGTTCACCGACCCCGCCGACCGGGCGCGCTACCCCGAGGAGGACCGGGACCGGCAGAGCCGCGCCCAGGTCGCGAGCCTGCGCGCCGCCCACGGCCTGCACGGCCCGCGCTCCCGGGCGGGCACCCTCGTACGGGCCCTGCGCAAGGAGAGCGAGGAGTTCGCCGGACTGTGGGAGCGGCACGAGGTCGCCCGGCGCTTCGAGGACCACAAGACGCTCATCCATCCCGAGATCGGGGCGATCGAACTGGACTGCCAGGCGCTGTTCACCGAGGACCAGTCACAGACCCTGCTCGTGCTCACCGCCCCGCCGCGGACCGAGGGCCACGAGAAGCTGCAACTCCTCGCCGTCCTCGGCCTGGACCGCTTCGCCGAGGCGGAGCGGTAGCCCGGCGCGGGCGCGGAGCGGGGCCCTGCGGAGACCGCCGGCCCCGCGTGCGGTGACCGGCCCGGTCAGACCGGCACCCGCTCGTCCTCCTCGTCCCGTGCCACCGGCGGCACCACCGCCTCCGGCGGCACCACCGCATCCTCGTGAGTCAGGTCGGGCATCCGGTGCAGCCACTTCGGCAGGTACCAGTTGCGCTCGCCGAGCAGTGTCATCACCGCCGGCAGCAGCACACCCCGGATGACCGTCGCGTCGATGAGCACCGCCGCCGCGAGGCCGACGCCCATCCGCTTCATGGACTGCGAGGCCGGCGGCCCCTGCGCCCACCGGCATCCCGGGGCCGTGCTCAGGGGCCGCGGCCGCGGTCGGTGACCGTCCGGCGCCCTTGCGCACCCTTTTGTTGAGTGGGTCACAGGTGCGCGTACCGGTTGATCCGCGCCCCGCCCGTCCGTCAGAGTTTCGCCCAGTCCGCCGTGCGCGGACCCGGCCGTCGTGCCCGCCCCCACGGGGCACGACGGCCGCCCTGCGCGGTTCCGTCCGGAACGGCGGGCGGACCAGGGGAAGACGCCTGCGATGTGGAGTCCGGCCGGGTGGATGGCCGCGGTCTTCTCGTAGCGGGTGGCGATGCCGCGCCATTGCTTCAGGCGGTTGATGCACCGCTCGACGGTGTTGCGTTCCGCCGCGGACCGGCCGATGGCGTGGTCGTCCGGCTCGCCGGCCGGGGCCCCCTTTCGCGGGCCCCGGCCGCATGCTGGTGAGCCCGCACGACCGTGGAGTCCACGGACACGGCCCAGCCGGCGTCCTCGTCGGCGTCGGCCCGAGCCACCAGGGCGGTGGACACCCGCTCCCACGTGCCGGCGACGGCCCACGTCCGCAGCCGGTAACAGACACTCGCCAGTTCCGTACTCCTGCGGCAGGTGCACCCACCGGGTCCCGGTCCGGAACTTGAAGGCGATCGCATCGGTCACCTCACGGCGGTCCCGCCACCGGCCACCCCGCCTCGGCGTCCGGTCCGGGAGCGACGGCTCGATCCGCGCCCACCGCGCATCAGCCGACGGCACACCCGGACCGACGACCGGCCGACCCGAACGAGATGGCCTGGGACCCGGTCGCGGTGGGGTAGTCCGTGTACCCCTTCGCACCACCGGCGTAGTACGTGTCGCGGTCGCCGGCGGCGACGGGATGACCGTGGGTGAACCGATCGACGAGGTCCGGATTGGCGATGAAGGGAGCACCGAAGGAAACCGCGTCAGCCAGCTCCCGTTCGAGCAGCTCGTTGCCGGTCGCCTGCGTGAAGCCGAGATTGGCGATGACGGCACCGCGGTAGTGGGTGCGGAAGCGGGCGAACGCGGTGAAGGCGTCGTCGGTGTCCGTGCGGGGTTCCGGCCCCAGGAGGTGGAGATAGGCCAGGTCGGTGTCGCTGAGGCGCTTGAGGAGCAGGTCGTAGTCGGCCAGCGTCTCGGCGTCCGCGGTGAAGGCCGGCTCGCGTCGCCAGTAGGGGGACAGCTTGACGCCGATGCGGTCGCTGCCCCACACGCTGCTGACGGCATCCACGACGTCGAACAGGAACCGGGCCCGCTTCTCACTGCTGCCGCCGTAGGCGTCGGTGCGCTGGTTCAGGCGGGGGTTGAGGAACTGGGCCACGAGGTGGGATGCCTGCGCGTGGATCTCCAGGCCGTCGAAGCCGGCGCGCAGAGCGTTGGCGGCGGCCTGCCGGTAGGTGTCGATCGTGGTGGCGATCTCCGCCGCGGTCAAGGCGCGGGGCGTGACCGTGTCCTTCGGGCCGTCGGGAGTGAAGGACATCTCCCGGGGGTTGATCGCCGAGGGACCGGCGGGGAGGCGGCCACCGAGGTGGTCGGGATGGGAGACGGCGCCGACGTGGCCGATCTGCGAGATGATCCTGCCTCCCGCGGCGTGCACGGATTCGGTGACCTTGGCCCAGCCGGCGGTCTGGGCGTCCGTGTAGATGCCGGGGACGTCGGTGAAGCCGATCGCGTCCGGGCTGACCCAGGTTCCCTCGCTGATGATCAGGCCGGCGCCGGCGCGCTGCGTGTAGTAGGTGGCGTGCAGGGCGGTGGGGGCCAGTTCCGCGTTGGTGGCCCGGGAGCGCGTCATGGGAGCCATGACGACGCGGTTGGGCAGTTCGAGCGCGCCCAGTCGAACGGGCTGCAGGAGGGGCTGGGTGCCGGATGCCGAAGTCGGGTCGGACATGAGGATCTCTTTCGTGGAGGAAGGCGCTCCTCGCGGACGCGGGGAGTACGAGCGGCTGGGTGGGATCAGTCCTGCTTGAGGGCGTGGAGGCCGGACAGGGGCCCGCCGAGCTGGATGAGGCGGCCTCCCTCGCGCAGCGTTCCGAGGTCGACGGGCGCGAAGCCGAACTGGGAGGCCAGGCCCATCACGGTGTTCTTGGCGTCCGTGTCGTCGCCGGCCAGGAACAGCACCTGACGCCCGGCCGCGTGGCGGGGATCGGGTGCGATGAACCGCGCGAAGAGGGCGTTGAAGGCCTTCACCACGCGCGCGCCGGGAAGCAGGGAGGCCACGTATTCGCTTCCGGTGAGAGCGCCCAGGTCGGCGATCCTCGCGTTCGGGGGAGGGGAGTCGAACTGGTTGGTGGCGTCGATGACGACGGTCCCGTCCAGGGGAGGGAGCCGGGCGGCGACGTCGGGGACGTGCGGCCAGCCGACCGCGAGCACGACGAGGTCTGCGACAGCGGCCTCGGCGGGGGTTGCGGCCGTCGCGCGTGCGCCGAGGTCCTTCACCAGCGGAGCCAAGGAGGCGGGTCCTCGGCTGTTGCTGAGCACGATCTCGTGGCCGTGCCGGATCGCGTGCCGGGCGATGGCCTGGGCGACGGTTCCGGCTCCAAGCGTTCCGATCTTCATCGGGCCGCCCCCTGCCCGGGGTCGGCCGCCTGCGGTGTGGTGAGCAGGACGGTCCCGGTCCTGGCCGGGCGGCGGGCGTGTTCGATGGCCGCCTCGAAGTCGGCGAGGTCGTAGCTGGCCGCGACTTCGAGCAGATCCGGTGTGTTCCGTGCCATGTCCAGGGCGAAGGCGACGTCCTGGGCCCGCTCCTGCGGGGTGCGGCTCATCCACTGCAACACGGTCACGCCCTGCACGGTCAGCGCCCGTTGGATGAGTGGCAGCCTCTCCAGCGGGGTGGTGCCGGAGCCCAGTTGCCCGTAGGAGATGAGGGTGCCGCCGTCGGCGAGCAGCTCGGCGAGGTCCCAGGTCAGGGCACCGCCGACGCAGTCGAGGACGACCCGAACGCCCTGCTCGCCGGCTTCGTGGCGGACCCGCTCCCGCCAGTCGTCGTCGCACGTCGCGATCACGGGCAGCGTGGGGTACAGCGTTCGCATCCTCTGGGCACCGGATGCGCTGCGTACGAGGTTGATCAGGGGCAGGCCGTGCCGGACCGCGGCCGCGCTGACCAGCCGGCCGACGGAGGAACCGGCGGCCGTCTGGAGGACGGGGCCCTGCCGGCCGCGCAGGGCACTGTCCAGCGCGCGGTACAGCATGAGCAGCGTCAGAGGATTGACCAGCATCAGGGCCGCGGTCTCGTCGCTGACCTCATCCGGCACCGCCACGGCCCGGTCGGCCGCGACCACGACATACTCGGCCCACGTCCCCAGCGCCGGGAAGACCGCCACGCGCTGACCGGGACCGAGTGTGTGCACGTCCGGCCCGACGCTCTCGACGACGCCCATCCCCTCCACTCCGGGAGTTCGGGCGCCCGACTGCTGTTCCGGGAGTCCCGGCAGTCCCTCCACACCGGCCAGGTCGCCCGGATGGACGGGCCGGACCCGCATGCGAACCAGAACCTGCCCGGTGCCGGGACGCGGTCGCTCGGGCTCCTCCCTCAGCGTGAGTACCTGTGCGGGTTCTCCTTGCCGGGTGTGCACCAGGGTGCGCATGGCCCCTCCACTCATCTATTAATGATGGACAACATTAAAATAATGATGAGGGGTAACCTTGAAAAGGTCAATCACAGTCGAGGCGGGAGGACGGGCATGCCGCGGATCACCAGGGAAGACAAGGCCAGGAATCGGCAGAACATCGTCGAGGCGGCCGGGCGCATGTTCCGCGCGCAGGGCATCGACACCGTCGGGATCGCGGACCTGATGAAGGAAGCGGGCCTGACCCACGGCGGCTTCTACAACCACTTCGCATCCAAGGACGACCTGGCCGCCGAGGTGTGCAACGCCTCGTTCGCGGCGTCCCTGGGCGTCCTGGAGCAGGCCGTCGAGGAAGGGGACGATCCCGCCGGCCCGCCGCTGAGGCGAGTGGTGGACGACTATCTCTCGGCCGCCCACCGCGACGCTCCGGACGGCGGCTGCCCCTCCGCCTCCCTGGTCACCGACGCCGGGCGGCACAACGACACGATCCAGCGCTCGTACGCAGCCGGCGTGGAAGGGTACCTCGCGGGCTTCGCCGCAGAACTCGCCCGTGAGCAGGACGGGGAGATCACCCCGCAGCAGGCGCGGGACCGGGCGGTGCTGCTGCTCAGCAGGCTGGTCGGGGCGATGGTGCTCGCCCGGGCGGTCCGCCGCGTCCGGCCCGAACTGTCCGACGAGATTCTGCGGACCTGCCGCGCTCACGCTCTCGACTGATCAGCTCGGGCGGCACGGCCACGGCGGCGTGCCCAGAGGACGCTTTCCTGCCCACGGGGCGACCGGGCACCTCATCAAGGTCGTCTTCGCGACGCCGGGGCGGCCGCATCCCTCCTCCGCCTTGCAGCCACCCGCACCGGACCCCGCTCACCGGCACTGACAAGGCACCGCCACCTCTCCGCGACCTGATCCGGACGACCGGCCCTAGGGTGTGGGCATGGCGAGGAGATACGCGGCGCTGCTGCGCGGGATCAATGTGGGCGGCAGCAGAAAAGTCCCGATGGCGGAGCTGCGCACCCTGGTGGAGGGCCTCGGGCACGAGGAGGTGCGCACCCATCTGCAGAGCGGCCAGGCGGTGTTCACCTCCGGGCACGGCGACGAGGAGTCGCTCGCCGCCGAGTTGGCGGCGGCGATCGAGCGGCACTTCGGCTTCGGGGTGGACGTGATCGTGCGCGACCACGCCTATCTGAGGGCGGTCGTCGACGCCTGTCCCTTCCCGGCCGCCACCCTGGCGGCCAAGCAGCTGCACGTCACCTACTTCTCCGCGCCCGTCACCCCCGAGCGCTTCGCCGAGGTCGACCGGGCGGCGTACCGGCCCGAGGAGTTCCGCCTCGGCGACCGCGCGCTCTACCTGTACGCCCCGGACGGCCTGGGCCGCTCCAGGCTCGCCGAGTACCTGGCCAGACCCCGCCTCACCAAGGGCGTCGTCGCCACCAGCCGCAACTGGAACACCGTCGTGAAGCTCGCGGAGCTCACCGGCGGCTGAGCGGGAACGGGGACGGCCGCGCCCGGCCGGTCACGGCCCCGGCGGGCACCGGTACGACGGTGAGCGGCGGGACCGATCGCTCAACGGCCCGGCGGCGGGTCCCGACGCTGCCGTACCGGACGATGCGGCGCCGGTCGGCGTCCACCTCCAGCAGGCCGGTGGCGACGCGTTCCCGGCCATGACGTCCGAGGCCCCGGGGCCGGTCAGGCGCCGACCGCCGTCGGCAGCGGCAGCCGCGCCCGGTCGTAGCGTTCCAGCAGCACCCGCGCCACCTCCGGCGCCGGACCCAGCACATCCGCCAGGACGTCCGCCTCGGCGGCCCCCCGGGCGATGCGGTCCGGGAGGAAGCCGGGGGCCAGGACGTAGGGCGCGACGGCGACACGCGCGCAGCCGAGGGCGCGCAGCTCGCGTACCGCCTGCCCGGTGCGGGGAAGGGAGGCGGAGGCGAACGCGGGCCGCACGGCGCACCAGCCGGTGTGCCGCCACTCCCGCGCGATGTCCGCGATCACCGCGATCGCCTCCGGGTCGGTGGATCCCGCCGAGGCCAGGACGACCCCGGTCGAGGACCTGTCGGCGGGCGTCAGGCCCGCCTCGTACAGCCGGCGCTCCAGCGCCGCGAGGAGCAGCGGGGAGGGGCCCAGCACCTCGGCCTGCCGGATCCGCAGCCGCGGCGGAGCCTCGGCCAGCACCGCCGGGATGTCCGCCTTGGCGTGGAAGGCGCGGGTCAGCAGCAGGGGCAGGGCCACCACGTCGCGGACGCCCTCCGCCGCGAGGGACTCCAGCACCTGCCGCACCGAGGGGACGTCGAAGTCGAGGAAACCGGTCTCCACACGTAGCCCCGGCCGCAGCGACCGCACCCGCCGCACCAGGGCGTGCACGGTCGCGGCGTGCCGCGGATCGCGGCTGCCGTGGGCGATGACGAGCAGAACCGGACGGCGCATGGTGTGCCTCAGCCCTTCACCAGCAGACCGCGGCTGCGCAGGACCCACCGCTCCAGCGGGCTGTCGAGGGTGATGTCGTCCAGCACGAGCTGCTGCCCGGCGGGGCCGCCCTCCTTGGTGGACAGGCGGTGGAAACCGGGGAGTTCATGCTCAGAAGTCCCACCCGTCCGCCTTGGCCTCGTCCTTGACCGGCTCCGGCGCGGCGAAGGACTCGCCGACCATGCCCGCGGTGAGCGTGGTGCCGTCGCTCGGGTCGATGAGGATGAACGATCCGGTGCGCCGCGAGTCCGAGTAGGAGTCGGCCGGCAGCGGCTCGGCGGTACGGATCTTCACCCGCCCGATGTCGTTGGCGACGAGCCGCTCCGGGTGCGGGTGCAGCGACAGGTCGTCCAGCGTCAGCCGGGACGGGATGTCCTTCACGATCGCCTTGACGGTGCGCGTGCCGTGCTTGAGCAGCACCCGGTGCCCGACGGTCAGCGGCTGGTCGGCGACGTGGCACACGGTGGCCTCGACGTCCTGCGAGATGGCCGGCGCGTCCTTGCTGGGGACGATCAGGTCACCGCGGGAGACGTCGATGTCGTCGGCCAGCAGCAGCGTGATCGACTGCGGCGTCCAGGCGACGTCGACGGGCTCGCCCAGCAGGTCGATCCCGCTGATCGTGGTCGTCCGGCCGGACGGCAGCACGGTCACCCGGTCGCCCACCCGGAACGTGCCCGCGGCGATCTGGCCGGCGTAGCCCCGGTAGTCCGGGTGCTCGGCGCTCTGCGGCCGGATCACGTACTGCACGGGCAGCCGGGCGTGGCAGTGCGCCAGGTCGTGGCTGACCGGCACGGTCTCCAGGTGCTCCAGCACGGTGGGGCCGCCGTACCAGTCCATGTGCGCGGACGGCTCCACCACGTTGTCGCCGACCAGTGCCGAGATCGGGATCGCGGTGACCTCGGGGACGCCCAGCTCGGTCGCGTACGCCGTGAACTCCCCGGCGATCGCGGCGAAGACCGGCTCCCGGTAGTCGACCAGGTCCATCTTGTTGACGGCGAGGACGACGTGCGGGACCCGCAGCAGGGCGGCGATGGCGGCGTGCCGGCGGGTCTGCTCGACCACACCGTTGCGGGCGTCGACCAGGACCACGGTCAGTTCGGCCGTCGAGGCACCGGTGACCATGTTCCGGGTGTACTGCACGTGCCCCGGGGTGTCGGCGAGGATGAACCGGCGCCGGGGCGTGGCGAAGTAGCGGTAGGCCACGTCGATGGTGATGCCCTGCTCCCGCTCGGCCCGCAGGCCGTCGGTGAGCAGCGCGAGGTCGGGGGTGTCCTGGCCGCGGCTGGCCGAGACCCGCTCCACGGCCTCCAGCTGGTCGACGAGGACCGACTTGGAGTCGTGCAGCAGCCGGCCCACCAGGGTGGACTTGCCGTCGTCGACGGAGCCGGCGGTGGCGAACCGCAGCAGGGTGGTGGCCGAGAGCTCCTCGGTCGTGACGGTGCTCATGTCTAGAAGTACCCCTCACGCTTGCGGTCTTCCATCGCGGCCTCGGAGAGCTTGTCGTCGGCGCGGGTGGCACCGCGCTCGGTGAGCCGGGAGGCGGCGATCTCGGTGATCACCTTCTCGATGGTGTCGGCGTCGGAGTCCACCGCGCCGGTGCAGGACATGTCGCCCACGGTGCGGTAGCGGACCAGCCGCTTCTCGACGGTCTCGCCGTCCTTGGGGCCGCCCCACTCACCGGCGGTCAGCCACATGTCGCCGCGCCGGAACACCTCGCGCTCGTGGGCGTAGTAGATCTCCGGCAGTTCGATGTTCTCGCGGGCGATGTACTGCCACACGTCCAGCTCGGTCCAGTTGGACAGCGGGAAGACGCGGACGTGCTCGCCGGGGGCGTGCCGGCCGTTGTACAGGTTCCACAGCTCGGGGCGCTGGCGGCGCGGGTCCCACTGGGAGAACTCGTCGCGCAGCGAGAACACCCGCTCCTTGGCCCGGGCCTTCTCCTCGTCCCGGCGGCCGCCGCCGAAGACGGCGTCGAACCGCTCGCTCTGGATCTTCTCGGTGAGCGGGACGGTCTGCAGCGGGTTGCGGGTGCCGTCCGGGCGCTCCCTGAGCACCCCGCGGTCGATGTAGTCCTGCACGGAGGCGACGTGCAGCCGCAGCCCGTACCGGGCGACCGCGCGGTCCCGGTAGTCGAGGACCTCGGGGAAGTTGTGCCCGGTGTCGACGTGCAGCAGCGAGAACGGGACCGGCGCCGGGGTGAAGGCCTTCAGCGCCAGGTGCAGCATGACGATGGAGTCCTTGCCGCCGGAGAACAGGATCACCGGCTTCTCGAACTCGCCCGCCACCTCGCGGAAGATGTGCACCGCCTCGGACTCCAGGGCGTCCAGGTGGGAGAGGGCGTACGGGCTGTCCGTGCCCTCGTCCACGGTGGCCACAGTCGTCATGCCAGTCCCCTTTCGCTGAGCAGGGCGTACACCGACGCCGCGGACTCCTGCACGGTCTGGTTCTGCGACTCGATCCGCAGATCGGGCCTCTCGGGCTCCTCGTACGGGTCGTCCACACCGGTGAGCCCGGTGAGTTCGCCCGCGGCCTGCTTGGCGTACAGGCCCTTCACATCACGTACGGAACACACCTCGACCGGGGTCGCCACGTGCACCTCGACGTACGGCGTGCCGTTGGCCCCGTGCCGCCCCCGGACCGCGTCCCGGCTGTCCGCGTAGGGCGCGATCACCGGCACCAGCGTGGTGACGCCGTGGCGGGCGAGCAGTTCGGCGACGAAGCCGATGCGCTGAACGTTGGTGTGCCGGTCCTCGCGGCTGAAGCCGAGGCCCGCGGAGAGGAACTCACGGATCTCGTCGCCGTCGAGCACCTCGACACTGCGGCCCCGCTCGCGCAGCCGGGCGGCCAGCTCGTGGGCGATGGTGGTCTTGCCGGCGCTCGGCAGACCCGTGAGCCAGACGGTGGCTCCGGTCGTCACGTCGGTCTCCTGGTTGGTAGAGGGCGCGGTCATGGTCAGCCGTGCAGTCCGCACTCGGTCTTGGAGCGGCCCGCCCAGCGGCCGGCGCGCGCGTCCTCGCCCTGGAGCACCCGGCGGGTGCAGGGTGCGCAGCCCACGGAGGCGTAGCCGTCCATCAGCAGCGGATTGGTGAGGACGCCGTGCTCGGCGACGTACGCTTCCACTTCTTCCTGTGACCACCGGGCGATGGGCGCGACCTTCACCTTCCGCCGCTTCTCGTCCCAGCCGACGACCGGGGTGTCCGCCCGGGTCGGGGACTCGTCGCGGCGCAGGCCGGTCGCCCAGGCCAGATAACCCTCGAGACCCTCCTCCAGGGGCTGCACCTTGCGCAGTTTGCAGCACAGGTCGGGGTCGCGGTCGTGCAGCTTCGGCCCGTACCGGGCGTCCTGCTCGGCGACCGTGCGGCGCGGTGTCAGCGTGATGACGTTGACATCCATCACCGCCTCCACCGCGTCCCGGGTTCCGATGGTCTCGGGGAAGTGGTACCCGGTGTCGAGGAAAAGTACGTCGACGCCGGGCAGCGCACGGGAGGCGAGGTGGGCGACGACCGCGTCCTCCATCGAGGAGGTGACGCAGAACCGCTTGCCGAAGGTCTCGGCGGCCCACCGCAGGATCTCGGGCGCGGAGGCGTCCTCCAGCTCCCGGCCCGCCCGCTCGGCCAGCGACTTCAAGTCCTCGGCGGCGCGCTCTTCCTGAACAACCGTCATGTCCGGTCCCCTCCCGTGTCGGATCGCTCAAGCCCGCGGGCGAGCAGCCCGAGGAACTTCAGCTGAAAGGCTCGGTTGCACGCGCCGCATTCCCAGGCCCCGTGGCCCGCTTCGCCCGGGCGCAGGTCCTCGTCGCCGCAGTAGGGGCAGTGGAACGGCGCCGCACGCTCGCTCACGACAGCGCCTCTTCCGACGCACGGCCGACCCAGGCCGCGAACCGCTCGCCGTCCTCGCGCTCCGCACGGAAGCGCCTGAGCACCCGCTCGATGTAGTCGGGCAGTTCGTCGGCGGTGACCTTGAGGCCGCGCACCTTGCGGCCGAAGCCGGCCCGGAGGCCGAGCGCGCCGCCGAGGTGCACCTGGTAGCCCTCGACCTGCTCGCCCTCGTCGTCGAGCATGAGCTGGCCCTTGAGACCGATGTCCGCCACCTGGATGCGGGCGCAGGCGTTCGGGCAGCCGTTGAGGTTGATGGTGAGCGGTTCGTCGAAGTCCGGGATGCGGCGCTCGAGTTCGTCGATCAGCGAGGCGCCGCGTGCCTTGGTCTCGACGATGGCGAGCTTGCAGAACTCGATCCCGGTACAGGCCATCGTGCCGCGCCGGAACGGGGAGGGCCTGGCGCTGAGGTCCAGCGCCTCCAGGGACTCGACGAGCGAGTCGACCCGTCCCTCCTCGACATCGAGGATGATCATCTTCTGTTCGACGGTGGTCCGCACCCGGCCGGAGCCGTGCGCCTCCGCGACGTCGGCGATCTTCGTCAGGGTGGTGCCGTCGACGCGGCCGACGCGCGGGGCGAAACCGACGTAGAAGCGGCCGTCCTTCTGGCGGTGCACGCCGATGTGGTCGCGCCACTGCCGCACCGGCTGCTCGGGCGCGGGTCCGTCGGTCAGTTCGCGCCCCAGGTACTCGTCCTCCAGCACCTGGCGGAACTTCTCCGCGCCCCAGTCGGCGACCAGGAACTTCAGCCGGGCCCGGTTGCGCAGCCGGCGGTAGCCGTAGTCGCGGAAGATCGACAGGACGCCCTCGTAGACGTCCGGGACGTCCTCCTCCGGCACCCAGGCGCCCAGCCGCACACCCAGCTTGGGGTTGGTGGACAGGCCGCCGCCGACCCACAGGTCGAAGCCCGGCCCGTGCTCGGGGTGGCGGACGCCGACGAACGCGACGTCGTTGATCTCGTGCACCACGTCCAGTGCGGGCGAGCCGGAGATGGCCGTCTTGAACTTGCGGGGGAGGTTCGAATAGGCCTTGTTGCCCAGGACGCGCCGCTTGATCTCCTCCAGCGCCGGCGTGCCGTCGATGATCTCGTCCTCGGCGATGCCGGCGACGGGGGAGCCGATCATCACGCGGGGGGTGTCGCCGCAGGCGGTGACCGTGGACAGGCCGACGGCCTCCAGGCGGTCCCAGATCGCGGGCACGTCCTCGATGCGGATCCAGTGGTACTGGACGTTCTGCCGGTCGGTGATGTCGGCGGTGCCCCGCGCGAACTCCTGCGAGATCTCGCCGACCACCCGCAGCTGCCGGGTGGTCAGCGCGCCGCCGTCGATGCGCACCCGCAGCATGAAGTACTCGTCGTCCAGTTCCTCCGGCTCCAGGACCGCGGTCTTGCCGCCGTCGATCCCGGGCTTGCGCTGGGTGTACAGGCCCCACCAGCGCATCCGGCCGCGCAGGTCGTTCGGGTCGATCGAGTCGAAGCCGCGCTTGGAGTAGATCGTCTCAATACGTGTCCGCACGTTGAGACCGTCGTCGTCCTTCTTGAACTGCTCGTTGCCGTTGAGGGGGGTGAAGTGACCCGCGGCCCACTGGCCCTCGCCGCGGTGACGGCTCACCTTGCGGCGGGAAGTCTCGGCGGCAGGCTTCGGCGGGGTGGCGGCCATGGGGGACACGTCCTTCGGGCAGGCGGGAATGCGGCTCTGACCTGCGCATACGGGCGCATGGGCAGGCATGCGCGTCATTGCGCGGGAGGTGGAGCGAGAAAGAGGATGTCGGGCGCTGTCGGGTGCTGCTGGTTGCTCTCAGCGCACCGGACAGATGGCGCTGGACATGCGGCCGAGGTCGACGTGCCGCCGACTCACCAAGGCGATTCCAGTTCCGGACATGACGGAAGCGTGTCACGGCGATCTGGACACAGTCCAGCTTCATCCATGATGCGGACACCTTGGTCTCGGATCACGAGACAAGGGTGTCCTTGGTCACAAGAGCTGCGGAAACTCTTGTCCGCGCAGGTCAGGCCGGGTAGGCGCCCGGCCACGGGCCCGGAGTGGGCACGTCCGGCTCCTGTCCGACCCGGGTGTCGAAGAGGGTGAAGCCCCGGCGCCGGTAGTTGTCCAGGGCGTGCTCGCCGTCCTTGCTGCACGTGTGCAGCCACACCCGGGCGGTCGGCTCCAGCCCCGGCCACCGCTCCGCCAGGTCCCAGGCCCGCGCCGTCCCGTACGACAGCAGGTGACCGCCGATGCGGCGGCCCCGGAAGCCGGGCAGCAGCCCGAAGTAGACGATCTCCACGCTCCCGCCGTCCTGCGCCTGGAGCTCCACGTATCCCGCGGGCGTCCCCCGTTCGTAGGCGACCCAGGTCTCCACACCCGGCCGGTCCAGATGCTCCATCCACTGCGCGTACGTCCAGCCCAGCCGGTCGGTCCAGCGGATGTCGCCGCCGACCGAGGCGTACAGGAAACGGCTGAACTCGGGCGAGGGCACCTCGGAGCGGACGACCCGCACCTCGCCCTCGGGCACGCCGGCCCGACGGAGATCGGTGGGCGCGGTCTGCTCCAGGGACCAGGTGGTCACGGCGATGGTCGTCATGCCCGAAAGGGAACCATCCGGCACGAGCCCGTGTCGAACGCCCGCCCGGGGAGGGGACGGCTACCGGTCGAGGGACCTCTCGACCGAGGCCAGCGGCAGGGCGAACAGCGCCCGGCCGGACTGGGACCACAGGACGCCGGTCTCCTGCCAGTAGGACAGCGACGTCGCCCCGCCGCTCCAGCAGCGGTGCGTCTCGTCCGCCCCGCAGCGGGTGGGCCGGGCCCCGTCGGTGTCCTGCCGCCACAGCGTGCCGCGCTCGTCCGGCGCCCCGGCGGTCCGGCCGAGATACCAGCCCGACCGGTACGACAGCACACTGTGCACACCGGTCAGCTCGGTCTCGTACGCCGCGACCGCGTGCGCGTGCGCCACCGGATCCGTCTCCAGCAGCCCTCTCCGCTCCGGGTCGGTGCTGAACGCGTACCGCCACAGCCGGGTGGGCCCGTCGTCGTCCGGGGGCGCCGCCTCGTGCGCGACCAGGCTGTCGGGCGCGGTGCTGCGATCCAGGGAGATGCCGCCCGGCCGGGGGGAGCCGGCCCCGTCCGCCCGGTAGGAGGCGACGGCCGGCAGCACGTAGCGCGCCCCGGCGGCCGACCAGCCGCCGGGCACCCGGCCCACCGGCGTGCCGTCCACGGTGGCCCGCTGGACCCGGTCCACGTCGTACACGTACAGCGTGCTGTTCTCGCCCCGGCCTGCGGTGACCAGCAGTTTGTCCTGGTACCAGACCATGCCGGACACGGCGGAGCCGAGCCCGCGGTAGTCGTGGCCGCCGTCCACCGGAACGGTCAGCAGGGCCCAGGTGTAGCTGAGGCGGTCCGGGTCACCGGCGTCGACGAAGGCGACGCGGGCGAGACCGCCCTCGGCCGTCGTGCCCGCCCGGCTCCAGCCGGAGAGGATCACCCGGTGCTCGCCCCAGCGGCCGTCGTCGTCGGCGTCCCCGGAGGTGGTCACCGCGCCGGACCGCCAGCCGTCGGTGTCGGCGCCCGGCCAGCAGTACGCCCGCGTCGCGGCCGGTTCGACCGGCAGGGCACGCCGGTCGTCGGCCGTGCAGTCGTCCGCGTCGCGCAGGGAGCCGTCGGGGTCGGCGAGCACGGCACCGACGCCGACGGGCCGGCCCATCCCTTCGGAGAGCCGGTCGAGCGTGCCGCGCGGGACGCCGCGCTCGGTCAGCCGCAGCGGAGTGGTCTCGGCGGACGCGGTCAGCGGTTTCAGCGCCCCGGGGTCGGCGGCGTCGGTGGCCTGCGAGGCACTGATCATCGTGGCGGCCGCGGTCAGCGCGAGGGCGGTCCCGGCCAGCGTCGCCCGCAACACCCTGCTCCGCCTGCGCCGGCGGTGTCTGCCGCGATGCTTCATAACCGTCCTCCCGAGGCGAGTCAACTGCGTCCGGTGAGCCGCGGGTTGACCGTGAAGCAGATGGGATGGCCCGTACCTGGATGCTACGTCAGACGCACCCGGCGGGTGACGAAGACCCCGTAATTGCACGCCGGCCGGCCGTCCGGAGCCCGCCCCCGGGCACGGGTGTGCGACAGCGGGCGGTCCCGGCGGGGGCCCGCCCACCGGGGGCGACGGCCCCGGTCACCCGCGGGGTCCGCAGCGGGACCGGCGTGCCGGGATCAGCGGTCCGGAGACGGCGGGTGGCGCCGCCTCAGGGCCGGGGCCGCAGAACGGGGGAGGAGGTCGCGGGGGTCGTCCGGAAGGAGGAGGTCGACCGCGGTGCCCTCCGCGAAACGGTACGGCCGGTGGTCCAGGAGGGTGCCCAGATAGCGGCGCACCCGGGACATCTCCGCGCGCACCGTCACCGTACGGGCCGGGTCGCCGAAGACGTCCCGGGCGAGGTCCGCGGCGCTGCGGCCGGCCCGGTGGACGGCCAGCAGGTACAGCAACTCGGCGTGGCGGGGGCTCAGTTCCCGGCTCCACGAACCCGTCCCGCCGGACACCTCCACCGACCGGCGGCGCGGGTCCCCGAGGTCCAGCACGATCCGGGTCGCGGCACGCGCCACCGGCTCGTCCGCCGCCCGCACCAGCCAGCCCCCGGCCAGCGGCTCCAGCGAGCACCGGCCCAGCGCCGGCAGCCACCGCATCCCCGCCGACGCCGACTCGGGCAGCGCGAGCCGCTCCGTGTACGGCGTCCCCGTCACCGCCGCCGTCCACCCGTCGCGGTCCACCACCAGCGCCCGCCCGTCGATCCGGGCCAGCACCGGCGTCGCCACCGCGCGCAGCCGTTCCAGCGACCGCGCGTGCGTCTCCCGCAGCCGCGCCTCGGCGAGCCTGGCCACCGAGTCGACCCAGGCCAGCGTGGCCGGATGCATCGTCTCCAGCGGCCCGCTCACATCCACCACACCGATCAGCCGCCCGTTCCGCGGGTCCGTGATCGGCGCCCCGGCACACGTCCACGCGGCGTGCGAGCGCACGAAGTGCTCGGAGGCGAAGACCTGCACCG
The DNA here is from genome assembly GCF_043076215.1 of Streptomyces sp. NPDC016640. Taxonomy (NCBI): domain Bacteria; kingdom Bacillati; phylum Actinomycetota; class Actinomycetes; order Kitasatosporales; family Streptomycetaceae; genus Streptomyces; species Streptomyces sp. NPDC016640. The sequence goes on from NZ_JBIBRG010000007.1 coordinate 261,507, forward strand.
GACGCCCCGTCACCGCCGGGGTGCCCACCCCGTTGGTGCCGACCACGTCCTCGCGCCAGTCCGCGCCGACCTCCAGGCCCAGCCCGTCGGCCCTGCGCAGCACCGGCGCGCTGCCCTCCCGCCACAGCACCCGGCCCTCCTCGTCGGCCACCACCATGATGTGGTGGGCGACGTCCGCGACCGACAGCAGCCCCTCCCGCAGCACCGGCAGCACCTGCCGCAGCGTCGAGGACTCCCGCCGCCGCTGCACCTCCTCGGCGGACAGCAGACCACTGCGCAAGCCGTGGTCCGGGTCCACGCCGCTGCGCAGCATCCGCTCCCAGGACTGCCCGATCACCGGCCGCGGAGCCACCGGCGCGCGCTGCCCGGCCAGCGCGGCGGAGCGGACCTCGCTGAGCACCCGGGCCGCACGGGTGGTGTCGAGGGCCGCCAGCTGCGTCACGTCCATCGGCGAGAGTGCCACCGGTCCTCCCGGGAGAAAGGGCTGTCCGTCCCATACTGCCGCCCGCTCCCGGTGTCCACGCCCGGTACGGCCGGTGCGGCGCCGAGTTGCAACCCACTGCAACCCTGGCGGGACGGCCCACGGCTGATCGAGACTTGAGCGACGCCGTCCCGAGCGGCGGCGTCCACGGCTCGCAAGGGGCCAAGTGCGGCGGGGGTGGTGCCGTGTCGGCGCAGCACCACCCCCGCGTCGCGCCCGCGCGCCGTCCCTCAGGAGACCGGCCGGGCCCGCTCCACCACCGCCGCCAGATCCAGCGTGTGCGGCAGCGTCCCGAAGGCCGCGCCCCCGTCCCCGCCCAGTCGCGCCGCGCAGAACGCGTCCGCCACCTCCGGCGGCGCGTACCGCACCAGCAGCGACCCCTGCAGCACCAGCGCCAGCCGCTCCACCAGCCGCCGCGCCCGCCCCTCGACGCCCTCCAGGTCCGCCAGGTCGGACAGCAGGTTCTTGATCGCCCCGTCCAGCCGGTGGTCGGCCCCCCGTGCCTGCCCGACCTCCCGCAGATACGCGTCCAGCGCCCCCGGCTCCCGGCGCAGCGCCCGCAGCACGTCCAGCGCCTGGACGTTGCCCGCGCCCTCCCAGATCGAGTTCAGCGGCGACTCGCGCACCAGCCGGGGCATCCCCGACTCCTCGACGTACCCGTTGCCGCCCAGGCACTCCGCCGCCTCCACCGCGAGCGGCGCGCACCGCTTGGTCACCCAGTACTTGGCCGCCGGCACCGCGATCCGCAGCAGCGCCCGCTCCTGCTCACCGCCGTCGTCGTAGGCCGCCGCCAGCCGCAGCGCGAGCGTGGTGGCCGCCTCCGACTCCAGCGCGAGGTCGGCGAGCACATTGCGCATCAGCGGCTTGTCGGCGAGCCGCCCGCCGAACGCCTCGCGGTGCGTGCAGTGGTGGACGGCCTGCGCCACGGCCTGCCGCATCAGCCCCGCCGAGCCCAGCACGCAGTCGAGCCGGGTCGCCGCCACCATGCCGATGATGGTGCGCACCCCCGCCCCCTCGTCCCCGACCCGGCGCGCCCACGTGCCGTCGAACTCGACCTCGGCGGAGGCGTTGGACCGGTTGCCCAGCTTGTCCTTGAGCCGCTGGACGAGGAACACGTTGCGCGTGCCGTCCGGCAGCACGCGCGGCACCAGGAAACACGTCAGGCCCCCGGGCGCCTGCGCCAGCACCAGGAAGGCGTCCGACATGGGCGCCGAGCAGAACCACTTGTGCCCGGTCAGCTCGTACGCGCCGTCCTCCGCCAGCGGCCGCGCGGCCGTCGTGTTGGCCCGTACGTCGCTGCCGCCCTGCTTCTCCGTCATGCCCATCCCGAACAGGACGCCGGCCTTCTCCCCGGCCGGCCGCAGGGCACGGTCGTAGACCATGGAGGTCAGCCGGGGTTCCCACTCCGCCGCCAGCGCCGGGTCGGCGCGCAGCGCGGGGACCGCCGCGTGGGTCATCGACAGCGGGCAGCCGTTGCCGGCCTCGACCTGCGTCCACACCAGGAACGCCGCCGCCCGCCGCACATGCCCGCCCGGCCGTCCCCAGGCCGCCGTCAGCCCCGCCGAGACGCCCTTGCCGAGCAGCCGGTGCCAGGCGGGGTGGAAGTCGACCTCGTCGACCCGGTGACCGTAGCGGTCGTGGGTGCGCAGCCGCGGCGGATGCTCGTTGGCCTGCACCCCCCACTCCTGCACCTGCGCGGAGCCGGCCGTCCGTCCGAGCCCCGACAACTCGGACCGGCCCTCCTCCAGCACATCCGGGTCCAGATGCCGCTCGACCGCCTCCACCAGGGCGCGGTCGGCGCCGAACACGTCGTACTGCACCAGCGGGGGAGCCTGGTTGGTCACGGTGTGCGTGGTGCCTGCCATGTCCCGAACCTACCCCGCGGTACGCCCGCCTCACCCGGCGAACCGGCCTGTGGGTGAGTGCGACCAGGCACGACGGATACCTTTAGGTCGTGCAGCCAGCAAGCGAATCCCCCGACGCGCCCTCCGGCCGCCTCCACCGGGCCCGGGCCCTGTACCGGAACGTCTCCAAACGCAGGACCGCCTGGCTGCTGCTGAAGGACACCGTCAACTCCTGCATCGAGTACCGCATCCTGGGCCTGGCGGCGGAGGCGGCGTTCTTCACCCTGCTGTCCGTGCCCCCGCTGCTGCTCAGCATGATCGGCCTGCTGGGCTACGTCGACGCCTGGACCGGCGCCGACACCATCCAGAGCCTGCAGCGCAACCTGCTCGACGCCTCCCGCACGGTCCTCTCCGACCGGGGCGTGAACCAGATCGCGGAGCCGATCCTGGCGGACGTGACGAAGGGCGGCCGGCCCGACGTCATCTCCCTCGGCTTCCTGCTCGCCGTGTGGTCGGGCTCCCGCGCGGTGAACGTCTTCATCGACACCATCACCGTGATGTACGGCCTCGACGGCGTCCGGGGCATCGTCAAGACCCGGCTGATGGCGTTCCTGCTGTTCATCGTCGCCCTGCTGATCGGCTCGATCGCGCTGCCGCTGATGGTCGCCGGCCCGGACGCGGTCGTGCGGATCGTGCCCTGGTCCACGACCGTCGTCCAGATCCTGTACTGGCCGGTCGTGATCCTGCTGTCGATCGCCTTCCTCACCACCCTGTACCACGTGTCCGTGCCGGTGCGCTCCCCGTGGATCGAGGACGTGCCCGGCGCGCTGGTCGCCCTCGGCATGTGGGTGCTCGGCAGCTTCCTGCTGCGGATCTACCTCACCAACACCGTCGAGGGACCCACCATCTACGGCTCCCTCGCCGCCCCCGTCGCCGTACTGCTGTGGATCGGTGTGGCCGCGTTCGCCGTGCTCGTCGGCGCCGCCGTCAACGCGGCCATCGACCGGGTCTGGCCGGCCGCCGCGACCGCCGCGGCCCGCGAGGCCAACGAGCGGCTGCGGCAGGCGCAGGTCGCCGAGTACGTGGCCCGCACCGCCGCGGCCGGCGGGGCGGACCCCGACATGCCCTCCGAGTTCCCCGAACGCTGGTCCCGCTTCCTGCCGCCGGAGGACGTCACGGCCCGCCTGCGCACCCATGCGCGGACCGCCCACCCGAGGAGCGGCGACGAACCGGACCACGAGGAGAAGTGAGCCCCGGCCGCCCGCGACGCGGCCCGCACCGTCGGCCCGGCCGCGCGGGCGGCGTGCGCCACCCGCGCGGCCGGCATCCGGCACGTCCCGAGGCGCCCGCGGCGACCGGGGGGATGCCCGCCGTGCCCGCGCACTCCGCCTCCGTGTCATGCGCCGGGTCGGCTGCCGTGCGCCGCGGGGAACCGCCGCCGGACGGCTCGTCCCACGAGCCCGCGTCTACGCTGACCCCATGGACGCACTCACCGGCCTGCTCGAGGGCCCCCGCGCCCGCGGCGCGTTCATGATCAGGGCGTGTTTCGACCCGCCGTGGGCGGTACGGGTGGAGGACCGGGCCCCGCTGACGGTGATGCTCCTCGCCCGCGGCGAGGCGTGGATCGTGCCCGACGCGGGAGAACGGCTGCGGCTGCGCCCCGGCGACCTCGCCATCGCGCGCGGCCCCGACCCGTACACCTGCGCCGACGACCCGGACACGGCACCGCAGGCGCTGATCCTGCCGGGCGGCGGGTGCCACCACCCCGACGGACGCCCCCTCGACGGCGTGATGGACCTCGGCGTCCGCACGTGGGGCGACCGGCCGGACGGCGAGGCGGTGATGCTGATCGGCACCTACCGGATGCGGGGCGAGACCGGCGGCCGGCTCCTCGACGCGCTGCCGCCGCTGCTCTCCCTCACCACCGACGTGTGGGACTGCCCGCTCACGCCCCTCCTCATGGAGGAGGTCGTGCGCGACGCACCGGGTCAGGAGGTCGTCCTGGACCGGCTGCTGGACCTGCTGGTCATCGCCGCGCTGCGGGCCTGGTTCGCCCGTCCGGAGGCGGAGCCGCCCGCCTGGTACCGGGCGCGGGCGGACCCGGTCGTGGGGCCCGTGCTGCGCCTGCTCCAGGACGATCCCGCGCACCCGTGGACGGTCGCCGCACTCGCCGCGAAGGCCGGCGTCTCCCGGGCCGCCCTGGCCCGCCGCTTCACGGAGCTCGTCGGCGAACCCCCGATGACCCACCTCACCGGCTGGCGCCTCGCCCTCGCCGCCGACCGGCTCCGCGACACCGGCGACACCGTCGGCGCGATCGCCCGCGGGGTCGGATACGGCAGCGCCTTCGCCCTGTCCGCGGCCTTCAAACGGGCCTACGGCGTCAGTCCCCAGGAGTGGCGGACGCGGGGCGCGTAGCCTGGGCCGCGTGTACAGGGAGCGGGCCTCACGGCTGCTGCCGGGCGCGGTCGTGTGGACCAGCACCCCGGCCGGGGACGGGCAGGGCAGGGTGCTGCCCGACGGCTGCATGGACCTGCTCTGGAACGAGGGCCGCCTGCTGGTCGCCGGTCCCGACACGCGCGCGCACCTCACCGGAGGGGCGCCGAGCACCTGGGCGGGCATCCGCTTCCGCCCCGGCACCGCGCCCGCCCTGCTGGGCGTCCCCGCGCACGAACTGCGCGACCGCCGCGTCGACCTGGCCGACCTGTGGCCGGCGGCCCGGGTCCGCCGGCTGGCCGCCCGCGTCGACGCGGCGGTCGACCCGGCGCACGGCCTGGAGGAGCTGGCGCGGCGCCGGGCGGCGGAGACCGCCCCGCCCGACCCCCTGCTCGACCACCTCGTGGCCGCTCTCGGCGCGGGCCGCCCGGTCGCCACGATCGCCGGCGAACTGGGCCTGGGAGCACGTCGGTTGCACCGCCGTTCGCTGACCGCGTTCGGCTACGGGCCCAAGACGCTGGCCCGCATCCTCCGTCTGCGCCGCGCCCTCGCCCTGGCCCGGGCGGGTGTCCCCCTCGCGGAGACGGCGGCCCGGGCCGGCTATGCGGACCAGTCGCATCTCGCCCGAGACGTACGGCAGTTGACCGGACTGCCGCTGAGGGACCTACTCGCCGCCCGCGGGTAGCGGCGCGAACAGGTCCACCCCGTTCCCGTCCGGGTCGAGGACGACGGCGTACCGCTGTCCCCACACCGCGTCCCACGGCTCGAGTTCGCCACGGCTGCCGGTGCCGGTCATCCCGGCGAACAGCGTGTCGACTTCCGCGGGACTGTCACACCGCAGCGCCAGGGACGCCCGGCCCCCGCCCTTCGGGGGCTCCCGGTCCGGGTGGAAGGACCGGACCACCTCCTCCGTGTCCAGCAACAGCCGCAGTCCTCCCGGAAGCGCGGCCTCCGCGTGTCCTTGCTCCTCGGCCCCCTCCGGGAAGGCGAACCCGAGCCGCCGGTAGAAGGCGACGGAGGCGGTCATGTCGGAGACCACCAGCCCGATGGCATCGAATCGTGCACTCATGCGGCCACCGTAGGACCGGCCCGCCGGACCGGTCTTGAAGGAATCGGACACCGGCCCCCGCCGCACCCGTCCACCGGAGCCACCCGGACGGGGCCGGAGGACCGCCATAGGACATCCCTATACCCCCTGCTCATATTTCGTCTTTGCCTCCCGTTCTTTCCCGAACGTACCGTGAAACCGCTCGACCGGGCGTTCGCCGTGGTGTCTCTCCGAATTCCGGAATTCGCGCTCCGCGCACGCCCGTCCTTTTCCGTCGAGCGCACGGATGAACGATCGAAAGGACCGGTGGCATGGCCACAACCGACAACGGATCGGGAACGCGGGAACTCGCCGGCAGGCGGGCCCTGGTCACGGGCGGTTCGCGCGGCATCGGAGCGGCCGTCGTGCGCCACCTCCTGGACGCGGGCGCCCAGGTGCTCACGACCGCCAGGTCGGCGAGGGGCACGGTGCCGGACGGGACCGCCGCCGCCACGGCCACCCCGCCGCTGGGGCGCGAGGGCCGGCCCGAGGACATCGCCCACGCGGTGCTGTTCCTGGTGTCCGACCGGGCGGGCTGGCTGACCGGAAGCAATCTCGTCGTGGACGGCGGCGAATTTCCCAGGGGATGACGCCGACTCCATTTCGGAACGTCGCCGATTTTCGCGCGATGGAATACGGCGACGTGCGCCCGACCGGTAATCGAGTACGGCACCGGTCCGCGAGAGAAAGAACGGAGGAACCCCGTCATGGGTGAATACAGCGACAAGAACGCGGTGATCACGGGCGGCGGCAGCGGCATGGGATTCGCGATGGCGCGGCTGCTGGTGGACGGCGGAGCGCGCGTGGTGATCACCGGCCGCTCCCGGGCCACGCTCGACGCCGCGCGGGAGCGGCTCGGCGGCAACGCGGTGGCCGTCCGGGGCGATGTGGCCTCCCTGCCCGACCTGGACGCCCTGGCCGACCGGGTGAAGGACGAACTCGGCACGCTGGACGCCCTGTTCGTCAACGCCGGCATCGCACCCCCCACGCCCTTCGGGTCGACGACCGAGGAGGCGTACGACGAGCTGTTCGCGATCAACGTCAAGGGTGCCTTCTTCACCGTGCAGAAGCTCGCCCCGCTGCTGGGCACGGGCGCCGGCGTCGTCCTCACCACCTCGGCCGCGAACGTGATCGGCATGCGGGAGACCAGTGTCTACGCGGCCGGCAAGGCGGCACTGCGCTCGATGGCCCGCAGCCTCTCCAGCGAGCTGCTGCCGCGCGGCATCCGCGTCAACGCGGTCAGTCCCGGTCCCGTCGACACCGGGATCCTGGACAGCGCGATGACCCCGGAGGCCGCCGAGCGGTTCAAGGCGGAGCGGGTCGCGGACAATCCCATGCGGCGCTTCGGCACCCCCGAGGAGGTCGCCAGGGCCGCCGTGTTCCTCGCCTTCGACGCCACGTACACCGCCGGCGCCGAGCTGGCCGTGGACGGAGGTGTCACCCAGCTCTGAGCCGGTCCCGCCGTACCGCCGCGGAGGCGGACTCCGACCAGGTCTCCTCGCGCAGGAGGCCGAGCAGAGCCGTCTCCGCCGGGCCCGCGTCCCGCCGGACCACGGCGATGACGGGGTGGGTCACCACCGGCGACACCGGGCGGGCCAGGTGCCGGTGAGCGTCGGGCACCACGGAGGCCGGGACGAGCGTCACCCCCAGTCCGTGGGCGGCCCAGCGCACGGCCGTCGCCGTCTGGGACACGCGGGCGGCCGTGACCGGGGTCAGGGCGTTGTCCCGCAGCACGTTCTTCAGTACCCCGTCGAGCGCGCTGTCACGGTCGAACCTCACCCACGGCTCGCCCTCCAGCGCGCGCAGCTCGACCCGGTCCGCGGCGAGCTGCGGGTGCCCGGCGCACAGCACCACGACGAGCTCCTCGTCACCGAGGTGGTGGGCGTCGGCGGGGCTCCGCTCGCACGCCGCCATCAGGGCGAGGTCCAGCACGCCCCGGCGGCACAGCCGGTCCAGCTCGGCGGAGCTCGGCTCCTCGAAGACGGTGACCTCCAGCCGCGGGAAGCGGCGGCGCAGCGTGCCCAGCGCGTTCGGCAGCTGCCGCGTGCCGAAGCCCATCTGCACCGCGACCGTCAGCTCGCCCACCAGCTCGTCGGCACCGGCCCGCGCCGTCGCCCTCGCCCGCCGCGAGGCGCTCACCGCGACCTGCGCCTCCCGCAGGAAGGCGCGGCCGACCGCGGTGGGCACCAGGCCGGCCGGCGTGCGGGCGAACAGCCGCACACCGAGGTCCCGTTCCAGGCCGCGGATCTGCTGGGACACCGACGGCTGGGCGACGCGCAGCCGCTCCGCCGCCGCCGTCACCGAGCCCTCCTCGGCGACGGCCAGGGCGTACTCGTACTGACGAAGGCTCATCGGCTCCCGTACCCTCCCCGCGGCGGACCGCCGGTCCGCCCCGTTGCGATCGTCGTCATCGTGAGTGGTCCTCCCCCTGGGGCGCCCGGCGGCGACGCGGGCGGAGGCCGGCCGGGCGGCAGCCGACGTCACGGACGAAGGCGTGCCACCGGGTTCCGGGGCGTGTCCGCCGTGTGCCGTGCGCCGTCCGCCGTGCGCGAGGTGATCCGGTTGCCGGTCGTCCGCACGGTCCGGGCGGTCCGGACGGTCCGGACGACCGTCCGGCGCCGGGTTTCCGCCGCCCTCGCATAGGCTCCGGCGCATGGCAGCCCCCGCACTCCTCGTCCACACCCGCACCACGGACTACCGGCACGATTCCATCCCGGCCGGTGTCGCCGCCCTGCGCGGCCTCGGAGCCTTCGACGTCGAGGCCACCGAGGACCCCGCCGCCTTCGAGGGCCCCCTCGACCGGTACGCCGCCGTCGTCTTCCTCTCCACCAGCGGCGAGGTGCTCACCCCGCCCGGCCGGGAGCGGCTCAGGTCGTACGTCGAGGCGGGCGGCGGCTTCGCCGGGGTGCACGCCGCAGCCTGCACCGAGTACGACTGGCCGTACTACGGCGAGCTGCTCGGTGCCCGCTTCGACCGCCACCCCGCCCTCCAGCCGGGCCGGGCCCTGGTCGAGGACCACGACCACCCGGCCACCCGGCACCTGCCGCGCGTCTGGCACGTCACCGACGAGTGGTACGACTTCCGCGCCGGCCCCCGCGGCCGGGCACGGGTCCTGCTCCGCGCCGACGAGTCCTCGTACGACGGTGGCGGCATGGGCGACGACCACCCCCTGGCCTGGTGCCGCGGCCAGGGCGAGGGCCGCGTCTTCTACACGGCCCTCGGCCACACCCCCGAGATCTACGCCGACCCGGACTTCCGCGCCCACCTGCTCGGCGGGATCACCTGGGCGGCCGCTCGCTGATCACGGCTTGCAGGAGGAGTACGTGTCCACGTCCTCCGGGTCGGGACGGAACCGGTTCTCCCAGTCGCCGGGGTAGGCGGCGACCAGCGCGGGCAGCTGGGCCTTGACGTCACTGGCCCACTCCTCGGTGAGGTACCCGCGCAGGGCTTCGCGGAGCCGGGCGCAGTTCTCCGGCCGGCCCTCCGGCAGCCCGATGCCGTACCGGTTGATGCTCCCGAACGAGACGTCCCGGACGACCTCGAGCGGCACCTTGCTGTTCCGGTACTGCTCCACGTATCCGTAGAGCAGCGCCTCGTCGGTGAACACCGCGTCCACGTCCTTCTGCTGCAGCTTGCGCACGCAGGTCGAGTAGTCGCTCTCCGTGTGCGGCGTCGTGCCGCCGGGCAGCTGCGCGATGGCCGACGTCGATCCCTCGACGGTGCAGACGACCTTGCCGGCCACGTCCTTCTCGTTCCTGATGCCCCGGTAGTCCGCACGGACCAGGAAGCCCTGCTTGGTGATGAAGTAGGGGCCGACGAAGTCGACCCGGTCATCCCGCTCCGGGGTGATGGAGTACGTGGCGATGATCATGTCCAGCGACTTGTTGACGAGCTCCTGTTCCCGCTCGGCGGACACCACGTCGTGGAACTTCGGGGCGAAGCCGATCTCCTCACCGAGGTAGGAGGCCAGGTCGACCTCGAAGCCGCGGTCGTTGTGTTCACGGTGCTGGCTGAATCCCGGCTGGTCGGTCTTGACGCCGATGTAGACCGTGCCGGTGAGGGACTTGTCGTCCGGTTGCGGGTCCGCCTGCTGGCAGGCCGCGGCGGTGAGCAGCAGCAGGGCGGTCACCGTGATGCGCGTGCGCCGGTGGCCGGGGGAGCGGCGCGGGAGCGGGTGACGTCGGGTACGGGTCATGGCTGTCACTGGGGCTTTCCTAATCATCCAAGTGCGCCGAGGCGACGGACAGGTTCAGTTCGCAGCCCTGTTCCGCCCGGAGCCGGACGGACAGTTCGGCATCGGTCGTCCCGCGCCCCAGGTCGAAGGTGAACTCGGTGCCGGGGGCGCCGCTCTGGATCCGGTTCTTCCCGGCGCCGCCCTTGAGGCGCACGGTCAACTCGCTGCCCGGCACGCACACCGGAGCGGCGGGGTCGTGCGGGGCCACGTCGAAGGTGATGGCGAGCCGCGGTTTCGGGTCGCCGGCGTGCACGGTGGCGACGGCGGTGTCGCCGTCCGTCAGGGGCGGGGTGAAGTCGAGGTCGACGTCATGCGTCACGTTCACGGGACGGCTGTCCCAGTACGCCCACGCGGCCAGGGCGGGCAGTCCCACGGTCAGGACGGCCAGCGGAATGACCACGAGGACGAAGGGCGGCCACTGGTGCGGCGCCCTGCCCGGGGCCCGGCGCTCGATGAGCGGCAGCATGGCGGCGGCGAAGGCCAGCAGGGCCCCGGCCGTCACGCCGACCACCGTGGGGTCCCCGCCGAGCGCCAGCCAGACGGCACCCGCGCCGAGGACGGTCACGAGATCGGCCAGGAGCAACAGGGTGAGCCCACGGGTGCCGGCGGTGGCGTCGCGCACCCGCCGAGCCGCGTCCTGGAGCCAATGGGCCGGCGGGTCGGTGCCGCTCGGGGGATCCTCACCTGCCGATGTGCTCGATGTGTCGCTGGTCACGCGGGCAGCATAAGGAGACACGAGGTGGCGCAACAGGCGAAGTCGGAAAAGTGGCTGGGTATGACGCGACATGACCCGTAATCGCGTGCCGATGTGCTACGAGGTGCCCGGTGGCGCCGTACTCGCGCGCTCCACCGGCCGCGTCGACGGTTCCGTGCGGGTGCCCTCCGGGTGGTGGCCGTCCCTCGTGCGCGGCAGGAGGTGCAGGGCCGTCGCCGACGGGTCCTCGAGGACCACGGCACCCGGGTGGAGCAGGTCATCGGTGCCTGGGTCCGGGTGCCACGGTGACCCGGACGGGTTCGTGCGGCTCCCCGTCACCGCGCGGCCGCCCCCTTGCCGCCGACGGCCTCGGGGGACGGCATGCCCGGCGGTGCCGTCTCCGGTCAGCTCCCCGTCGCGATGCCGAGGCCGTCGGGGCCGAGTGCCGCTCGGATCCGTTCGAGCCACCGCGTGCCCAACCGGTGTCCGTCCGGGAGCCGGTCGTCACGGTCCCAGCGCCATGTCGTGATGATCGCCAGTGCGAGCAACCGGCAGGCGCGCAGCAACTCCCGGTCGACGCCCGGATAGTGCTCGCCGACCTCCTCGGGCGCGTGGGCGAGGTCGAATTCGACGGGCCCACGGCAGCACGTCTCCAGGTCGACGAAGAGCAGCCCCTCCTCCGTGGTGAGCACGTTCCCCGGGTGCGGCTCGCCGTGCAGCAGCTGCTCGGCGCCGCCGCGCCCGGCGATCACCCGTCCCGTGCTCCGCAGGGTGTCACCGAGCAGTTCCCGGTCCGCGTCGGCGAGCGCCGGGGTGCGGTCGCGGTCGGCCAGGAGTTCCCGGGCGCAGGCGACCCGCTCCGTGAAGTGCGGCGCCGGGACGTCGAGCGTGCGCATGCCGGCGTGCAGCCGCTCGAGGGTGGCGGCGAAGTCGGCGGGCGGGACCTCGTGGGGGGCCGCGGGTGCGTAGTAGGTCCACAGCGTGATCACGAAGCCGTCGCGTTCGTGGACGCGTGGCTCCACCCGGGGGTCGAGGGCGGCCACCGGGCACCCGGACGCGACGAGCCGCCGGGCGAGGTCGACCTCGAACTGTGCGACCTGCCGCGCCGCCGGTGCGACCCGGGCCAGGACGTCACACGGCAGCAGCCGCAGCGTCACCTTGTTCGAGTCGTGGAGAACGGTCGCGCCCTCGGCCGTGAGGCCCAGTGCCGAGGCGGCCGACAGGGCCGCGGCCGTCGCACGCCGGACTTCCGACGCCTGCATGTCGCTGGTCCTTCTCTCCGTCGTCCATGGGTCCGAAGTCCGTGCCGCACCGCCGGGCAGGGGCCGGCCGGCGATCCCGCGGCCCCGGCGCCGTCGTGCCGGGACCGCGGTCACGGCACGGCGCGGTCACTGCCCCACCCGTCCGTCGACGCACTCGCGCAGCAGGTCGGCGTGGCCGCAGTGGCGGGCGTACTCCTCGATCCTGTGCACCAACAGCTCCCGGACCGCGATCTTCTCCCTCCCCAGGCGTTCACCCAGGTCCGGGTGCCGGGCCAGCGCGGCGTCGGTCGCGGCCTGCTCGCGCTCCAGGTCGGCGTAGGCGGCGTCGACCACGGCCTGGTCGGCGACGGCTCCGTCGAAGTCCCCGTCCCGCCTGCCGTACAGCTTCGGCAGCGGCTCCCCGTCACTGATCCAGTTGAGCCAGTCCCGTTCGGCCTCGGCGAGATGCCGCAGCAGGCCGAGCAGCGACATCGTCGACGGCGGTACCGACCGACGCGCCAGCTGCTCCGGGTCCAGTCCCTCGCACTTCATCCGCAGGGTCAGGCGGTAGTCCCTCAGTACGCCTTCCAGCGTGGGGAGTTCACCGTCCGGACCGGGCCCCTCGTTGTCGCGGGGATCGTCGTCGGGGTCGGTCCACATGTCGGGGTGGACGGTCGCCCGGGTCCAGCGTTCGGGTTGGTCGGTCATGCGGGCCATGGTCGTCGGCGCGGGCTCGGGCCCGCCAGTTCTTTTCGGGCGGCCGGGGGCCCGCGCCCTCGTCTGCCGTACGCCGACGGCTCGGGTGTACGCGTCGAGGGGACACGGCGGCGGGGGCGGTGTGCCCGCCTCCCGGAGGGGGAGGGCGGGCGTGGGCCGTTCCTCGCCGGCGAGCCGGCGAGCCGGCGGACGCGTGGGTGCCGGGGGAGCGGGCGCCCGGGAGGGTCGTCCGGTGCGAGTTCGCTACGGCGTCCGCAGGGCCGTCGCGACCGACGTGATCGTCTCCGGTCCCACCCGGCAGCAGCCCCCGATCAGCCGTGCTCCCGACGCCCGCCACGCCGTCACCCGCTCGCCCGTGAACGTCGGGCGGCCGGTCCACGCCCGCGCCCCGGCGTCCCAGCCCTCCCCGCTGTTGGGGTAGACCACGACGGGTCCGCCGGTGACCCGGGCGGCGAGGGCGACGGCGTGGCCGGCGTCCTCGGGGGTGCAGCAGTTCACGCCGACGGCGATCACCTCGTCCGCCCGCGCGGCCAGGGCGAAGGCGTCCTCCAGCGGCTGCCCGGCCCGGGTGCGGTCGCCGGCGGCCGAGTACGACAGCCAGGCCGGTACGCCGAGCCCGCGCACCGCGCGCAGCAGGGCCTCGGCCTCGTCCGTGTCCGGGATCGTCTCCAGGGCGAGGACGTCGGGGCCGGCGGCGGCCAGGACCTCCAGGCGGGGGCGGTGGAACGCCTCCAGTTCGGACACGGTGAGCCCGTAGCGGCCCCGGTACTCGGAGCCGTCCGCGAGCATCGCCCCGTAGGGGCCGACCGAGGCCGCCACCCACAGCGGGCGCGCCACCCGGGCCCGGCGGGCCGCCTCGCGGGCGCATCCGACGCTCAGGGCGAGCAGTTCGCGCGCCCGCTCACGGCCGATCCCGCGCCGGGCGAAGCCCTCGAACGTCGCCTGGTAACTGGCGGTGATCGCCACGTCCGCGCCCGCCTCGAAGTAGGCGAGGTGGGCGGCCGTCACCGCCTCCGGGTCCTCCGCGAGCAGCCGTGCCGACCACAGCTCGTCGCCCAGGTCGTGCCCGGCCGCCGCGAGCTGGTTGGACAGGCCGCCGTCGAGGACGACGGTGCCCGTGGTGAGGGTCTCGGCGAGGGAGGGGATGCCGCTCATGTCGCCGACGGTAGCCGAGGCGGCACACAGCGGCCCGCACGGCGCGCGCCCGCCCGGGAGGGCTGGAATCCTGAAGGGAAGAGGCGGCGAACCGCGCCGGGAGGGTGGTGGACCATGTGCCGTTGGCTGGCGTACTCGGGCGCCCCGATCCTGCTCGACGGCCTCCTCTACAAACCGGCGCACTCGCTCATCGACCAGAGCCTGCACGCCAAGATGGGCGTCGAGACCACCAACGGCGACGGCTTCGGCCTCGGCTGGTACGGGACGCACACCGTCACCCCGGCGGTCGTGCGGGACATCGGTCCGGCCTGGAGCAACCGCAATCTCCAGGAGATCGCCGGACACGTCCGCTCCTCCCTGTTCTTCGCCCACATCCGCGCGTCGACCGGTACGTCGGTGCAGCAGACCAACTGCCACCCGTTCCGCCACGGGCGCTGGATGTGGATGCACAACGGCGCGATCGCCGAGTTCCACCGCGTCCGGCGGGAGCTCGCCCTGACCGTCGACCCGGAGCTGTTCCTGTCCATCGAGGGGTCCACGGATTCCGAGCTGATGTTCTACCTCGCGCTCACCTTCGGCCTGGAGGAGGACCCGCCGGGCGCGGTGGCACGGATGGCGGGACTGGTGGAACGGGTCGGCCATGAGCACGGCGTGGAGTTCCCGTTGCAGATGACGGTCGCGGTGACGGACGGGCAGCGGCTGTGGGCGTTCCGCTACTCCAGCCGGAAGGCGTCCCGCTCGCTGTTCTACAGCACCCGGGTGGAGACGCTGCGTGCGCTCCACCCGGACCTGGAGCTGCTGCACGAGATGTCCGACGAGGCCCGCCTCATCGTGTCCGAACCCCTCGGCAGCCTGCCGGGCGTCTGGAACGAGGTCCCGGAGGGGAGGTACGGCGTCGTCCAGCCGGAAGGGGACCGGATGGGTCACTTCGAGCCGGTGGCGGCATGAGGGCCGGTTCCTTCTCCGTCCCGCCGGACCCGTTGACCTCCCCGTGAGACGCCCCTACCTTTCTCGGCGTTCGCGATGTCAGATGATGTTCGGCATGCCGGACGTCATGGATGTCGTCTTCCCCACGAGAGGCAGACCGCATGAGCCGCGCCGCCGACCTGCCCGACCCGCCGCCCCCCGCCCGCAGACTCCTCCTGAAGGGCACCCCCGCCGCCGCGCCAGCCGAGGACGGCCGCACCGACGTCCTCGGCCACCACGCCCGCCGGTACAAGGAGAACACCGGCGCCCCGCGGCACGACCCCGACCGGCGCACCCGGATCCGGGAACTCGGCTGGAAGGCGGACGGCACCCCCGACTTCGGCATTCCCGTGGCCGACGGCGCGACCGCTCGGGAGGCCTGACATGAGACGTGCGCACGCGGTGCTGCTCGCCCTCTGTCTCGCGCTCGCCGTCGCGCAGGCCACCGCGGGGCCCGCCCGGGCGGATCCCCGGACGGTCGCCAACGGCACACAGTTCACCGACGTCTCGGACAACCCCGTGCACGCCCACGGCGGCGGGATCCTCAAGGCCGGCGCGTACTACTACTGGTTCGGCGAGCACCGCAACGCCGACAACACCTTCCGCTACGTGGACGCCTACCGCTCCACCGACCTGAAGAACTGGGAGTTCCGCAACCACGTGCTGACCGAGGCCAGTCACCCGGAGCTCGCCACCGCCAACATCGAGCGGCCCAAGGTCATGTACAACGCGTCCACCGGCCAGTTCGTGATGTGGATGCACAAGGAGAACGGCAGCGACTACAGCGAGGCCCGCGCCGCCGTCGCCGTCTCCGACACCGTGGACGGGAACTACACCTGGCGGGGCAGCTTCCGGCCGCTCGGGCAGCACATGTCCCGTGACATCACCGTCTTCACGGACACCGACGGCGCCGGCTACATGGTCTCCGCCGCCCGCGAGAACTACGACCTGCACCTCTACCGGCTCACCGCCGACCACACCGGCATCGCGAGCCTGGTCGCCAACCCCTGGCCCGGCGGCCACCGCGAGGCCCCGGCGCTGTTCAAGAGGAACGGCGTCTACTTCATGCTGACCTCGGGCGCCACCGGCTGGAACCCCAACCAGCAGCGGTACGCCACCGCCACCAGCCTCTCCGGACCGTGGTCGGCGATGCGCGACGTCGGCGACCCGACCGCGTTCGGCTCGCAGACCGCCTTCGTGCTGCCCGTCCAGGGCTCCTCCGGCACCTCGTACCTGTACCTGGGCGACCGCTGGGGCAACTCCTTCGGCGGGAGCGTCAACGACTCCCGCTACGTGTGGCTGCCGCTGAGCTTCCCGTCCGCCACCTCGATGTCCATGTCCTGGTCCCCGGAGGTCACCGTCGACACGACCGCCGGGACGGTCACCGGCACCGGCGCCGCGTACGACACGCTGGCCGCCCGGCACAGTGGCCGGTGCGCGGACGTGACCGGCCAATCCCTGTGGCAGGGCGCGCAGATCAAGCAGTACGACTGCAACGGCGGGGGCAACCAGAGGTTCTGGTCCAGGTCCGTCGGCGGCGGCCACCACCAGCTCGTCGCCCGGCACAGCTCCCTGTGCCTGACGGAGAACGCGAGCACGGTCACCCAGGAGAACTGCTCCGCCACCGCCACCGCCCAGCAGTGGGCGCTCACCACCTCCGGCTCCTACGTGACCCTCAGGTCGCGGGCGACCGGCGAGTGCCTCGACGTGACCGGGGGGTCCACCGCCAACTCGGCCGCCCTCATCACGCACACCTGCAACGGCGGGGCCAACCAGCAGTGGACGCGGGGGACATAGACCGGGCCGGCCGAGCGGCCGGCGACCGCCCCGGTACCCGCGCAAGGGCCTGTCCGTGGCCGACTGCGCCGATTCCGGGGGGAGTACGGTCAGCCGTCTCGGGAACCCGCGGTCGTGGGGCACCGGCGGTCCGCTGCTCCGGGGCGGACGAAAGCGCTGGTGGAGTCCCTCGGCGCCGAGGGCTCCGGGGCGCTCCGCCTCCACGACGGGAAACGGGACGACACGCACGCCTCCGTCCACGGCGCCACCGTGTGCGCGAACCCGGTCCGCGAGGAAATCGCCCGCCCGCGTCCGGTGCCCGAGGGGGAGCCGGGGTGGGACGAACCCCTGGGGCGTTCCGACCGGAACCGGGGCGCCCCAGGCCCCGCGCAGCGGCCGTGACGAGCCGGCCGGCGGTGAGTCCGGCGCGGGACATGCGGCCCCCGGGAGAACCGGGGAAGTCTAGGGGACGAAATCCGGCCCCCGCACACCGAACGGGCGAGCCGCCGTGTGCGGGGCATGTGCCGCTCATCCGGTGGCCGTCCCGTGTTCATCCGTCGCCTTGATCCTCCACGAGCGGCGTGTTCACGCCGCGGAAGGCAGCCGCGCGCACACCGCGGCGATCAGGAGGCACTCCATGGGTCACGGGCACGCACACGGGCACCATCACCACGGACACGACCACCGGCACGAGACGACGGCGCCGCTGCCCGCCGCCTTCGACACCTCCGTGCCCGACGAGGCGCTCAACCCCGAGCAGAAGTCCCGCCGCACGCTGCTGCGCCGGGCCGGCCTGCTCGGCGCCGGACTCGCGGCCGGCACCGTGCTGTCCGCCGGCGCCGGTGCCGCCACGCCCGCGCACGCCGCTCCCGCCACCGGCAACGGCCGTCGCGGCAAGGGCTTCCTGTGGCTCGCCGGAGACCACCACATCCACACCCAGTACAGCAGCGACGGCAAGTACCGCGTCGTCGACCAGGTCCGCCAGGGCGCCAAGCACGGCATGGACTGGCTGGTCATCACCGACCACGGCAGCACCACCCACGCCAAGATCGGCGTCGAGAAGGTCAACCCGGACATCAGGGAGGCCCGGGCCGCCTACGAGGACACCCTCGTCTTCCAGGGCCTGGAGTGGAACATCCCGGCCGCCGAGCACGGCACCGTCTTCGTCCACCCCGGCCGCAACGAGGTCGCCGTCCTCAAGCAGTTCGAGAACGACTACGACGGCAGCGTCAGGGGCGCCGGCGACTCGACCCCCGCCAACGAGGCGCTCGCCGTCGCCGGCCTGAACTTCCTCGCCGAACAGGTCAGGCGGCGCAAGGTCGGCGACGCCCTGATGCTCGCCAACCACCCGGCACGGCGCGGTGTCGACTCCCCGCACGAGATCCGCGCCTGGCGCGACGCCACCGGCACGAACCCCCAGATCGCCGTCGGCTTCGAGGGCGCCCCCGGCCACCAGGCCGCCGGCCTGCCCAAGCCGCTGGGCATGGGCCGCGCCCGCGGCATCTACGACAACAACCCCAGCGCCAACTCCTTCCCCGGCTACCCGCTGGAGAGCTACCGCACCTGGGGCGGCTTCGACTGGATGACCGCCACCGTCGGCGGCCTGTGGGACAGCCTCCTCGCCGAGGGCCGCCCCTGGTGGATCACCGCCAACTCCGACTCCCACCAGGTCTACGGCGACACCGCGGCGCGCGGCACGGGCGGCGACTTCGCCACCGAGGGCAGGTACCGCGACCCCGTCTACGCCGGGCAGATCGACATCACCCAGGGCGACTACTGGCCCGGCCAGTACAGCCGCACCCACGTCGGCGCCGACGGCTTCTCCTACGCCGCCGTCATGGACGGCATCCGCGCCGGCCGCATCTGGGTCGACCACGGCCAGCTCATCAGCGGCCTCGACGTCCGCGTCTCCGGCGGCAGCCGCTGGGCCACGCTCGGCGGGGCGCTGCACGTGAAGAAGGGCACCAAGGTCACGCTGACCGCCGACGTGGCGCTCGCCGGCGGAGCCAACTGGGCCGGGTTCGTCCCCCGGCTGGCCCGCGTCGACGTCATCCAGGGCGACATGACCGGCCCCGTCGCCGACCAGGACACCTTCACCGCGCCCACGGCCAGGGTCGTCCGGTCGTACGACATCGACAAGTCGGCCGGCACCGTCCGCGTCACCTTCGACCTCGGCCGCGTCGACCGTCCGCTGTACGTCCGGCTGCGCGGCAGCGACGGCAACCGGTCCGCGGTCGGCGCCATGGGCGCCCAGGTCGACCCGGCGGGACCCGCCCTCGACGTC
The DNA here is from genome assembly GCF_043076215.1 of Streptomyces sp. NPDC016640. Taxonomy (NCBI): domain Bacteria; kingdom Bacillati; phylum Actinomycetota; class Actinomycetes; order Kitasatosporales; family Streptomycetaceae; genus Streptomyces; species Streptomyces sp. NPDC016640. The sequence continues at coordinate 280,419 of NZ_JBIBRG010000007.1, forward strand.
GTCGGCGACGCCGACCCGTGGCGCGACCTGTGGTTCTACACCAACCCGGTGTGGGTCCTGCCGTCATGACGCCGTACGCCCTCACCGTGGACGCGGGGACCGGCGACCTGCGCGCGGCCGACCACCTGCTGCACGCGATGGCGGCCGGACTCGCCCTTCCCGAGGGCACGTTCGGCTGCACCCACCTCGTGCGCGGCGACCGCCCGCGCGTCGCGGTGTCGCTGTCCCTGCCCTCGCGGACGCTCCTGGACACCCTCCGGGAGCGGCTCACGGCGGCGGGGTACGGCGCCGTCACCCCGGGACTGCCCGACGCCGTGGGGCGCGCGGTGCTCTACCCGGGGGCCACGGCCCTCACCGGCACCATGACGGTCGCCGAGCTGCTCGCGAGCTCCGCGATCGACCGGGTGACGGTGCTCGGCACACCGGAACCGCCCGGCCCGGAGACCCGGATGGTGACGCGCGACCACGTGCGGCCGCAGTGGCAGCGGGACGGACTCGTCCTCGCCGCCACTCCGGCCATGGGCGGCACCCTCGTCCCCTTCGAGGCCCCGGACCCCACCCCCTGCTGCGCGGACCACTGAGGGGACGGAGCGGGCACCGGGACCCCGGCCGTCCGGCACCGGGAGGACGAACGGGAACCCGGCGGACCCGGGCCACAGCCGGTACGGGGGCAGCGGGCCCGGGCCGCAGGACCGGGAACCGGCGCCGTGGTGCCGGTGGCCCGGCGCACCCACACCGTGTCCCCGCGGCGGGACCGGTCAGTCGCCCAGGACGTCCCGGACGAAGGCGTTGGCGAAGGTGCCCGCCGGGTCCACCTCGCGGGCGAGGGCCCGGAAGTCCGCCAGCCGCGGGTAGCGGGCGCGCAGCGCCGCCGCCGGGGTGGTGAACACCTTGCCCCAGTGGGGCCGCGCGTCGAACGGCGCCAGCGCCTCCTCCACCCGGCGCACCACCGGCAGGACCGCCGCGGTGTTCTCGATCCAGGTGAAGTGAACGGCCACCGTGTCCCGGCCGTAGGAAGGGCCGAGCCACTGGTCGTCGGCGGCGACCGTGCGTATCTCGCAGGTCTGCAGCACGGGGGCGACCGTCTCCCGGATCCCGTCCAGCGCGCGCACCATCCCGGCGGCCGACTCCCGCGGCATCAGGTACTCCGACTGCAGCTCCGCCCCGCTGCTCGGCGTGAACTCCGCCCGGAAGTGCGGCAGCCGCTCGTGCCAGGGCCCCGGCACCCCGAACTGCTCGGTGCAGTTCACCGCCGGCATGCCCGGCACCGGGTGCATCTTCTCGGCCGCCGGAGCCGCCCAGGGGAAGTCCGGCAGCGGCTGGTCGGTGCGCCGCTTCAGCCACACCTGCCGGAAGCCCGGCGCCCGCCAGTCCGTGAACACGCTCACGCTGTACGCCGCCGACATGACCGTCTCGAACCCGTCCCGGTCCAGCCCCTCCAGGGGCATCTCGGTGAACACGTGCTGCTCGACCTCGAACGCCGGCTCGAGGTCCAGCACCAGCGCGGTGACGACGCCGAGCGCGCCCAGCGAGGTGACCGCGCCGCCGAACCGCTCCTCGCCCCGCGCGAGGGCCAGCGCCGAACCGTCCGCCGTGACCAGTTCCACCTCCCGCACGGACGAGGAGAGCGGCCCGTTGCCGACCCCGGAGCCATGGGTGCCGGTGGCCACCGAGCCGGCCACCGAGATGTGCGGCAGCGACGCCATGTTCGGCAGCGCCAGCCCGTGCCGGTGCACCTGCCGGGCCAGCTCGGCGTAGCGCACGCCGCCGCCGACCCGCACCGTCCGGGCCGCCGTGTCCACGTCGATCTCGGGAGGCAGCGCGTCGAGGGAGAGCAGGACACCGTCCTCGCCGGGCTCGGCGATCTCGTTGAAGGAGTGCCCGCTGCCCAGGGCCCGCACCCGGTGGCTGCCGGCGACCAGCGCGCGCAGCGCGTCCAGGGTGTGCGGGCGGTGCAGCCCCGCGGCGGCGTACGTGATGTTGCCCGCCCAGTTGGTCACGGTCTCGGCCATCCCTCGTCCTTCCTGAGCACCGGGGCCGAAAAGGGCCCCCGTCGGAACCTACCCCGGGGACCGGCCGGCCCTCGGCGGGGGACCCGGCGCCACGGACGCCCGAGCGGGGGCATACCGTGAGGAGTCGTACGTCCGAACCGGGAGGAGACACTTCGATGGGCAGCCGTACCGCGCTGGTCGAGGATCTGATGGAGCGGTTCCCGCACGTGCCGCGCGAAGCCGTCCTCAAGGAGGACCTGCTGCGCGGCGGCGTGGCCTTCGACCCCTCCGCGCTCAGCGACAACGAGAGCGGCGAGGTCAAGCCGAAGTCGTACTTCATCTTCTCCTTCGACCACGGCACCCTGCCCGAGCTGGGCGAGGCCGCGCTGCGGCGCCCGCCCGAGGAGATCATCCTCACCGGCGGCCCGTACGGCCTGCGCCGCACCGTGGTCTCGGTGCGGGTGAACCCGTCCTCGCCGTACCGCGTCGCGGCGGACGCGGAGGGGATGCTCGGCCTCTACCTCGACGGGAAGCGGATCTCGGACGTCGGCGTGCCGCCCATGCCCGAGTACTACCGGCACACCCTCGCCAACGGGAAGTCGGTCATGGAGGTCGCGCCGACCATCCAGTGGGGCTACCTGATCTACCTCACCGTCTTCCGGGTCTGCCAGTACTTCGGCGCCAAGGAGGAGTGCCAGTACTGCGACATCAATCACAACTGGCGCCAGCACAAGGCGGCCGGCCGGCCCTACACCGGAGTGAAGGACGTCGAGGAGGTCCTGGAGGCCCTGGAGATCATCGACCGCTACGACACGGCGAAGACGTCCACCGCCTACACCCTCACCGGCGGCGCCATCACCAAGACCGTCGCCGGACGCGACGAGGCCGACTTCTACGGCCACTACGCCAAGGCCATCGAGGAGCGCTTCCCCGGCCGCTGGATCGGCAAGGTCGTCGCCCAGGCGCTGCCCAAGGACGACGTGCGGCGCTTCAAGGACTACGGCGTGCAGATCTACCACCCCAACTACGAGGTGTGGGACCGCCGCCTGTTCGAGCTGTACTGCCCCGGCAAGGAGCGCTACGTCGGCCGCGACGAGTGGCACAGGCGCATCCTCGACTCCGCCGACGTCTTCGGCGCGCGCAACGTGATCCCCAACTTCGTGGCGGGGGTGGAGATGGCCGAGCCGTTCGGCTTCACCACCGTCGACGAGGCCATCGCCTCGACCACCGAGGGCCTGCGCTTCTTCATGTCGCACGGCATCACGCCCCGCTTCACCACCTGGTGCCCGGAGCCGACCACCCCGCTCGGCAGGGCCAACCCGCAGGGCGCGCCGCTGGAGTACCACATCCGGCTGCTCGAGGCCTACCGCGCCACCATGGACGACTTCGGCCTGTCCTCGCCCCCCGGCTACGGCCCGCCCGGACCCGGCCGCGCGGTGTTCTCCGTCAGCTCCTTCATGGACAGCCTGTCGGCGCAGGAGCCCGCCGAGGTGTGAGAAGCGCTCCGGAGGAAGACCGGGAAGGCCGGAACCGAGACGTTCCGGCCTTCCCCGCGTATGGTCCCCGCGAGGGGTGGCCACGCCGCCACGGCATGTGACGGCGGCGCTTGTCAGGGGAGCGGAGCGCGTGCGAAGCTCTTCCACTGCCGCGAGGTTTACCCCAACTCCACTTTCGATGTAGCGAGTTGACCTCGTTCGTGGATGCAGGAGACTCATGCCCGACCTGCCGAGCCCTCAGGACGCCACCGAGGCGGCACTGTTCTCCGAGTGCTGGGACGCGGTGCTCTCCTACGCCGACCTGTGCACGGCCGGCTCCACCGCCGCCGCGCAGCTGGCCCGCGAGGCGTTCGCCCAGGGCATCCGGGAGCTGCGCGCGGCGGAGTCGGGCACCGCCCGCCGCGCGGCCCGGCTGCCCCGGATACCCCTGCTGCTGACCGCCGTTCGCAGTACGGCGGCGGCCTGGGAGGACGCGGGGCAGGGCCACGGACTCGACCCCGGCCTGCGGCTGTGGCTCCACTCCGACCGGGCCGCCCGCTACACCGGGCCGCCGCTCGAGCGCCCGGTCGCCCTGCGCGGACTGCGCGATCTGCAGCCGGCCGACGCCGAACTGCTGTGGCTGGCCGAGGCGGAGGCCCTGCCGCTGCCCCTGGCGGCCCGCCGGCTCGGCCTCGATCCCGCCACCGCGGACGACGAACTGACCCAGGTGCGCCTCCTGTTCCGGGACCGCTGCCACCGCGGCCACCTCGACTCCCCGATGGACGCCGAGTGCCGCGGCTACGCCCGGCTGCTCGACGCCGTGACCCGCTCGCCCGCCGCGGACACCCCCGACGACCTCTCCCGGCACCTGGCCGCCTGCCTCCGGTGCGCCGAGGCCGCCGCCTGTCTGCGGCTCGACGGCGGAGGACTTCCCGGGGCGCTGGCCGGCGGGGTCATCGGCTGGGGCGGCCTCGCCTATCTGGAACGCCGCCGGCGCGCCGCCGAGGTGCGGCTCGGTGCCGGCCGCCCGGACCGGCCCGACCCCGACAGCGACCCGGCCGACGGCGGGGGTGGGCCGCGCGTGGCCCGGCACGCCCTGCCGGCCGCCGCCGGCCTGGTCTCCCTGCTCGCGCTCGCGGTCACGCTGATGCCCTTCGGTGACAGGGCCGAGGAGCGCGCCGCCCACCCCGGCACCGGGAGCCGGCCGGTGGCCGGCCCCGGCCCCTCCCTGCCGCCCGCGCCCTCCACGCGGCCCGCCTCCCCCCGCTCCCCGGAGCCGGCCCCCGAACACACCCCCGAGCGCACTCCCGAGCACGCGAAGGACCCGGAGAACCCCGACCCGGAACCGCAGGGCACCGCCTCCGCCGCGCCCGAGACCGCCGACCGCGGCGGCCCGGCCGCCTGCCGCGCCGACTACGACCTGGTCAACCAGTGGCCCGAAGGGTTCCAGGCCACCGTCACCGTCACCACACGCGACCCCCTCGACTCCTGGCGCGTCGGCTTCGCCTTCCCGGACGGCCAGCGGGTCACGCAGATGTGGGACGCCTCGGTGAGCCAGCGCGGACCCCGGGTCACGGCCACCGCGGCCCACTACAACAGGACCGTCACCGCCGGCGGGAAACTCGCCTTCGGCTTCCTGGCGTCCTGGCACGGCACCAACTCCGCGCCCCACGCCATCACGCTCAACGGCCGGCCCTGTGCGACGGTGTGACGCGGCGGTCGGGCGTCGCCGGAAAAGGAGTTGACGGGCCACGGCGGCAGCGGGCTACTGTGACCGCAGATCACGCGGTGGCCGTGCGCCGCCGCACCGGAGCGTCGCCGGGGCGACGCGTGAGCGGAGCGAGGAGGTGTCGACCGATGGCTGTCACTGCGCCGGGCGCTGCCCGCATCCCGGAAACCATCACGTCCACCTCCGTGGCCACCGGCTGACCTCACCCCTTCCTGCCCGCGGACGCGCCTGCGTCCGGGCGGCCGCCGGGGCCACCCGCTCGAAGGGCCACCCCCTTGAGTTCCACCTCCGACCTCTCCGCGCTCGCCCCTTACGGCTGGGACGACGCCTGGGCCGACGCGTTCGCCCCGTACGCCGCCGAAGGGCTGCTGCCCGGACGCGTGATCCGGGTCGACCGCGGCCAGTGCGACGTCCTCACCGCCGGCGGGACCCTGCGGGCCGACACCGCCTTCGTCACCCCGCACGACCCCCTGCGGGTCGTGTGCACGGGCGACTGGGCCGCCGTCGAACCCGGCGGGAACCCGCGCTACGTACGCGCGTATCTGCCGCGCCGTACCGCCTTCGTGCGTTCCACCTCCTCCAAGCGGTCCGAGGGGCAGATCCTCGCCGCCAACGTCGACCACGTCGTCGTCGCCGTCTCGCTCGCCGCCGAACTCGAACTGGCCCGCGTCGAACGGTTCCTCGCGCTCGCCTGGGAGTCCGGGGCGCAGCCGGTGGTCGTGCTGACCAAGGCCGACCTCGTCCCGGACGCGGTGACCCGGGCGCACCTCGTCCAGGACGTGGAGACCAGCGCGCCGGGCGTGCCCGTGCTCACCGTCAGCGCGAGGGACGGGGACGGTCTCGACGTCCTCGCCGCGATCGTGTCCGGCGGCACGGCGGTGCTGCTCGGGCAGTCCGGGGCGGGCAAGTCCACCCTCGCCAACGCGCTCCTCGGCGAGGACGTCATGGACGTCCGGGCCGCCCGGGACGTCGACGGCAAGGGCCGCCACACCACCACCACCCGCAACCTGCTGGCGCTGCCCGGCGGGGGAGTCCTCATCGACACACCGGGACTGCGGGGCGTCGGCCTGTGGGACGCCGGCACCGGCGTCGGGCAGGTGTTCGCCGAGATCGAGGCGCTCGCCGGGGGCTGCCGGTTCCACGACTGCGCCCACGAGAGCGAGCCGGGCTGCGCGGTCCTCGACGCCATCGAGGACGGCACCCTCCCGGAACGCCGCCTGGAGAGCTACCGCAAGCTGCTGCGGGAGAACCAGTACATCGTCGCCAAGACCGACGCCCGGCTCCGCTCGGAGATCCGCAGGGACTGGAAGCGGAAGGGGGCGATCGGCCGGGCCGCGATGGAGGCCAAGCGGGGCCGCCTCCGATAGCACGCCTCCATGTCCGATTTCCGCCAGCCGGAAGGCGCCGGGTGGCGGAGACTGGACGGCGTGAGGGACGAGGACGGCAGGTACGAGGCGGTGCGCAGCCGGGACGCCCGGTTCGACGGGGCGTTCTTCTTCGCCGTGCGGACCACCGGCATCTACTGCCGGCCCAGCTGCCCCGCGGTCACCCCGAAGCGGCACAACGTGCGCTTCTTCGCGACGGCCGCCGCCGCGCAGGGCTCCGGTTTCCGGGCCTGCCGGCGGTGCCGCCCGGATGCCGTGCCCGGCTCCGCCGAGTGGAACGTGCGGGCCGACGCCGTGGGCCGGGCCGTGCGGCTGATCGCCGACGGCGTCGTCGACCGCGAGGGCGTCGCCGGACTCGCCGCACGGCTCGGCTACAGCGCCCGCCAGGTGCGGCGCCAGCTCACCGGCGAGCTCGGCGCCGGGCCCGTCGCACTCGCCCGGGCCCAGCGGGCGCACGCCGCGCGCGTACTGCTGCAGACCACCGAGCTGCCGGTCACGCAGATCGCCTTCGCCTCCGGGTTCGCCAGCGTGCGCCAGTTCAACGACACCGTGCGCGCCGTGTACGCGGCCACCCCCAGCGCCCTGCGCGCCGCCGCGCCCCGCGCCGGCCGCCGGGTGCCCACCCCCACCGCGGGCATCCCCCTGCGGCTCGCCCACCGCGGTCCCTACCGGACCGGACCCGTCTTCGACCTGCTGGAACACGAGGCCGTCCCGGGCATCGAGAACGTCAGCGGCCCGCCGGGCACCCGTACCTACCGGCGCACGCTGCGGCTGCCCCACGGCACCGGCATCGCCGCCGTCGACGAACGTCCCGGCACCGCGCGCACCGGATCGGGCGCCCACCCCGGCGGCTGGCTCGACGTCCGGCTCCACCTCACCGACCCCCGCGACCTGACCACCGCCGTGCAACGGCTGCGGCGGCTGTTCGACCTCGACGCCGACCCGTACGCCGTCGACGAACGGCTCGGCGCCGACACCCGGCTCGCCCCGCTGGTCGCCGCCCGGCCCGGACTGCGCTCACCGGGCACCGTCGACCCGGAGGAGCTGGCGGTGCGCGCCCTGGTGGGCCGCGACGAGGCCGCGCGGCTGGTCCAGCGCTACGGCAAGAGGCTGGACGCCCCCTGCGGGGGCCTCACCCACCTGTTCCCCGGGCCGGACGTCCTCGCCGGGGCCGAACCCGAGGGCCCCCTGGGCGCGCTCACCGCCGCCCTCGCCGACGGCGCCCTGCGCCTCGGGCCCGGGGCCGACCGGGACGAGGCCCGGGACGCGCTCGCCGCCGTCCCCGGTCCCGACGCCCGTACCGTCGCCGCGATCCGCACCCGTGCCCTCGGCGACCCCGACGTGGCGCCGCCCGGCGCGGACGTCCCCGACAGCTGGCGCCCCTGGCGCTCGTACGCCCTGAACCACCTGCGCGCCGCAGGGGAGTTGGAGTACTGATGACCATGACGACGACCACCGGAACGTACTGGACGAGTGTGTCCAGCCCCGTCGGGCCGCTGCTGCTCACCGCGGCCCCGACCGGCGAGCTGACCTCGCTCTCCGTGCCCGGGCAGAAGGGCGGACGGACCGTGCGGGAGACCTGGAAACGGGATCCGGGACCGTTCCGCGAGGCCGAACGGCAGCTCGCCGCGTACTTCGCCGGCGAGCTCGAGGAGTTCCGGCTGGCCATGAGCGCGGTCGGCACACCGTTCCGGGAGAGGGTCTGGGCCGCGCTCGACGACGTGCCGTACGGGGCGACCGTGTCCTACGGCGAGATCGCGGCGCGGATCGGCGCGCCCCGGGCCGCCGTACGGGCCGTCGGCGGCGCGATCGGGGCGAACCCGCTGCTCATCGTCCGCCCCTGCCACCGCGTGATCGGCTCCGACGGATCGCTGACCGGGTACGCGGGCGGACTGGAGCGCAAGGTGCGGCTGCTCACCCACGAGGGCGTGCTGCGCGCGTGACCCGCGGCGGGGCCGTGACCCCGGCGCGGGTCACGCGGGCGGGTCAGCCCCAGAACACGGCGCCCAGCCACGCCGCCGTGATCAGCTGGCAGGTGAACAGCTCCGCCAGCACACCGGCCCCGCCCGAGCGCATCGCCGTACGCAGCGCGGTGACGGCCTCGCCGTGACGGCCGAGCCGCAGCCGCTCGCAGAGGTAGGCGCCGGCGAGGAACCCCGGGACCGCGCCGACCACCGGCAGCAGCACGAAGCCGAGGAACGACCCCCAGCCCGCGTACGCCAGCATCCGGCCGTCGTCGCCGCCCGCCCGCAACCGGCGCGGCGGCAGCGCCCAGCGCACCACCTGGGACAGGAACAGGACGGCGGTCGCCCCCACGAGCACCCACCACGCGACCGGCCGGGGCTCCTTCAGCGCCCACCACAGGACCGCGGCCCACACCAGCCACGACCCCGGCACACCCGGCAGCAGCACTCCGCACAGGCCGAGCAGGAGCACCATGCCGACCAGCAGGAGGTCCCACGCTCCCATCTCTCCAGGGTGCAGGAGGCCGGGGAACGGCGCAGGAGGGACGGCGGCGGCGCATCCCGTGGCACGACAGCCGGCCCGCCGTTCACCCGGCCGGCACACGGGGCGCGGCACCGTTCGGGGATTTTCCCGATGCCCCCTGTCCACCGCGCCCGCGCGGTGGACAATCGGGGACATGAGTCAGCAGGGGGGAAGGCCCACCGGTCCCGACGACGACTGGTGGGGGCAGCTGTACGACGGCACCACCGGTGACACGGGTCCCGCGGCGGCGCCCGATTCCCTGGACGACCGCTTCGCCTCGGCGTCCGGCACGCTGGGGCCGGGGCCTGCCCCGGACCCCGCGCCGAAACTCCCCGCCCCCCGCGCGACACCGGCCTCCGGTCCGGGCCCGGCTTCCGGTCCGGGTCCGGCTTCCGGTCCGGACCCGGACCCGGCCCCCCGTCCTGACACCCCGCCCGAGTCCGCCGCCACCCCGCCCCGGGCGCCTTCGGGTCCGCCGGCCGCCCCTTCCGTGCCGCGCGCGCCCTGGGAGCCGCCGCCCGCCGCTCCGCCGGGCCCGGTGACGTTTCCGCCGACGGCCCGGGGGCCGCGCAGGCCGCCACCTCCCGCGAGCGCCGCACAGGGCACCCCGCCCGGCTCCTCGCCCCCGCCGGCCGCCCCCTCCGAGGATCCGTCACCCTCGTCCGCGGCCCCCTCGCTCCCGGCGGCCTTCGGCAACTGGACGCCCGCCCCGGCGCCTCCGCCCGCGTCCCCTCCCGCCAGCCCCCGCCCGTCCCGCCTCGACGTGCCGCCGGGCCCGCCGCCCTCCCGCGCCCACGTGGGCTCCCGGCCCCCCACCTACGACGCCGAACCCACCGCCCTCCCCGCCGCCGACCCCGACGCGCTGGACGATCTGGTACCGGACACCGTGCTGGACGGAGCCCGCTACGGGGCCTGCACCCTGCGCGCCGCCTCGGTGCGCGGGGACTCCGCGCGCTACCGGGGGGAACCGCGCCGCGACGCACTGCTGACCGCCCGCTTCGGCACGGGGGAGCGGGCACTGGTCCTCGTGGCGCTGGCGACCGGCGCCCGGACCGCCCCCGGTGCGCACCGTGCCGCCGCCGAGGCCTGCCGGTGGATCGGCGCGGCGGTGGGCCGCAGCCACGCCCGCCTCGTCGACGACATCAGGGCCGCCCGGCGCGGCGACCTCAAGTCCGGCCTGCACCGCCTCGTCGACCGCAGCCTCGGCAGGCTCCGCGCGAGCGCCGCCGAGCGGGGCCTCGAACCCGGCGCCTACGCGGCCACCCTGCGCTGCCTGCTGCTGCCCGCCGACCCCGAATGCCGCACCCGGGTCTTCTTCGGGGCCGGCCCCGGCGGGCTGTTCCGGCTGCGGGACGGCGAGTGGCAGGACATCGAACCGGAGGTCGCCGAGATCAAGGGCGAGCCCGTGGTCGGTTTCGGCTCGCCGCCCCCCGGCACCCCCGGCGGTGACCTCCTCACCGTGGACCTGGGCATCCCCACACCCCCGAGCCCGTACGAGCCGGCCCCCGGGCCGCCCCGCGAACCCTTCCGCTTCCGCACCTCCGTGGCCCGCCCGGGCGACACCCTGCTGCTCTGCGGCGCCGGACTCGCCGAGCCGCTGCGCGGTGAGGCGCAGCTGCGCGCCCACCTGGCCGACCGGTGGGCCGGTCCCGAACCGCCCGGCCTCGCGGCCTTCCTCGCCGACACCCAGGTACGGGTCAAGGGTTACGCGGACGACCGTACGGCCGCCGCCGTCTGGGAGGCGTGAACGCGCCCGGTGTGAATTCCCCGTCGGCATCGTCACCGATCCCGACGCGCTGTCCATCCCGCCGAAGATCAGCGCGGAGACGGTGACCGGATTCGCACTGTCGGCCTCCAGGACCGTGCTGGACCCAGGAGCCGGCCGGATGCCGCAGATGGCACGGTCCGACCTGCGCAACGTGCCCCGGCCGCAGGCGGGTTCACCCCGTCCGGGGCTTTTGGCCCCGGGCCGGGGCGCCGTACTCACAGCGCGGCAGGTCACCGGTGCCGCTGGTGCGCAACGGGCGGCTTCGAGGAGGCCCCGGCCGCCGCCTTCGGGAAGACCACGACGAAGGCCGCCGACCAGCTCCGCCGACACCGCGCGACCACCACGGAAGCCGGGCTCGTCCTCCCGCCACGGAGGTCGGGAGGACGGCCCCGCCCGCTCGCGTGGCAGCTGCACTTCGGCCAAGAACCGGTCGTTGACGGTTCGACATGACTGCCGCGTGGGTGACGGGGCAAGGATTCCCGTGTACGTGTTCGAGCGCAGGGGGAATCGACGTCGGCACGCGGGCGGGGGCCATGAAGAGTGAGGTGTCGGCGGCTCAGCTGAGGCGCACACTGGGGCGGGCGGATCTGCGGGCGGTGCCCGAGTCCCGCCGGGCACTGCGGGAACTGCTCAGGCACTGGGCCACCCCGGAACGGTCCGAGGTGGCGGAACTGCTCACCAGCGAGCTCGTCACCAACGCGATCGTCCACACCGACCACGAGGCGGTGCTGACGGCCGTCGTCGGACCACGGGGACTGCGGGTGGAGGTGCGGGACTTCGTGGCCCGCGAGCCCCGGCCGCGCCTGCCGTGCTCCGACGACGGCACCCACGGAAGGGGCCTGGTGCTGGTCGAGTCCCTGGCCGACGGGTGGGGGGTCAGGAGGCACGGGGTGGGCAAGTCCGTCTGGTTCGAACTCGGCGGGGGAGCCGCGGCCTGAAGCGCGCGCGGCCGGCCGGGAACGCGAACGGGACGGGGCGCGGCCCGAATGGACCGCACCCCGTCCCGTGGTACGCCGTGATCCGCCCGTCGCGAGGTCAGCCGAACTGCTGCTCCAGGTCCTTGAGCTTGCGCTCCAGGGAGTCCAGGCGCGGCAGGGCCTGGGTGTCGTCCTCCGCGGTGAGGTCGACGGTCATCGGGTCAGCGCCGGTGCGCACCGGCTGCAGGGAGTGGCGCGGGTGCACGGGCAGGGCCTCCTGCGCCGGTATGGCAGGCTCCGCGGAGACCACGTCGGAGGCGCGCTCCACCGTCGGCGCCTCCAGCTCGCGTCCGCCGCGGCCCACGAAACCGCGGTGGCCCCGGCTGATCGCCTTCGCCCGGGCCCGCTCCACGCGCTGCTGGTCCCGCCGGCGCTGCTTCGCCTCGTTCTTGCGGATCTTGTCCTCGCGTACTTCCTCGACCGCCTCCTCGAGGCTGCGCACGCCCTCCAGCAGCATCAGCGACCAGGCCCCGTAGGTCTCCCGGGGGGCGCGCAGCCAGCGGACGATACGGATCTGCGGAAGCGGACGCGGCACCAGGCCCTGTTCGCGCAGGGCGGCCCGGCGGGTCTGCTTCAGCGCCCGGTCGAACAGCACTGCGGCCGACAGGGACATGCCCGCGAAGAAGTGGGGGGCGCCGTCGTGTCCGATGCCCCGGGGCGCGTGCACCCAGTTGAACCAGGCCGCGGCGAAGGCGAACGTCCACACGAGTATGCGCGAGCCGAGGGCCGCGTCACCGTGGCTGGCCTCGCGCACGGCGAGGACCGAGCAGAACATCGCGGCGCCGTCCAGGCCGAAGGGGACGAGGTACTGCCAGCCGCCGGACAGGCCGAGGTTCTGTTCGCCGAAGCCGACCAGTCCGTGGAAGGAGAGCGCGGCGGCCACCGCCGCACAGCAGAACAGCAGGATGTAGGAGACCGTGCCGTACAGGGCCTCCTTGCGCCGGCGGCGCTCTTCGCTGCGCTCCCACGAGTCGTCCGCGCTCGTGTCCTTGACCGAGGAGCGCTTGCCGCGCGCCAGCACCGCCACCGCCGCCAGCATGCCCAGGAGCAGCACGGCGCCCGGAAGCAGCCAGTTCAGCGATATGTCGGTCAGTCTCATCTAAGGGGTCCCTTGCATTGGGATAGGGCGTAACGCCCGCCATAGTGGCCCAATCCCAGCAGCCCTCAGGGGGTTTCGGGGCAAGAGCCCGCCAAGGGAGTGCGAGGGGGTGTCCCAGGGCGGCGTTCTGCTCGAACGGCCGAGTGAGGGGCGGGAGTTGGGTTCGAATAAGACTACTCGTACGGGTGGTTCGACGGAAAGTTCCCGCGAGAGGTGAGGAAATTGTGAAGTACCTGTTACCTCTGCGGTGTACTCACCGGATGATCTTACGGTGCGAAAGGAGGTGCCGGTGTCCGGCGTGCCGTCAGCCGGCCTGCGCGGTCAGGGCGGTGGCCCGTTCGGCCGTCCGGCCGGTGGCGCAGGCGCGCGGGCAGGTGGCGCAGTAGTCGTCCGGGCGCAGGGTGTAGAACATGCAGCAGCTGACCCGGTCCCGGGTGGCGCGCGCCGGTTCCCCGCCGGACGGCCCGGCCGGCCGGCGGAAGGTGGCCGCGCCCACGTACGGCTTGGTCGCGCCCGGCAGCAGCAGCTCCAGCTCGGCGAGCCCGCGCTCCTCCTCGCCGAGCAGCTGGGAGACGTACCACAGGCTCTCGACGATCTCGTCGGTCGCCGTGGCCCACAGCGCCCGGCCGCGCCGGCGCATCAGCGGGCCGAACCCGCCCAGGACGGGCTCGAGGTGCTGGGCCACCGCCGCGCGCACCTCCGCCCGCAGCGCCTCCTCGTCGGGCACCACCCGGGCGCCGGGCAGCGCGGCGGCGGGGTCGCCGGGCAGGCAGGCGAAGCCGTCCGGCCGTACGGCCATGCGGCCCACGGCCAGGCCGGGGGCGGCGCGGTCGAACGAGACGTGCGTCACGGGGTAGCGCGGCACGCGGCGGTGCAGGAACCACGGCACGGTGATCAGCAGGCAGGCGGGCCAGGCGTAGCGGTGCAGTCCGAAGCCGGCGATCACGTCGGGGCGGGCCTGCTGTCCGTAGTCCCGCCGCACCTGCGTGTCGTCCCAGGCCAGGAACGCCTCCAGGGCGGTCCCGCCCTCGGCGAGCTCCGCCGCGGCCACCCAGCCCCCGCCCCGGGGCGTCTCCTCGCCGGCGGCGAGCTCGGTGACGGCCAGCGCGGGGAAGGCCTCCGCCAGGCGGGCGTACGCGTCCGCGACAGCCGAACCGGGCACGGGCATGGGAGCACCCCTTCACGTCTCGAGGAGCCGGTCGATAAAAGGTAAGGCTCACCTTACCCAAGATCGGTGAGATGTGAACTGGCGTCCGATGCGCTTATGGTGCTTGACGGACAGGTGACAACCCGCCGTAATGGCCCCAAGTGCCGACACGTCCCAGGAGGACCTCGTGAAGCAGGACACGCAGGGCTCCGCCGCAACGGGGGGCGCGGCGACCGGCCGGGACCGTTTCCGGGTGCCCGCCCAGCCGGCCGCGCAGGACGCGGCCCGGGCCTGCGAAGAGGTACGGGACCGGTGGCGCGGCCGGCCCGGCGACACCGGGGGCGGAGCCGTGCGCGGCGAGCACACGCACGGCGAACCGGCCCCTTCCCGGCCCCGGCCCGTCGTCCGGCGCTCCTCCGTACGCGGGCAGATCCTCACCGCGCTGCGCACCGCGCTGGTGACCGGCGACCTGCGCCCCGGCGAGGTGTACTCCGCTCCCGTGCTGGCCGAGCGGTTCGGCGTCTCCGCCACGCCCGTGCGGGAGGCCATGCAGCAGCTCGCCCTGGAGGGCGCGGTCGAGGTCGTGCCGAACAGGGGCTTCCGGGTCGTCGAGCGGGGCGCGCGGGAACTGGCCGAGCTGGCCGAGGTGCGGGCCCTGATCGAGGTCCCGGTGATGCTGCGGCTGGCCCGGACCGTGCCCCCCGAGCGCTGGGCCGAACTGCGCCCGCTCGCCGAGGCCACGGTCCGCGCCGCCTCCTCCGGCTGCCGGGCCGCGTACGCCGAGTCCGACCGCGCCTTCCACGGCGCCGTGCTGCGCCTCGCCGGCAACGAGGAGCTGGTCCGGATCGCCGAGGACCTCCACCGCCGCGCCCAGTGGCCCCTGGTCGGCAGCGTCCCCGGCGCCCGGGGCCGGGCGGAACTGGTCGCCGACGCCCACGAGCACACGGCCCTGCTGGACGCGTTGGTCGCGGGCGACCTCGACGTGGTGCGCGCGCTGGTCGGGGAGCACTTCACCGGGGCGGCCTGAACGAGGGCCGCCGCCGCGCCGCCGCTACGACGCCCCCGGTTGCCGTGGCTAAGCCGTCGCCGTCCCCGGGGCCGGCGGCGCCAGCTGGCGGGCCAGCCAGGTGGGGACGCCGCCCAGGAGCCGGAACAGCCGGCGGGCCTCCTCGCGCAGCCGGGACGCCTCGGGCTCGGTCTCCGTCTCGGCGAGCGAGACCAGGGCCGGAGCCGTGCCGACGAGATAGCCCAACTCCTCACGGATCCGCAGGGATTCGGCGAAGCCGTGCCGTGCCTCGGCCAACTCTCCCTCGCGCAGGGCGAGTCCCGCCAGGTGGCGCCAGGTCCCGGAGAGCAGCAGCGGGTCGGCGTGCGCGGTGGCGCCCGCGTGGGCGCGGCGGTAGGCGGCTCGCGCCGCCTGCGGGGACCGGGTGAGGTTCTCGGCGATCAGCCCGCGCCGGAAGTCCAGCAGCGCCCGCCCCGCCGCCCCCGGGGCGATCAGCGCGGCCGCCCGGCCGAACGCGGCCCGCGCCTCGTCGGCCCGGTCACGCACGGCGAACAGGGTGGCGGCGTAGGCCAGGTAACCGCGTTCACAAGCGGCGGCGCCCCGCTCCTCGTCGCTGTGCGCCAGCGCCTCGGCCGTACGCAGCGCGTCCTCGGCCTCCTCCCAGCCGGCCTCGGTGTACAGGCACCGCTCCACCAGCAGCGACGCCCGCTGCAGGGCCGCGCCGGGGGTGCCGGCCGTGAGCAGGGCGGCGGCGTCGGCCCAGCAGGCGCGGGAGCGCAGCCGCCACACCGCGGTCCGGAGGGCATCGTCATCGGCGGTCGTTCCGTCACCGGACATGGCGGTATGCGCCACGTTGCCCTCCCCGAGCACGCCATCGAGCTGTTGAGTGGTGGCCGCATCTCAGCACGAACCACGGGGCCCGGCCAAGAGGGCGGGTGAAGGATTTCACAAAGTCGTGGGCCGGGGGCCCGGACCCGCGGAACGGCCCGCGGCGGCTCAGCTCATGCGCAGGGCCAGGAAGAAGTCCAGCTTGTCCTCCAGGCGGGACAGGTCACGGCCCGTCAACTGCTCGATGCGCCCGACGCGGTAGCGCAGCGTGTTGACGTGCAGGTGGAGGCGGGCCGCGCAGCGGGTCCAGGAGCCGTCGCAGTCGAGGAACGCCTCCAAGGTGGGGATCAGCTCGGCGCGATGGCGGCGGTCGTAGTCCCGCAGGGGGTCCAGGAGGCGGGCGGTGAAGGCGCGTCGTACGTCGTCGGGGACGAAGGGAAGCAGCAGGACGTGCGACGCCAGCTCCTGGTGGCCGGCCGCGCAGACCCGGCCCGTGCGGGCCGCGGCCACGCGCCGGGCGTGCCGTGCCTCCTCCAGCGCCCCGCGCAGCCCCTCCGCCGAGTGCACGGCGGCGGAGACACCGAGGGTGAGCCGGCCGTCGTCGCGCAGGCCGGCCGTCAGCGGGCCGCGCACGGATTCCAGCAGCGCGTCGGCGAGGACGCCCGTGCCGGAGCCGTCGTGCTCGCCGGTCACGGCGGGCAGCGGCACCAGCGCGACCGCCTCGTCCCCGGTGTGCGCGACCGCGATGCGGTCGAAGTGCTCGGGCCCGGTGGACGCCGGGTCGACCAGGATCTCCTCCAGCAGTGCCTGGGCCACCGGCCCGCCCTCGACCTCCCCGCCGTCCCAGTCGACCCGGGCCACCACCACCTGCCAGTGCGGCGCGGTCCCGAGCCCGGGCAGCAGCACCGGAGCGGCCACCCGCAGCCGTGCCGCGATCTCGGCGGGCGCGGCGCCGGTCTGCACCAGCTCCAGCACCTCCTGCGCGAGCCGGCGCCGGACCGTGCGCGCCGCGTCCCGGCGGTCCCGTTCCACGGCGATCAGCTGGGTGACGCCGTGCAGCAGGTCCAGCCGCTCCTCGGCCCAGTCCCCGGCGTCCGCCTCGACCGCCAGCAGCCAGTCCGACAGCACCGTCTCGCGCACGTCCCGTGCCGCCGGCGCGGTGCGCCCGCCGCCGTGCACCGGGAAGAGGCTGTACGTCGTCTGGCCCAGCGTGACCCGGTGCGGTCCGCGCCGGCCGGTGCGGGCGGCCGCCAGCTGCTCCGCGGCGAGCCGCGCGCACACGTCGGCGGGCAGCACGGGACCCGCTCCCCGCGACCCGTCGGCCCCCGGGCCCGCGATCGGCCGGCCGGCCGGCGACAGCACCCAGGCCCGCAGGTCCAGGTCGGAGCCGAGCAGGTCGAGCACCACGTCGGGGCCGCCGCCGGCCGGACCCGAGGTCATCATCCGCCGGTGCCGGTCCACCACGGCCGCGAGATCGCCGGCGCGCTCCCCGGACACCTGCCGCACGACGTGCTCGGTGACGGTCGCGAAGGCGACCGACTCGTGCACCGCGAACAACGGCAGCCGGTGCCGCGCGCAGGCCACGACCAGGTCCTCCGGCACATCGCCCAGCTCCGCCTCACCGGCCGCGAGCGCGGCCACCCGGGCCTGCACCAGGATCCGTACGAACGGCTCGGAGTCCGCCGCGCCGCGGCGCCAGGCCAGACCGGTGAGCACCAGTTCCCCGCCCGAGAGATAACGGCTGGGGTCCCTGAGGTCGGTCGTCATCACCCCGCGCACCGTGCGGTCCAGCTCGTCCTCGCCGCCGAGCAGCTTCAGACCCAGCGCGTCGGTGTCCAGCAGTGCGCGCAGCCGCATTGTCGTCGCCGCCGTTTCTCGTCTCGGTACCTGCGATGGACCGTGGGGGATCGTCGGGTGAGGGCCCGGTGGGTGGCCGGGCAGGGGCGTCGGCCGTTTCCCGGACCGCGTCCTCCGCTTCCGGAGGAAGGTGGGAGGTGACAGACGACCCCCGTTCATACGAATCTACAAGATGGCCGTGCTGGCCAGCCAACTCCTTCATGGTTTCCGTGACTGACCCCGGCGCCGCGCCCGGCGGTGTACTGACCCCATCGCGAGTGCACCGCACAGGACGAGCCGGGCCCGCCGGATCCGGATCGGCTCGATCCGGACGCCCCACAGACGAAGAAGAGAGCCGGTCATGGACTTCCTTCGCCCCGCCAGCTGGGAGGAGGCGCTCGCCGCGAAGGCGGAGCATCCCACCGCTGTGCCGATCGCGGGCGGCACCGACGTGATGGTCGAGATCAACTTCGACCACCGGCGGCCCGAGTACCTCATGGACCTGAACCGCGTCGCCGACCTGTACGCATGGGAGGTCGGCGAGGAGAGCGTGCGGCTCGGCGCCTCCGTCCCGTACTCGAAGATCATGGAGCACCTGCGCGCCGAGCTGCCCGGGCTCGCCCTCGCCTCCCACACGGTCGCCTCCCCGCAGATCCGCAACCGCGGCGGCGTCGGCGGCAACCTCGGCACCGCCTCCCCGGCCGGCGACGCCCACCCGGCGCTGCTCGCCGCCGGTGCCGAGGTCGAGGCCGAGTCGGTGCGCGGATCGCGCCGCATCCCGATCGACGACTTCTACACCGGCGTGAAGCGCAACGCGCTGGCGCCCGACGAGCTGATCCGCGCCGTCCACATCAGGAGGGCCGACGGCCCCCAGCAGTACTCCAAGGTCGGCACCCGCAACGCGATGGTCATCGCCGTGTGCGCCTTCGGGCTGGCCCTGCATCCCGGGTCGCGGACCGTCCGCACCGGCATCGGCTCCGCCGCCCCGACACCCGTCCGGGCGAAGACCGCCGAAGAATTCCTGAACGCGGCGCTGGAGGAGGACGGCCTCTGGGACAACGGGAAGATCATCCCCCCGTCGGTCGCCAGGCGGTTCGCCGACCTGTGCGCCGCCGCCTGCAACCCGATCGACGACGTACGCGGCACCGCGAGCTACCGCCGCCACGCGGTCGGCGTCATGGCCCGCCGCACCCTGACCTGGACCTGGGAGTCGTACCGCGGCGCCCACCGCAGCACCGAAGGGGCCGCGTGATGCGACTCAACCTCACCGTCAACGGACGCCCCCAGGAAGCCGACGACGTCTGGGAGGGCGAGTCCCTGCTGTACGTGCTGCGCGAGCGGCTCGGCCTGCCCGGTTCCAAGAACGCCTGCGAACAGGGCGAGTGCGGCTCGTGCACCGTACGGCTCGACGGCGTGCCGGTGTGCTCCTGCCTCGTCGCCGCGGGCCAGGCCGAGGGACGCGAGGTCGTCACCGTGGAGGGCCTGGCGGACTTCGCCGGGGAACGCTCCCGCGGGTCCGGGGCCCGCGGCACCCCGCTGGACGAGGCCCGGCGGTGGCGGCCCGGGGGCACCGGTCCGGAGACCGGCGGGGGCACCGAACTGGCCCCCGTCCAGCAGGCGTTCATCGACGCCGGCGCCGTGCAGTGCGGCTTTTGCACCCCGGGCCTGCTGGTCGCCGCCGACGAGATGCTGGAGCGCAACCCCGACCCGACCGACGCGGACATCCGCGAGGCCCTGTCGGGCAACCTGTGCCGCTGCACCGGCTACGAGAAGATCATGGACGCGGTCCGCCTGGCGGCCGCCCGCCGGTCCGAGGGGGTCTGAGCATGGCGACGAACGGCGTTCCCACCAGGATCACCCAGGGCTCGGGGACCAAGGGCGGCATCGGCGAGTCCACCCTCCGCCCGGACGGCACCCTCAAGGTCACCGGCGAGTTCGCGTACTCCTCCGACCTGTGGCACGAGGACATGCTCTGGGGCCAGATCCTGCGCTCCACCGTCGCCCACGCCGAGATCGCGTCGATCGACACGAGCGAGGCCCTCGCACTGCCGGGCGTGTACGCCGTGATGACCTACGACGACCTGCCGACCGACGTGCGGAACTACGGCCTGGAGATCCAGGACACCCCGGTCCTCGCGCACGGCAGGGTCCGCCACCACGGCGAGCCCGTCGCGATCGTCGCCGCCGACCACCCGGAGACCGCGCGTCGCGCCGCCGCCAGGATCAAGGTCGACTACCGCGAACTCCCCGTCGTCACCGACGAGGCCTCCGCGCTCGCCCCGGACGCGATCCTGGTCCACGAGGACCGCGACGACCACCATGCCGGCCGCGTCCCGCACCCCAACGTCGTCCACCGCCAGCCCATCGTGCGCGGTGACGTCGGCGCGGCCCGGCGCCGCGCGGACGTGATCGTCGAGGGCGAGTACACCTTCGGCATGCAGGACCAGGCCTTCCTCGGCCCCGAGTCCGGCCTCGCCGTGCCCGAGGAGGACGGCGGCGTCCACCTCTACGTCGCCACCCAGTGGCTCCACTCCGACCTGCGCCAGATCGCGCCCGTGCTCGGCCTGCCCGAGGACAGGGTACGGATGACGCTGGCCGGCGTCGGCGGCGCGTTCGGCGGGCGCGAGGACCTGTCCATGCAGATCCACGCCTGCCTGCTGGCGCTGCGCACCGGCAAACCCGTCAAGATCGTCTACAACCGGTTCGAGTCCTTCTTCGGCCACGTCCACCGCCACCCGGCCAAGCTGTTCTACGAGCACGGGGCCACCGCGGACGGCAGGCTGACCCACGTCAAGTGCCGCATCGTCCTCGACGGCGGCGCGTACGCCTCCGCCTCCCCGGCCGTGGTCGGCAACGCCGCCTCGCTCGGCATCGGCCCCTACGTCGTCGACGACGTCGACATCGAGGCCATCGCCCTCTACACCAACAACCCGCCCTGCGGCGCCATGCGCGGCTTCGGCGCGGTCCAGGCGTGCTTCGCCTACGAGGCGCAGATGGACAGGCTGGCGCGGCGGCTCGGCATGGACCCGGTGGAGCTGAGGCAGCTCAACGCGATGGAACAGGGCGCGGTCATGCCCACCGGGCAGCGGGTCGACTCCCCGGCACCGGTCGCCGAACTCCTGCGCCGCGTCAAGGCGATGCCGATGCCGCCGGAGCGCCAGTGGGAGTCCAGCGAGGGCACCGACGTGCGCCAGCTGCCGGGCGGCCTGTCCAACACCACCCACGGGGAGGGCGTCGTCCGCGGGGTCGGCTACGCGGTCGGCATCAAGAACGTCGGCTTCTCCGAGGGCTTCGACGACTACTCCACCGCCCGCGTCCGCATGGAGGCGGTCGGCGGGGAGCCGGTCGCCACCGTGCACACCGCGATGGCGGAGGTCGGCCAGGGCGGTGTCACCGTCCACGCCCAGATCGCCCGCACCGAGCTGGGCGTCGCCCGGGTGACGATCCATCCCGCCGACACCCGGGTGGGCTCGGCCGGTTCGACCTCGGCGTCCCGGCAGACGTACGTCACCGGCGGCGCGATCAGGAACGCCTGCGAACTGGTCCGCGAGAGGGTGCTGGAGCTCGGCCGGCGCAGGTTCGGCTCGTACCACCCGGCGTGGGCGACCGCCGAACTCCTGCTGGAGGGCGGCAAGGTCGTCACCGGCGGCGGCGAGGTGCTCGCCGACCTGGTGGACGTCCTCGGCGACGAGGCCGTGGAGGTCGAGCAGGAGTGGCGGCACCGGCCGACCGAACCCTTCGACCCGCGCACCGGCCAGGGCAACGGCCACGTGCAGTACTCCTTCGCCGCGCACCGCGCCGTCGTCGAGGTCGACACCGAACTCGGCCTGGTGAAGGTGATCGAACTGGCCTGCGCGCAGGACGTCGGCAAGGCGCTCAACCCGCTGTCCGTCGTCGGCCAGATCCAGGGCGGCACCACCCAGGGCCTGGGCATGGCGGTCATGGAGGAGATCATCGTCGACCCGAAGACCGCGAAGGTGAGGAACCCGTCCTTCACGGACTACCTCATCCCCACGATCCTCGACACGCCGACCATCCCCGTCGACGTGCTCGAACTCGCCGACGACCACGCGCCGTACGGGCTGCGCGGCGTCGGCGAGGCGCCCACCCTGTCGTCGACCCCGGCGGTCCTCGCGGCCATCCGCGCCGCGACGGGCCTGGAGCTGAACAGGACCCCGGTACGCCCGGAACACCTCACCGGGACCATGTGACCCGCCCCGGCGCCGGGCGGCCCGGCCACCCCACGGCCGTCCCGGCGCCGGTCCCCGCCCACGCCGAGATCAGGACCGCCCGGGGCGAGGCCCGGGCGACCGGCGCCTCCACGTGGGGCTTCCACGCGATCCCGAGGAGACGGAGAGATGCTGGACATCGCCGAAGAGCTGAACCGGTGGGTGGAGCAGGGCCGTGACTTCGCGGTCGCCACCGTGGTGGCGACCGGCGGCAGCGCGCCCCGGCAGCCCGGCGCCGCGCTCGCGGTGGACGCCGAGGGCACGGCGATCGGGTCCGTCTCCGGCGGCTGTGTGGAAGGCGCCGTCTACGAACTGTGCGCGCAGGCCCTGCGGGACGGCGCGCCCGCCGTGGAGCGCTTCGGGTACGGCGACGGGGACGCCTTCGCCGTGGGCCTGACCTGCGGCGGCGTCATCGACGTGCTGGTGGCGCCGGTACGGGCGGCGGACCCCGCCCGGCCGGTGCTGGCGTCCGCGCTCGCCGCCGCCGCGCGCGGCGAGGCGGCGGCCCTGGCGCGGATCGTGAGCGGCCCGGCGGCGCTGGCGGGCCGGGCGCTGGTGGTCCGCCCGGACGGCTCCCGCGAGGGCGGTTTCGGCGCCCACCCGGAGCTGGACCGCACGGTGGCGGCGGAGGCCGGCGCCCTGCTGGACGCGGGCCGCACGGGCACCCTGGAGATCGGGGAGCACGGCTCACGGTGCGGAGCACCGCTGACGCTGCTGGTCGAGTCCTCGGTGCCGCCGCCCCGGATGATCGTCTTCGGCGCGATCGACTTCGCGTCGGCGCTGGTCCGGGTCGGCAAGTTCCTCGGCCACCACGTCACGGTGTGCGACGCGCGCCCGGTGTTCGCCACCCGGGCACGCTTCCCGGAGGCGGACGAGGTCGTCGTCGAGTGGCCGCACACGTACCTGGAGCGCACGTCCGTGGACGCCCGCACGGTGCTGTGCGTCCTCACCCACGACGCGAAGTTCGACGTACCGCTGCTGAGGCTGGCCCTGCGCCTGCCGGTGGCCTACGTCGGCGCGATGGGTTCCCGCCGCACTCACCTGGACCGCGCCGCGCGCCTGCGCGAGGTCGGCGTGACCGACCTGGAACTGGCACGGCTGCGGTCGCCCATCGGCCTGGACCTGGGCGCCCGTACGCCGGAGGAGACCGCCCTGTCCATCGCCGCCGAGATCGTGGCGAACCGGCGGGGCGGCAGCGGGGTGTCCCTGACGGGCGCCCGCACCCCCATCCACCACGAGGACGGCGGAACCGCGCCGACGGGCCGGATCGGGTCGGTGGCCTGAGCGGCCCCGTCCGCCGGCGGGGCCGTCAGGGGCGGCGGAGCAGCCGGTTCACCGCCCGTCCGAACACCTGGCGGCCGGCCCGCGCCACCACGCCGTCCATGGCGGCCGGCAGGAAACGGAGCCGGATCTCCTCCCGCCACCGCACCCGCGCCCGGCCACCCGGTCCGGGCCCCACCTCGATCTCCGCCCAGCCCAGGACGACGCGGCCGCGTTTCTCCAGGCGGCACAGTCCCGGGGAGCCGTCCACCGGGGGCTGCCACAGCGTCACTTCCATCGGGTCGTCGAAGGCGAGCGGACCGAGGCCCGTGCGGGCGAGGATCCTCGTGCCCTCGCCGGTCGGCGGGGGAGTGGTCACGGTGATCCGGGTGAGGGGGACCCCGTCGTCGTGCCGGGGCCACTCGGTGAGCCGGCGCCAGGCCTCGTCGACGGGGAGGGGTGCCGTGCGCTGCACGAGGAAAGTGGCCACGGACCGATCCTAGGGAATCCCCGCCGGACTCCGGCACGTCCCCGGTGGGCCTCACCCGGTCGGCCCAGTCACCGGCCCTCCGCACCCACCGGTACGCCTCTCCCGGCCCGGCCTCCCCGGGGACGAGGAGCGGAGGACCGCCCGCGCCGCGGGGAGCCCGCGGCCGGTGGACGCCCGCGCCGGTGGCCGCCGCCCCCGGCGACACGGACGAAGGACCGGGAAAGGTCGCACAGCGGCATCAATCATGCTGAGCTGTCTCCAAGTGTTTGAGACAGCTGCGAACGCGGCACCCGCCACCCCGCGGCACCACAGGTCCCGCGGGGACGGAGGAGCCGCCGAGTCCGCTCGCGCCCGCATCGTTCCCGGCCCGCGCACCCGCGAGGAGGTGACGGCCGTGCCGGCCACCAGCGTGGTCATCCCGCCCGCCGCGGCCCGGCCCCGGCCGGCCGGGGCCGGGCGCCACCGCGGCGCCCCCGCCCGGCGGGAGGCGGCCCGGTGAGCCCGGTGAAGGCGGTGCTGTTCGACCGCGACGGCACACTGGTCCACGACGTCCCCTACAACGCCGACCCCGGCCTGGTGCGGCCCGTCGAGGGCGCCCGCGAGGCACTCGACGAACTGCGCGCACGCGGTGTCCGCACCGGCGTCGTCACCAACCAGTCCGGCATCGCGCGCGGACTGCTCACCGGGGCGGACGCGCGCCGCGTCAACCGCCGCGTGGAGGAACTCCTCGGCCCCTTCGACGTGTGGGCGCTGTGCCCGCACGGCCCGGACGACGGCTGCCGCTGCCGCAAACCGCGGCCGGGCATGGTGCTGTGGGCGGCCGGCCGGATCTGCGTGCACCCCGCCGACTGCGTCGTCATCGGTGACATCGGTGCCGACATGGAGGCCGCGCGCCGCGCCGGCGCCCACGGCATCCTCGTCCCCACCCCGCAGACCCGCCCCGAGGAGATCACCGCCGCACCGCACCGGGCCCCGGACCTCACGACGGCGGTACGGCTGCTGCTGACCGCCCCACCGTGGGACCGCCCCGGGGCCATCCCCCCGCCGGGTGATCCCGGAGGCACCTCCGGCCCCGCCCGGACGACGCCGGCGCGGCGGCTCGGCACGGACCCGTCCGCGTCCCGCACGGGGCGTGCCGGGCAGGGGAGGCGGGGGTGAAGGCACTCGTGACCCGGCTCGACAGCTTCGGCGACGTGTTGCTCGCCGGACCGGCCGTGCGCGCCGTCGCCGCCCGCGCCGACACCGTCACCCTGCTGTGCGGACCGCACGGGGCCCCCGCCGCCCGGCTGCTGCCCGGCGTGGACGAGGTGCTCGTGTGGGACTCCCCCTGGACCGGGTTCCAGCCGCCCGCGGTCGACCGCGGGGCCGTCGACGCACTCGTCGCCGCCGTCGACGCCGACACCGCGCTGATCCTCACCTCCTACCACCAGTGCCCGCTGCCCACCGCCCTGCTGCTGCGCCTGGCCGGGGTCCGCCGCATCGCCGCCGACAGCGAGGACCATCCCGGCTCCCTCCTCGACGTACGCCACCACCGCGCCCCCCACGCCCACGAGGCCGAGGCCGCGCTCGACCTCGCCGAGGCAGCCGGTTTCCCCCGGCCCGGCGACGGGCGGCTGCGGGTCCTGGCGCCCCCGGCGACCGAGGCGCTGACCGGTCCCGGCCGCTACGTCGTCCTCCACCCGGGCGCCAGCGTGCCCGCCCGCGCCTGGAGCCCCGGCAGGTGCGCGCAGGCGGTGCGCGAACTCGCCGCCGCCGGGCGCAGGGTGGTGGTCACCGGCGGCGCGGGGGAACGGGACCTGACCGCGTACGTCGCCGGCGGCCGGGCCCTCGACCTCGGTGGCCGCACCGGCGCCGCCGAACTCTCCGGGGTGCTGGCCGGCGCCGACTGCGTCGTGACCGGCAACACCGGCCCCGCGCATCTCGCCGCCGCGGTCGGCACCCCGGTGGTCTCCCTGTTCGCGCCGGTCGTCCCCGCCGAGCGGTGGCGGCCGTACGGGGTGCCGTACGTGCTGCTCGGCGACCAGCACGCGCCGTGCGCCGGCACCAGGGCGCGGCGGTGTCCGGTACCCGGCCATCCGTGCCTGGACGAGGTGACCGCGCACGACGTCGTCGCCGCCGTCGACAAGCTCGTGGAGGCGCCGGGCTGTCCGGCTTCCTGGACGCCCCGGAACGGCCGTGCGGGGAGGTGAACCGATGAGGAGCGCCGTCGCGACGCCCCGCGGGCGTGCTGTGGCACCGCCGGCGTCACCGGGCGTCGGGAACCCGGCACCGGACGGCGCCGCGCCGGTGCCGGGCACCGCGGGGGCCGCGCGGGACGGCGAGCCCGTCGCGGCGGACGGCACCGCGCCCGCCGCGGCAGACGGGAACGATGCCGTGCCGGAGGGGCCGTGGGGGCCCCTCGGCCCCTTCGCGGGACCGGCCCCCGACGGTCCGGTGGACGGGGCCGCCGCGCCGCGGGCCCGGGTCCTGGTGCTGCGGGCCCTGGGGCTCGGCGATCTGCTGGCGGGGGTTCCCGCGCTGCGGGCCCTGCGGCGGTCGTTCCCCCGCCACGAACTGGTGCTGGCCGCGCCCGCCGGGCTCGCGCCGGTCGCCCGGGCCACGGGAGCCGTGGACCGCCTTCTGCCCGCCTCCGCCCCCGGACGCGCCGTACCCCGTGCCCTCGACTGGACCGGGCCGCCCCCCGACGTCGCCGTCGACCTGCACGGCGACGGGCCGCCCAGCCACCGCCTGCTGCAGCGGCTGCGCCCCCTGCGGCTGCTGGCGTTCGCGCACCCCGGGACCCCGGAGATCGAGGGCCCGCCCCGGTACGCGCGGGAACACGAACGGGACCGCTGGTGCCGGCTCCTCGGCTGGTACGGCATCGACGCCGACCCCACCGACCTGCTGCTGCCCCGCCCGCACACCGCGTCCCCCGCCCCCGGTGCCGTCGTCCTGCACCCCGGCGCCGGAGCCCCGGCCCGCTGCTGGCCGGTCGAGCGCTACGCGGCCGTCGCGACCGCGCTGCGCGGGCACGGCGTACGGGTCGTGGTCACGGGCGGCGCGGACGAGGACGATCTGGTGGCGCGGCTCGCCGAGCGGGCCGATCTGCCCGACACCGACGTCTTCGCCGGCGGCCCGCCCCTCGAGCTGCTCCGCGCCCTCGTCGCCGGCGCCCGCGCCGTCGTCAGCGGCGACACCGGCATCGCCCACCTGGCGGTCGCCCACGCCGCCCCGACCGTCACCCTCTTCGGCCCGGTCCCGCCCAGCCACTGGGGCCCGCCCCCGCACCCCCGCCACATCGCCCTGTGGCACGGCCCGCGGGGCGATCCCCACGGCCGCCGCCCCGACCCGGCGCTGCTGCGGATCACCCCCGAGGAGGTCCTGCGCGCCGTCCGCCGGCTGCCCGGCACCCCGAACCCGGGAGGAGGAAACGCGCCATGACCGACCACCGCACCCTCGGCGTCGTCATCGCCACTCGCGACCGGTGCGACCGGCTCGCCGTCACCCTCCAGCACCTCCTCGCCCTGCCCGAACGGCCCGAGATCCTGGTCGCCGACAACGCCTCCACCGACGGCACGCGCGCCATGCTCGCCCGGGACTTCCCCGAGGTGCGGGTACTGGCGCTGCCCGTCAACCACGGCGCCCTGGCCCGCAACCACGGCATCCGCGTCCTCGACACCCCGTACGTGGCGTTCAGCGACGACGACTCCTGGTGGTCGCCCGGTGCCCTGGCCCACGCGGCCGAGCTGTTCGACGCCCACCCCCGGCTCGGCCTGATCGCCGCCCGCACCCTCGTCGGCCCGGCCGCCGAGCCGGACCCGCTCAACGACGTCCTCGCCGGCTCCCCGCTGGGCCCGGCCACCGACCTCCCGGGCACCCAGGTGCTGGGCTTCCTCGCCTGCGGCGCCGTCGTCCGCCGCCGCGCCCACCTCGACGCGGGCGGCTTCCACCGGCTGCTGTCCATCGGCGGCGAGGAGACCCTCCTCGCCTACGACCTCGCCGCGCGCGGCTGGGGCGTCACCCACTGCCCCGACGTCGTCGCCCACCACCACCCGGCCCCCGCCCCCCGCCCCGGCCGCCCGGCGGTCCAGCGCCGCAACGAACTCCTGACCGCCTGGCTGCGCCGCCCCCTCCCCTACGCCGTCGCCCGCACCGGAGCCCTCGCCACCGAGGCCCGCGGCGACCACCAGGCCCGGCGCGCCCTGCGGGAGACCCTTCCCCGGCTGCCCGCCGCCCTGCGCGAGCGCCGGCCGCTGCCCCCGCACGTGGAACGGGCCGCCCGCCTGCTGGAAGGGGCGCCCGCATGAGCGACCCCCGCACCACCGTCGTCGTCATCACCCACAACCGGCGCCCCGAACTCCTGCGCACCCTCGGTCACCTCGTCTCGCTCCCCGAGCGGCCGGCGGTGATCGTCACCGACAACGGCTCCACCGACGGCACCGCCGAGGCCGTCGCCCGTCACCACCCGGGGGTCCGGCTGCTGTGCCCCGGCGGCAACCTCGGCGCCGTCGGCCGCAACCTCGCCGTCCGCGAGGTCCGTACGCCCTACACCGCCTTCTGCGACGACGACTCCTGGTGGTCGCCCGGCTCCCTCGCCGGTGCCGCCGACCTGCTCGACCGGCACCCGGCGCTCGGCTCGGTCACCGCGCGGATCATCGTCGAACCCGGCGGCACCGAGGACCCGATCGTCCGCGAACTGCGCGACTCCCCCGTGCCCGGCCCGCCCTGGCTGCCCGGGCCGGCCCTCGGCTCGTTCCTGGCCGCCGCGACCGTGCTGCGCACCGACGCCTTCCGCACCGCGGGCGGCTTCCACCCGCGCCTCTGGCTCGGCGGCGAGGAGGAACTGCTGGCCGCCGACCTGGCGGCCGGCGGCTGGTGGCTCACCTACGCCGACCACCTGACGATCCACCACCAGGCCTCCGTGGCACGCGACGCCACCCTGCGCCGGGTGCACGGCATCCGCAACACCCTGTGGTTCACCTGGCTGCGCCGCCCGGCCGGTCCCGCCCTGCGCCGCACCCTGGACCTGGCCCGCACCGTCCCGCGCGACACGGCCTCCCTGCGCGCCTTCGCGGAGGCGGCCGCCGCCCTGCCCTGGGTCCTGCGGGAACGCCGCGTCCTGCCCCGCGAGGTCGAGTCCCGGTTCCGCCTCCTGGAGCCCGTCCAACGTGCCTCCACGGCCCGCCGCTACATCGGCTGACACGAGAAGGGAACCGGGAACCCGGCGGGACACCGGCCGGTACGCGCCGTGCGGCCCGCGGGCCGCGCCACCCCTCGCCCTCCCGGCGTTCCCCGCCGACGGCCGCGTTCGCGTCCCGTCTCCCGGCCCCGCCTCCCGTCCCCGAACCCCGGCGTCCAGGTGCGGCCGTCACCCCCCGCCGCGCCGGACCACTGTCCCGGAGGGCACACGCTCGGCGCCCGACCACCGGCACAGCAGCCGGAACACGGCGAAGAGCGTGGGCGGCCACACCGCGGCGAACGCCCAGATCGCCCACGGTGCCGAGGTGACGATGCCGGTCACCATCAGCGTGACGGACACCGTGAGCGCAACGGCCACCGTCCGCCCGCGCGGGCGGTAGCAGGCCGCACGCACCAGCAGCCGCGTCGCGTGGGAGCCCCGGCGCGACCCGAACGTGCGCAGGCGCCGGTCGAGCCGGCGGTCGCGGCGCAGCGCCCGCTCGATCTCGTCGAGGATGTGCTGTTCGTGCTCGGGGAGCCGACCGACGGACACCCTCTCTCCTTCCAGGACCACCGTGGGGGCGTCCGAGTGCCCGGGCGGATCCCGGGCTAACCGGCGTCGGCGCGCGGTGCCAGCGCCTCCAGCAGCCGGTCCGCGCCGTCCGGCACGCGGCCCTCGCGGAAGGTGTCGCGGACCTGCCGGGCGGCCACCCGGCCCGAGGTCAGACACCAGTCCCACCACCGCTGGAGCCGGCGCGCGTCCACCTGCTCCGCGGCCAGCAGCGCGGGCCAGCCGCAGGCGCGGGCCTGCGCGGTCACCTTGGCACCGCCCGCCACCGGGTCCACCGCCAGCACCGGCGTGCCGACCCGCAGCGCGAGCACCAGTCCGTGCAGCCGGTCGGTGACCACGAGGTCCAGCCGGGCCAGCACCGACTGCACCTGCGCCGGCGTCGCGCTCAGATGCCAGTCCCGGGTGTCCAGCCTGGTGTCCAGCTCCAGCCGGGCACAGTCCTTGCCGGCCAGCCAGCGCGTCACCCCCTCCGCGACCTGTCCGTGCCGCCGCTGCCGCCCGTACTCCCGCTGGCCGTGGGTGAGGATCACCCCGACCACGGGCCGCGCCGGCAGGGCCGGGGCGCGGGCCGCCAGGTCCTCGGTCGGCTCGCCACCGGGGGCGTCCCGCGCCAGCACGCGGTGGAAACCGGTCACGGCCGCGCCCGCGGGGTCGATGACGGACGCCCCCACGGCGATCCGCACACAGTGCGCGAAGCGCCGGTGCAGCTCCTCGACCTGGGGCCCGTGCAGCGGGCCGCACACGAACACCAGATGGGAGTAGTCGGCGGGCCGCAGCCCGCCGAAGTGCGGGGCGTCCGGCCGGAACCCAGGGCTCCACACCACGTCGTACGGCATCCCGGCGGCCCGCAGCACCTCCTCCACCCGGCGCAGCGCCAGCACGTCCCCGGCGGTCACCTCCCCGTCGTGGAAGCTGAACCACCCGGTCAGCAGGATCCTTCGCGGTCCCGCGCGCTCGCGTCCGTGCACAGTGCGCACCGGGTGCCCCCGCCGCCGGAACACAATCGGCCCCGCCGCGCCTCCCGCCCGAGTACGCCGCCCGCTCCTCTCCCACGCCGGCCGCACCCGCGTCGTGCCGGCCGCGTTCCGGGGCCGCGGCCGGCAGGGCGACGCCGCCCACCGCGCCCTCCCGGCCGGCGGGTTCCCGGCGGGGCCGTGGCGGCCGGGGACACCCCCTCGTCATCGGGCCGTCCGGCCGGCTCGGCACCGCGCGGCGGCAGGAGGCCACCGCGGAGGGGGAGCGGACGCCGAAGGCGCTGCACCCGGGCACGGCGTACGACATCCGTTCCGGGACGGGTGCGCGTCCGGCCCCGGCCCGGTCCACGTGGAGAGGGGGCGCTGCGGGCTGCTCGTGGAAGCCCGCAACGCCCCCTGGTTCGCTGCCTGAGGGTTACTCAGGATGCTTGTGGGACTAAGAGTTGACCTGCGCCGTGACCTGGGAGGAGAAGGTGGTCAGGCGGGTGTAGACACCCGGGTAGCCGGCCGCCGCGCAGCCGTCGCCCCAGGAGGTGATCCCGGCGAGGCGGCCGCCGATCAGCAGC
Source organism: Streptomyces sp. NPDC016640 (assembly GCF_043076215.1). Taxonomy (NCBI): domain Bacteria; kingdom Bacillati; phylum Actinomycetota; class Actinomycetes; order Kitasatosporales; family Streptomycetaceae; genus Streptomyces; species Streptomyces sp. NPDC016640. Next base: position 311,394 of record NZ_JBIBRG010000007.1, read on the forward strand.
GGTCCGCCGCTGTCGCCCTGGCAGGTGTCCACGCCGCCGGAGGTGTATCCGGCGCACACCATGTCGCTCTGCACGAACCGGGAGCCGTAGGAGCTGCGGCAGCTGGTGTCGGAGACGGTCGGCACGGTCGCGGTGCGCAGCTGGTTGGAGGAGCTGCCGTTGGAGGAGGTGGTGCCCCAGCCGAGGACGCGGGCGGTGGCGCCGGCCGTGTACACCGAGGTGTCCGCCGACGACACGTACGACGCCGGGGTGTACGGCATCGACGCCGACAGCGTCAGCACCGCCACGTCGTCGCCCCGGGTGGCGCTGACGTAGTCCGGGTGGATCCAGATTCTGCTCACTCTGGCCACGGTGCCGTTGGTGCCGTTGCGGTAGGTGCGCCCCCCGACGACGCGCACGCTGCTGGTCGTCTCGCCGACCATGCAGTGCGCGGCCGTGACCACCTTGGTGGGGGAGACCAGGGTGCCGCCGCAGAACTGGTTCTGCGAGGCGTCGGTGATCTGCATCATGAACGGGTACGCCGATGTCGTGGTCGTCGTACCACCGACGATCGGCTGCGGAGCGGCGACGGCTGAGGGGGCGGCGAGCAGCGCGGTGGCGGCGGCGGCAGCGGCCGCGACGCCGACGGCGGCGGCCTTCTTGACACGGGTGAGCCCGAACATGGGTCTCCTCACGGGATTGCCGGTGGGGTTCGCACGGGGTGGGGGTCGAACACGAGGGCCCGGGGAGGCCTCCGTGTGCCCGACGAGCGGCACGTGACGACGCTACGATCCCCGGTCCGGCCGTCCCAATGAGGGAACCCCCTAGGGGAGTTGCACAGGGAAAACCCTCGGTCGCCCCGAACCGCCGCCGTGCGGAGGTCAGTTCGTGCGACGGCCTGCCGCCAGGCGGACGATGTCGACCCGTGAGCGGATGCCCAGCTTGCGGTAGACCCGGGTGAGGGTCGCCTCGACGGTCTTGACGCTGATGAACAGGCGGGCCGCGATCTCCCGATTGGTGGCACCCTCCATGACCAGCGCGGCGACCTGACGTTCCATCGAGGCCAGGCCGTCCAGGACGGCCGGAGGGGCGGCGGGCACGGTCTCCGCCTCCGCGGGGCCGGCGGCCACGGCCCGGTCGACCTGGCGCAGCCACGGCAGCGCCCGGCAGCGCCGGAACAGCCTGGCGGCCTCCTCGTAGGCGGCCGGTACCGGGCCCCGGGCGCGCAGCCGGGCCAGCGCGAACGCGGCCCGCGCCTCCTCCAGGCCGTACCCCAGCCGGGCGAGCCGCTCCTGAGCCGACATCAACTGGGCCTGAGCGGCCTGGTGTTCACCACGGGCCGCGCGCACCAGCGCCTCGGCGCGGTCGAGTACCGCCAGCACACTCGCGCGGTTCAGGCGCAGCGCGTGCACCCGGGTGACGTTGATGAGTTCCTGCGCCTCGCCCGGCTCGCCGATCCGCACCAGCGCCTCGGCGAGATCGCCCTGCCAGCGGCCGCGCGCCGGATCGATGATGCCCATGGCCTGCTCGAGATCCCGCACCCGGCGCAGCGAGCCGACCGCGGCCCGCGCCTCCCCGGCCACCAGCTGGGCGTAGCCGAGGGCGGCCAGGGCCAGGGAGAGGTACAACTGGTCGCCGTCCACCTCGGCGTGGTCCGCGGCCTCGCGGGCCAGCGTCAGCGCCCGGTCCACGTCCCCGCCCGACGCCTCCGCGAGCGAGGCGAGCATGGCGGAGGCGCTCTCGCCGATCCCGGAGTCCCGGGCCAGCCGCAGGCTCTCGCGGGCCAGGTCCAGGGCCCGGCCGCAGTGCCCGACGCGCAGCTCGGTGTCGGCGAGCAGGCGCGAGAAGTGCACCTCGCTCTCCACCATGCCGCGCCGGCGCGCCTCGCGCAGCAGCGAGGTGATGGCCGTACGGGCCTCCGGCAGCTGGTCGCTCATGAGCAGCCACCGGAACCTCGACATGGCGGCGCCGTTGTGATGGCAGGTCACATCGGGGTCCTGGGGCTCCTGGAGCGCCCGCTGGATCGTGGCGGGGGCGTCCGGGTGGCCCATCAGGGTCTCGGTGGACGACTGGAAGGCGAGGGCCATCAGCTCGGTGCGCCGGTCCCCGCCCCGGGCGGCCAGCTCCGCCGCGTGCGCCGCCTCCTGACGGGACTTGGCGAAGTCGCCGTCCACCACCACCTCCCGCCAGGCCAGCTGGTAGTGGACCAGCGCGAGCAGCCGGGGGTCGTCGCCGGCGTCGGCCAGCACCTGCGGGAACACCGCGTCGACCTCGCCGAGCGCCTGCCCGGCCGCCTCGATGACCACCATCCAGGCCCGCACCCGCTCCGCCGGAACCGTCGCCCGGGTCAGCACCTCCCGCGCTATGTCCCGGGCCAGGTCGGCCTCGCCCGCGGTGATCGCGTCCTCGGCGGCCTGGAGCCGCCGCTCGTCCGGGCCCGGCTCGCCGTCGGCCGGGGTGTGCCGGGCGGCCAGCAGCCCGAGCGAGGCGGCGACCGAGGGCGCGCCGCGGTCCCGGGCCAGCGCGGCGGCCTCGGCGAGCCGGGCCGCCACCTCCGGGTCGGGGCCGGTGGCGGCCAGCGCCAGGTGCCGGGCCCGCTCGATGGGGTCGGAGGCCGCCGTGGACAGCGCCGTGTGCGCGGCCCGCCGCTCCTGGGCCGGGGCCTCCGCGTAGAGGGCGGCCGAGATCAGCGGATGCGCGAACCGCACCGCCGACTCCTCCGCGTCCGTCGCCAGCAGCCCCAGCGCGGCGGCCTGGGCCGTCTCCGCCTCGGCGTGCTCCCGGCCGGCCGCGTGCAGCAGCGTCAGGGTGGGACGGGCGCCCGCGCTGGCCACCAGCAGGGTGCGGCGCGCCTCGTCCGACAGCATCTCCAGCCGGCTGAGCACCAGCGCCCGCAGCGAGGTCGGCACCGGCAGCGGCTCGCCCGGCCGGGGTCTGGTGGGGCTCTCCGCCAGGGCACGGCCCAGCTCCAGGGCGAACAGCGGGTTCCCGGCGCTGGTGCGGTGGATGTCACGGACCGTGGAGCGGGACAGGCCGGTGTAGCCGCGGTGGTCGAGCAGCGCGGACACCTGGGTGCGGGAGAACGGGCCCAGCCGCACCGCCACCGTGTCCGGCGGGCAGGCGCGCAGCTGACGGTCGTACTCCTGGCCGTCCGTGCGCACCGCGCACAGCATCCGCACCGGGCTGTCGCCGAGCCGCCGGGCGGCGAAACCGAGGAGTTCCGCGCTGGCCGGGTCCAGCCACTGCAGATCGTCGGCGACGACGAGGACCGGCCCCTCGTCGGCCAGCGCCCGCAGGGTGGACAGCACGGCGAGACGCAGCGCCAGCCCGTCCCGCTGGAGGCTGGACTCGCCGCGTCCGGTGAGCGCCGACTCCAGGGCGGTGCGCTGGGCGGCGGGCAGCCGCGCGGAGACCCGGTCGAGGACCAGACCGAACAGATCGGCCAGCGCCAGGAACGGCAGATGGGATTCGGACTCCGTGGCCGAGCAGCGCAGCACCGTGCGGGCCGCACCGGCGTTTTCGGCCGCAAGTGCCCGCAGCACGGTCGACTTTCCTATTCCCGCGGGGCCGTGGAGCAGCACGCTGCCCCCTCGGGCCAGCTGCTCCCGGGCGCCGGAGAACAGCTCCTCCCGGCCGATGACCAGGTCGGGGCGGCACCTGGCAGGCTCCTTGAAGTCCCGTCGCACGGTCACCGCTCCCCTCCGTGTGGCGTGTCCTGGCCAATATTAGGCAACGGGTTCCTTAATTCCGGGCGGACGGTGTAGTGAGGCAAATTACAGCGGGCGGGGCAACGGTAAATCCGAAGTCCTTCTGCCGGTAATGGCTCCTGATGGGAAAACACCGCAAATCTATGGCAACCACCCGGCCCGGCGGGCCGCGACCACGGCCTGCCCCCGGGTCCGCACCCCCAGCTTCCGCATCGCCGACCGCAGATACGCCTTGACGGTCTCCGCCGTCACCCCCAGCCTCCCGGCCGCCTCCCCGTTCGTCGCCCCGGCCGCCACGCAGGCGAGCACGTCCACCTCACGGGGCGCGAGCCGTACCGCCGCGGCCGGTGAGGGGCCGGCGGTGAGCAGGGCGCACGCGTCGAGCAGCTCGGCGCGCAGCACGGGATCCGCGATGCGCGGCGCCAGCGCCCGCAGCGCCGCGTGCGCCTCCCGCACCCGCTCCCGGGCGGCCCCGGCCCCGTCCGGCACCCCGGACACCGGCGGCTCCGGCCGGGCCGCCGTCATCAGCTCGGCCACCTCCTCCCGCACCACCAGGGCCTGCTCCACGTCCCGCGCGGCCTGGACCGCCGCGCCGAGCGTGCGGTCGCCGAGAGGCCGGGCCGTCCGCAGAGCGCCGTAGAGCACGGCCCGCACCCGGCGGCGTACGACCACGGGTACGGCGACGACGGCGCGCAGGCCCTCGGCGGCGACCGGGGCGTCGTACTCGTGGCTGATCCGCCGCGAGACCGAGTAGTCCGCCACCGCGCACGGCCGGGCGAGCGCCACCGCCTTGCCGCCCAGGCCGTTGCCCGGCGTCACCGCGAGCGCGCTCAGCGCGGGCGTCGCGGTGCCGCTCAGTTCGCTGATGCGCATCTGCCGCCGGCCGGGCTCCACCAGTCCCCCGAAGGCGACCGGCAGCCCGGTCGCGTGCCGCAGCCGGGCCAGCGCCCCGCGGATCTCCACCGCGTCGCCCGCCCCCACCGGATCAGCTGTCACCCGTTCGCCCCTTCACCACGACCCCCGCGCGGACCACACCCCCGTTCGGGGGTAGTGAGACACGCATCACGGATTACACGATGGGGGAGAGCCGCCCGGCAATGCCCGGGAACCGAGGAGGACAGATGACGGCGACGGAAGAGTTCCGCAGGGCCCGGGACTTCCTGCTGGAACACCGTGAGGACTACGCCACCGCCTACCGGGACTTCGCCTGGCCCCGGCCCGAGCGGTTCAACTGGGCGCTCGACTGGTTCGACGTGATCGCCGACGGCAACGGCCGCACCGCGCTGCACCTCGTCGAGGAGGACGGCGAGGAGACCCGGCTGTCCTTCGCCGCGCTGGCCCGCCGCTCCGACCAGGTCGCCAACTGGCTCCGGCAGCGGGGCGTGGGCGCCGAGGACCGGGTGCTCGTCATGCTCGGCAACCAGGCCGAGCTGTGGGAGACCGCCCTGGCCGCGATGAAGCTGCGCGCCGTGGTGGTCCCGGCCACCCCGCTGCTCGGCCCCGCCGACCTGCGCGACCGCGTCGCCCGGGGCCGCGTCCGCCATGTGATCACGCGCGCCGCGGACACCGGGAAGTTCGGCGAGGTGCCCGGCGGCTACACCCGGATCGCGGTGGGAGCGGGGGCCGGCGACGACTGGCTGCCCTACGAGGACGCCTACGGCGCCGCCGAGCACTTCGCCCCCGACGGGCCCACCCTGTCCGACGACCCGCTGATGCTGTACTTCACCTCGGGCACCACCGCCCGTGCCAAGCTGGTCGAGCACACCCACACCTCGTACCCGATCGGGCACCTGGCCACCATGTACTGGATCGGCCTGAGACCCGGCGACGTGCACCTCAACATCTCCTCGCCCGGCTGGGCCAAGCACGCCTGGTCCAGCCTCTTCGCCCCGTGGAACGCCGAGGCGACCGTCTTCCTGCACCACTACACCCGCTTCGACGCGACCCGGCTGATGGGCGAGATGGACCGGGCCGGCGTCACCACCTTCTGCGCACCGCCGACCGTGTGGCGCATGCTCATCCAGGCGGACCTGGACCGGCTGCGCACCCCGCCCCGCGAGGCCGTCGCCGCCGGCGAACCGCTCAACCCCGAGGTCGTCGAGCAGGTGCGGCGCGCCTGGGGCGTGACTGTCCGGGACGGCTTCGGCCAGACCGAGACCGCCGTACAGGTCGCCAACAGCCCGGGCCAGGTCCTCAAGACCGGTTCCATGGGCCGCCCCAGTCCCGGCTACCGCGTCGTCCTGCTCGACCCGGTCTCCGGCGCGCCCGGCGTCACCGAGGGGGAGATCGCACTCGACCTCTCCGGCCGCCCGGTGGGCCTGATGGCCGGCTACCACGGCGAGCCCGACCGCATCGCCGAGGCGATGGCGGGCGGCTACTACCGGACGGGCGACATCGGCTCCCGCGACGAGGAGGGGTACATCACCTACATCGGGCGCACGGACGACGTCTTCAAGGCGAGCGACTACAAGATCTCCCCGTTCGAGCTGGAGAGCGTCCTGCTGGAGCACGAGGCGGTCGCCGAGGCGGCGGTCGTGCCCGCTCCGGACGAGCTGCGCCTGGCCGTGCCCAAGGCCTACATCGTGCTCGCGGAGGGCTTCGAGCCCGGCCCGGACACCGCGAAGGCGCTGTTCGAGCACTCCCGGGAGGCGCTCGCCCCCTACAAGCGGATCCGGCGCCTGGAGTTTGGGGAACTCCCCAAGACCGTCTCCGGGAAGATCCGCCGTATCGAACTGCGCGAGGCCACGGCCGCCGGTTCCACGAGCGAGTACCACGAGGAGGACTTCCGGTGACCGCACTCCTGTCGTACAGCCACGGCACCAGCACGACCCCCCTGCTCGGCGAGACCATCGGCGCCAGTCTCGGCCGGGCGGTCGCCGCGTGGCCCGGCCGCGAGGCCCTGGTCGACGTGCCCTCCGGACGGCGCTGGACCTACGCCGAGTTCGGCGCCGCCGTCGACGAGGTGGCGCGCGGGCTGCTGGCGAAGGGGATCACGAAGGGCGACCGGGTCGGGATCTGGGCGGTCAACTGCCCCGAGTGGGTCCTCGTGCAGTACGCGACCGCCCGCATCGGCGTCGTCATGGTGAACATCAACCCGGCGTACCGCGCGCACGAGCTGGAGTACGTGCTCAAGCAGTCCGGTGTCTCGCTGCTGGTCTCCTCGCTCGCCCACAAGGGCAGCGACTACCGCGCGCTGGTGGACCAGGTGCGCGGATCGTGCCCGGGCCTGCGGGAGACCGTCTACATCGGCGATCCGTCCTGGGACGCGCTGACCGAGGGCGCGGCCGCCGTACCGCCGGAGCGACTCGACGTGATCGCCGCGGGGCTGAGCTGCGACGACCCGGTCAACATCCAGTACACCTCGGGCACCACCGGCTTCCCCAAGGGCGCCACGCTCTCCCACCACAACATCCTCAACAACGGCTACTGGGTGGGACGTACCGTCGGCTACACGGAGCAGGACCGGGTCTGTGTGCCGGTGCCGTTCTACCACTGCTTCGGCATGGTCATGGGGAACCTGGGAGCCACCTCGCACGGCGCCTGCATCGTCATCCCCGCCCCCTCCTTCGAGCCGGGGGCCACCCTGGAAGCCGTCCAGCGGGAGCGCTGCACCTCGCTGTACGGCGTGCCCACGATGTTCATCGCCGAGCTGAACCTGCCCGGCTTCGCGGCGTACGACCTCACCTCGCTGCGCACCGGCATCATGGCGGGCTCGCCGTGCCCGGTGGAGGTGATGAAGCGGGTGGTCACCGAGATGCACATGGAGCAGGTCTCCATCTGCTACGGCATGACCGAGACCTCCCCGGTGTCGCTGCAGACCCGGATGGACGACGACCTGGAGCACCGCACCGGCACCGTCGGCCGGGTGCTGCCGCACATCGAGGTCAAGGTCGTCGACCCGGCCACCGGGGTGACACGGCCGCGTGGCACCGCGGGCGAGCTGTGCACCCGCGGCTACAGCGTGATGCTCGGTTACTGGAACGAGCCCGACCGGACGGCCGAGGCGATCGACGCGGGCCGCTGGATGCACACCGGGGACCTCGCGGTGATGCGCGAGGACGGTTACGTGGAGATCGTCGGCCGCATCAAGGACATGATCATCAGGGGCGGGGAGAACATCTACCCGCGCGAGATCGAGGAGTTCCTCCACGCCCACCCGAAGATCGCGGACGTCCAGGTCGTCGGGGCGGCGCACGAGCGGTACGGCGAGGAGGTGCTCGCCTGTGTCGTCCCGCGCGATCCGGCCGACCCGCCCACCCTGGAGGAACTGCGCGCCTTCTGCGCCGGCCGCCTCGCCCACTACAAGGTCCCCAGCCGTCTCCAGCTCCTCGACGCCTTCCCGATGACGGTGTCCGGCAAGGTCCGCAAGGTGGAACTCCGGGAGCGGTACTCCTCGGCCGGTTAGGCCCGTCGTCCGGGCCGGGACGCCGGCGAACCGGCGGACCGGCGGCGCCCCGTCAGCGCCGGTGCGCGGGCCGGCCGCCGTGCTGGTCCGCCGCCGCCCCCGCCCACCCCGATGCAGTGGAGACGCTCACGTCCCCTGGTGCTCCGACAGTCCCGGCCAGTCGTCGGGACCGCCGCCCTGCCACTCGATGAGGTCGGTTCCCCCGACATCGGTGACGTACAGGTCGGCCAGCCGCAGGATCTCGCCCACGTCGTCGGCGTGCGTGGCGATGCCCAGCGTCTCGTCGCCGGAGGTGACCCGCCGGGAGCCGTCCAGGGCGGGGGAGTGCACCACGATGTGCGGTTGCTCCGTGGGATGTGCCATGCCCCCAGGCTGCTGTGCCCGGGGCGGATCCGCACCCCGGACGCCGGTGAGCGCCCGGGGTGCGGGACCGTCCGCGTCCGGGCGGCGCAAGGGCGGGGAGGGCCGGTCGCAGCGCGTCGGCGGCGCTCACCTCCGCGCGGCACGGGGCCGGGTCCGTCGTCCGGGACCGGGGGTTTCCCGCGGGGCGCCGTCCGGCACCGCGGTCCGTTAAGGTCTCCCCAGGCGGCCGGGTGGTCCGGGCCCGGGGCGCGGACCCGGCGCGACGCGGGGGCCGGAGCGGATGCCGATGGGGGCACAGTGCGGCTGACAGTGGAGTTCACGACCGAGCCCTTCGACCTCGACGAGGCGCCCGCGCACGCGGTGGTGGCCCGCGAGGTCATCGAGGCGGCCGGGCTCGACGCGGTCGACGTCGGGCCGTTCGGGAACACCGCCGAGGGCGGCGCCGACGCGGTGCTCACCGCCGTGGACGCGCTGCTGCGCAGGGCGCTGACGGCCGGCGCCACCCGGATCTCGCTCCAGGTCAACGTGGTCGAGGAGCGCGACCGGTGACCGGCGGCGGTGAGGAGGACTTCATCGCGGCGGTGAAGCCGCTGGTCGACGCCATGGGCGGCGAGATGGTCCCGCCGGACGAGGCGGGGACCGACGACGTCGTGCTCTCCTGGGCGGGTGCGGGCGTCGTCGCCGTACGCCTGCCCCAGCTCGCGGACTCCCTCGACCACATCCTCGCGGCCCTCGAGCGCGGGAAGGGCATGCCGCTGGCGGACCTGGACCGCAGGACGAAGCAGGAGATCGTACGGGGGCTGGAGGCGCGCGGCGCCTTCGCCGTACGGCACGGAGTGGAGACCGTGGCGAGCGCGCTGGGGGTCAGCCGCTTCACCGTCTACAACTACCTCAACCGGGAGAAGGGCTCCTGATCCCGGGCACCCGGTCCTCCCCGGCGTGCTCCTCCTCGGCACCCGGAATTCTCAACAAACTGTTGACGTCCTGCGCGTGACGGGCGTTCACTGTCGGCACGCCCGTACAGCACCAGGGCCGCTCGCGACCACGGAGGCTCACGTGACGCCGACTTCCATGCCCCCGGGACTGGCCCGTCTCAACGCCCTGGAGGAGCAGGCGGCCCTCGCCGCGCTCCACACCGCGTGCGCCTCCACGGCGTGGGCCCGGAGCCTGCTCGCCGCCCGTCCCTACGCCACCGCCGAGGACCTGTACGCCGCCAACGACGCCGCCGTGGCCCGGCTGACCCCGGCCGACCTGGAGGAGGCGGTGGCCGGGCACCCGCCGATCGGCCGCCCCGAACCGGGGGACCCCGCCTCCGCCCGGGAACAGAGCGGCATGGCCGGCGCCCCGGACGGGCTCAGGGCCGAGATGCTCGAACTGGACCTGGCCTACCGGGAGAGGTTCGGCCATGTGTTCCTCGTCTGCGCCACCGGCCGGACCGGCGAGCAGTTGCGGGACGCCGTCAGGGAACGCCTCGGCAACCCGCCGGAGCGGGAGCGCGAGATCGTCCGCACCGAACTGGGGAAGATCAACCGCATCCGGCTGGCCCGACTCGTCGCAGAGGACCGACACACATGAGTACCGACACCACCGCGTCCGTGTCCACGCACATCCTGGACACCAGCGCCGGCCGCCCCGCCCGGGGCGTCGCCGTCCGCCTCGCCGCCCGCTCGGGCCGGCAGGACGGCTGGCAGCCGCTGGGCGGTTCCGTGACCGACGCGGACGGACGGTGCGAGGACCTGCCGGCGCTGCCGGAGGGAACCACCCGGGTACGGCTCGACTTCGCCGTCGAGGCGTACTTCGGGGAATCCGCCGAGAACCGGGCCGATGCGCAGCAGGACGCCCCCGCGAACCGGGACGGCGGTGCCGCACGCGTGTTCTTCCCCGAGGTCGTGATCACGTTCGCGGTCGAGCCCGGGGAGCACTACCACGTACCGCTGCTGCTCAACCCGTTCGGCTACTCCGTTTACCGAGGGAGCTAGCTGCCCATGCCCACCATCCTGGGACAGAACCAGTACGGCAAGGCGGAGACCCGAGTCGTCAGGATCACGCGGGACGGCGCCACCCACCACATCAAGGACCTGAACGTCTCCGTCGCCCTGTCCGGCGACATGGACGAGGTCCACTACTCCGGATCGAACGCCAACGTCCTGCCGACCGACACCACCAAGAACACGGTGTACGCCTTCGCCAAAAAACACGGCATCGAGTCCGCCGAGCGGTTCGGCATCCACCTCGCCCGCCACTTCGTCACCTCGCAGGGGCCCATCCACCGGGCGCGCATCCGGATCGAGGAGTACGCCTGGGAGCGCATCGCGGCCTCCGGCGCCGACGGGGGCGAGCACTCCTTCGTCCGCCGGGGCCAGGAGACGCGGCTCGCCCAGGTCACCTTCGACGGGGAGAGGTGGGAGGTCGTCTCCGGTCTGACGGACCTGACGGTGATGAACTCCACGAACTCCGAGTTCCGGGGCTACCTCAAGGACGAGTACACGACGCTCCAGGAGGCCCACGACCGCGTCCTCGCCACCTCGGTCTCCGCCCGCTGGCGGTTCAACTGGACCGACGACGGGCAGGAGATGCCCGACTGGGAGCAGTCCTACGAGCAGACCAGGAAGCACCTGCTCCAGGCGTTCGCCCGGACCTACTCCCGCTCGCTCCAGCAGACGCTGTACCGGATGGGCGCGGACGTCATCGACCACCGCGGCGAGATCGACGAGGTTCGCTTCTCCCTCCCGAACAGCCACCACTTCCTGGTGGACCTGGAACCGTTCGGACTGGAGAACGACACCGCCGACGGAGCCGTCTACTTCGCCGCCGACCGGCCCTACGGCCTGATCGAGGCCACCGTCCTGCGGGACGGCTGCGAGCCGCGGATACCGGTGGACCTCACCAACCTCTGACCGCACCCCGTCGGCACCCGTGGCCGGGGAACCCCTCCCCGGCCACGGCACCCGAAGGCCCCGGGGCCCTGCCGCGCCCTCTCCCCGTACGCGAAAAGGACGAACCATGGCAGCAGCCCAGCGCATCGTCATCGACCACTGCGCGATCGCGACCGTCGACGCGCGGGACACCGAGTACGCCCGCGGTCACCTCGTCCTCGCCGGCAACCGCATCGAATCGCTCGGCGCGGGCCCGGCCTCCGAGGACCTGGAGAACGTCGTACGCCGCATCGACGCCACCGGGCATCTGGTGACCCCCGGTCTGGTCAACACCCACCACCACTTCTACCAGTGGATCACCCGGGGCCTGGCCACCGACCACAACCTGTTCGACTGGCTCGTCGCCCTCTACCCGACCTGGGCGCGCGTCGACGAGCCGATGGTGCGCGCGGCGGCCCGGGGCTCGCTCGCGATGATGGCCCGCGGCGGCGTCACCACCGCCATGGACCACCACTACGTCTTCCCGCGCGGCTCCGGCGACCTGTCCGGCGCCGTCATCGCAGCCGCCCACGAGATGGGCGTCCGCTTCACCCTCGCCCGCGGTTCCATGGACCGCGGCGAGAAGGACGGCGGACTGCCCCCGGACTTCGCCGTCGAGACCCTGGACGGCGCCCTCGCCGCCACGGAGGAGACCGTACGCCGGCACCACGACGCCTCCTTCGACGCGATGACCCAGGTCGCCGTCGCCCCCTGCTCCCCCTTCTCCGTCTCCACGGACCTGCTCCGCCGGGGTGCCGAGCTGGCCCGCCGCCTCGGCGTGCGCCTGCACACCCACGGCTCGGAGACCGTGGAGGAGGAGAAGTTCTGCCACGAGCTGTTCGGCATGGGCCCGACCGACTACTTCGAGTCCACCGGCTGGCTCGGCGAGGACGTGTGGATGGCGCACTGCGTCCACATGAACGACTCCGACATCGCCGCCTTCGCCCGCACCCGGACGGGAGTCGCCCACTGCCCGTCCTCCAACGCGCGCCTGGCCGCCGGCATCGCCCGGGTCCCCGACATGCTCGCGGCCGGCGTCCCCGTCGGCCTCGGCGTGGACGGCACGGCCTCCAACGAGTCCGGCGAACTCCACACCGAACTGCGCAACGCCCTCCTGGTCAACCGTCTCGGCGCCCACCGCGAGCGTGCCCTGGACGCCCGTCGGGCGCTGCGGCTCGGCACGTACGGCGGAGCCCAGGTGCTGGGCCGCGCGCGCGAGATCGGCTCCCTGGAGCCCGGCAAGCTCGCCGACCTGGTGCTGTGGCGGATGGACACCCTCGCGCACGCCTCCATCGCCGATCCGGTGGCCGCGCTGGTCCTCGGCGCCGCCGCACCGGTCACCGCGTCGTTCGTGAACGGCCGGCAGATCGTGGAGCACGGCCGGCTGCTCACCGCCGACGAGGACGCGATCGCCCGCGAGACCCGCTCCGAGGCGCGGCGGCTGGCCCGGATCGCCGCGGGGGACTGAACGCGCGGGACCGGGGACCCCGACGGCCCCGGCCGGGAGGGGCGGCTCCCGGCCGGGGCCGTCGGGGCGTCCGCGCCGCGACGGGCACCGGTCAGGCCGACCGGGCCGCTGCCACCTCCTCCCGCAGACGGGGCAGGCGGTCGTGGTAGACGCCCGGGCAGAGGGTGTCGCCGTAGTCCTTGTGGCCGTAGATCTGCGCGGAGGGAACGCCGTACCGGGCGCACACGTACGCGCACAGGGTCACCAGGACCTCCCACTGGGCGGCGGGCGGTGACGCGCCGTCGTGGTAGGCGCCCTCGCACGCGATCCCGATGGCCTGGTTGTTCTGCCCGGAGGTGTGGGAGCCCTGGACGAAGTTCTTCCCGCCGGTGAGCGCCCGGAGACTGCCGTGCCGCCCCTCGGTGATCCAGCCGCCCCGGCTGACCAGGAAGTGGTAGCCGGTGTCGGCCCAGCCGTTCTTGTCCATGTGCAGGTCCTGCACCCAGTGGGCGTGGGAGTGCGCCTGGGCGCGGGAGAAGTCGGAGGTGTTGGCGCCGACCGTGTGGTGGATGACGAGCCTGCTGGGCCGGTACTGCAGGACACCGATGGTTCCCCCGGGGGGCCGGGCGCCCCAGGCCGAGGTGCTGTCGATGTCCGGCTCGACGGCGCCGGTCCGCGCGTGCGCGGGGCCCGGCAGGGCGGTCGCGGCCGCCAGGCCGGCCGCACCGGCGATCAGGAGGCGGCGCCTCGTGGCGTATTCGGGATGCACGATCACTCCTCGTGGAGGGAGGGGCGGCGGGGGAGGCGGTGGAGCGGGCGGCGGACGGCCGCCGGCTCTACCGCGTGATCGCGTACTGCCCGGGCCGTCACGTGTTGTTGGCCAGCGCCAGGAGCCGGTCGCGGGAGCCGTTGAACTGGTTGCGGTCCACGTGGCCGGCGACGCCGCCGACCGAACCGGTGCTGGTGTACTGCCACACCGTCCAGGTGGGGAACCCGCTCGGGATCGTCGGGGACGACGCGCCGGTCCAGTGCGCCACCCACAGCGGGCTCTTGCCGTACATGCCGGACCAGTTGCCGGTGCAGGTGTTCCACCAGCCCGCCGTCGTGTAGATCACCACGTCACGGCCGGTGCGTGACGCGTAGGTGTTGTAGAAGTCGGTGATCCAGGTGCGCATCTGCGTGGTGGACAGGCCGTAGCACATCGCCCCGTACGGGTTGTGCTCGATGTCCAGGACACCCGGCAGGGTGAGGTTGTCGCGCGACCAGCCGCCGCCGTTGCTCACGAAGTAGTTCGCCTGGACGGCACCGCCGGAGATGTCGGGGCGGGCGAAGTGGTACGCGCCGCGGATCACGCCCGCGTGGTGCGCGGCGGGGTAGTTGGTGTTGAAGCTCGAGTCCTTGTAGCCGGTGCCCTCGGTCGCCTTCATCCAGGCGAACTGGATGCCCGCGTTGCGCACGGAGGTCCAGTTGACGGCGCCCTGCCAGTGCGAGACGTCGATGCCCTGGACGCCGTCGGTCGGGGCCATGACGCCCATCGACGGCTCTCCGGCCGGGGCGCCCTCGTGGACGCGGGCGCCCACACCCATGTACGCCTGGCCCGGCTCGACGGTGACGCGGTCCTGGGCGGGCCGGGGCGCGGCGCTCGCGCCGCTCGCGGTGGTGGCCGTCAGGGCGAGCGCGGCGCCCAGGACGCCGAGCGCCGTGGCCGTCCGTCTGAGGGTGCCGGTCGACCGGCGGGGGAGAGAGAACATGGCTGCCTCCTGAACACACGTGGGGATGAGCGAAGGAGGTGACGTCGGCCGCTGTCACCTGGCAGATCCGTGCTGGTGGCCGTGCTGATTGACGTGCACGCGTCATCAGTTACGCATGGGGGCTCTACGCGTGTAAAGGTCCTTCGTCGCTCTCTGTGGTCTGGTCCACTGCAGAAACGGATGGCCTGGAGACTTGGGTCCGGGCGGCGGAAATTTTCACCGGATGAAACCGGAACCGGGCCCCGGTCCACCGGGCCCCGGTCCACCGGGCCCCGGTCCACCGGGGCCCGGCCCTGTGCGGTCGCGCCGTGCTACAGCCCCAGCCGGGCCGGTTCCCTCGCCGGCCACCGGAAGGCGTCCCGGGGGTCCGGCACCAGTTGGCGCCGCTCGAGGTCCAGGAGGCCGCCGACCGCCGTGATCTCGGCCGCCACCGTGCCGTCGGACCTGGTGATCGTCTGCTCGATGTCGAAGACCTTGCCACCGCGCCGGACGAAGACGCAGCTCACGTCCACCTCGTCACCGGCGAGCAGTTCACGCCGATAGCGGATGGTGGTCTCCGGGGTGACCGGCCCCACGCCCCCGGCGACGAGGCCGGACTGGGAGATCCCCGCCTCCTGGAACAGCGACCAGCGCGCGTGCTCGGCGTAGTTGAGGTACACGGCCTGGTCGAGGTGGCCCTGCACATCGGTCTCGTACCCGCGCACGGTCACCCGTACGGCGAACGGCTCGCTCACCGCGTCCCCTTCACACCGGCCCGATCCGTTGCTCAGCACACCGATCCTGGCACGCCCCTCACACCCGGCGCGGGGAGGCGAGCAGATAGCGCGCTCGCGTCCTCGGCTCCGTGTACTCCCCGACCTGCCACCCGGCCCGCTCCAGCGTGGCCGCGCAGGCCCGCAGCGCCTCGCCGTCCGCTTCGTGCACGGCGACCGCCTCCGGCTGCGGGGTCTCCCGCACCCGGTAACCGGCCTCGGCGTCCGCGTCGGCCGGAGGGTGTCCGGCGGCCTCCAGGGCGAGCGCGGCCGCCCGCACCAGGTGCGAGCGCTCCCAGCCGCACGGCCGGTCCGTGGCACCGTCGGGGTTGGTCATCCTGCGCAGCTCCAGCATCCCCTGCCAGGCGCTGCGCACCTCCCGGAGCCGGGCGGGCCCCTTCGCGGGCGCCTCCTCACCGCCGGCCCGCGCGGCGAACCCGCCGCCGGTGTCCAACTCCTCCGCCCGCCCGGGCACGGGCCCGGGCTCCGCCTCCCGCACCCGGTGCCCCGCCGGGGTCAGGAAGTGATCGTGCGGCGGCCTCGGATGCCGGAAGGCGAGCCCGCGCTTCACCAGCGCCGCGAGCTGCGCCGGCGTCCCCCTCAGCCGTCCGGTCACCGGATCGGCGGCGTCGACGAGACGGCGCTGCGCGGCGGTGAGCGGTCGGTTCACCGGCGTCCGGAGGCGTAGGGGAGAAAGGCGGCCCATTGCCGGGGGGCGAAGGCCAGGCGGGGGCCGTGTATGTGCTTCGAGTCCCGGACGTGGATGCTTTCGGGGGTGAGGGCGACCTCGACGCAGGCAGCGCCGTCGGGGTTGCTGTAGCTGCTTTTGCGCCACATCAACGCGGTGCCGTCACCGGTCAGGGGCGTCAGGCTCATGTCTCTCCAAGCAGTTTCTCGATGTAGGTCAGTGACTTTCGAGGCGTGAGGGCCTGGGCCCGGATGATCCCATAGCGCAGTTCCAGAATCTGGATCTCCCTGCGGTCCGAGGTCAATCGGCTGACGAGCTGGATGTCGCTGTGTCCCACGGTGGCGCCGTCCTTGAGTCGCAGCAGGTGGAAGGGGCCATCGAGCCCGCCGTTGTCCTCGGAGTCCAGTGGCAGTACCTGAATCTCGATGTTCCGCATCCGGCCGACCTCCAGCAGCCTTTCGAGCTGGCGCCGCAGGACCATCTTGCCCCCAACGGGTCGTCGCAGCGCGGCCTCATCATGTACGAAGCTGAAAGCCGTCCTCACCTGCCGACGCTCGATGATCTCCTGGCGGGTCAGTCTGGCTGTGACGAGCTCGTCCATCTCCTCCTCGGAGAACGCCGGGCGCCGTGACCCGAACACTGCCCGCACGTATTCCTCGGTCTGCAGCAGCCCGTTGACTACGGAGTTGTCATAGGCGCAGATCTCCACGGCCTCCGCCTCCAGCTTGGCCAAGTCCCGCACCTTCTTCGGGAAACGGGCCTTCGCCACCTCCTTCTTCAGCCCCGAGATCAGCCCACCCGCCTCGAGCACCCGGTCCGCCGCGTCGAGGAACTCCTCCATCGGCGCCCTGCGCCCGCGCTCGACGGACGACACCTGCTCCTCGCTGTACCCGATGTGTGTTCCGAGACCGGCTTGCGTCATCCCCTCCCGCTCCCGGCACATCTTGATGACCCGCCCGACGGTCCGCAGGACGGCCGCCGACTCCTCGTCCGCGCCGTAAGGTTCCACGCTCATGTCCTCACACCTCCATGTCCCGTCCGTGCCCAACCCGTCGTCGGTGCGCAACGTCACGCGGCACGGCCTGGACAGCAGGCGTACGGAGCCCCTGTCTACCGGCGCTGTCTCCGTGCGGGTCAGGGGCGAATGGCCACGCCGAGTGACAGGAACGTCGGCATCGGGCTCAGTGCGAGGCGGCCGGAGGGGCCGCCTTCCCGTGCGAGCGGCTCGCGCGCAACGACGCGAGGAGGTGCAGTCGGTCCGCGTCGGCGCTGCCCGGCTCGGCGGTGAAGACCAGCATGACCGGACCGGGTCGGCCGGGCAGCGGATAGGTGTCCCAGTCCAGGACGACGTCGCCGACCTCGGGGACCCGGAAGGTCTTGGTGCCGCTGACCGAGGCCCGTACGTCGTGCCGGGCCCACAGTCGCCGGAACTCGGCGCTGCGGATGCTCAGTTCGCCGATGATCGCGGTGGCGCGCGGATGGGTGGGATCGGTGGCGACGGCGGCGCGCATCATGCCGATGTACTCCAGGGCCTGACGCTCCCAGTCCGGGCAGCTCCGCTCGCCGGTCTGCGTGTCGTCGAACAGCAGCAGGAGCATGTTGAGCCGGTCGGGCGGGTAGCCGTCCGGGCTGCCGAGCAGTGTTTCCGCCATCGGGTTCCAGGCGAGCAGGTCGAGGTGGCGGCCGAGCACGACCGCCGGGGTGTCCATGACCCGCAGCAGCCGCCGGGTGCTGTCCGGGACCCGCTCCGGACCGCGGTCCGGCCGGGCGGGCACCGGCCGGCGGGCGGCACGGGCCAGGCCGAACAGGTGCCTGCGTTCCGCTTCGTCGAGGCCGAGCGCGCCGGCCAGCGCGTCCAGGACGTCGTCGGACGGGCGTACCTCCCGGCCCTGCTCCATCCGCTGGTAGTAATCGGTGCTCAGCCCGGCCAGCAGGGCCAGCTCCTCGCGCCGCAACCCGGTGACCTTGCGCCGGCCGCCCGGCTCCAGACCGACGTCCCGCGGGCGCAGCCGGTCGCGCCGGGCGCGCAGGAAATCACCGAGCTCACGGGCGTACGGATGGGCCATGCCCCCAGTGTGTCTTCTCACCGGGCGTCCAAGGTAGGTCCCGCAGACCTAGGGAAAACGGAACGACCGAACCGGCCTGCACCGCTCCTAACGTCGTCGGTGCACCCCACGCACACCCCGCCGACACCCTCAGGAGCAGCGCATGGCCGGATGGACCGCCGACCGCATCCCCGACCAGCAGGGCAGGACCGCCGTCGTGACCGGCGCGAACTCGGGCCTCGGCCTGATCACGGCCACGGAGCTGGCCCGCCGGGGCGCCCACGTCGTGCTCGCGGTCCGTGACACCGCCGCCGGTGCAAAGGCCGCCCGCCGGATCGGCGGTGACACGGAGGTGCGCGAGCTGGACCTGGCCTCGCTCGACTCCGTCCGCGCGTTCGCCGCGAAGCTGGCCGCCGACCGTCCGGCGGTCGACCTGCTGGTCAACAACGCCGGCCTGGTGCTGCTCGGCCCGCGCCGCACCACCGCCGACGGCTTCGAGCTGCACCTCGGCACCAACATGCTGGGGCACTTCGCGCTGACCGGCCTGCTGCTCGACAGGCTGGAGGCGGCGAGGGAGGCCCGGGTGGTCAGCCTCAGCTCGATCACCCACAAGAACGCGCACCTCGACTTCGACGACCTGATGTCGGAGCGTGACTACCGGGCCGCTCCCGCCTACGGCCGGTCCAAGCTCGCCACCACGGTCTTCGGCGTCGAACTGGACCGGCGCCTGCGCGCCGCCGGATCACCGGTCATCAGCACACTGGCTCACCCCGGTCTCACCCGCACCAACCTGACTCCGCGCGCCTGGGAGCACCGTGGCCGGCTCGGACAGGTGATCGCGCGGGCCGGCCTGTTGGTCACGCAGCCGGTGGAGCAGGGCGCGCTGCCGCAACTGCGCGCCGCGGCCGATCCCGGTGTGCGGGGCGGTCAGTTCTTCGGGCCGTCCGGGCTGGGGGAGACACGCGGCCGGGTCACCGAGGCCCGGCTCAGCCGGGAGGCGGCCGATCCGGCCGTGGGCAGGCGACTCTGGGCGGTGGCCGAGGAACTGACGGGCGTCCGCTACCTGTGAGCCGTCGCCGCCCCGGAGGGAGCCGCGAGCCGGTCGGTGTGGTGCGGGCGCGTCCCGGGACGGGACGCCGGGTCATCGGGCCGTGACGTTGCCGGCCACCCAGTCGGCGAGCGACGTCAGCGTGGCCTCGACGCCGGCGACGGTGGCGTCGCGCAACCGGTCGAGGTCCTCGTAGGTGCTGCCCAGGACGGGGTCGGCGACGAGCAGGCGCCATGTCTGCGCCACCAGGGTTCCCGAACCGTGCGCGGTGAACGTCCAGCGCCATTCGACGACGGGCACGGAGGCGGAGCCGAGCACGGTGAAGGCGAACACGGCGCCGGGTTCGGCCACGGTGACCTGGGAACGGCTCTCCCACTGTCTGCCCGACCCGTGGTTGCGGCCGCGGAACCAGGCGCCCGCACGGGGCCCGGCGCCGTCCTCGTACTCGGCGTGCAGGGCGTTGGGGCTCCATTTGCTGATGTTCGACACCGTGCTGACCAGGTCGTAGACCTGGTCCGGGCGGGCCGCCACCCGGATGTGCCGGGTGAATCCGTAGGAGGAGACGTCGAGAGGCGTGCTGGACATGGGGGTTCCTTCGATCCGGTGGTCAGGTGCGGGAGAAGGGCGCCCAGCCGGAGAGCTCGAACCCGGCGCCCCCGCGCCTGATCTCGAAGGCCCCGTGGCCGGGCAGGTGGGCGGGCAGCACCAGGGCGTTGTGGTCGGCCGCGTAGGCGAACATCCGGGCCCGGCTGGCGCGGGCGCCGTCCTCGTCCTCCTCGAAGCAGCTGTTGAGGTGGGGCTCGTGGACCTGGATCGCGCCGTGCAGCAGGTCACCGGCGAAGACCGCGCGGTCGCCGCCGGAGGCGAGATGGACGACCGAGGAACCCGGAGTGTGCCCGGGCGCCGGTTCGAGCCGGAGGTTGGCGTCGATGACGTAGGAGTCGTCCCAGGTCGTGACGAGCCCGGCGTCGATCACCGGGTCGACGCTGTCCTCGTAGACGTTCTGGTTCCCCCGGCCGAACACGGTGTTGTGCAGGTTCTCCGGATGCCAGTACTCGACGTCGGGCCGCGGCATGAGGTAGGTCGCGTTGGGGAAGGTGGGCACCCAGTCGCGTCCGTCGAGCCGGGTGTTCCAGCCGACGTGGTCGTCGTGCAGATGGGTGTTGACGACGAGGTCGACGTCCTCCGGCTCGATGCCGGCCGCGGCGAGGTTCTCCAGGTAGTTCGTGTTCAGGTACGACCAGATCGGTTGCAGCGGACGGTACTTGCCGTTGCCCGCGCCGGTGTCGATCAGGATGACCCTGCCTTCGCTGCGCAGCGCCCACGACTGGGTGGCGACGCGCGTCAGGTCGGTGCGGGCGTCCCAGTGGTCCGGGTCCAGCAGTGCGGCGTGCCGCTGCCATTCCTCCGGTTTGCTGCCGGGGAAGAACACGTCGGTCGTCATCGGTGAGGTGTCCGAGAACTCGATGACGCGGGTGATCTCGACGTCGCCCAGTTCGATCGTGGTGACCTGGGGTGCCGTGGAGACGGCCGCCTCCGTGGGCGGGAGCGGCGCGGGCGGGGTGGTGGGCATGTGTCTACCTCGTTCGGGTACGACGCGCGGGGCCGGTGCGCGGTGCGTCCGGCGGCGTCGTGGACGGAGGGGCCGGATGCGGAGGGCTTGTGCCGTGATCCGTGCGACCGACTCTGAAGGCTCCGGGCCGAGGTGACCAGACCCGCTCCTGCCTACCCCTGACAGGTGCAGGCGACGGACACGGCCGCCGCGCATACTTGCCGTCATGGACCGCAGATCACCGCTCGGCGAGTTCCTGATGGCGCGGCGGGCACGACTGGGCCCGGACGACGTCGGCCTGCCCCGCTACGGGGACCGGCGCCGGGTGCCCGGGCTGCGCCGGGAGGAACTCGCGATGCTCGCCGGGGTCAGCGCCGGCTACTACACCCGGCTCGAACAGGGCCAGTCGCTCAACGCCTCGGCCGAGGTCCTCGACGCGATCGCGACCGCCCTGCGGCTGACCGCGGCCGAGCGGGAACACCTGCACGTCCTGTCGGCGACGGCGAGCCACCGGACCGGACCGGCGGCGCCTCCCGAGGAGCACGCCTCCGCCGATCTGCGTACGCTACTGGCCGCCATGGGCGACGTGCCCGCACTCGTCGCGGGCCGCCGCAACGACGTGCTCGCCTGGAACGGGGCCGGGCACGCCCTGCTCGCCGGACACCTGGACCCCGCCTCGCCCGACGACCCGGACACCCGGCCCAACCTGTCCCGGCTGGTCTTCCTGGACGCGCACACCCGCGCCCTCTACCGTGACTGGCCCGCCAAGGCCCGCACCGTGGTCGGCAACCTGCGCATCCTGACGGCCCGTAACCCCGACGACGCCTGCCTCGCCGCGCTGGTCGGCGAACTGGCGATCCACAGCCCCGAGTTCGCCTCACTGTGGGCCGAACACACCGTCGAGCCCTGCGGCCGGAACGTCCACGACCTGGCCCATCCGCTCGTCGGGGACCTGACCGTCACGCAGCAGACGTTCCAGGTCCCGCAGGAACCGCACCAGTCCCTCGTCACCTTCACCGCGGAGCCCGGATCCGCCTCCGCCGCGGCGCTGACGGTGCTGCGCCAGGCTCGCGGCATCGGCAGGGGCGCCTAACCCGTGAACTCGGGCCGCCGGTAAGGCGTCCACCAGCTGAGCAGGCCCCAGATGCCGAGGGCGAGCATGCCCGCCGCGATCACGGCCGCGAGCCATGGGCGGCGCAGTGTGCGCAGGACGAGCAGCCAGGCGGTGAACGGGAGGAGCGCGCCGCCGACGGCGATGAGCGGGAGGTCGACGTAGAGGACGCTCAGATCCCGGTGCATGCCCTCGAACCCGCCGTGGACACTGCCCCGCGCCTTCGGCGCCCAGGCGAGCACCGCCGCGACGGCTCCTGCGGCCGCCAGGAGGATGCCCACGCAGCCCTGTTTCTCTTCTCGCATACCTTGGTCCGACGTGATCGCCCCGCTGGTGGTTCCTGGCCCCTACTGCCGATAGCCGCTCAGGAACCGCCCGATCCGGCCGATCGCCGTCTCCAGGACGTCCGCGTGGGGGAGGGTGAGGATGCGGAAGTGGTCGGGGGACGGCCAGTTGAAGCCGGTGCCCTGGACGACCTGGATCTTCTCCCGGAGCAGCAGGTCGAGGACGAACTTCTCGTCGTCGTGGATCTTGTGTACGGACGGGTCGATGCGCGCGAACGCGTACAGCGCGCCCTTCGGCTTCACGCAGCTCACGCCGGGGATCTCGTTCAGCTTCTCCCAGGCCACGTCCCGCTGTTCGCGCAGCCGTCCGCCGGGCGCGGTGAGCTCGCGGATGGACTGCCGGCCGCCGAGCGCGGCCTGGATGGCGTACTGGGCGGGCGCGTTGGCGCACAGGCGCATGGAGGCCAGCATGGTCAGGCCCTCGAGATAGTTCCGCGCGTGCTGCTTCGGGCCGGTGACCACCAGCCAGCCGGAGCGGAAGCCCGCCACGCGGTAGGTCTTGGACAGCCCGCAGAAAGTGAGGACGACCAGGTCGGGGGCGAGCGCGGCGGCCGAGTGGTGCACGGCGTCGTCGTAGAGGATCTGGTCGTAGATCTCGTCGGCGAGCACCATCAGGCCGTGGCGGCGGGCCAGGTCGAGGATGCCCTCGACGACCTCCTTCGGGTAGACCGCGCCGGTCGGGTTGTTGGGGTTGATGATGACCACGGCCCTGGTGCGGTCCGTGATCTTCGCCGCCATGTCGTCCAGGTCCGGGTACCAGTCGGCCTGTTCGTCGCACAGGTAGTGGACCGCCGTGCCGCCCGCGAGGGTCGTCACGGCCGTCCACAGGGGGAAGTCCGGCGCGGGGACGAGGACCTCGTCGCCGTCCTCCAGCAGGGCCTGCACGGCCATCGACACCAGCTCGGAGACGCCGTTGCCGAGGAAGACGTCGTCCAGGTCGACCTCCAGGCCCAGCGTCTGGTAGCGCTGGGCCACCGCGCGGCGGGCGGAGAGGATGCCCCGCGAGTCGGTGTAGCCGTGGGCCCGCGGGAGCATCCGGATCATGTCCTGGAGGATCTCCTCCGGCGCCTCGAACCCGAACAGCGCCGGGTTGCCGGTGTTCAGGCGCAGCACGCTGTGCCCCGCCTCCTCCAGCGCGTTGGCGTGCTCTATCACCGGACCGCGGATCTCGTAACAGACCTCGCTGAGCTTGCTCGACTGCCGGAACTCCATGTGCCGCTTCCCCTCGCGTGGTGTTGCTTGGTTTTACCAAGTCCGCGCTTGGAAAGTCCAACAACGTGTCTAGACTGCGTCGCATGTCACCACGCCGAAGCTACGACCAGTACTGTTCCGCAGCCCGCGCGCTCGACGTCGTCGGCGACCGCTGGACCCTGCTGATCGTCCGGGAGCTGCTCGCCGGCCCGCGCCGCTACACCGACCTGCACGCGGACCTGCCCGGCGTCAGCACGGACGTACTGGCCTCGCGGCTGAAGGACATGGAGCGCGACGGGCTGACCACCCGGCGGCGGCTGCCCCCGCCCGGAGCGGCGTACGTGTACGAACTCACCTCGCGTGGGAGCGCGTTGCTGCCCGTTCTCCAGTCCCTCGGCGCCTGGGGCGAGGCCGAACTGGGCGAGCGGCGTCCCACGGACGCGGTACGCGCCCACTGGTTCGCACTGCCCCTGCTGCGTGCCCTGGAGGGCGAGGGCCTCGTCGAAGTCCGCTTGGAGGAAGGCCGGTTCCATCTGCACGTCGGCGCCGAGGACGGTCCCGTGTACGGCGACGGCCCCGCCCCCGGGGAGCCCGACGCCCTGTTCTCCCTGGACACCGCCACCTGTACGGCGATCGGCCGCGGCGAACTGACCCTGGCCGAGGCGGTCCGCGCCGGGCGGGTCGGGGTTTCCGGCGAGGGCACGCTCGCCAAGGCCCTGCGGGAGAGGTGACACGAAGAGGAGGAAGGCCCGCACGGGGCGGGCCTTCCGGGAGGACGTCACGCGGTCGGTGGCACCCCGGGCGGGCGCCCGGACCCCCGCGTCAGGCGGTGGCCGGCGCCGCCCGCCAGGGCGGCCAGCGCGCCGCCCGCCGCCGTCCGGATCCAGCGGTCGGACCACCAGCCGGAGGTCCAGCCGTCCTCGGGCTCCGGGTCGGCCAGTACGGCCGGGCCGTCATTCTCCCCGTCCGGCTCGGCGCGCGTCGCGATGCCCGGCACCAGCGGCTCGGCCGGCGCGCCGTCCACCGCCGCCGCGCCGCCCATGTCCCTCATCCTGATGTTCGGCACCAGGCCCAGGTGTCGATGGTCAGGCCGATGCCCTCGGCCGCGATCTCCCGGGCCACCTCGCACGGGTCGAGCGGGGCGCAGGTGTCCTCGCCGTCGCTGATCAGCACGATGCGCTTGGAGCCGTCACCGCCGTCGAGGTCGTCGGCCGCCTCCAGCAGGGCGGGGCCGATCGGTGTCCAGCCCGGCCGTTTTCTTCTGATCATCGGCGGATCCTATTGATCAGGAGTGCCGCCCTCCCAAACGTGCGCTCACACGGACGAGTACCGGAAGGGGCCGGGCAGTTGGGCCCACTGGTCCCCGGCCGCCCCGGGCGACAGCCGCATCAGCGTCAGCGCCTTCGCCGGCAGGGGCCCGTCGACCAGCGCCGCCCGGTCCGGGGTGCGCGGCAGGTCCCCGGCGACCCGCTCCAGGGCCGCCCGCAGCACCGGTCCCGACCCCGCCGTCCCCGCCAGCGCGCCCGCGACCAGCGAGCCGAACAGCTTGCGCCGCAGGACCCGCTCGTCGTCCGTGACCATGCGCGCGGGCAGTTCGGGAAGCGCGACGCCGTGCCGGGCCAGCCGGGCGGGACCGACCCGGAGATCGGCCAGGTCGCGGTAGACCAGCCGCACCGGCTCCCCGGCCGGCGACAGCACCACCAGCAGATTCTGGCCGTGCGCCTCCAGGGCCACCCCCAGCTCCAGCAGCCGCAGCCCGACCGTCAGGGCGAGCCGGGCGAAGCGGCCCAGCCAGGCGGGGGAGCGGGGCAGTCCGGTCGTCGCCAGCGCCGCCACCGGGACCACCCGCTCCCCCTCCGCCGCGTATTCCCGCGGCGACTCGCGCAGCACCGCCGCCAGATCGGGGGACCCGGCCGCGACCGCGCCCAGGGTGCGGGTGATGTGCAGCAGTCCGTCCGTCCGCGCCGCCACCGCCTCCCCGAACTCCGACAGCACCGCCGAGGCGGCGACCGAGCCGAGCGAGATGTCCCGCACCGAGGACGTCAGCCGGGCGCTCAGCGCCGTCTTGACGTGCGGCCCGTCCGGCAGCGCGAGCGTGCGCAGCGCCATCAGCGGATGCGCCGCCAGTCGCCGTACGCCCTCCCGTCCCTTCCTCTTCAGCACGTGCGCCGCCTGCCAGGGATGCACCGGCACCAGCAACCGCCCCTCTTCCCGGAGCCATTGCGGCCACATCCCCGTCACCAGGCACTCCGCGGCCGGCACCGGCACGAGCGCCAGCTCCACGACCGGCCGGTGCTCGGGTCCGTAGGCCAGTTGCTCGGCCACCGAGAAACCCGGCCTGGAACGGCAGTTGGGGTGGAACGGATGCCCGTCGACCACCCGCTGCTCCCACTCCCAGTCCCGCGCCGGCCACTCCCGCGGGGGTACCTGTCCGCCCGCCCGGGACAGCGCCAACGACGCGACACTTCCGTCGAGTTCGGCGGCGAAGACCGCCGAGTGCGGCACGGCGAGGTCCGTCATCAGCCGCGCCGGATCCTCGTACGCCGTCCCGTCCAGCCGCACGGCGGTGACGTACGCGTCCGTCGCGTACGGATCCGCCCGCGGCCCGTGCAGCCGGCGCCCGTCCCCCAGCAGCAGGGTGAGCCCGTCACGGCCCGGTTCGCGACGGTCGACCCACGGCAGCGGCTCGTGCGCGAGACCGCGCCACAGCCGGGTCAGCACGGCAGCGCGAGCGCCGGGCAACGCGCCCGTGTACCGGGACACGAGGCCGGGCCGTACGACGGTCAGCTCGTCGGCGATCTCGGCCTCGGCGGTGGAGGGACGGTGCACGGGCGGACTCCTCGGGTGCGCACGGGGCGGGACGTACGAGTGGACGATGACAGACATACTGATCGTCTCCGTCCGGACAGACCGTAGGGAACCAGAACGCGTGGACCTCATGCCCCCGCCCGCAGACGACGGCGCGGCGAGCCGCGCCGATCTCGCCGACGCCTACGCGGCGGCGCCGCTGCTGAACTGCCTGCTGCGTGAACTGGCCCGGCCCCTGCCGGACGCCGGCCCGGACGAGCGGCGGACGTACCGTCTGCCCGGCACGGATCGCCTGCTGCGGGTGCGCGGCGCCCGTCGCCCCACCGAGCCCGAGGTGTACGCACGGGGCGCCTGGCGCCGCGTCGGCCACGCCGGACTCGTGGAACTCGCCGCCGGGGAACTGCGCCGGCACACCGGCCTGTCCAACACCGAACTGCCCGCCGAGATGCTCGACAGCCGGGACACGGTGGCGGCGCTGCTCGCCGCCCGCGCCCGGGCCACCCCGCCCGAGGACGTGTATCTGCGCTCCGAGCAGTCGCTGCTCACCGGTCACAGCCATCACCCGGCCCCCAAGGCGCGCGGCGGCGGCCCCACGGCGGGCTGGCTGCCGTACGCGCCCGAGGCGTACGCCCGTTTCCCGCTGGCGCTGCTCGGAGTGCGCCGGGACGCGGCCGTCGAGGAGGGCGACACCGGGGCCCTCGACCGTCTGGGCACCGCCCCGCCCGGCTACCGCCTGCTGCCCGCCCACCCCTGGCAGCTGGACCTCGCGGCCCGCGACCTCGCCCCCGCCTTCGCCGACGGCCGTCTGATCCGGCTGGGCACGACCGCCTTCGAGGCGTGGCCGACGGCCGCGATCCGCACCGTGTACGCGCCCGGACCGGACCTGTTCCTGAAGTTCAGCCTGGATGTGCGCATCACCAACGACGTCCGCCGGCTGTGGCGCCACGACCTGCTGAAACTGCGCGGGACCGACACGGCCGCGCGTTCCGCCCTCGCCGCGTTCGAGGGACCGGCGGCCTGGCTGAGCGACCGGGGCCACCGCACCGCGGGCTTCGCCTACGAGCAGCTGGCCGTCGTCGTGCGCGACGGGCTGCGCGGACATCTGGTGCCCGGCGCGACGCCCTGCCTGGCGGCCGCGTCGGCCGAGGGCTTCGACGGCGACCCGCTCGCCCGCACCTCCCGTCCGGCCGCCTGGTGGGAGGCGTACCTGGCCCAGGTGGTGCCCCCGGCGCTGACGGCCTTCGCCGAGCACGGCGTCGTCCTGGAGGCCCATCTGCAGAACACGCTGATCGCCGTGGACCCCGACGGCATGCCCGTACAGGCCCTGTTCCGGGACGCCGAGGGGGTCAAGCTCCTCCCGGACGCGACCCGCGGGACGTCGCTGCCCTCGGTGTCCCGGGCGGCCGGCTGGGAACGGCTGGTGTACTGCCTGGTCGTCAACAACCTCGCCGAGATCGCCGCCGCCCTGGCCGAGCGTCATCCCGGGCTCGACCCCTGGCCCGCCGTACGCCGTGAACTGGCCCGCCACGACCTCCCCGAGGCCACCGCCCTGCTCACCGCGCCCACCCTCCCCGCCAAGACCAACCTGCTGCTGCGCTGGACCGGTGCGGACGGCGCCGACGCCCGCTACCTGCCGCTGCCCAATCCGCTGGCCGGCGGGTGAACGCCGCACGGGCGGCCCGCGACGCGCCTCCCGCGGGACGGCTCCCGGCCGCGCCGGTGCGCGGCGGCTCGGAAACTCCTCGCCAACTGTCACGCTCGGTTACTATGCTCGCTTCATGCCGGAGGCCGGAAGCAAGGGGTGCGCCGCCGCATCCGTGGGGGGTTCGTCGTGAATCGTAAGGCGCGAGGCCTGTGGGGCCTTCGAAAATGCTGAGGAAGGTCACCGCCACCCGCTACGTCGAACCACTGCACTCCGGTGGCTCCGTTCCCGGTGTCGTCGAGGCCGACGACCTCGGCACGTACGTCGTGAAGTTCACCGGCTCCGCGCAGGGCCGCAAGGCGCTGGTCGCCGAGGTGATCGTGGGGGAGCTGGCCCGTGCCCTGGGACTGCGGTTCCCGGAACTGGTGCTGGTGCGCTTCGACCCGGAGATCGCCGCCGGGGAGGTCCACCAGGAGGTGCGGGAGCTGCACGCCTCCAGCGCCGGCGTCAACCTCGGCATGGACTACCTGCCGGGCGCCCGGGACTTCGCCCCCGAGGTCGCGCGGGACTTCGACGTCGATCCGCTCGAGGCGGGCCGGATCGTGTGGCTCGACGCGCTGACCGTGAACGTGGACCGCACCGTCCACAGCTCCAACCTGATGGTCTGGCCGACGCTCGGCGTCGCGGCTCCGCGCCTGTGGCTCATCGACCACGGGGCCGCGCTCGTCTTCCACCACCGCTGGGACGGCTCCGATCCCGCCAGAGCCTACGACTTCCGCCACCACGCCCTCGGCCGCTACGGCCCCGACGTCCGCGCGGCCGACGCCGAGCTGGCGCCGAAGGTGACCGGGGAACTGCTGAGGGAGATCACGGCGGAGGTCCCCGACGACTGGCTGGCCGGCGAACCGGGGTTCGCCACGCCCGACGAGGCCCGGGAGGCGTACGTGGCGTTCCTCCTCGCCCGCGTCCGGGCGTCCCCGGCCTGGCTGCCCACCGACTTCCCCAGCGCGCGGGAGCTCGCCGAGGAGAACGCCCGGCGTGCGGCGCGGACGCGGCGGGGCCGCCCGGACTGGCTGAAGCGGGTGCCCGATCTGCACGGCAGACCGGCGGCGGAACAGGATTGGTCGGTGCACCTGGAATGACGGACGTCCGGCGGGTGGAGACCGAGTACCGCACCCGGTGCCGCCGGCTGCCCCGGGCGACCTGGCCGGCGCGGGAGCTGCTGACGACCTTCGAGACGGAACTGACGGAACTGACGGAGCTGTCGCTGGAGCCCGGCACGGGCGGCGTCCTCGTCGTCCGGGTCGGCGAGGAGGTGGGGTGGGACCGGCGTGAGCAGGGATTCCCGGAGCCGACGGCCGTGAAGCGGGCCGTCCGCGACCGAGTGGCCCCGGGGAAGACCCTGGGCCACTCGGAGAAGTGACGCCCCTCCCCGCTCAGCCCTTGAGCTGCTCGTACGCCGGCAGGGTCAGGAAGTCGGTGTAGTCCTCGTCGAGGGAGACCCTCAGCAGCAGGTCGTGCGCCTGCTGCCAGGTGCCCGCCGTGAACGCCTCCTCGCCGATCTCGGCGCGGATGTCCGCCAGTTCCCCGGCGGCGACCCCGCGGGCCAGCTCGGCGGTGACCTGCTCACCGTTGTCGAGGACGACACCCGCGTTGATCCACTGCCAGATCTGGGAGCGGGAGATCTCCGCGGTGGCGGCGTCCTCCATCAGGTTGAAGATGGCCACCGCACCGAGCCCGCGCAGCCAGGCCTCGATGTAGCGGATGCCGACCTGGACGGCGTTGACCAGGCCCGCGTACGTCGGCCTGGCGTCGAGGGAGTCGACGGCGATGAGGTCCTCCGCCCGGACGTCGACGTCCTCGCGCAGCCGGTCCTTCTGGTTCGGCTTGTCGCCGAGCACCCGGTCGAAGGACTCCATGGCGACCGGGACCAGGTCGGGGTGGGCGACCCAGGAGCCGTCGAAGCCGTCGTCCGCCTCGCGGTCCTTGTCGGCGCGGACCTTCTCGAAGGCGACCCTGTTGACCTCCGGGTCCCGGCGGGAGGGGATGAACGCCGCCATGCCGCCGATCGCGTGCGCGCCGCGCCTGTGGCAGGTGCGTACCAGGAGGTCGGTGTACGCGCGCATGAACGGGGCGGTCATGGTGACCGCGTTGCGGTCCGGCAGGACGAACCTCGGTCCGCCGTCACGGAAGTTCTTGACGATGGAGAAGAGGTAGTCCCAGCGGCCGGCGTTCAGCCCGGAGGCGTGGTCGCGCAGTTCGTAGAGGATCTCCTCCATCTCGTAGGCGGCCGTGATCGTCTCGATCAGGACGGTGGCGCGCACGGTGCCCCGGGGGAGGCCCAGGTACTCCTGCGCGAAGACGAACACCTCGTTCCACAGCCGTGCCTCGAGGTGGGACTCGGTCTTCGGGAGGTAGAAGTACGGGCCCTTGCCGAGGTCGATCAGCCGCTTGGCGTTGTGGAAGAAGTACAGGCCGAAGTCGACGAGCGCGCCGGGCACCGGGGTGCCGTCCGGGCCGGTGAGGTGACGCTCGTCCAGATGCCAGCCGCGCGGGCGCATGACGACCGTCGCCAGCTCCTCGTCGGGGCGCAGGGCGTAGGTCCTGCCGGACCCCGGATCGGTGAAGTCGATGTTCCGGGTGTAGGCGTCGATCAGGTTGAGCTGGCCGAGGACCACGTTCTCCCAGGTAGGTGCCGAGGCGTCCTCGAAGTCCGCGAGCCAGACCTTCGCGCCCGAGTTGAGCGCGTTGACGGTCATCTTGCGGTCGGCGGGGCCGGTGATCTCGACGCGGCGGTCCTCCAGGGCGGCCGGGGCCGGGGCCACCCGCCAGGAGTCGTCCGCGCGGACGGCGGCCGTCTCCGGGAGGAAGCCGAGCGTGGAGGTGCGGGCGATCTCGGCGCGGCGCTCCGCGCGGCGGGCCAGGAGCTCGTCCCGCCGGGGCGTGAACCGCCGGTGCAGCTCGGCCACGAAGACGAGTGCCGCCTCGGTGAGGACCTCCTCCTGCCGGGGCAGGGGCTCGGCGTCCACGACGGCCGGCGGGGACGGCGCTGGTGCGGACATCGGCTGTCACTTCCTTCGACGTGCAGGGCACCGGGTGCCGGTCGGCCCGGGTACGGCGGCGGACGCCCGGACCGGGAGCGGGCGCTCCCGGGAAGTGGATAATAGTTTCCTCATGATGGAAGTTCAATGTTCCGCTGGCGTCGGGACCGTCCGAGGCCGGCCGGGGAAGGCGGCGCTCGGTGCAGCCCCGCCCCCGCACCGGCGCCCGGCTCACTCGAGGTGCGCCAGATCCGCCTCGGTGTCGATGTCGTACGCCTCGGCCACGTCGCCGCACTCGACGAGCGTGAGCCGGTGCGCGTGCTCCTTCAGATAGGCACGTGCCCCCAGGTCGCCGGTGGCAGTCGCGGCGATCCCCGCCCAGTGCGCCGCGCCGAACAGGACGGGATGGCCGCGTACGCCGTCATAGGCGGCCGAGACCAGCGACCGCGGTGACGTGTAGGCGCCGAGCACCCGGGCGACCGCCGCCGGCCCGATGCCCGGCTGGTCGACCAGTGAGACCAGCGCGGCCCGCGCGCCCGTGCCGGCCAGCGAGTCGAGTCCGGCCCGCAGCGAGGTGCCCATGCCCCGCTCCCAGGCGGGGTTGTCGAGGAGGACGCAGTCCGGCAGCAGGGCGCGGGCGCGCACCTCCTCCGCCCGTGCGCCGAGCACCACGTGCACGCGTGCGCAGCCGCCCGCGCGCAGCGCCTCCACCGCGTGTTCCACCAGTGGCCGCCCCCGGTGGGTGAGCAGCGCCTTGGGCCGGCCGCCGAGCCGCCGTCCGCCGCCCGCGGCGAGCAGCAGCCCCGTGACGGCCGCGGTGTCCGGACCGCTGGGGCCGGTGTGAGGTGTCGTCATGCCTCCTGCATACCGCACCGGTGGCGGGACGCCGGGGGTCGGCGGGGAACCGGTGCCGGGGACCGCGGTGTCACGCTGTGGAACAAGTCGATGACGCAGCGGACTGGCGCAAAGGCCCCGGGGTGGCGTTTACTGGCGCGCACCGGTCGGCGGGCTCGGCCGGCCGGGGAGGCGCACGACGGTGTTCTGGGGGAGGACTGTGTTGCGGAGCGTGGAGCAGAGGCGTGTACCAGGCAGTCAGGTGGACCCGCGGGTGAGGGAGCTGCGGTCCGCGGTCTCCCGGTTACGCCGTCAACTCGCCGCCCACCCGGCGGAATTCAGGGACCGGAGCATCGCGGAGGAGGAACTCTCGGCACTGGATGCCATGGCCGCCGCCGGCGACCCGGACGTTCTCCGGCTGCGCCGCTGCCTGCTGCTGATCGCCGGCGCGATCGGCTCGGTGAGCGCGCTGGGGCAGGGCGTGCGCGAACTGCGCGAGGCGGTCGACCTGTTCGGCCGGTCACCGCACGGCTGACGCGCGTCCGTACGGCCGTTCGCCCCGGCGGGGCGGTCAGCCGGCCGGGGTGGCGCCCGGCGTGGTGAGCACCTCGGAGAGTTCCGCCGCGACCTGCTGGAGCACCGGCACGATCCGCTCCGTCGCCGACTCGGTCACCCGGCCCGCGGGACCGGAGATCGAGATCGCCGCCGCCGTGGGGGAGTCCGGCACCGGCACGGCCAGGCAGCGGACGCCGATCTCCTGCTCGTTGTCGTCGATCGCGTAGCCCTGGCGGCGTACCTCCTCCAGGGCCGCGAGGAAGCCCTCCGGCGTGGTG
Organism: Streptomyces sp. NPDC016640; assembly: GCF_043076215.1. Classification (NCBI taxonomy): domain Bacteria; kingdom Bacillati; phylum Actinomycetota; class Actinomycetes; order Kitasatosporales; family Streptomycetaceae; genus Streptomyces; species Streptomyces sp. NPDC016640. Next base: position 343,850 of record NZ_JBIBRG010000007.1, read on the forward strand.
ATGGTCCTGTCGGTCGCGGCGGGCATGCCGGTACGGCCGAGCAGGGCACGCACCTCCTCCGCCGGGAAGCCGGCCAGCAGGGCCTTGCCCACGCCGGTGGAGTGCGGCAGGACGCGCCGGCCGACCTCGGTGAACATCCGCATGGAGTGCTTGGACGGCACCTGCGCCACGTAGACGATCTCGTCGCCGTCGAGCAGCGCCATGTTCGCCGTCTCGCCGGTCTCCTCCACCAGCCGGGCGAGATGAGGCCGCGCCCAGGTGCCGAGCAGCCGGGAGGCGGATTCGCCGAGCCGGATCAGCCGAGGACCCAGCGCGTACCGGCGGTTGGGCTGCTGGCGCACATAGCCGCACGCCAGGAGGGTGCGCATCAGGCGGTGGATGGTCGGCAGGGGCAGCCCGCTGCTCGCGGACAACTCGCTCAGGCCGACCTCGCCGCCCGCGTCCGCCATCCGTTCGAGCAGGTCGAAGGCGCGCTCGAGGGACTGTACGCCGCCGCCGGCGGCGGACCGGGCGGAGTCGGTGGTGCTGGCGCTGGACGTCGGCACGGCGCGTTCCTTTCGGGCTGGCGGAAGGCAGAAGCCTACCCGGCGGCCGGTCGGCCGCCCGCTTGCGCATGGCTGTGCCCCGCTTCCCGAAAGCATGATTCCGTCTCGTGGAATCCTCCAGGGGGTGTCCCGCGGCGGGCCGCGCGGCGGGCGTCCCCTTGACGAGGGGGAGGCAGGGGGGAAGACTCCTTCAACAGAACGTTGAATTCTGTCGCGGAAGTGCAGGAGGATGCGGGTGTCCGACACCGAACTGGTGCTGCGCTCGACGCGTGTCGTCACTCCCGGGGGAACGCGTCCCGCGTCCGTCGCGGTCGCCGGCGGCACGATCACGGCCGTGCTGCCGTACGACGCGCCCGTTCCCGGGGACGCCCGCGTCGAGGACCTAGGCGACGACGTCCTGCTGCCCGGCCTGGTCGACACCCACGTGCACGTCAACGACCCGGGCCGCACCGAGTGGGAGGGCTTCTGGACCGCCACGCGGGCCGCGGCGGCCGGCGGCGTCACCACGCTGATCGACATGCCGCTCAACTCCCTCCCGCCGACCACGACCGTCGGCCACCTGCGCACCAAGCGGCGCGTCGCCGCCGACAAGGCGCACGTGGACGTCGGTTTCTGGGGCGGCGCCCTGCCGGACAACGTCGAGGACCTGCGCCCGCTGCACGAAGCCGGCGTCTTCGGCTTCAAGGCCTTCCTGTCGCCCTCCGGCGTGGACGAGTTCCCGCACCTCGACCAGGGGCAACTGGCCCGCTCCCTCGCGGAGATCGCCGCCTTCGACGGGCTGCTGGCCGTGCACGCCGAGGACCCGCACCGCCTCGCCGCCGCCCCGCAGCACGGCGGCCCCCGGTACGCCGACTTCCTCGCCTCCCGCCCGCGCGACGCCGAGGACGCCGCCATCGCCCACCTCGTCGACCGGGCGCGGCGGCTGGACGCGCGGGTGCACGTGCTGCACCTCTCCTCCGGCGACGCGCTGCCCGCGATCGCCGCCGCCAAGGCCGACGGCGTACGCCTCACGGTCGAGACCTGCCCCCACTACCTCACCCTCACCGCGGAGGAGGTCCCGGACGGCGCCAGCGAGTTCAAGTGCTGCCCGCCCATCCGTGAGGCCGCCAACCGGGACCTGCTCTGGGAGGCCCTGGCGGACGGCACCGTCGACTGCGTCGTCACCGACCACTCCCCCTCCACCGCCGACCTCAAGACGGGCGACTTCGCCACCGCCTGGGGCGGCATCTCCGGCCTCCAGCTGAGCCTGCCGGCCGTCTGGACCGAGGCCCGCGGGCGCGGCCACGGCCTGGAGGACGTCGTGCGCTGGATGTCGACGCGCACGGCCGCGCTCGTCGGACTCGACGGGCGCAAGGGCGCCATCGCGCCCGGACACGACGCCGACTTCGCCGTCCTCGCCCCCGACGAGACCTTCACCGTCGACCCGGCGGCCCTCCAGCACCGCAACCGCGTGACGGCGTACGCGGGCCGGACCCTGTACGGCGTCGTCAGGTCCACCTGGCTGCGCGGCCGGCGCGTCGTGGCCGGCGGCGAGTTCACCGAACCGAAGGGCCGCCTGCTCACCCGATCCCCCTGACACCGGCACCCGAAAGGCAGGACCAGATCACCGTGACGGCGATCGAGAGCTTCACCGGCGACGCGCGTCCCTACGGCGGCGGCGACCCGTACGCGGACTACCGCACCGCCGACCTCCCCTTCACCCACCTCGCCGACCTCGCCGACCGCCGGCTCGGCGCCGGTGTCATCGCCGCCAACGACGAGTTCTTCGCGCAGCGCGAGAACCTGCTGCTGCCGGGGCGCGCCGAGTTCGCCCCCGGGCACTTCGGGCACAAGGGCAAGATCATGGACGGCTGGGAGACCCGGCGGCGGCGCGGCACCCGCGCCGAGCACCCCTGGCCGACGGCCGGGGACCACGACTGGGCGCTGATCCGGCTCGGCGTGCCCGGCGTGGTCCGCGGCATCGTCGTGGACACCGCCCACTTCCGCGGCAACCACCCGCAGGCCGTGTCGGTCGAGGGCACCTCGGTGGCGGGCTCCCCGTCCCCGGAGGAGCTGCTCGCGGACGGCGTGACGTGGACGACGCTGGTCCCGCGCACCCCCGTGGGCGGCCACGCGGCCAACGGCTTCGCCGTCGCCGCCGAACGGCGCTTCACCCACCTGCGTCTCAAGCAGCACCCCGACGGCGGCATCGCCCGGCTGCGCGTGTACGGCGAGGTCGTCCCGGAACCGGCGTGGCTCGCGGCGCTCGGCACCTTCGACGTCGTCGCCCTGGAGAACGGCGGCCGGGTCGAGGACGCGTCGGACCTCTTCTACTCGCCGGCCGCCCACACCATCCGGCCCGGCCGTTCCGGCAGGATGGACGACGGCTGGGAGACCCGGCGCCGCCGCGACCGGGGCCACGACTGGATCCGCTACCGGCTGGCCGCCCAGGCGCGGATCCGGGCCCTGGAGATCGACACGGCGTATCTCAAGGGCAACAGCGCCGGCTGGGCGTCGGTGTCCGTGAGGGACGGCGCGGACGGCGACTGGCGGGAGATCCTGCCCCGTACCCGGCTCCAGCCCGACACCAACCACCGTTTCCCGCTGCCGGAACCGGCGGTGGGCACGCACGCGCGCGTGGACGTCTTCCCCGACGGCGGTATCTCCCGGCTGCGCCTGTTCGGCTCCCTGACCGAGCGGGGGGCGACCGCCCTGGCGGCCCGCCACCGGGAACTGGGCGGCTGACCCCGCAACCCGCCGCCTCCCGGCGGGACGGCGTCCGCCGTGATCCCGCGTCCGCCCGGTTCCCGTGCCGGGGCCTCGGCCGGACCCGCCGGTGCCGGCCTGCTCATGGCGTGGAGGGTTCCGCCGGGCCCCAGCACGCGCCGGGTCGTACAGGTGCCGGCGGTGATGAACCGGTGTCTTCCCGGAGACGTGCGTCCTCACGCGTCCCTCCCAGCGCCCCCGCCGCCGGAACACCGGAGGCGAACGGACGTCGACCTGTCGCCCGACCGATGAGTTGCGGGCTCCGCCGGGGTCTGAGCCGATGACGGTACAACCCGCCCACCGAAAGACAGGAACCCCTCATGGGCAAGCTCGTGGTCACCACCTTCGTCAGCCTCGACGGCGTCTACCAGGCGCCCGGCGGTCCCCAGGAGGACACCAGGGACGGCTTCGGCCAGGGAGGCTGGAGCGTTCCCTACGGCGACGAGGACTTCGGCCGGTTCGTCGACGAGGTCTTCTCCCGGGTGGGCGCCTTCCTCCTCGGCCGTCGCACGTACGACATCTTCGCCGGGTACTGGCCGAAGGTGACCGACCCCGCCGACCCGGTCGCCGGCAAGCTGAACGCCCTGCCGAAGTACGTCGTCTCCACCACCCTCACCGACCCCGGATGGGCCGGCACCACGGTGCTCGGCGGCGATCTCGCCGAGGAGGTCACGGCCCTCAAGGAGCGCACCGAGGGCGAGCTCCAGGTGCACGGCAGCGGTGCCCTCGCCCGGTCCCTGTTCGCGCTCGACCTGGTGGACACCCTCCACCTGCTGACCTTCCCGGTCGTCCTCGGCGCCGGGCGCCGCCTGTTCCCGGAGGGCTCGGCACCCACCGCGTTCCGGCACACCGGCGGCCGGATCACCGCCGCCGGTGTGTCCGTCCAGACCTACGACTTCGCGGGCCGCCCCGAGTACGGCTCGTACGAACTCCCGGAGAACGCCTGACCGCGGCGGCACCCTCCGACCTGCCGCCCGGACGGGGGTCGAGCGGCAGGTCACGTCCCGGAAAACTCACCGGATCCGACGGGAAAATTCTCATACTTGTCATTGACATGCCAGCATCTACGCGCGTCATCATGGGGTCATGCGATTCCCCCCACGCGCCGCTCGGACCGGCGCCGCAGCCGTACTCCTGTCCACCCTCCTCCTGGGCGGCACGGTCTCCGCGACCACCGCCCACGCCGCCGCACCCGCCGCCGGCCCGGTCGCCTCCGCCTCCGTCCCGGCGGTCGGCGACATCTGCTACAGCGACCTGCCCCCCGAGGCGCACGACACGCTCGACCTGATCGGGCGGGGCGGCCCCTATCCGTTCGAACAGGACGGGACCGTCTTCCAGAACCGGGAGGGCCTGCTGCCCGGCCGGTCCAGCGGTTACTACCACGAGTACACGGTGATCACGCCCGGTTCCCCCACCCGTGGCGCGCGCCGCATCGTCACCGGTGAGGAGTACCAGGAGGACTACTACACCGCCGACCACTACGCCTCGTTCGACCTGGTCGACCACGGCTGCTGACCGCCGGCCCGGAGGCCCGGCGGGTGACCGGCCGGGCCTCCGCTGCCGTGGGTGATCAGCCGGACTTCCGGCGCCCGGCGGCGGCGAACAGGGCGATGCCCAGCACGAGCAGGGCGAAGCTCCCGTAGATCTCGTGGCCGTCGAGGAAACCGATCCGCCGCACGAGCCCCCCGTCCCAGCCGGAGAACTCGCTCACCAGACCGGCCACTCCCTGCACCACGGCGAGGAAGCCCGCAACCTCCAGCAATTGCTTCATGCCGTCGACTCTCGCCCCGCGGACCCCCCACCCGCATCGGCCGCGGGGCGAGCCCCTCCCGACGCATGTCCACCGTCCGGGCCGGCCGGTGCGCCGAAAGTCTGCGGTGCCGCGACTTCGGTAGCCGATCCCGTCCGGCACCCGGCGCCCCGGGCGCCCACTGCGTAGATTCGTCGACCGTGACAGGTGACAAGGCGGCGCGGAACCCCCATGAGTTCACGGGGCGCCGGTGGTACTTCCCGTCCGCCCTCATGCACGAACTCGCCCCCGACACGGCCCGCACCGGGAGCCGGCCCCGGCGCACCGCGCGCGACTGGCTCGTCGACTTCTCCTGCTTCCTGCTGGCCGTCGGTGTGGGCCTGCTCGGCGCCGACGCGCTCAGCACCAACGACCGTGTCCCGGAAGCGGTGGCCGCCGCCGACCAGGTGTTCGGCGCGTTGTCCTGCGCCGCGGTCTGGCTGCGCCGGCGGTGGCCGCTCGGACTGGCCGCGGTCATGGTCCCGGTCGGTTTCGTCTCGGAGACATCCGGCGGCGTGGTCGTGATCTCCCTGTTCACGCTCGCCGTGCACCGGCCCTTCCGGTACGTGCTGTGGGTGGGCGGGGCCCAACTGGTCCTCGTACCGGTCTACTTCTGGTGGCGCCCCGACCCGGATCTGCCCTATCTCGCCTCGATCCTCCTGTTCGTGGTGCTGGAGGTCGCCGTCGTCGGCTGGGGCATGTTCGTACGGTCCAAGCGGCAGCTCGTGCTGAGCCTGCGGGACCGGGCCCGGCGGGCCGAGACGGAGGCGCGGCTGCGGGCCGATACGGCGCAGCGGCTCGCCCGCGAGGCCATCGCGCGGGAGATGCACGACGTGCTCGCGCACCGGCTGACCCTGCTGAGCGTGCACGCCGGCGCGCTCGAATTCCGGCCCGACGCCCCGCGCGCGGAGATCGCCCGGGCGGCCGGCGTCATCCGGGAGAGCGCGCACGAGGCGTTGCAGGACCTGCGGGAGATCATCGGCGTGCTGCGGGCCGGCGAGTCCGACGACGCGGGCCGGCCGCAGCCGACGCTCGCGGCGCTCGGTACCCTGGCCGCCGAGTCCCGGCAGGCCGGCATGAAGGTCACCCTGGAGAACCGCGTCACCGCCCCGGAGCACGTCCCCGCCTCCGTCGGCCGCACCGCCTACCGGATCGCCCAGGAGGGCCTGACCAACGCGCGCAAGCACGCCCCCGGCACGGAGGTCACCGTCACCGTCACCGGCGGACCGGGGGAGGACCTCACCGTGATCGTGCGCAATCCCGCGCCCGAGGGGGACGTACCTCCCGTGCCCGGCGCCGGACAGGGACTGATCGGCCTCACCGAACGGGCGAGCCTCGCGGGCGGCACCCTGAAGCACGGGCCCGCCCCCGACGGCGGTTTCGAGGTACGGGCACGGCTGCCGCGGGGGTGAACCGGGACCGTGGCGCGCGGTGTGTCCCGGCCCGGCCCGGCCGTGATTACCTACCGCCCATGACTGCGATCAGAGTGCTCCTCGTCGACGACGACCCGCTGGTGCGGGCGGGGCTGTCCTTCATGATGGGGGGCGCCGACGACATCGAGATCGTCGGTGAGGCCGCCGACGGGGGCGAGGTCGAGGCGCTCGTCGACCGCACCCGCCCGGACGTCGTCCTCATGGACATCCGCATGCCGACGGTGGACGGTCTCACCGCGACCGAGTCGCTGCGCCGGCGCGAGGACGCCCCGCAGGTCGTGGTGCTCACCACCTTCCACGCCGACGAGCAGGTGCTGCGGGCGCTGCGCGTGGGCGCCGCCGGGTTCGTGCTCAAGGACACCCCGCCCGCCGAGATCGTCGCCGCGGTGCGCCGGGTCGCGGCCGGCGATCCGGTGCTGTCGCCCGCCGTCACACGGCAGTTGATGGCACACGCGGCCGGCTCCGCCGCCGGCACACGGCGCACCCGCGCGCGTGAGCGCATCGCCGGCCTCAACGACCGCGAACGCGAGGTCGCCGTCGCGGTCGGGCGGGGCCTGGCCAACGCCGAGATCGCCGCGGAGCTGTACATGAGCGTGGCCACCGTCAAGACCCACGTCTCCCGGATCCTGGCCGGGCTCGGCCTCAACAACCGCGTACAGATCGCCCTGCTCGCCCACGACGCGGATCTGCTGGAGGAGACCGACACTCCGTGACGGCCCGTGCCGGGTGCGGGGATGTCAGGTGAACGCCGCTGCCGCCCCGCTCAGGGGCTCCGTCGGCCGCACCGGTCTGCGCTCCCGGCGGGACGTCTCGCACGCCTGCGCGATCAGCAGCGCCTGGAGGGCCTCGCGCCCGTCGCAGGGGTTGGCCCGCTCGCCCCGGACCACCTCGACGAACGCGGTCAGCTCCGCCTCGTAGGCGGGCCCGAACCGCTCCAGGAACCCGGTCCACGGCTTGTCGGCGGCCGGCGGCCCGGTCGGCTCGGTGGAGGCGATCGGCGTACGGTCGTCCAGGCCGACGACGATCTGGTCCCGCTCCCCGGCGAGTTCCATGCGTACGTCGTAGCCCGCGCCGTTCAGCCGGGTGGCGGTGACCGTGGTGAGCGTGCCGTCGTCGAGGGTGAGGAGCGCCGCGCCGGTGTCGACGTCGCCCGCCTCGCGGAACGCGGCGGGCCCGGCGTCGCTCCCGGTGGCGTAGACGTCCACGACCTCCCGGCCGGTCACCCAGCGCAGGATGTCGAAGTCGTGGATCAGGGTGTCCCGGTACAGCCCGCCGGACTGCGACAGGTACCCGGCCGGCGGCGGCTCCGCCTCACTGGTCATCGCCCGTACGGTGTGCAGCCGCCCGAGCCGTCCCGAGCGCACCGCCTCGCGCGCTCCCGTGTAGCCGGCGTCGAACCGGCGCTGGAAGCCCATCTGCAGGACGGTCCCGGCGGCCTCGACCTCCGCGATCGCCTGTAACGTGCCCGCGAGATCCAGGGCGATGGGTTTCTCGCAGAACACCGGCAGGCCCGCGCGGGCCGCCCGGCCGATCAGCTCGGCGTGTGCGGACGTGGCCGCCGTGATCACCACGGCGTCCACCCCCCAGGTGTAGATCTCGTCCACCCCGGGCGCCGCCGTCTCGCCGAGCCGGTGGGCGAGGGCCTGGGCCCGCGCCGGATCCACGTCCGTGAGGATCAGGGAGCCGACGTCGCGGTGCCTGCTGAGCGTGTGGGCGTGAATGGTGCCGATACGGCCCGTACCGATGACCCCGATGCGCATGGAAACAAAGTGGGCCCGGCGCCGCTCCCTGTCAATGTGCATGTCCGGACAACCGAACTACACGACTTCCCGTCAACAGCGCACGGAGTTACGCTCGGGCCCGTGCCGAAACCAGAAGTGGACCCGACCGTGCAGCTCGAACTCAGCGTGGACCGCGGTTCCCCCGTGCCGTTGTACTTCCAGCTGTCGCAGCAGCTGGAGTCCGCCATCGAGCACGGCGTGCTGACCCCCGGCACCCTGCTGGGCAACGAGATCGAGCTCGCCGCGCGGCTCGGCCTGTCCCGGCCGACCGTCCGCCAGGCCATCCAGTCCCTCGTCGACAAGGGGCTGCTCGTACGCCGTCGCGGGGTCGGCACCCAGGTGGTGCACAGCCAGGTCAAGCGCCCGCTGGAACTGAGCAGCCTCTACGACGACCTGGAGGCGGCCGGTCAGCGCCCCGCCACCACGGTGCTGGTCAACACCGTCGTCGCCGCGTCCGCCGAGGTCGCGGCCGCGCTCGCGGTGGCCGAGGACAGCGAGGTGCACCGGATCGAACGGCTGCGGTTCACGCACGGGGAGCCGATGGCCCACCTGTGCAACCACCTGCCGCCCGGCCTCCTCGACCTGGACACCGGGCAGCTGGAGGCCACCGGCCTGTACCGGCTGATGCGGGCCGCCGGGATCACCCTGCACAGCGCCCGGCAGACCATCGGCGCCCGTGCCGCCACCGCCACCGAGGCCGAGCGGCTCGACGAGCCGGCCGGTGCCCCGCTGCTCACCATGCAGCGCGTGACCTACGACGACACCGGGCGCGCGGTGGAGTTCGGGACGCACACCTACCGGCCCTCCCGCTACTCCTTCGAGTTCCAGCTGCTCGTACGGTCCTGAGCGCCGCGCGGGGTTCCGTCGCAATGTCCGGACAATGTGACCGCCCCCGGCAATGCGACCGACCCCCTGGCGCTGCGGCCGTCCCCCGGCCCTCCGGCCGCCTCCGGCACTGCGGCGCCCCCTGCGGCACTGCTGTCCCGGGCTCCCGCCTCCGGGGCCCTCCGCCCGGGGCACGGACCGTCCGGCTCGTCGCCGCCCGCCCTCGGGCCCCGTGGCCGCCTGATCCGGGACCACGTCCCCGTGCGGGGGGCCGTGACGCCGCCGGGGCGCGGCAAACCGTGCGAACCACCACGACGCGCCCACGTCCGGCGATGACGCGCACCACCCCCGACCTGCCCCGCACCACGATCGGCGCACGCGTGCGGCACAATCGCACACGATGAGCACCTACCGCGACTTCTCCGCCCCCATCGGCTCCCGCCGCGCCACGGTCCTGAGAACCGTCGGGACGCGGGAGCGCCGTTCCCACCTGACGGCGCCCCGTGTCCCGACGGTGGGCATCGACATCGGCGGCACCAAGGTCATGGCGGGCGTCGTCGACGCCGACGGCAACATCCTGGAGCGGCTCCGCACGGAGACCCCGGACAAGTCCAAGAGCCCGAAGGTGGTCGAGGACACCATCGTCGAACTGGTGCTGGACCTCTCCGACCGGCACGACGTGCACGCCGTCGGCATCGGCGCGGCCGGCTGGGTCGACGCCGACCGCAACCGCGTGCTGTTCGCCCCCCACCTGTCCTGGCGCAACGAGCCGCTGCGCGACCGCCTCGCCGGCCGCCTCGCCGTCCCCGTCCTGGTCGACAACGACGCCAACAGCGCCGCCTGGGCCGAGTGGCGCTTCGGCGCCGGGCGCGGCGAGGACCACCTCGTCATGATCACCCTCGGCACCGGCATCGGCGGCGCGATCCTGGAGGACGGCCAGGTCAAGCGCGGGAAGTTCGGCGTCGCGGGCGAGTTCGGCCACATGCAGGTGGTCCCCGGCGGCCACCGCTGCCCCTGCGGCAACCGCGGCTGCTGGGAGCAGTACAGCTCCGGCAACGCGCTGGTCCGCGAGGCACGCGAACTGGCCGCCGCCGACTCGCCGGTCGCCTACGGGATCATCGAGCACGTCAAGGGCAACATCGCCGACATCAGCGGCCCGATGATCACCGAGCTGGCGCGCGAGGGCGACGCCATGTGCATCGAGCTGCTGCAGGACATCGGGCAGTGGCTCGGCGTCGGCATCGCCAACCTCGCCGCCGCCCTCGACCCCTCCTGCTTCGTCATCGGCGGTGGCGTCTCCGCCGCCGACGACCTGCTGATCGGCCCCGCGCGGGACGCCTTCAAACGCCACCTCACCGGGCGCGGCTACCGACCCGAGGCACACATCGTCCGCGCCCAGCTCGGCCCCGAGGCCGGCATGGTCGGCGCCGCCGACCTCGCCCGGCTGGTCGCCCGCCGCTTCCGCCGCGCCAAGCGCCGCCGGGTCGAGCGGTACGAGCGCTACGAGCGGTACACGGAGGCCCGTCGCACCACCCAGGAGTTGCTGTGACCGGCGAGTCTCCCCAGCCCGCGCATCTCCCGGGCACGCCCCGCCCGGCCGAGGACCGGCGGCACATGATCCGCCGCAGGGCGCTCACCCTGCTGATCATCGTGCTGCTCATCGGCATCCCGGCCGGCTACCTGGTGATCTCCGCGAACCAGAGCCGGGCCAGCGGCAAGGACAAGGAGGCGAAGTACTCCGCGACCGGCCTGACCTACGGCTGGCCGTCGAAGCTCCAGCGCCGCCTCTACCAGGTGCCCGTCCCGCACCCCGCCTGGTGGGTGGCCACCTACGAGACCAACAACTGGAGGACCAGCCGCCTGTACGTCGAGTTCGAGACCACCGACGCGGGCCTGAGCGCCTTCCTCACCAGCCTGGGCGTGCGGCAGACCGATCTGGAGCGGGACCGCATCCCCATCAGCGAGCGCGCCCGCAAGGTCACCGGCTGGACCTTCGACGGCCCCGGCACCTGGTCCGGCCTCGTCCACGAGCAGAGGAACCCGGCACCCACGCACGACATCGTCGTCAACCACGACAAGCCGGGCTACCCGAGGGTGTACCTCGTCTCCCGCACCGTGCCCTGAGCCCGCACACCCGGCCCGCACCGGCCGCCGGGGCCGATTGTCGGACCCCGCCCGTAGAGTCGTGGACGACTGGTCCGGCACACGGGCGGGAGGTGACAGGACGTATGGGCGAGCGGACCGTGACGGCCGGGCGGAGCATGCCGGGACCCGGCGCCGCGGACGGGGCGGACATCCCCGTCCGGCTCGCCGCCGTCTTCCTTCCCGCGCCCCTCCCGCGCGAGGGACGCATCGCCTTCTACGACCCCCGGGGCGGCCCCGGACCGCTCGACGACGGACACGCGTCCGACGAGGGACACGAGCCCGACGGGGCGGCCGGATTCGAAAGCGCGCGACGCACCGAACTCACCGTCGTCCGCCCGCACGGCGCCGGGATACGGCGGCGGACCGTCCCCGCCCTGTCCCTGCCCGTCGACGAGGCACTCCCGCTCCTGGTCCGCGCCCGGCACGATCCGGCCGCCCACCCCGCCACCGCCTGCTGGGGCGCCGCCGCCCTGCACGCGCTGCGGCTCACGGCCCGGGGCCGGCTGCTGCCCGGCCTGACCGCCGCGGGCCACGACGCCTGGCGCGCCGGACCGCTCGACCCGGAGGACGTGGCACATCTGCGCGCGGTGGCCGCCGCCCTGCCCCACGAGGGCCACGCCGTCCCGCTGCCCGGACCGGGGCCGCTCCGGCTGCCCCGGCCGGAGGCGCTGGTGCGCGCCTTCCTGGACGCGGTCGCCGACACCCTGCCGCGCACCCCGGCCGCCGCCTGCGCCTCGGGACCGCCGTTCGCCGCGCGGAAGGCACAGCGGCTGCCCGACGCCCACGACTGGGCCGCCGAGGTCGCCGCCGGCATGGACGCCGGGGTGCGGATCTCGCTCCGCCTGGACCTGTCCGCGTACGACCTCTTCGACACCGGCCCGGGAGCCGGCGGGGACGGCGGCGCGCGCGGCGCGGGTGCCGCGATCGTGCAGGTGCACAGCCTCGCCGACCCGACCCTGGTGGCCGACGCGGCGGCCCTGTGGGCGGGCGACGCGGACAGCGCCTTCGGCCCCCGCGCGCGGGTGGACGCCGCCCTCGCCGTGCGCCGGGCGGCCCGCGTCTGGCCGCCGCTGGACCGGCTCTCCGACCAGGACGTGCCCGACGCACTGGCCCTGTCCGAGGACGAGCTGAACGACCTGCTGGGCGTGGCCGCCACCCGGCTCGCCGCGGCCGGCGTCGCGGTGCACTGGCCCCGGGACCTCGCGCAGGACCTGACCGCCACCGCGGTGGTCCGCCCGGCGCCCGGCTCCGCGACCGACGGCACCGGCTTCTTCGAGAGCGAGGACCTGCTGCGGTTCGGCTGGCGGCTCGCCCTCGGCGGCGACCCGCTCACCGAGGCGGAGATGGACGCGCTGGCCGAGGCCCACCGTCCGGTGGTGCGGCTGCGCGACCAGTGGGTGCTGGTCGATCCGGCCCTCGTCCGCAAGGCCCGCAAACGGGAGCTGGGGCTGCTCGACCCGATCGACGCGCTGTCCGTCGTCCTCACCGGCACCGCGGAGATCGACGGCGAGACGGTCGAGGCGGTCCCGGCCGGTGTCCTCGCCGCCCTCCGCGACCGCCTGACCGCCGGCGTACGGCCCGCCGAACCGCCGCCCGGCCTCGACGCCACCCTGCGCGACTACCAGCTCCGGGGCCTGGGCTGGCTCGACCTCATGACCTCCCTCGGCCTCGGCGGCTGCCTCGCCGACGACATGGGCCTCGGCAAGACGATCACCCTCATCGCGCTGCACCTGAAACGGGCCCGCACCGAACCGACCCTGGTGGTCTGCCCGGCCTCGCTGCTCGGCAACTGGCAGCGGGAGATCACCCGGTTCGCGCCCGGCGTCCCCGTGCGCCGCTTCCACGGCCCCGACCGCAGCCTGGACGATCTGACCGGCGGCTTCGTCCTCACCACGTACGGCACCATGCGCTCCGCCGCGCCGGCCCTGGCCGCGCAGCCGTGGGGCATGGTCGTCGCCGACGAGGCACAGCACGTCAAGAACCCCCACTCCGCGACCGCTAAGGCGCTGCGCACGATCCCGGCCCCCGCGCGGGTGGCCCTCACCGGCACACCGGTGGAGAACAACCTCTCGGAACTGTGGGCCCTCCTCGACTGGACGACCCCGGGACTCCTCGGCCCGCTGAAGTCGTTCCGCGCCCGGCACGCCCGCGCGGTGGAGACCGGCGAGGACGAGGAGGCGGCCGAGCGGCTCGCCCGCCTGGTGCGTCCCTTCCTGCTGCGGCGCAGGAAGTCCGATCCCGGCATCGTCCCCGAACTCCCGCCCAAGACCGAGACCGACCACCCCGTCCCGCTCACCCGCGAACAGGCCGCGCTGTACGAGGCGGTGGTACGCGAGTCGATGATCGCCATCGAGACCGCGCAGGGCATGGGCCGGCGCGGTCTGGTGCTGAAACTGCTGACCTCGCTGAAGCAGATCTGCGACCACCCCGCGCTGTTCCTGAAGGAGGAGCACGCGCGGGCCGGGGGAGACCGGCTCGCCGCCCGGTCCGGCAAGCTCGCCCTGCTCGACGAACTGCTGGACACCCTGCTCGCCGAGGACGGCTCGGCCCTCGTGTTCACGCAGTACGTCGGCATGGCCCGCCTGATCACCGCGCACCTCACCGAGCGCGCCGTCCCGGTCGACCTCCTCCACGGCGGTACGCCGGTGCCGGAGCGGGAGCGCATGGTGGACCGCTTCCAGAGCGGGTCGACCCCGGTTCTCGTCCTGTCCCTGAAGGCCGCCGGCACCGGCCTGAACCTCACCCGCGCGGGCCACGTCGTCCACTTCGACCGCTGGTGGAACCCCGCGGTCGAGGAACAGGCCACCGACCGTGCCTACCGCATCGGCCAGACCCAGCCCGTCCAGGTCCACCGCCTGGTCACCGAGGGCACGGTCGAGGACCGTATCGCCGAGATGCTGGAGTCCAAGCGGGCCCTCGCCGACGCGATCCTCGGTTCCGGCGAGTCGGCCCTCACGGAACTGTCCGACCGGGAGCTCTCCGACCTGGTGTCGCTGCGGAGGCCGGCATGACCCCCCACCCGTCCGAGGAGGCCCGCGAGGCCCTGCGCGCGGCCCGCGCACGGGTGCGCCGCGATCCGCCGCCCACCGCGCCCCCGGATCGGCCGGCCACCACCGCGCCACCGGCCACCACCGCGCCGCCCGCCACCACCGCGCCGCCCGCCGGGCAGGCGCACCGCCCGGGTGACGTCGCCCGCGAGGCACTGCGCCGCGCGGTGCGGGCCCGGCGCGGTGCGGAACCGGTGCCCGGCGACCTCGGCGGAACCGACGCCGTCCCCACGGGGCGGGGCGCCCCCGAGGACGCGCCGGCCGCGGGGGGAACGCAGTCCGTGGCGGCGGCCTGCGACGAGACGTCGCCTGATGGGACGCCCCCCGGTGAGGCGGCAACGGGCGGCGTCATGCCGCCCGGCGGGTCCGCACGGGGCGAGTGCCCGGCGTCACGTGAGGCCGTGCCCCATGAGGCGGTGGGCGGAGGCGTTACGTCCGGTGGGTGGGCGTCCGGCGAGGCGGGTGGAGGGCTCTCGTCCGGCGGGCCGACGGACGGGGCGGCGGCCGGCGGGGAGGTGTCCGGCGGGACGGGGTCCGGCGGGACGGGGTCCGGTGACCGGGTGGCCCCTGGAACCGACGGCCGCGGCGGGCCGGCCGAGGACGGCGGCCGGGGCGGCGCGGTGCCGGCCGAAGCCGTGTCCTCCGGAACCGGGGCGGCCACCGCCCCGGACGATGCGCCCCGGCGCCCCGGCGACATCGCACGGGAGGCGTTGCGTGCCGCCCGCGAGGAGGCGTCGCGCGCCCGCGCGGAGACCGACGGCCGGCACGGGCCGGCCGGGGCACCGGGCCGGCCCGCCCCCCGGGTCCCGCGCACCACACGGGGCGACCGTGCCGCCGACGACCGTGGGCGTCAGGTACGCGCGGCGCTCTCCGACGCCTTCCACCTGCCCGCCCCGGCGGACGACCCGCAGCGGGAGCCCACCCCCGGGACCCGTACTCCGCAGCAGGCCTCGGCCACCCCGGCCCCCGCCGCACCCGTCCCGCCCCGCCCGCCCGGCAGCGCCTGGGTCACCGCCCCCGGCGCCCCGCCGCCGACGCCCGCCTCCCGGGCCACGCCGCCCTCCATGGCGGCCCCCGCCCGCGACGGCGACCACCGCCGCACCTTCCCCGCGTTCGCGCCTCGCCCCTCGCCCGGGGAGGAGCCCGCCGGGACCTGGTGGGGCAGGGCGTGGGTCACCGCACTGGAGGACGGCGCGCTGGACGCCGCCCGCCTGGCCCGCGGACGCGGATACGCCGAGCGGGGCCACGTCGACGCCATCACCGTCACGCCGGGACTCGTCCTCGCCTACGTGCGGGGCAGCCGCCCGCGCCCGTACCGCGTACAGGTGCGGCTGCGGACGTTCGGGGACGCGGACTGGGAGAGGTTCCTGGACGCCGCCGCCGAGCGGCCCGGCCACATCGCGGCACTCCTGGACGGGGAGATGCCCCAGTCCCTCGCCGACTGCGGAGTCCCGCTGCTGCCCGGCCCCGGCGACCTCGCCCCGCAGTGCAGCTGCCCCGATTCCGGCCACCCCTGCAAACACGCCGCCGCCCTCTGCTACCAGACCGCCCGGATCCTGGACGCCGACCCGTTCGCACTGCTCCTGCTGCGCGGGCGCGGTGAGCGCGAGGTGATCGACGCGCTGTCCCGGCGCAGCGCCGCCCGTGCGGCCCGCGCCGCCCGGGCGAAGGAACCGGAGCCCCTGCCCGGCGTACGGGCCGCGGAGGTCCTCGCCCGGCGCGACCGCGACCTCCCGTCGCTCCCGGCCCCGCTGCCCCCGCCGCCGCATCCCGGGCCCCCGCCCGTGTACCCGGCCGCTCCGGGCGGGCCGGACCCGTTCGCGCTGGACCAGCTGGCCACCGACGCCGCCGCCCGCGCGCACGCCCTGCTCACCACCGGCCGCGACCCCGTCGGCGGGCTCACCCTGTGGCACGACGCCGTGCGCCTGGCCGCCGCCCGCCCCGGCTCCGGCCTGACCGCGGCGACGCGCGCGCTGTACTCCTCCCTCGCCACCGGCGTCGGCCGCACCCCCGCCGAGCTGGCGCGCGCGGTCGCCGCCTGGCGGCAGGGCGGCCGGGCGGGCCTCGCCGTGCTCGAGGAGCCCTGGGACCCGCCGGCCGGCCGTTTCGACCGTGCCCGCCCCCTCCTCCTCGCCGCCGACCTGCCGGCGTTCCGCCCCTGGCGCAACCGCCTCACCCACCCCCGGGGCCACGTCCAGCTCCGCCTCGGCCGCGACGCGTTGTGGTACGCCTACGAGTCCGAGCCGGGCCACGACGACTGGTGGCCCCGCGGCACCCCCGATCCGGACCCCGTGGGCGCCCTGACCGGCCTGGACACACCGGCCGACCTGAGCTGACCGGGAGCCGGCTGCTGACGCCGACCGGGGGCGGGTGGCCGGGGGAGCGGGGCGCGGGCGGACGCCCGTGTGTACTCCCCGCCACGCACCGGCGAACCGGGGGTGAACGCGTTGCTAGGGTGGCTGGCCGGCGGCCGCCCGGCTGCTCCTGTGCGCGGGTGGGGCGGGCGTCGCAGGTGCGCGAGAGGGTTGTCGGCCCGCACCGCGGCCGGTGGTCCGAGCCACCGGTACGGTGTCCGAGCGCTCCGGTCAATCTCTTCCGTAACGAGAAGGTTGCATTTTGTCGAACGACATACCGAACGCCGTCACGCCGGTCCGTTCCCCGGCCGAGGAGCCGGCGCCGACGACAGGGGCCGGCCCCTCTCCCGCCGCCGGCGGCCGTGACGCGTTCTTCGACAACGCGAAGTACCTGCTGATCGTCCTGGTGGCCGTGGCGCACGCGTGGGAGCTGGTGGAGAGCAGCCGCGCCACGAAGGCGCTCTACATCCTCGTCTACACCTTCCACATGCCGGCGTTCATCCTCGTCTCCGGTTACCTGTCGCGGAGCTTCGCCGCCCGGCCGCGCCAGATCAGACGCCTGATCAGCGGCATCGTGGTTCCGTACGTGGTCTTCGAGACCGCCTACTCGCTGTTCCGGCGCTACGTCGCCGACGAGCCCGGTTTCGCCATCAGCCTGCTCGACCCCTTCATGCTCACCTGGTTCCTCGCCGCGCTGTTCATCTGGCGGCTCACCACACCGCTGTGGCTGCAGCTGCGCCACCCCCTCGCCGTCGCCCTGGCCATCGCGGTGCTGGCCTCCGTCACCCCCGGCATCGGTGAGGACCTGAACCTCCAGCGCGTCCTGCAGTTCCTGCCGTTCTTCGTGCTCGGCCTGTGCCTCAAGCCCGAACACTTCCGGCTGCTGAACCGCCGCGCGATCAGGATGGCGGCGATCCCGCTCTTCGCGGGCGCGCTCGCGTTCGCGTACTGGGCGGCGACCCGGATGCGCAACGAGTGGTTCTTCCGCCGCTCCAGCGCGCAGGAGATCGGGGAACCGTGGTGGACCGGCGCCGTGATGACCCTCGCGCTCTTCGGTTGCTCCCTGCTGCTGACGGCGGCCTTCCTGGCCTGGGTCCCGCGCCGTCACACCTGGTTCACGGTCCTCGGGGCCGGCACCATCTGCGGGTATCTGCTCCATGGCTTCCTGACCAAGGGCGCCAAGTACTCCGGCTTCATCGACGGCAACGCCTGGCTGCACGAGCCCGCCGGAAAGATCGTCCTGACCGTCGTCGCGGCCGTCGCCGTCACCCTGATGTGCACCCCGCCGGTGCGTCGCGTGCTGCGGCCGGTGACCGAACCGGACATGGCCTGGGCCTTCCGCCGGGACCCGGCCGAACGGCCGGCCAAGGGCTGACACCCGGCCCCGCCTCCGCCGACGAGTGGCACGAACGCGAACGGCCCCGGTCCTCCGGGCGCGCGGACCCACCGAATGGTCCGCGCCGCACCGGGCCCCTCATGCCGTAGCGGACCTCATGCCGTGCCGGACCGAGACTCAGGCGTCCGAGCGGGCGTCGGACTGCAGTCGGCGGCGCAGGGTGGCGGCGGCGAAGTCCTCGGCCATCTCCAGACGGGCGCGCAGCGTCTGGCAGCGGGCGTCGGCCACCAATGGACGCCTCCTCCGTGGCGGTTCCGGACGCGATCGAGACCAGGTACGCCCGGCGCGGCAAGAAGGTCACCCTCGTCGGCCTCGACGGACCCAGCGCCGACATGCACCAGCGCCTGGCCGGACAGCTCACAGGGGGCCACTGACGCGGACCGTCCGTCCCCCGCCGAGCTTCGTGAGCGGCGTCGCCCGGCGACGACGGCGCCCCGTAGGGTGGCAGCCTCGGGGTGGAGCTCGGCGGCCTGCCCCGACGTCACGGCAGCCGGGTGGTCCGGCAACGGAGCCGGCGTGCGGGGCGAGGCGCCGAGGCCGTGACCGGAAGGACGGCTCCCCTCTGCCGGAGAGTAACAGCGAGACACACGAGAAACGGGTGGCACAGTTGCGCAAGTACTGGGTCGAGGCCGACGCGCGGTGCGAGCACCTGCGCCGGCAACCGGGGCAGGCGGAGGACTCCGCCCCTTCCCCGCACGGGCACCTGGCCCGATTCCCCCACGCGGTGACGGACTCGGAGGCGGTGCGATGAGTACCTCGGGCGAGCGGGCGGCCTCCGAAGCGGCCCGGCGGCGGACGTTCGCGGTGATCAGCCACCCGGACGCGGGCAAGTCCACGCTGACCGAGGCCCTCGCCCTGCACGCGCACGCCATCACGCAGGCGGGCGCGGTACACGGCAAGGCCGGGCGGCGCGGGGTGGCCTCGGACTGGATGGAGATGGAGAAGGCCCGCGGCATCTCGGTCACCTCCGCGGTGCTGCAGTTCGCGCACCGCGACCGCGTGCTCAACCTGCTGGACACCCCCGGCCACGCCGACTTCTCCGAGGACACCTACCGCGTGCTGGCCGCCGTGGACTGCGCGGTGATGCTCATCGACGCGGCCAAGGGCCTGGAAGAGCAGACCCGCAAGCTCTTCGACGTCTGCCGGCACCGCGGCATCCCGGTGATCACGTTCATCAACAAGTGGGACCGGCCCGGGCGCGAGGCCCTGGAGCTGCTGGACGAGATCGAGCGCGAGTTCCGCCTCAAGCCCACCCCCGTCACCTGGCCGGTCGGCGAAGCCGGGCACCTGCGCGGACTGATCGACGTACGCCGGCCGGAGCGGATGCTGCGCTACACCCGCACCCCCGGCGGGGCGCGGGAAGCGGCCGAGGAGATCCTCCCGGCCGGCCAGGCGGCCCTGGAAGAGGGCGCGGACTGGCAGGAGGCGGCCGAGGAACTGGACCTGCTGCGGGCCGACGGCGCCGTGCACGACCAGGAGGCGTTCCTGGCGGGCCGCTCCACACCGGTCTTCTTCGGCGCCGCGGTCTCCAACATCGGCGTACGGCTGCTGCTGGACGCCGTCGTCGACCTCGCGCCCGCGCCCGGACCGCGCGAACTGGAGAGCGGTGGTCTCCGGCCCCTCGAGGCGTCGTTCTCCGGGCTGGTGTTCAAGGTGCAGGCCAACATGGACCCCGCCCACCGCGACCGGATCGCCTTCATGCGGGTCTGCTCGGGCGTCTTCGAACGGGGCATGACCGTCACCCACGCCGCCTCCGGCAAGCCGTTCGCCACCAAGTACGCGCACAGCGTCTTCGGACAGGACCGCTCCATGGTCGACATCGCCTACCCCGGCGACGTGGTGGGCCTGGTCAACGCCACCGCGCTGCGCGTCGGCGACACCCTCTACACCGACCGGCCGGTCGTGTTCCCGGCCATGCCCACGTTCGCGCCCGAGCACTTCGCGGTGGTCCGGCCCGTCGACCTGTCCCGCTCCAAGCAGTTCCGGCGCGGCATCGCCCAGTTGGACGAGGAGGGCGTGGTCCAGGTCCTCGTCTCCGACCTGCGCGGCGACCAGGCGCCCGTGCTCGCGGCCGTCGGGCCCATGCAGTTCGACGTCGTCACCACGCGCATGGCCGGTGAATTCTCCGCCGCCGTGAGACTGGAGAGCCTGCCCTACCACCTGGCCCGTGCCACCGACGCCGCCGGCGCGGAGGCACTCAACCGCTCCCGCATCGTCAAGGGCGAAGCCCTCACCCGCATCCGGGACAAGGCCCAGCTCGCCCTGTTCCCCGACCGCTGGCAGGCCAACTCCTTCCAGCGCGAGTTCCCCGACGCACGGCTCGACCACCTCATCGCCGCCCACGACTGACCCCCGTGACCCCGTACGGGGCGCGGCGGCGAGGTCACCGACCTGCCTCCCCGCTGTTCCCGGACGTCGGAGTGCGGCCCTGCCGGGGACGGGGCGCGCGGTGGAGGCGGCCCGCGCGCTCCTGCCGGCCGCCTCGGCGTTCGGGCCGGCCAGGCCCGTGCCGACCGCGATCCAGGTGAGCGCCGGGGAGCGGAGCGCGGGCCCCCGAAGGCCGCCGGCCCCGTGGAGGAGGGGCCGGACCCGCCGGCCGCACCGCGCCGTTGTCAGCGCGCCTGCCCGACGGCAGCCGATCGACCCCGGGCTCCACCTCGGCCACCGGTCCGGAGCCGGGCGGGACGCAGCGATGCCGCGACGCCGCGTCACGCCGTCCCGCAGCGGCTGCGCAGCAGTTCCACACCGTCACCGTCGAGGTCGTCGCAGTACGTCGCGCGTCCGGTCATGGCCATCACCAACGCCAAGGTGGGGCCGGACACGAGCGGCCCGGAACCGGTCGCGAAGGGGCCGTCGTCCGCGACGAGTGCCAGTCCACCGATGCGTCCCCTGGCAACGACCACGAGGTCCGATCCCCGGTAGTACTCGGCGACCCGCGTGACGACCTCGATCGGACGGTCATGACGGATGCCCAGCGGGCGCCGGATGTCCTCGCCGTGCACGATCGTCTCGCCCAGCATGGCGACGGCGGGCAGGGGAGGCTTGGTGTCGCTCGGGACGATGTGCCGGAACCGCTCGAGGGTCTCGGCCGGAGTCGCGCCCAGTTGCTCGGCCAGCCGCATGGCCACCTGCTTGTCGAAGTCGAACCGGCAGCGGATGACACCCGCCAGCCAGCGCACGGTGTCGAGGCTTGCGCCCGCGGTGAGATGGGCCAGCACCTCACGCACCGTCAAACCGGCGCACAGCGACGGCGTTGCCCACTGTGCGGCCGACAGATCCTCGAGATCGGCCGCCAGCGCCGCTCGCTCGGTGTGGATCAGGGGCCGGATCCCGGTCCCGCGGCTGCGGTCTGCTTCCAGTCCCGGATCGGTCATGTGCTCACATCTCTCGTCATGGGCCGTGCTCACATCACACCCGGGCACGGACAGCCGGGCGCCCGGCAGGGGCGTTCGGGGAGGGGACTCCCGCTCCGGAGAGAAGTCATCGCCCGTGGGTGACCTTTCTCCGGCACCCGCACCCGGACCGCACGGGCACCGGCGGCTCCCCGCGGTGGACGTACCAGGTTCTGCAGCGGGTCCGTCAAGGGCGGCGAGCCGGGATCCGAGCAGGGGCGAGCCGATCGCGGCGACGCGTGCCGAGCCGCCGACGGCGAGGGCCGCCACGTACCAGTGCGGATACTCGGGCCGTTCCTTGTCGTACGCGTCAGGCTGCGCGAGCCGGGAGCGGACGTGCCCGAACCCCGCAGCCCGGCACCGGCGACGGCCGCGCCCGACATCGCTCGGCGTCCCGCCTCCTGGTGCAGTGCCCACGCCCTCTCGCGCAGGTCCGCGTCGAGGAGCAGGTCCGCGGCCGTGCAGGCCAGCGCGTCGGTGACGGCGACGAGTACCTCGCGGGCCCGGGGGAGGCGGCCGCCGTGGCGAACTCGGGGGTGTGGTCGGACCCGTCGTCCATGATGGCGACGAAGGGGTGGATGGCGGGCACGCGTGTGCTGACGTTGCCGATGTCCGACGAGCCCAGGTAGACGCCCGGCGCAGGCGGCGTCGGCTCGATCCCCGCCTCGGACAGGTGTTCGGCGAACCTCTCGGGCAGCGGGCCGCTGTCACGGAAGTGCCCGTAGCGGAGCGTGGCCCGTTCCACCTCGACCCCGGTGCCCGTGGCGTGGGCCACGCCCTCGGCGCAGGCGCGCAACTGCCCGGTCGGGCCTTCCCGCGCCTCGCTCGTTGCCGCGCGCCGGCCGAACAGCCCCTCCGCGTACTCCGGGATGATGTTGGTGGCCCTGCCTCCGTCGGTGACGATCCCCTGGATGCGGGAGCCTGCCGGCAGGCGCCTGCCCAGGGCGGTGAGGACGCTGAACAGCTCGAGCAGTGCCAGGAGGGCGTCGCCCCCTCGGCCTTCCGTCAAGACGTTCCGTGTGGTGGCGCGGGACTGAGGACGGCCGTCGGCGGGGCGCACGGCCGCCATGGGGTGCCGCTGACGGACAGGGCCTGTCGCCCTGCCGCCCCCTCGCTCACGGGCGGGGATTGGTGCGGTGCCACCGAGGGCGGGCGTCGCCGCCGCGGCGTCCTGCGACAGAGGCACAGCGGGGACACATGCGTCGGACGCGGTCCGCCGCGCCTCCGGACTCGGGGAAGGCGTCCTGCCAGACCACATGCGGAAAGCGGACGAGTTCCGAGCGGCTCAGGGACAACCCGCAGACCGTCTGGTTCAGGCCCGGTTCCCAGGCGTGCACCTCGCCCGAGGGCAGCCGACGGCGGCCCTCCTCCTGGTCCGTCCACTGTCCGGTGGCGGCCACGGCGTACTGCTTCACGCGCGTCATGACGATCCCTCCTGGCCGTCCGTAGTACCCGAACCGCCGCACATCACGCCGCACGCACGCGGTCTGCGGGCGTCGACCGGGGCCGTGCGAGACGGGAACGGGCGCGGCGCGGGGTGACGTGTCCGCCGCTGAGGGCGCGTGTGCGGCGCTCGGTCCGGTCGTCGAGGCCGCCGGTGCCGGCGGGGAGCGGTGCGGCGACCTGCCGCACGATTCCCCCGCCTGCTCCGCCAAGCGGTTTGAACCGCCGGTCAGGGGCACCCGCCGGCCGCGTACGTGTACCAGCCCACCACCGGAGGCCGGCAGATGATCGACGAAGCCCGTGTCAGGGAACTCCGTGACGCCAGGAACGACGGTGCCACGCTCGTACTGCTGGAAGGCAGGGCCCGGGTGGTCGACACCCCCTCGGGCGAGGAGGACGGCACGCAGGGAGCGCTCGTGGTGATCAGCAAGCGTGACTTGCTGGACCGGCTGGGCGGGGAGCCGACCGACCGTGACCTGAGCGACCTCGCGCAGATCCTCACCGACATGGTCGGCAAACTGGGCGCCTGACGGGTTTCCCGACGACCGCCGGGGGAGCGGGGTGAGGTCTTCGCGGCAGGCGACCGGGTGACGGAGAACGCTGCGAAAGCGAGGCGGCCGCACAGACCTGCGGGGGAGGGCCGGCGGTGACTGGACGATGCCCCATCTGCCGATCCCGCCGCACCAGAGGGCAGTGAGGAGATCGCGGCAGCACGTGACTCCGCCCGCCCGCCCGCTCCTGATCCATGAGTCGACATGGCCTGTGCACCGTGGTCACGATGCGGACAGAGCCGAACGTCTCCGCCGCGAGGCGTCGTCCGCGGCACTGTGCGGAGCCGGCCCCATCGTGCCCTCATCAGGGCGTGACCGGTGTCGGCGACTCAACCCTCCCGGCCTTCGTCGTCGGCCTGACTGCCGCGGTCCCTGCTCCCTTGCTGCCGTTCTGTGATCGAGTGCTCCCTGTTGCCCACGCCCTGGAGGATGCCGCGTAGGCGCTTGCCCCACGCGACTCGGAACTGGAGCGGCCGGGGGAGAAGCACCGTCGGCGCCCAGGTGCCGGCGAGCAGCGGGTATCGGATACCGGCGGAAATGGGTGCTGGGCCCGATGGTGGTGCCGCAAGGCTGTGTGTGACCGTGGTATGAACCCTTACGTGTCGGTTCCCCGGGAGGAGGAACCATGACGCAGTCCGGCACCGATCCGCTGCACGTACTCGCGGCGCAGACGCGGCGAGGCGGTCCTCAGCTCGCCCGCGGTCTGGAGACCAGGACGCCCACGCCAGCCGTGTGGATTGCGGCGACGGCGCGGCCCGGTCTTGACGCCGGTGGCCCTCACTGCGGCGATGTGTTCCATGGTCATCGTCACCGCTCCCGTCCTGGACGGTGCCGCCCGCCCCGGGCGTGCACCGCGGCCGACGTGCTGGGGCCGAACAGTATTCCGACGTACCCGGCGCCCGCTGGTCTGACACCGCCGGCGCGGCCTTCAGTTGCCCGTACGTTCCCCCGCCGGTCAGGGCGAACGCTTCAACGACCAAGAACCACGGCTCCGGTTTCCGTTCTGCCCGGCGTCACGGCGGGTATCCCGGTCGGGAAGGCCCCTGGAAGGAGGGCGATGTGATGTCGTGGTTCGTATGGCTGCTCGCCGCCGGGGTGCTGGGTGCCGCGGAGTTCTTCACATGGACACTGGTCTTCGGGTTGCTGGCGGGTGCTGCGTTGGTGGCCGCCGTAGTCGCAGGTGTGGGCATCGGCGTTCTCGGCCAGCTCGCTGCCTTCGGGGTGGCAGCGGCAGCGGGTCTTGTCATCGCCCGCCCCGTCGCGCTCCGGCACATGGCACAGCAACCCCTCACCCGCGACGGCAGTGACGCGCTGATCGGCAAGCGGGCCGAGGTCATGCAGGAGGTCACCGCGACCCGTGGCCTGATCAAACTGTCCGGCGAGGAGTGGTCCGCCCGCGCCCTCGACGAAAGCCTCGTGATCCCGGTGGGAGCGCTGGTGGACGTCATGGAGATCGAAGGCGCCACAGCCATCGTCTACCCCCGCGAACTCCTTCCGTGAACGGCTGACGACACAGCAACGGAGGCACACTGTGGATCCAGTTGTCATCCTCACTCTTGTGGCGGCCATCGTCGTCGTCTTCCTCGTGGCCTCCACTGTGCGGATCGTCCCGCAGGCACGCCGCTACAACATCGAGCGGTTCGGCCGGTACCGCCGGACGCTGCAACCCGGGCTGAACCTGGTCGTGCCGGTGGCCGACCGCATCAACACCAAACTCGACGTGCGCGAGCAGGTCTACTCGTCCGACCCCAGGCCGGTGATCACCGAGGACAACCTCGTGGTCAACATCGACACCGTCCTCTACTACCAGATCACCGACCCGCGGGCGGCGGCCTACGAGGTAGCCGACTACCTCCAGGCGATCGACCAGCTCACCGTGACCACGCTGCGCAACGTCATCGGCTCCATGGACCTGGAGGAGACGCTCACCTCGCGCGAGGAGATCAACTCCCGGCTCCGCGCCGTCCTCGACGACGCCACCGGCAAGTGGGGCATCCGGGTCAACCGGGTCGAGATCAAGGCCATCGATCCACCGCACACCATCAAGGAGGCGATGGAGAAGCAGATGCGGGCCGAGCGTGACAAGCGCGCGGCCATCCTGCACGCCGAGGGCGAGCGGCAGGCCAAGATCCTCACCGCGGAAGGCACCAAGCAGAAGGACATCCTGGAGGCGCAGGGCACGCAGCAAGCCATGATCCTGCGGGCGGACGGCGAGGCGAAGGCGGTGGAGCTCGTCTTCCAGGCCGTCCACCGCAACAACGCCGACGCGAAGGTCCTGGCCTACAAGTACCTGGAGACGCTCCCGCACCTGGCGAGCAGCGACAACAACACGTTCTGGGTGATCCCGGGGGAGCTGACCGAGGCAGTTCGAACCGTCACCACTGCGTTCGGTGATCAGTCGACGGCGGGCCCTCCCAAGCCCGCCCAACCTGCGGAAGCAGCCACCGCCGACGCCGACGACACGTCGCACGAAAGTCCAGTCCCGGAGCTTGACGCAGGCTCGGCGGTTTCGCTCGACGCGGCTGCTGCTGCTGACGAGGCCGGGAAGCAGGCCGCCGCCGCGGTGAGCGACGCCAAGGCGGAGGCCGCGGCCGCGATGTCGCCCCAGGCGCCGCGCCGGGGGGAGACGTCCGGCGACTGAGGCCACCCGCGGGCTGTCGCCAGGACAGCCGTGACACCACCGGGCGACGATCCGCTGCGGCGCGCCGCCGACCTGCCGGTATTGCCCTCTTGGATCGCGACCGGCCGCCGCTCCTGATCTCCGCCTCGAACGCCTCCACACCCTGACCCGCATCGACCCCTCCGACACGGGCCACCGCTACACCCTTGCAGACCGCGGTCATCGACGCCCGCTTCCTCGACTGGCGGACCGGAGCCCTGATCCTCCACAGACCTCCGCCGAGGGGAATGCCCGGCGGCCCCTGCCGCCACGGCGCATCCGATGACGGGTGGAGGCGACGCCGGTACAGTCGGCAGTCGTGCGCCCGGAAGTCCGGTCGGCAGTTCACGAGATCTCGGCCACGAGCCGAATCCGGCGAGTCCTGGGCGTGCGACAGGTGTGGTACCGCCGAGTTCGTGGCTTCGCTCTCCGGGTCGGCTGAGGAGAGGAGACCGCAAATGCGAGCACGTGACCTGGCCGAGCCGTATCCGGTGGTCTTCACCGACGACGATGCCGTGACGGCGGCCGGGTTGTTCGCAGAACGGCGGCTCCCGGCGTTGCTGGTCCTTGATGCCGATCAGCGGCCGTACGCGATCGTGCCGGGATCGCAGCTGCTGCGCGTCGTGCTCCCGGACTACGCTCTGGAGAATTCCGCTCGGGCCCTTGCCGTCGACGACTCGGAGCTGGAGCGGCTGGCGGAGAAGCTCGAGGGACTCACCGTCGCCCAGTGGCTGCCCGGCCGCCGCACCCTGCCGACCGTCGTCGGGCCGGATACGGGTGTCGCACAGATCGCCGCGCTGATGATCCGTACGCACACGCCGCTGGTGGCGGTCGTCGAGAGCGACGGCCAGGAAACGCGGACGGTGGGAGCGATCACGGCAGCCCGGCTGATGGAACACTTCCTCACCCAGGCATGAGGCAGGCCGTCCGGCTGCGGACCCGGTACTCCTCCCCACACGGCGACGGCGGCCGCTCTCCTTCCTACGGCGGCCCTGCGCAGTTCTTCCCGCTGAGCCGCCGGGACGCCGTACGCCAGGCCAGATGGACGAGGCTCACGGCCCCTCCCTGCCTTACCCCGTCGGGATCTGCATCGTCATATGCGGACCTTGTACACGGCATCGCCTGCTTCCGGCAATGTTTACGCAGCCTCCAGTGCCGAGCTCTCCACAGTCGGCCGACTGGCGGTCAGAAGCCCTGTGGATCGTCTGTGACGGCGCGTCAGGAGCAGGTACGCTTCCCGCGGTGTGCCGGGAAGCCCTGTCGGCGATCTCGACGGACGAAGGCGGAAGTTCCGCCGATCGGGGGCCGCCGGACGTGGTGGTCCTCGCGGTGGTACGTGTCCCTCCGCCCCGCTCCTCCTTCGACTGACACGGGGGTGCCGTACGGCATGATCCAGTTCCCACAGCCCGCACGGGGCGTGCCGCGTCCGGGACACATGATCGTGTGCGGTGACGACGCGCTCGCCGAGCGGCTGGCGGACGAGCTCGCCACGGTGTACCGGGAACGAGTCACTCTCGTCGTACCATCACTGCGGCCCACTGGTGCCACCAGCGGGAGGACGCTCGCCGGGACTCTGCTCGGCCGGGTGCAGGCCACCATGAACCGTACCGAGCCCTCGACCGGCCCCGGCCCCACCACCGCATCCCGCATCGTCGAGGCCGCCGAACTCGACGCGTCCACCCTGATCGCGGCGGGCGCGAGCGAGGCGGCGGCCTTGGCGCTCGTGCATGACGACGACGAGACCAACATCCGCGCCGCGCTGGCCGCGCGTCGCCTCAATCCCAGGCTGCGGCTGGTCATCCGGCTCTACAACCGCAAGCTCGGGCAGCACCTGGAGGAACTCCTCGACCAGGCCGCGGCCCTCGCCGTGCCCGGGCTCGACCCGGAGGCCCTGGACACCTCCACCACCGTTGTGTCGGACGCGGACACGGCGGCGCCCGCGCTGGCGGCCACCGCCGTCGCGGGTACGAGCAAGGTCGTCCAGGCCGACGGACTGCTGCTGCGCGCTGTGGAACGCACGCCGTCTGACCACGGCCGGGCGGCCGGCCCCAGCCTGTGCACCCTCGCCCTTCTCTCGTCGACCACGGACGACCCCGCCGGCGCAGAGGGCTCGGACGTCAGCGGCCGCGAAGCACCCATTCTGCTTCCCGATGACGACACCGTCGCCGGAGCCACCGGACATGGCACGGTGGTCCTCGAAACCGTCACCCACACCGCGTCCGGTTCCGCACAGCGACGGCTGATGAAGCGCGGCCTGCCGCTGGGTTCCCTCTTCTCACGCCGGCTGCGCCGGTCACTGGCCGGTCTGATGGCCTGCGTACTGGGCGTGGCCGTCGCGACGTGGCTCACCACCGGTGACCACCCGCTGCACGCCGCCTACCTCACCCTTCTCGACCTCTTCGCGATCGGTGACCCGGCGATCGGCGAACCAACGGCGCGACAGGTCCTTCAACTCCTCGCCGGTCTGGCCGGCCTGCTGCTCCTGCCCGTGCTGCTCGCGGCCGTCCTGGAGGCGCTCGGCACCTCCCGCGTCGCCTCCTCGCTCCGCCGCCCGCCCCGCGGCCTGTCCGGCCACGTCGTCCTGCTCGGTCTCGGCAAGGTGGGCACCCGGGTGCTGGCCCGGCTGCGGGAACTCGACATCCCCGTGGTGTGCGTCGAAGAGGACCCCGAAGCACGCGGCATCCCCCTCGCCCGCCGCCTGCGCGTTCCCACGGTCATCGGCGACGTCACCCAGGAAGGCGTGCTGGAAGCCGCCAAGATCCACCGCGCACACTCGCTGCTCGCCCTCACGAGCAGCGACACGACCAACCTGGAAGCGGCCCTGTACGCACGCACCGTCACACCGGACCTGAGGGTGGCCCTGCGGCTGTACGACGACGAGTTCGCCACGGCCGTCTACCGCACGCTGCGTGCCGCCCATCCCCGGGCACTCACCCGCAGCCGCAGTGTCTCCAGCCTCGCCGCGCCGGCCTTCGCCGGGGCCATGATGGGCCGCCAGATCCTGGGCGCCATACCCGTCGAGCGTCGCGTGCTGCTCTTCGCCGCCCTGAACGTGGCCGGACACCCACAGCTGGAGGGCGGACGATCACCGAGTCGTTCCGCCCTGGAGCCTGGCGTGTCCTGGCCATCGACATGGCGGCACCGGACGAGCGGGTGCCCGACCTCGCCGCCACACCGACAGCGGACGGCACCCGTCGACCCGGCGGACTCGTATGGGACCTTCACCCCGGATACGTGTTGCGGCCCGACGACCGGGTGGTGCTCGCCGCGACCCGTCAGGGCCTGGCCGAACTCCTCGGCCGCCAGACCCCTCCTGCTCCGCGGGGCCGGCGCATAGTGCTGCGCACACCATGAGAGGCGGGAAGGAGAACAGGCTCTCGACCGGTGGCGCAGCATCAGGGCTGTCACGGACGGCGTGTGGACCGGCGGAAGAGCTGGGCGGTGAGCGCCCCCACCAGACACGCCAGGGCCGGCGCGCCGGTGATTCCGATGCGGTCCCAGCCGAGCAGGACGGTGGCCGCTGTTGCGGCGGCTCCCGCAGTCAGGGCCTTCCCGTCGGCGACGAAGGCTCACTCCTCGCGGGCTGTGCCCGGATGCCGGAGCTCGGTGAGCGCGGTTTTGACCGCCGGTGCGAGTGCGTGCTGAGTTGATCGCCTCCTGCTCGGGCACGTACTCCCGACACAGCGGGTCGTGGCACGGGCCTGCGGTCCAGACGGGAACGAAGACGCCCATGGTCCTGTGTCGTTTCACAACGGCGTGTACGGGCTCTTTGCACGAGCGGCAGACGTACCCGGACGACGTGGCTGCCCTTCTCTGCCCGCTTGCACCCGCAACGCCACTTTGTGAGGTGTTTGCCATCTCTGGGCGAGCGCTCGGGTCTCAGGTGGTGGGTGGCTCGTCGGCGCCGTCGTGATGGGCGGCCGGCTCCTGGTCGGCTGCGTGAGAGGCATCCTCGGCGGAAGCAGACGCAGGTATGGCGTCGGCGTCGGCCCGCGATCGGTCATCAGCGGGGCTGGACGGCAAGGGCCGAGCCATGCTCAGCCCGATGGAAACGGCGAGAATGGTGACGATGACGACGAGGCTGACGGGTGAGGGAATTTCCGGAACGGCGGTACTGATCGTTTTGTGGGAGGCCTGGAGGATGAGCTTGACTCCGATGAAGGCGAGGATGAGCGCCAGGCCCTTGCTGAGGTAGTGGAAGCGGTCGAGCAGCCCGGCGAGCATGAAGTACAGGGCGCGTAGTCCGAGGATGGCGAAGGCGTTGCTGGTGTAGACGATGAAGGCGTCACTGCTGACGGCCAGGACGGCGGGCACGCTGTCGACGGCGAAGACGAGGTCGGCGGCTTCGATCGCGGCGACGACGGCGAGCAGCGGCGTGGCGACCCGTTTCCCGGCCTCCCTGACGAAGAAGTGGGGGCCCGCGTACTCGTCCTGTACCGGGATGACCTTGCGAAGCAGCTTCACGGCGATGCTCTTGCCGGGGTCGAAGCTGTCGTCCTCCTCTTTGTAGATCTTGTATGTGCTGTAGAAGAGGATCGCGGCGAAGACGAACAGGACGGCGGTGAAGCGGCTGACCACCGCCACACCGGCGGCGAGGAAGATGCCGCGGAAGACCAGGGCTCCGAGGACGCCGAGGAACAGGACGCGGTGCTGGTAGGCGGGCGGCACCTTGAAGTAGCCGAAGATCAAGGCGAAGACGAAGAGGTTGTCGACCGACAGGCTCTTCTCCAGAAGCCATGCGGTGGTGTACTCGACTCCGGCGCTCGTGCCGACGACCGCGAACACCATGCCACCGAAGACGATCGCCAAGCCCACCCAGACACCGCTCCAGGCGGCGGCCTCGCGGAAACCGATGACGTGTTCCCGCCGGTGCGCGAGAAGATCGACAGCCAATGACACCAGCACGGTGACGGCGAACGCCACCCACATCCACAGCGGCACGTCATGCACGGTTCCGACCTCTCCAGCGTCATCGATCGGCAGTCCTCTTACGAGTCTGGGCCATGCGACGGGGGCTGTCTCCCTGGTGCCGGTGCACGGACGCTGAGTGGAACGGCTCTGTGCTCATCAGCGCGGGCCCGCCCAGGAGTCCACAGGGGCGGCCGTTCGGTGCCGCGTCACCGAAACCATGTGCGCGTGGAGAGCTCCGGGCGTATGCCGCGCTCTGCGCGGGCGAGGACGACGGCGCTGGACAGCAGCCCGACGTGGCTGAGTGCTTGCGGAAAGTTGCCGAGGAAGGAGTGGTCGCGAGGGTCGATCTGCTCGGCGAGCAGGCCGAGCGGGCTGGCGTAGGAGCACAGCTTCTCGAACAATTCCGCGGCCTCGTCCGTGTGGCCTTGGCCCACGAGATGGTCCACGAGCCAGAAGCTGCACAGCAGGAAAGCTCCTTCCGGCTGGCCCAGTCCGTCGGGGGACTCCAGCGGCAGGTAGCGGTAGAGCAGGCCGTTGCCCGCGCCGAGGCGTTCGGCGATCGCCCGCGTTGTGGCGATCATGCGGGGGTGATCGGCGGGAAGGACGCGTCGGAGCGGAAGGGTGAGGAGCGAGGCGTCCAGCCCGCCTGTCGCACCGAGGTGCTCGGTGAAGGAGCGCGCGTGCTCGTCCCAGGCGTCGTGGATGATCCGCCCGGCGAGGCGGCGGGCCTCCGCAGCCCAGGTGGCGGCGTTGCCCGGCAGGTTCAGGCGGGTGGCGAGTCGTGCCGCCCGGTCCAGGGCGACCTGGCACATCGCTGCGGAGTACGTGAACGGACGCGCCTGGGTACGTACTTCCCGGACGCCGTGATCCGGTGTCCACCACGCGGTGCGGGCCTGCTCGGCCAGGCCGGACAGCCGGTACCTCAGGCCGGCGCTCACAGGCCGGCCGGTGGCCGCCCACTGGAAGGCGCAGTCGAGGAGCTCTCCGAGGACGTCGTGCTGGACCTGTTCAGCGGCGGCGTTTCCCCACCGTACGGGTGCGGAGCGGTGGTGGCCCTCCAGTTCCGCGTCGATCACCTCCGGCGGGGAAGGCCGGCCGTCGACGTCGTACAGCACGCGCAGTCGTCCATTCCGCCAGGCGGCGGTCAACGCCCAGTGGAGAAAGCCGCCGGCTTCGTCGGGCAGGCCGATCCGGCGCAGGGCGAACACGGTGCAGGCCGCGTCACGGATCCACGCGTAGCGGTAGTCCCAGTTCCGGTTGCCTCCGATGCGCTCGGGCAGTGAGGAGGTCGCGGCGGCGACGATGGCGCCGTTCTCGGCGTGGTCCAGAAGCTTGAGGGTGATGGCCGAGCGGCGCACTAGGTCCGCTCGGGGAGTGTCGGCCACCACGAAGGCCGATCAACGGCGCCACGCTCGTACGGTGTCGTCGAGGCACCGGGAGACTGATCGTCCGGAGCCGGCAACCTGTGGTCCGCTCCAGCGCAGGCGGACCCAGAGGTTGTCTCCCTGACTCAGGCGCAGTGTGCATTCGGGACCGGGCAGGGGCCGGGACGCGGTCAGATGGAGCTTCACGGACTGCTGGTGGCAGGTCAGTTGCCAGCCGGCGGTCTGACGCTCGGCCCGGGTTGCGCCGCGTGGTCTCACCGCCGCCCTCAGATCGACAGAGCCCTGGGTGACGCGCGCGTGCCGGAGCGGAACCCCTGTGCCGACGGGGGCGTCCGCCTCGAGCCGCGCACCTGGCTGGAGGAGGAAGGCGTCAGTGACCTCGACGAGGCCGGTGTCCGCCCTCAGCTCTGTCACGAGGACGCCGGTGTCCTCCACGTAGTGCTGGCGGCTCAGCCGTAGCCCGTCCGGCGCCAGCAGGAAGGACCCGCCACGGTGACGGTCGAGCAGTGAGCAGAACAGGGGCGGGGCGTCGAAGCGGGGCACGCACATGAAGCTGACGGTGCCGTCGCGGCCCACCAAGGCGCACGCGCGGCCGTCGCCGATCAGGCCGTGGTCCTTGATCGGCAGGTAGTCCGCCGGCGGTGCCGGCGACCACTCGTTCACACGTGACCAGTACCCATCGAAGGCGGGCCGGATCACTCCGAGGGTTGCAGCGGGCGGGAGGGCCAGTCCAGGAGGCGGGCGCCGAGGGCCGCGGTCTGCAGAACGTATCGCTGGTCGGGGTCGGTGGGGTCATGGCCGGTGAGTTGCCGGATACGGGTGAGCCGGTAGGTGACGGTACGCACGCTCACACCCAGCCGGCGTGCCGTGGTCGTGTTCAGGCAACCACTGGCGAAGTACGCGTCCAGGGTTTCCAGGAGTGCCCGGGGCCCGCCCCGCGCCTTGCCCAAGCCGCCGAGGACGGTGGCCACCAGGTCGGTGATGGCGGCGCGGTCCCTGCCGAGGACCTGGAACACCAGCAGGTCGGAGGCGTACACGCGCGGGGCGTTCAGACCGAGCTGGGCAGCGAGGTCAAGGGTGCTGCGCGCCTCCTGGTACGAGCGGACGATGCCACTGGGACCGGGCCGCGGGCGGCTGACGGCGATGCGGCCGGGCTCGTCGACCGCCCTCTGCACCGCGGTGGCGAAGAAGTCCGCGACATCCGGCACGGTGCCGGGCGATACGCACACGAGCAGACTGTCTTTGGTGGTGATCAGCACGTCCTGCGTGGTGAACCGGGCGGTCAGCGCCTCTTCGACGTAGCGCGTGGTGTCGTCTCCCGCACCGAACGGCTTGCCCGTCCGGGCGACGGCCACGCTGTGTGGCCCGACCAGCCGCAGTCCGAAGCGTTCGGCCCGCTCGGCGAGGCGGCCCAGGTCGGTTCGGCCGTCGAGGAGGTCGTGGACGAACTCCCGCCGCATCGCCTCCTCCCCCCGGACGGCCGCGCGATGGGCGGTTTCGTACCCCTCGGTCAGTGCCACGGTCGCCTCGCCGATCGCCCTGATCAGAGCGGAACCGACCTCCCTCAGGTCTTCGGGCTCCAGGGCCCGCCCGGTGCCTGACAGGTCCGTCCAGACCCGGTGGACCGAGGCGAGGTACTCGGCGACCAGGGTGCGCAGGGCCGTTCCGCGGCCGGCCGCCGTGGCGGCGAACTGCCGCAGGTGCTCAAGGTCCTCGTGGGGCAGTCGCCGTTTGTCGAGGGAGGCGCCCGCGAGCTGGTTCAGGTGGCGTTCCATTCCCGCCGCCGGGGGTTCGTTTCCCGCGACGGCATCCCGGGCGGGAGCCGTGGCAGACGGTGTCACCGCACCCGGGGGTCGGGGACGCTCTCCCATCGGCATGCTCCCATCTTGCCGAAGGACGGCAAGGAGCGAGGGGTCGAGACGGCCGTGCATGCGCCTGCTCGGCAGGCGTCCAACCGATCCGGTCGGGTAATCCGTGAGGAAAGCGCCGGTGGAGAACCTGGAGAACCTTGCGAAAGGGGGTATCGCGCTGTCTGCCCAAGCAGCTTCCCCTCGTCGGCCAGAAGGGTCACCCGCATTCTCCTGGTGGCTCGGGCTGCCTGCCGGCAGCCTCTGCTGTGAGCGCGACCCTGGCGGACGCCGTGGAACGGATCGAGGGCCACCCCGCCGCCATGAACCTGCGGATCCTGTCGGCCACGGCCGAGTTCTCCAGCGAGCGGAACTCCACCCTTGTCTTCACCTGCCCAGGGAAATCCTGAGTGGTCGACATGCTCCGGGGCTCCGATGCCGCGCCAAGCGGTGCCTGTACCACATAGGCCAGAGCAGTCGTGCACTCCGCGACCGAGTCCGTGTCCCTCGAACACAGGTGATCGGTATGAACCCCTCGATGGACGACCGGCGCATCCTGGCAGAGATGGAGCGCCGCCTCTCCCAGGACGACCCCGAGCTGTTCGGGCTGATGGACGCGCTGAACCATCAGTTTCCTGACGGCCAGGCCGACAGGGATGTCCATGACGACGCAGACGCCCACGACGACGCCGATGACGACCTGCGCCTCGACCGGCGCTGGAAGGCCATCGTGGTGTTCGCCGTCGTGCTGGTGGCGGGACTGATCCTCACGGCGGTCCTCAACAGGTCGGCCTCGGCCGACGGCAATCAGGGACCACCGAACAGCCGGGCTCCGGCCGTATCCGTTCATACGCACGGCAGAAGGCTTCCGGGCCCGGGGGAGCACCCGGGCAGCGCCGACCGCAGGGCTGCTGGTGGCCGGCTTCGGCGTCGCGCCGTGCCCGCCGCTGCCCGGCTGCGACGCCCGTCGGAACCGCTGCCGTTCGGACGTTCGTGGCCACCGACATCGGCTCACCGCCTCCCTGTCTCCCCGGCACCTGCCCAGCATGAGTGATCCCACGCACACGGACGAGGCAAGGGCGCCGTCCGGTACCCCGGCCGGGCACACGGTCACCGTGTGGGCTGACCGGAACGGCCGGATCGCGGCTGAGCCCTGACCAGTGAGGAGACCCGGTGGCACGCGATCCCAGGAGGCGTGCTGAGCGCGTCAGGGGCGGGCGGGGCCGTGCTGGTTGTTGGCTGGGCGGCTCGCCATGGACTGGAGTGGCACCGCATGGCGCGGTGGGCTGCGGAGCGGGAGCGCATGAACACTCAGAAAGGAGGGAAGACAGACTCACCTGAACGGCCGGACAGGCGCTGACCCTTGGCCGGAACTCCGCTCGCACGGGCGGATGGACGGCGCCTGGACCGGTCCCGTCCCGTGCAGGGACGGGAGCCGGGACCGTCTGTCACCATGGATCTTGTGCGCCGAATCCGGGGAGTCGCAGCCACGGACGGGACCGAGCCGGCGAGGGGAGGGAAGATGACATGAGGCCGCAGAACCACCGTCTCACTGTGCTGTCGCTTCTGCCTTTCGTCATGATGGCCGCCGTCACGGTGGCCGATCTCGCTGTCGGTCCAGCGGTGGTCTTCCTTCCCTTGGTGTCGCTGGGACCCGCCTTCGCTCCGCTCGTGGGCAGCTGGCGGCGCACCGTGTGCGTCGGCGGGATCGCGCTGCTTCTGTGCGTCGGCCTGGGTTGGTACAACACCCTGCTCGACGGGTCACGTGGCTTGATGAGCATCGCCACGGTCCTCGGCGTGACCGCGGCCAGCCTCCTGGCCGTGTCCATGCGACAGCAGCGCGAAGCGGAACTGGACAACGTGCGCTCCATCGCCGAGGCCGCGCAGCGGGTGCTCCTCAAACCGGTACCGCGGCTGGCCGGGCGGGTGCGCGTGGCCGTCTGCTATATGTCCGCCGTCGCCGAGGCACGCATCGGAGGTGATCTCTACGAGGTCGTCACCTCGCCGCATGGGGTGCGGGTGATCGTGGGCGATGTGCAGGGCAAGGGACTGGAGGCGGTGGAGACCGCGGCCGTGGTCCTGGGCGCCTTCCGGGAAGCGGCTCCGGAGGAAGCCGACCTGGTAACCGTGGGGCACAGGCTGGAGCGGGCTGTCGATCGGCAGTCGGGTGCCGAGAAGTTCGTCACCGCCGTCCTCGCCGAGGTGAGGTCCGAGGAGGTCACCTTCCTCAATTTCGGACACCCGGCGCCCTTGCTGATCCGCGCGGACGGCACCACCCTCCTGCCCGAGCCCCCCTCCTACGCTCTCCCCCTCGGCCTGGGCGCTCACGGCGCGGAGCCGGCGGAGACGTTCCGCACCGACTTCCTCCCGGGCGACCAGCTCCTGCTCTACACCGATGGGATCACCGAAGCGCGCGACGCCGAAGGCCGCTTCCATCCGCTCGCGGAGCGCGTCCACCTGCTCGAGGAAGGCGACCCGGAGGCGGCGCTGGAGATGCTGCGCCAGGACCTGCTTCAGCACGTCAGCGGCCCGCTGCACGACGATGCGGCCCTGTTGGTGCTCCGGTACCGCTGACGCTTGCGGACTCTCGCCAACGTGTGCCGACTTTGCAGGTGGCGAGTCGCCCAGGGGTCAAGGCCCATACGGCGCCGCGTCCGCCCTGCCCATCGCCACCGCTTCCGCAGGCCGCTCCACCTGCTCGAACGGCTCCCATCGCTGCGGTGACTCTTCGACGGTCAGCCAGGCACGAGGGGCTGCAGTCACACGGTGTGGTGAGCCACGGCCCCGCGCCCTCCGACGCGGGCGCCCGCCGTCCGGCAGGGCGCGGCTGCGCTGCGCTGCGATCTCTGTGAGAGTCGATGCGAACGAGTCGACAGCCGTCCAGAACGACATGGCGATGGTGGGATACGGGAGGCGGGACACGTCGTGGCCGGTCCGATCAGACGCATGGCGGCTGCGGTCGCCTCCCCTCTGCGGGCGTTCCTGCACGCCGAGAGCGCGGGCGGCATCGTCCTCGTCATTGCCGCGGCGAGCGCGCTCGTGTGGGCGAACAGTCCTGCGGCGGACGGCTACGCCCAGTTCTGGCAGCAGAAGGTCACGCTTGGCGGCGGGCAGGCCAGGGTCTCCCACGACCTGCGGCACTGGGTCAACGACGGGCTGATGGTCCTGTTCTTCTTCGTCATCGGCCTGGAGATCAAGCGTGAACTGGTCGTGGGCGAGTTGCGTGACCGCCGCGCCGCCGCGCTGCCCGCCCTGGCCGCCGTCGGCGGCGTCGTGCTCCCGGCGCTGATGTTCGTGGCCGTGGTCGGCGGTGGGGAAGCAGGGCGTGGGTGGGGCATTCCGATGGCCACCGACATCGCCTTCGCCATGGGCGTCCTGGCCTTGCTGGGCCGTCGCGCCTCCACCGGGGCCAAGCTGTTCCTGCTCAGTGTCGCAATCGTCGACGACATCCTCGCGATCGCGGTCATCGCGGTCTTCTACACCGACCGAGTCAGGCCCGTATGGCTGGCCGGTGCGATGGCCGGACTGCTCGTCGCCGCCGGTATGCGCGGGCTCGGGGTGAACTCGCCGTGGGCATACGTGCCCGTCGGGGTGCTGATCTGGTTCGCCACCCTGGAATCCGGCGTGCACGCCACCCTGGCGGGAGTCGCCCTCGGTCTGCTCACCCCGGCCCGGCCTGTGGCCGGGCGCAACGTCCTGGATGACCTGGAGCGCTCCCTGCACCCGGTCAGCGCCTTCCTGGTCATCCCGATCTTCGCCCTCGCCAACGCCGGGGTCGACCTGCGCGGCGGAGCGCTCGGTGACCCCTTTGACCAGCCGCTGACCTGGGCGATCATCACCGGCCTCGTCGTAGGTAAGATCATCGGCATTGGTGGGCCGACCTACCTGGTGCATCGGCTGGGCGGGGCCGTCCTGCCGGCGGACATGCACAACCGCGAGATCCTCGGCGCCGCCGCGCTGGGGGGCATCGGATTCACCGTCTCGCTGTTCATCACCGATTTGGCTTTCACGGACGCCGCCCTGATCGGCCAGGCCAAGGTCGGTATCTTCGCTGGCTCCGCAGTCGCCGCCCTGATCGGAGTGGTGACACTTCTGACCGCCCCGGCGGGCACCGGCGCCAGAACCAAGTCGTGATCGCGCCTGCTCCGCGTCCGTACGCCGGTTCGACTTTCGCGAAGCCGGCGCGCACAGGCTGCTACAGCTCCGCCGCCGACCACGAGCGGGTCCCCTGTCGGGAAAGCCGCCCATGCGCAGCCGACGATGACTTGGGCCTGCCCGCTGCTCGTGGTCGTCCATGACCTGCGGGATGCGCGGTATTCGGCGGGGACGCCCAGCGGGGCACACCCGCTGATCCATGGCGGCGGGAAGGGACGGTCGTACCGGTGATGAGCGCGGACGCGGTTTCCGCGTGGCTGGGGGTCACCATGCCGTTGACGTTCCTGATCACCGGGCTGGTGGCCTGGTGGCCGCCGGACTGGCCGGCCGCCGCGTTGCTGCTGAGGGCTCTCCTGGCGCCGGCCGATCCGGTGCTCGCTGCAGAAGCGCGGGTGGGCGGGCCCACGGATGACGAACACGATGAGGACGAGGTGCGGTTCCCTCTCACCAGTGAGGCGGGCCTGAACGACGGACTCGCGTTTCCGCTGACGTACGCGTCCGTGGGGCTGACCGCCGCCGCGGGCAGCGGCTGGTCGGCCGAGTGGATCGGTCCATGACGTCACCGAAGCCGAGAGCCGGGGGCCTTGGACTTGGGTGGCAGAGGGAACAAGTTCGCGGCAGTACCGGCCACGACCAGGCCAGTGACGATAAGAGACCACGCGAAAGCGCGATGCCGAGAACCAGGGCCGCAGCAGCCAGGTCCAGCATGGACCAGGCCGACCCGTGCCGGTGCCCGGGACTCGGACGGGCGGGGCGGTCGTCGGACAACGCGTGAGTGAGCTGGGGATCCTCGACCCGCACCCGCTCAGCATTGCCCCACAGTGCCTCCTCCGACAGGGCGCGGACGATGCCTGTATCGAACCGGTCCACGGGAACTGCTGCGCAAACCACCCGGTTCCTCCTCATCCGGCAGCCGGCCGATGCCGTCATGCATACCGAGGCCGGTCCACCAGGACGTGCTGACGTGCCGGTTCCGATCGACAGCGGCCTGTTGGACCCGTACCTTCCACTCTGCACGCGAGCTATGGCAAGGGCATGCGGTGCTGACCGGCTTGCAGTGTGAGAGCGCATGGCGTCGCAGGACCACGCCTACCGCGTCACGAGTACGTGGGATGCCGCGCTCGATGAGACAGCCGCGCAGGTCGGGGAGGGACGTCCCGTGCTGCGTGAGGGGACAGGGGTCGGGCACGCGTCTTCGGAACCTCTGCGGCGACTCCTCTGGCGGGTGCCGGCGAGATCCGCAGGAAACCACAAGCCCTCAGCGAAATGCCGCCGCTTTCTTCCCGGAGCGGGCGCTGCGTGCTCCGTGGAACGTTGCTGCCGCACCCTCGCGCGGAACGATCGCTGTCGTGATCGCCGGATGCTCGGGGAACAGGGCCGCACGGCGGACTCCCCAGCCTCCGGCTGCCGACCGGGAGAATCGGCTCTCGAGCCGGGCGGCGAGGAAGCCCGCGCGATCCGTCGACGACGTCACCCGGACCCTGGCCGTGGTCGACGGCTTTCCGCCCGTCGCCGGCAAGCCGCCCTGGCGCCCTGCTCGGCGACAAGGAACACGACAGCACCCCGCCTGCCGGTGACGTCCCCGGCGGGTGCCCCCGACATCAAGGGCCTGGGCAAAATCCCCTACGTCGACGTTGCAGACGGCATCCACATCCTCACCGGCGCCGGGCAGGAACGACGCCTCGAATCCCGGTGCCGGACAGGGGCGCACTGGCGGGCGTCGTTTACGCCCCGCGCAAGGGCGTGGCCTGGTGCGACGTGTCAAGGGAAGCAGTGGGCCGGTCCGGGGTGACGGCCTGGCGCCGACTGCGGGGCCGGACCGTGGCCGGAGTCCGGCCGCGCCTGCATTGAGCCCTGCTGACCGGGATGCGTCGCGCCGACCTGCTGGAACCGGACGACTGCTCCATGGACGGATCGCACGTCCAGGCCCTCGAAGGGGGGATCACGTCGGTCCCTCTCTGATGAGGTGGTCGGGGGAGTGCCCGCCGCCCCGGCGGACCGCCGGTCGCCTGTGCGGGCGGCGGGAGTCCCGGATCAGTAGCCGTAGATCATCTTGTAGGCGACCTCGGGGAGGAACTGGCCGGCCGTGGAGCCGGTTCCGACACCGCAGTTGCCGTCGGACTCGCCCGGGGTCTTGATCCACAGGAGCATCTCGGCGCCTCCGCCCGTCCGGGTGGGCGTGCCGATGCGGCGGCCGGAGGGGTTGCACCACTGGCCGTTGGAGCCGTTGCCGTTGCGGCTGGTGTCCACGACGAACGGCTTGGTGTAGCCGTAGCGGGCGGCCAGTTCGTTGTTGACGGCGTTGCCGTAGGCGGTGTTCTCGGCGGTGGTGATGTAGTTGGAGACGTTGAGCGAGAAGCCGTGGGCCTGTCGGAGGCCGGCTTCGTGGAGGCGCCGGGCCATGGTCGCCGCGTCGGCCCAGCGCGGGTTGCCGGCGTCCATGTAGACCCAGGTGTTGGGGGCTTGGCGGTTGAACTCGGCGAGGGCACCGGTGAGCATGGCCTCGCGCTCGTCGATCTGGGCCTGGGTCATGCAGCCGTAGTCTCCGAGGGAGTCCGGCTCGAGGATGACGACGGCCGGGCGGGCCGCGATGCCTCCGGCGAACTGGGCGATCCAGCTGGCGTAGGCGGACGGCGAGGCGGCTCCGCCGGCGGAGTGCCCGCCGCAGTAGTCACGGTGGTAGATGTTGTAGGCGACGAGGACGGGCAGCTTGTCCTGGTGGTCCGCCGCTCCGGCGTAGGCACCTGTCGCGGTGCCGATGGTGCCGCTCCAGGAGCCGAACCAGCGGGCCATCGGTGTGCTGGCGATGGAGGCGTTGATCGCGGCGGCCCGGCCGTCGCCGGGATTGGCGGCCGCCCATCGCCTCGCGCTCGAGTCGGGGTCCACGTAGAACCCGTTGGTCATGGTGGTGGGGTCGGCCGCGTGGGCGGAGGGTGCGGCGGCTAACGCCAGCGGCAGAGCACAGAGCGCTGCCATCAGGGTGCGGAGTCTGCGGCTCAAGACAGTACCTCGGTTTCAGAGGAGGTGCGCTTTGGGAGCGCTCCCACTGGAAGCGGTCCCAATCGTGTGGGTGGGTGGTTGGGCTGTCAATAGTCGGCGCAGCATCTGGCCTTCACAGAGGGGCGCAGGTCCTGTAGGCCACTGTGCTGGAAGCGGTCCCATCTCATGCGTCCCTGAGCGCTCCCCGCCTGTGAAAGACTCACGAGCCATGGCAGAAGCAGCGCCGCGTCGGCATCCGACGCTCGACGAGGTGGCCGAACGCGCCGGTGTTTCCCGCTCCGTGGCCTCCCGCGCCCTCAACAGCGCCCCGCACGTCAGCCGCGCCAAGCGCGAGGCTGTCGAACGGGCCGTGCGGCAACTCGGTTACGTACCCAATCCGACCGCCCGCGCGCTGGCCACCCGTCAGACGGGAGCGGCCGCCCTGGTCGTCTCGGGGGAGGATCCGTCGATCTTCGCCGATCCGTTCTTCGCCCGGGTGATCGTGGGGGCGTCGGCCGCCCTGGACGAGGCGGACCTGCATCTGATGCTGTGCCTGGCCGCTTCCGACCGGGGCCGCAAGCGGGTCGGGGAGCTCCTGCGGTCCAGGGGCGCGGACGGTGTGATGCTGATGGCGCTGCGCGAGGACGATCCGCTGGCCCGGATGGCCGACGAGGCGCAGATGCCCGTCGTGTTCGGCGGGCGCCCGGTCGGTTCGATTCCCCGGTGGTACGTGGACGTGGACAACGTCGGCGGGGCGCGCGAGGCGACCGAGCATCTGGT
Source organism: Streptomyces sp. NPDC016640 (assembly GCF_043076215.1). NCBI lineage: Bacteria > Bacillati > Actinomycetota > Actinomycetes > Kitasatosporales > Streptomycetaceae > Streptomyces > Streptomyces sp. NPDC016640. The sequence goes on from NZ_JBIBRG010000007.1 coordinate 386,012, forward strand.
CGCACTCGGCCGGAGGCGCGTGGCCGTGATCTGCGGGCGTCTGGACACCGAGGCCGGGCGCGCCCGGTACCGCGGCTACCGGGACGCCATGCTGGGCGCCGGTCTCGATCCGTTCCCGCCGCTGGAGGGGGACTTCACGGAGCGCAGCGGAGCCGCCGCCATGGCCGCGCTGCTGGCGGAACACCCCGACGTGGACGGAGTGTTCGCCGCCAACGACAACATGGCGGCGGGAGCGCTGCGCACCGTGCGGGAGGCCGGCCGACGAGTCCCCGCCGACGTCGCCGTGGTCGGCTTCGACGACCTGACGGTCGCCCAGGTCGCCGATCCGCCGCTCACCACCGTCCATCAGCCTGTGGAGGCTCTCGGACGGGAGATGGCGCGCATGCTCGTCGCGCTCGTCAACGGGCAGGACCCCACCCCGCTGATCCTCCCCACCCGCCTGACCGTCCGGGCCAGCGCCTGACTCCTCACCGTCCGGGAGGGGCGGGCCCCGGTCCGAACGGGTTGCTCCCGGACGCGGCGCGGGGCGTCCGGGAGCCGGCCGGGGTGGCCGAGGTCCAGCAGCGGAAGCGGCGACTGCCGTCCGGTCCGACGGCTCGGGTACTGGTTGCAGCCTGCCCCTTTTTTGCTGATGCCGGTCGCGGTGCCGGGTTCGTCAGGACGGTCGCGGCCGGCACGCTCAGGACGGATGCCCGGCGAGGACCGGGCTGTTTCAGCGGGCTCATGGTTCTCCTGGTCGGGGCGGGAGTCGGGCGGCGCGGTCGATGGATCGGTTCAGGGTGTGGACACCTCGAACCGCGTGACGCGGACCGCGCCGCCGAGGGCCTGAGTGGCGTGGTTGAAGAGGGCGAACCGGTAGCCCATGAAGAACCGCCAATCGTTGCCCATGGAGAAGGCGGGGCCGAGACGGGTGAAGGTGATGCCGTCGGTGCTGTAGGAGAAGGTCCCGGGGCGCGGTGCGCCAGGGCGGATGTCCGCATTCGCGCGCAGCCAGATGCGGCCGCCGGAGACGGGCGCGCTCGCGGTCTCGGTGCCGGTGCCGGTGGTGTTCCAGTTGCTGTCCATGGTCAGCCCGGTGACCATCACCACCCGTGTCGCACCGCCGTCGCGCTTGAGGCCGATCCAGGCGGAGGAGTCACGCAGCAGCGCGAGCCCGGCCCGGTCGCCGTCCCGCATCGCGGAGTGGTCGAGCTGGACCGTGGCGGTGGAGGTGGGGCCCTGGATGCGGTGCGTGAGGGTGTTGCGGGCCCAGTAGAGGTCGTGGGTGACGGTCGCGGTCCGCAGCGTCAGGCCGTTGCCGACCGACCACTTGGTGTTGTCGGGGTTGTGGTTCCACTCCCATCCCGGTTTCAGGGTCGTACCGTCGAAGGTGTCGACGCCGGTCATCGGGGTGACCTGGCGGGGCGGAGTGGGTACGGCCGGACTGGGGTACGTGGTGCCCCACGCGCCGTTGACGAGCTGTACGACGGGCCAGCCGTCCGCGGTCCAGGTGACCGGCGCCAGGGCGGGCATGCGGCCGCCGGGGTAGGCGTCGACGAAGGCCATGTAGTACCAGGCGCCGCTCTGCGTCCGCACCAGCCCGCCCTGGTGGGGGACGCCGCCGCCGGGGATCGGTCCGCGCAGGTCGAGGAGGACCTGCCGCATCGTGTACGGGCCGAAGGGGCCGCTCGAGGACTTGAGGATGTACTGGCCGTTCGCGGGGCGGGTCAGGAAGATGTAGTACTGCCCGCCGATCTTGTAGAACCGGGCGCCTTCCAAGGTGCCGACGCCGGACGGTGTCCTGAACACCTCCTGCGTACGGACCTGGTTGCGGCCGTCGGGCGAGAGCTGGGCCACGCTGATGGTGGTGTTGCCGTACGCCACGTAGAGGGTGTCGTCGGTGTCGACGAGCAGGCCGGCGTCGTAGTAGGGGGTGCTGATCGTCGTCAGCCTGTTCCACGGCCCCTCCACCGCGGTGGCGGTGTAGAGGTACGTCCGGGCGAAGTCGATCTGGCCGAGCCAGTAGAAGGTCCTGTTGCTGGGCCGGTAGGCCAGCGACGACGCCCAGATTCCCCTGACGTAGCCGCGGGCGCCGTTCAGGTCGTACTTGGCGCCGAAGTCGAGGACGGGTACCGAATGGCCGGCGATCTCCCAGTTCACCAGGTCGTACGACCGCAGAACGGGCGCGCCCGGCGAGTAGTGCATCGTCGAGGCCGAGGCGTAGTAGGTGTCGCCGACGCGAATGATGTCGATGTCCGCGAAGTCCTGCCAGACCACCGGGTTCGTGTACTGCGCCGCGGTCGCGAGGGCGGGCCCAGGGGGGAAGAGGGCGCCGGCGGCCAGGCCGGTGGCGGCCGCGAGCGTGCGGCGACGAGTGAGGGGTTGATGCGACCATGACAGATCCATGGAGGTGTTCACCTCGAGTTCATCGGTCGGAGTGGCTCTGTCGCATTCGAAATATCGAACATGGTGCGACTTGTCGAGCATTCTGGATGATAGGAGGTTGGCGTACCCCGTCAACCCTTCTCGCATGAGTCGCACCTCGCTTCGAAATGTTCGAAGCGCCTGGTGCGGAGTCGGTGCGCCCCGGCCTCGCTCTCTTGCTGATCATGCGACACATCCCGTTTCTCGAGGAGGTGTTGACATGACCGGTCGCCTCTCTAGTATCCGTGGGGCATCCGAAGTTTCCGAACGGCGATCGAAATTTCGAACTCTCTTCTCTCTTCTCCTCTCCTCTCTTTCTTCTCTTTCCTGCCGAAGGAGTCCCGGTGCCCAGACGATCAGGCGGACGACTGCTCCGCCTCCTCACGGCCGCCGCGCTGACGGTGACCGCGTCCGTGACGGCCTCAACGCAGTCCACCGCCACGGCCGCGCCGGGCAGTCCGGCGCTCACCCCACCGCTGGGGTGGAACAGCTGGAACAGCTTCGGGTGCGGAATCACCGAGGCCCAGGTCCGCCAGGCCGCCGACGCGATGGTGTCCTCCGGCATGCGGGACGCCGGCTACCGGTACGTGGTGGTCGACGACTGCTGGTTCGACCCGCAGCGTGACGCGCAGGGCAACCTGCGGGCCAACCCGACGAAGTTCCCGAGCGGGATGAAGGCCCTCGGGGACTACATCCACAGCAAGGGCCTGAAGTTCGGCATCTACCAGGTGCCGGGCGAGCGCACCTGCGCGCAGACCGTGGGCACTTACCCGGGCTCCACGGGCAGCAGGGGCCACGAGGTCCAGGACGCCGCCACGTTCGCCGCGTGGGGGGTCGACTACCTCAAGTACGACTGGTGTTCCTCGAGCGGCACGCGTGACGAGCAGGTCGCGCGGTTCAAGCTGATGCGTGATGCCCTGCGCGCCACCGGCCGGCCGATCGTCTACAGCATCAACCCCAACAGCTTCCACGCCATCACGGGGTCCACGTACGACTGGGGCGAGGTCGCCGACCTGTGGCGGACGACCGAGGACCTGCTCGACATCTGGCAGAACGGCAACACCAACAGCTACCCGATGGGCGTCGGCAACGTCCTGGACGTCAATGCGCCGCTGGCCGCACAGTCCGGCCCGGGGCACTGGAACGATCCCGACATGCTGGTCGTCGGCCGCCCCGGCCTGTCGCTGACCGAGTCCCGCTCCCACTTCGCCCTGTGGGCGCTGATGAGTGCCCCGCTGATGGCCGGCAACGACATCCGCACGATGTCCGCCGACGTCAGCGCGATCCTGCGCAACCCGCGCCTGCTGGCGGTGAACCAGGACTCCCAGGGCGCGGGCGGACGCAGGGTGCGCGACGACGGCAACATCGAGGTGTTCGCCAAGCCCCTGACGGACGGTTCGGTCGCGGTGGGGCTGTTCAACCGGGGCGAGAGCGCGACGACGGTCACCACGACGGCCGCCCAGATCGGCCTGAGCGGAGGACCGTTCACCCTCACCGACCTGTGGACCGGCGCCACGTCGAGCGCGTCCGGGCAGATCTCGGCGAGCGTCCCCGCGCACGGCGTCGCCGCGTACCGGGTGAGCGGCGGCAGCCCGCTGGCCGCCACCACCTCACGCCTGCGGGGCGACGCCTCCGGCCGCTGCGTGGACGTGGACAACGCCTCCACGGCCGCCGGCGCCGCGACTCTGCTGTGGGACTGCCACACGGCCGCCAACCAGCTGTGGACCACATGGGCGGGCGGCGAGATCCGCGTCTACGGCGACAAGTGCCTGGACGCCTACAACCAGGGCACCACCAACGGCACCCGTGTCATCACCTGGCCCTGCAACGGCCAGAACAACCAGAAGTGGACCGTCGGCTCCGACGGCTCGATCCGCAACGTCCGCTCCGGACTGTGCCTCGACGCCAACGGGGCCGGCACCGCCAACGGGACCCCGCTGGTGCTGTGGACCTGCAACGGCCAGGCCAACCAGAAGTGGACCCGCGCGTGAGCGACACGGCACCGGGTCATGGCCGGAGCGACAACACCCCGGCCACGGCCTCCCGCACGGCTGCCGCATCCGCCGGCCCGGCCGCCCCCGGCTCCGGCTGTGGCGGGACCCCGGACGTCGGTACATCGGCTTCCGGGCCGGCCACCCACACCGGCGGCACCCTCCCGCCGAGCACCCGCACCCTGCGCGGCACCGCCTGCGGCTGAGCGCCGTGCCCGCCCGGGAGATCTCCGGGCGGGCACGGTCCCGGCCTTGGCAGGGTCTGTCTGTACGATGCTCGGGCGTCTTGCCTCACGTACCCGGCCGACAACGGGGTGCCGGATCACCTGCTCGCCAGGTGGGCCGGGCACACCAACGTGAAGACGACGAAGAAGTGGTACGTGAAGCCGGACGCGGCGGACCTGCTTCCAGCGGCGGAGGCATGGGGAGGTCTCGCAGGGGCGTGTGACAGATCGTGACAGATGAAGGTGTGAACCCGTGACCGAAGCCAAGATCGAGACGCTGCAATACCGCTTTGACGGGCCGGAACACCTCCCCGTGCTGATCTTGGGACCGTCCCTCGGTACCACATGGCACAGGTTGTAGAGACCGTCCAGGTACGTCTATGCCAGTCCAGTGAGGGCATGGAATTGCAGGTCAGAGCCTCTTGGTCCGGGTGGGTCTGACCAGTTGGTGATGGCTGTGTGATACGTGGGTGATACGGCGAGACCCACCGAGGTCCGTCCGGGCGGGATCTCTGCGCGGATCCGTGAGCGGCGAAGCCGCACCGGAGCACTCCGGTGCGGCTTCGTCATGAGGTCGAACGCGCTGGCGCACAGGACACGTTCGGCTCGTCACTCAGTCAGGTTCCTGCGTTGCTTGTGGGGACGACGGATTTGCGATCGCATCCGCTGTCAACATTGCAGCCGTGAGACGACGGAACCCCGCGGGGAGGCAGGGCGGGGCTGACGCCAGAAAAGTCTCGTGTCAGGGACCATTGAAGCTCCGCCGTGGCTGGGACCACCGACCCACCCGGAGTTTCAGTGCCCCGTCACCGTGGTGAGGGGGTCGTGCTCAGGCGCGCAACTCTCGCAGGAGCCGTAGGTGGCCCAGGCAGGGAAGGGATCGGAAGCGGGCAGAGCTACGCCTTCCTGCATGAGGCAGCCGTTCTGGTCGGCCCGCAGCAGCTCCGCGTCCATCTGGGTGCCGATGAAGACGAGTTCCTGCGCGTAAGCGCTGGCGGTGTCACGAGCAGAGGAAGGCTCGAAGCGAGCCACCGAACCGGCCTGCGGCCACAGTCCCGTCATCCAGGGCCGGCTGGCGAGGGTGAAGAAGCCCTCGGACCTGAGGACCTGCCCGAAGGCGCCGCTGCCCGGTGTCTCCGTCACCAACGTCCAAACCGGTCCGGGGTGCAAGGACCTTCCGGATCAGAGGACGGCCGAGGAGATGGCGTACTGAACGAAGTTTCGAAGGAGGGCGTGAACACCGTGTCGCCGGGCACAAGGGCTATCGCACCAAGGTCCTGGCATTCGGAGCTGGTCGGGATCTACCCACCAAGGGGCGAACTCAGGCCCTTGTGAAGCTCATACGCACACGCGCTTGAGCCGGAATTGACGATGGGGTTTAAAATGATCATTCTTGGGCTTATTCTGCTGATCATCGGCCTGCTTGTCGGCATGGGTCTGCTGACGACGATCGGTGGCATCCTCATTCTGGTTGGCGCCATCCTGTGGATCCTGGGTGCGACCGGTCGCGCGGTCGGTGGACGCAAGCACTTCTTTTAGAGTCAGGGCGCCTCACCAACTCTCTGTGGCGAGTGACGTGTCCATGACTCCCTCCGCGTCGGAAAGTCCACACCGTGAGGAGCTTCTGGGCCACTCGAGGCCGGGACGAGGTGAGAGCCCGGCCAGAGAGACAGTTGGGAATCCCGTGGGCGGGGCCATGCGCCGACCCCACCCTGTCTCGTTGGCGATGAGTTTGCCCTGAGCCGGGCCCTGCCCGCCGGTCGTCGAGCGCAGAGCCTGGCTGCGGGGTGAGGCGGATGCTGCCGCTTTGGTCAGGAAGTGACGGGCGTGCTGCATCGGTGCCCAGAGTGCCCGCCCGATCAAGCTGAACCCCGTGCAGGAGCGCCTGGGGCGCAGGGTGGAACGGGCTCCGGACCACGGTGCGCTCGGGCCCGTCCAGGAGGAGCGCGTTGTGCACGACGCCGATGCCGCTCTGCACGTCGTCGGGGGTGTGCCCCGGGAAAGCATCCCAGGAGGCGGTTGCGGTGAGATAGCCGACGCCGGTCCAGGCGTGCAAATGGTGCCGTAGCGGGGTTCGGAGACAGCTTCGTCCAGCGCGGGGCCGAGCACGGCCATCGTGCTCGGATGCGCGATGAGGTTCATGCCGAGGATGCCGGCGAACTCCTCGTTCGTGGTGCGGACCGGCTCGGCGAGGAACTGGCGCGGGTCACCGGGAAGTTTCAGCACGGCGAGGACGGGGGCGAAGTGCTCCGTGGTCAGAGCTGGTCCGGGTTCCGCCGGGGCGAGACCTGTGATCAGAGCTTCTGGGGGGGCGATGTGCTCGGCCTGGTAGCGCAGGTCCGCCTCGGACCAGCCGCCCGGCAGCACGATCGTGGGGGAGACCCCGCCCAGTTCGCTCGTGGCCGGCTTATCGAGCAGCGGTGTGCCCGCCTTCTTGCGGCCGACGCCTCGGTACCCGTACCGAAGAGGGTCGGCGGAAGGTGAACACCTGATCGAGACCCAAAGACGCGGGTGAGGTAGTGACCGAGTCCGGTCAGGCTGAGGGAACAGCCGGCGGCTCAGCGCGGTGTAAGCGGTCACGAGGGACGGTGATGCCCGTGGAGTCGCAGGAGGAGACACCGCCGAGTGGCACTGTCCCGAGCTGGGGAATGGGATCAGTCGAAGCAGCCTGGTTGTCACAGGCGAGGCATCTGACTTGTCACATACGTTCATTCAGCAGTCCTTTTGGCATCAAACGCGGAGATCGAGAGCCTGTGGCTCGTCATGGCGGTTCCATGGGTCATGGCCGCTGCACGTGCTGGGTTACATCAGCGCAGTTGGCAAAAGATTTTCGTGTGTCCCAACACGGTTGAGTAGACGTCCTCATTGGCCCAGGCCCGGAATCGTCGGGTCACAGAAGACAGGTGATGGAAATGCGAGACGAGGCCGCCAAGCGGGTCGAGCTGGTCTTCTCCCTCTTCGACGCCAACGGCAACGGAGTCATCGCCTCCGACGACTTCGATCTGATGACGGGCCGTGTTCTGGAGGCGGCGGACGCTTCGGACGACGGCGCCAAGGCCGCCATCCGGGCCGCGTTCCGCCGCTACTGGACGACGCTGGCCACTGAACTGGACGCCAATGGCGACGGTGTGATCACCGTGGACGAGTTCCGTCCGTTCGTGCTTGACCCCGAGCGTTTCGGTCCCACGATCGCCGAGTTCGCTGAGGCCCTCTCCGCACTCGGCGACCCCGACGGGGACAGCCTGATCGAGCGCCCCCTCTTCGTATCGCTGATGACGGCGATCGGCTTCGAGGAGGCGAATATCCACGCCCTCTTCGACGCCTTCGGTCCGGACGCTGAGGACCGCATCACCGTGGCTACGTGGACCGCCGGCATCAAGGACTACTACGCGCCGGACATGGCCGGGATCCCGGGCGACCAGTTGGTGGCTGCCCGGGCCGTCTGACACGGTCCGTCAGCGGCTTTCCGGCCGTGGGCGGCACCGCTACGACGTGACCGAACTGCCGCTTCCATCGGGACACGTCCCACCGAGCGGGGCCTTGCGGCGGGCCCCGCCCTTAGCCTGCGGGCGGACGTCGTGAGCGTTGCGGGCGTCAGGGCGAGGGCTTGTGCGCGAACACCCACCGGTTCCCCTCCAGTGCGTCGTTCGGCTCGGGCAGGGGGCCACGTCCGTGCCGGCGGGTGAAGTCGAAGGGGGTGTGTACCGAGGTGGACCAGCCTTTGGCCGTCAAGTCACCCGCGGAGTCGGGTCGTGGCCCCTTGTCGAAGAGGTGAAGCAGGTCGATGCCGATCTGTTCTCGCGTCGCCGTGTAGATCGGGCTGTCGCGGTATTCCAGCAGGTCCTTCTCCAGCTTGGCTTCGAAGGCCAGTGCGCTGCCTTCGGTGGTCAGCCGGTCCACCGTGTCGATGAGGTACGTCTCGGCGGGGCCTGGCAGGTAGAAGAGGAGTCCCTCGGCCAGCCAGACGCTCGGTGCGACCGGATCGAGGCCAGCGGTGGTCAGCGCGGTGCCCCAGTCGGCGCGCAGGTCGACAGGTACGGGGACGCGCTTCACCTTGGGGGTGGCCGACAGGTCCTTGAGCACCTGGTGCTTGAACGCCAGCATGCCCGCTCTGTCGATCTCGAAGACCACGCAGTCGGACGGCCAGTCCAGGCGGAAGGCGCGGGTATCCAACCCCGCGCCCAGCAGGACGACTTGGCGGGCGCTCGTACGGACCGTCCGGAGGAGGAAGTCGTCGAGGACCCTGGTCCGCAGGCCGAAGTAGCGGGCGAACCGCCCCCACAGCGGGTTGCCGTCGCCGTCCGGGACCTGCTGGATGCGCACGGGCCAGTCCGCGCACGCCGGGGCGGCGCGCACGAAGTGTTCCGCGTAGGTGTCCTGGGCCAGGCTGTCGTGGCGGTGGGTCTCGATCGCCCGTGCCGCGGCGACCAGGAGTGCGGTCAGCCCCACGCCTGCGTCCACGCCTTCCGCGTCCGTGTGCTGGGGTGCCGTGCCGACCATGTTTCCTCCGTTGGTGGGAGTGGGGGCGCGAGGTGCCTGCTTGTCGGATGCGGTGAGGCTGCGGTGCGGCGTGCCTCGCTCATCGGCTTCTTCCCGCCGGAAGGAGTACGGGTTTGACCACACGGCCCGCGTCGCAGTCGCGTTCGGCCTCGTTGATGTCGGCCAGTGGGTAGGTGCGGATCAGTTGGTCGAAGGGGAAGCGTCCGGCTTGCCACAGCCCGGTCAGCCGGGGTATCAGCAGTCCGGGTACGGCGTCCCCTTCGCAGATGTGGCGGATGCTGCGGCCTCGGTCCAGCGTGCCCGGGTCGAGCGGCAGCGCGGTGTGGAGCCGTGCCACCAGGCCGAGGCTGCCGGTCGGGCGCAGTGCCCGGAGCGCGTCGTTGATGCGCGGGGACGAGGCCGTGGTGTCCAGCGCGTACTGCGCGCCGCCGTCGGTCAGCCGCCGGATCTGCTCGGGCAGTCCGGCCGTTTCGGCGGGCAGCGGGATCGCGCCGAACCGTTCGGCCAGGGCCAGCCGCCCGGGATGCCGGTCGACGGCCACGGTCAGCGCGCCGGCGGCGGTGGCCGCCATCACCGCGGCCAGGCCCACCGCTCCCGCGCCGAAGACCGCGAGGGTGTCGCCGGGGCCGGCGCTGAAGGTGTTCAGCACGGCTCCGGCGCCGGTGAGGAAGCCGCAGCCGAGCGGCCCGAGCAGTTCGACGGGCAGTGCGGGGTCGACCCGGACGGCGTTGCGGGCCGGGACGAGCGCGTACTCGGCGAACGAGGACTGGCCGAACCACCGGGGGGCCAGAGCTCCCCCGGCCGCGTCGGTGAGCCGCGGCGCGTCCTCCTCGCGTCCCCCGAAGAGGTTGAGGGAGGCGAAGGAGTCGCAGTAGGCGGGGGCCGCGCCGCGGCAGTTGCGGCAGTGCCCGCAGGAATCGAAGCTCAGCACGACGTGGTCACCGACCCCGATCGCGGTGTCCGGGCCGCCGCCCGTCCGCACCACGACCCCGGCCCCCTCGTGGCCGAGCACCGCCGGCAGCGGGCTGCGGCCGGCCGATCGCCGGACCGCGAGATCGGTCCGGCACATCCCGCAGCCCGCGATCTCGACCAGGATCTCACCGTCTGCGGGTTCCGTGTGCAGGGTCACCTCCTCGACCGCGAAGGGGTCCTCGTACGAACGCAGTACGGCCGCCTGGAACCTCATCGTCATGCCTCCTGCGGGCGGTGGACGACGAACGGCCGGAGGTTGCCATAGAGCCCCCACGGCCCGCCGGCGACGCCGACACCGCTGTTCTTGACGCCTGCGAAGGGCTGGGCGAGGGACAGTTCGGCGTGGTGGTTGATCCAGGCCGTGCCGCATTCGAGCCGGTCGGCCACCGCCCCGGCCCGGTCGAGATCGGTGCCCCATACGGAGCCGCCCAGGCCGAAGCCGGTGCCGTTGGCCGCGTCGACGGCTTCGTCGAGGCCGCGGTACGGCAGCACCGGCAGGACCGGTCCGAACTGTTCCTTGGTCACCACCGGGCTGCCGGGCGGGACGTCGGTAAGGATCGTGGGAGCGAAGAAGTAACCGGGCCCGTCCAGCCGGTGACCGCCGGCCGCCGCCCGGGCCCCGTCCGCCAGGGCCTGCTTCGTGACCTGCTCGACCCTGGCCAGCTGGGGGGCGTTGTTGACCGGGCCCAGCCGGGTTTCAGGGTTCAGGCCGGAGCCGACGGCGACGGTCTTCGCGCGCTGGGCGAGGGCTTCGACGACTTCGGCGTGGAGCTGGGCCGGAGCGTAGACGCGTTTGACCGCCATGCAGACCTGCCCGCAGTTGCGGAACGCGGCCCAGAACAGCCGGTCCGCGATCCGGTCCACCTCGACGTCGTCCAGCAGGACGGCGGCGTCGTTACCGCCCAGTTCCAGTGTGACCCGGGCGAGCGAGGCCGCCGCCGCTTCGGCGACGGCCCGCCCGGTGGGCACCGAACCGGTGAAGGTGACGTGGCGGATGCCCGGGTGGGAAGCGAGGCGGGCGCCGAGTGGTTCGCGGCCGGTGACGACGGTCAGTACGTCCTCGGGCAGGGCGGTGGCGAGGACGGTGCCGAGCAGCCGGGTGGCGAGGGGGGTGAACGGGGATGGTTTGAGGACCACGGTGTTGCCCGCCACGAGTGCGGGCGCGAACTTCGCCGCCGCGAGCTGGAGGGGAAAGTTCCACGGCACGATCGCGGCGACAGGTCCGAGGGATCGCCAGCGGATCTCGCTGTGCACGGGCCGGCCGTCGGTGATCCGCCGGGTTCTTGGGGCCAGGTCGGCGAAGTAGCGCAGGCGAGCCGCCGTACGGGCGACCTCCGCGTGCGACTCGGCCAGGGGCTTGCCCTGTTCCAGGGTGAGCAACCGAGCGAGGTCATCGCCGGCCGCCTCCACGGCGTTGGCTGCCACGCGCAACGCAGTCGTGCGTACGACGGGGTCGGCCCGCCAGCCGTGCCAGGCCCGGTGGGCCCGGTCGACCACGGCGTCCAACTCGTCCGGCTGCTGGTCGGGGGCCTCGTTGAAGGTCTCCCCGGTGGCCGGGTCGACCACGGCGAAACGCGCGGGTTGACGTCCGGGAACGCGATCGGACTCGGATGTCGGCATGCCGGTGGTCAGTTCACCGCGGGGACGCCGGCCGCGTGCTCCCGGGCCTGCCGGTCCATCTCCGCCCGGAAGGCGGCCACCAGATGCGGCTGAATCCTTCCAGCGTTGCGGTCGCCACCCTCGCAGACCGCTCCGCGCACGCCCACGATGTCCGTGCCGATGCGGGTCAGCGGACCGAGGTCGGTCTGTTTGACACTGCCCGCGAGGGCGGCGAGCAGACCGGATGCGTGGGCCAGCCGGACGAACTCGGCACAGACGTCCGGCGGAACGTGGTCGAACAGCCGCGACCCGTCCTTGACGGCGGTGTCGAGCATGGCCGCGTCGGCCCCGGATCGGGCGGCGATGTCGGGCAGGGCGAGCGGGTTGACGCAGCCGATGCGGTGAGCGTCGGCGTATCCGGAGGCGACGACGAGTGCTTCGGGGCGGTGGTCCTTCACCGCACGGACGACCGCACGCATGACCTCGATGCCCTGATCGGGCGTCGTGCACCCGTAGAGGCCGACCTTGATGTACGTGGCCCCCGAGACGACCGCGCCGAGCGCAGCCTGGGCCACTGTGCCGGGCTTGTACGGGACATCCCCCACGGTCGCGGACACCGGCTTGTCCGCCGGGACCGCTTCGCGGATCTCCCTGATGACCCAGGGGAAGTTCGCGCCGAGAGAGCCCTCATCAGGCTTCTTGACGTCGACGATGTCGAGATGCTCCGCAGCCTTCGCGCAATCGAGAGCCTCCTCGACACCGTCCGGGGAGATGAGAAGCAACACCCTGACCTCCTTCGCCGCCAGTCCGCCCGGCCGAGGGACAGGGGACTGCGGATCACCTGGCTCATGTGCGGTGCGCTCATCATTTCCGTCACCCTAGGGAACCGGGAGGGCGCACAGAGTACCCATAGGGTGCTCATGTCCACGTACAGTGCGCCGTGGATACCGGTGCAAATCAGCCCACAGGTAACACTTCGCCCGGGCGGTGAGTATCTCGGGGCATTGGTGACAACCGGTCTGCCCTTGTGGCGGCTATTGTGCTTCAGCTCACGGGTAGTTGATGTTCGCCATAAATGGGCTCCGAGATTAGTAGTCGAGATCCAGGCAGTCGATATGGCCCGGCGGCCACCATGGTGCCCAAATGCCCTCCGCCGTCGGTGAAGTCTCTGCCCACGGTGCCCGTCCGCCGCGGCGAACCGGGACGCGGAACACTGCGTTCTGGCCCCGCTCACCGGCGGGGCAGTGCGGGGCCTGCGTCGCGAAGTCTCTCGCGCTGCGGAGAGGGGCGTTCGAAGCCTCAGCCCACCGGCTCAGGAGCTTCCTGGCTGCCTTCATCCATCCCAGCAGTTGCTCCCCGACGAATCCGCCGCCCGCTGTAAGGATCAGGCCCATGGCCAGGACCCCCGCGGTGTGAGTGGAGTAAAGGCCCGTCGTCGCGGACGCCGCCTATCACGGCAAGGCATTGCGCGATCTGCCGGCGACCTGCACCTTCAACACCCGGCTGCCCGCGTCCTCGGTGCTTTCCGCCCCGCCCCCGACCGGCAAACGCGGGCGTCCCGAGCTCAAGGGCACGCGGTTGGGCACGCCCCCCAGCTCGCGGGCGCCGCCGACTTCACTCCGGTGCGGGTCACGCGCTACCAACGCACCGACACCGTGCACTTGGCCGAGGTCACCTGCTTGCGGTACGGCTCCTTCCATGCCCGCACTGTGCGCGTGATCCTGCTCCGGGACGACACCACCGGCACCGGCTACGACCTCGCCCTGGTCACCATCGACCTAGCAGCCCGGCCGAGCTGATCACCCCCTACGCGATGCGCTGGTCCATCGAGGTCACCTTCGCCGAGGCCCGCAACCTGCTCGGCACCGGCCAGGCCCACAACCGCACCCGCGCCGCCGTCGAGCGCACCGTGCCCTTCGGGCTGTACTGCTACACGATCACCGTGGCCTGGTACGCGCTGCACGGCCACGAGCCCGGCGACGTGGCCGAGCACCGCCAGCGCGCACCCTGGTACACCACCAAGACCGACCCCTCGCTGTCAGACATGGTCGCCAAGCTCCGCCGGGTGATCATCGCCGTCCGATGTATGCCCACCCGCCCAGGTCAGCCCACCGAGCAAGAAATCCGCACTGTCCAGCAGGCATGGGCCGCCGCCAGTACCAACGCCGCCGCGTGAGCAGCCAAACCTGTCAGAACCTCGAAAGTCGAGTGGCCACGCGCCCAGGCGGCCTCAAGCAAGCGTGAGTGGCGGGACCGCGTTCCGTATGGTCAACAGTCCTCCGTCCAGACGCAGTTGGAGAGGTGTCGGCTCGGCGCACACGGTACGGCGCAGGCCGGCGGGAATGTAATCCATGGTCGCGAGCCGCTCGGCGTATTGGAGGAAACGGTGGCAGCCGACAGCGTGCAGCGACGAGCCCTCGGCGGCAGCGGCCACCTCAGGTAGGACGAAGCCGCCGTGTCCCTGTGCCTGGATCACGTCGACGGCGTCGACGTGCCGATGGCGCACGCGTTCGGGGAAGAAGCGCGCGGCGAAGTGTCGGTAGAGGACGTACTCAGAGGCGCCCGTCCACTTACAGGGGTCGGCGGTGCGCAGGAACGCTTGCCAGAAGGGTATGCCGTGTGCTTTCTGGGCCCGCTGGATAATTTCGCCCAGAATGGTGCGATCGAAAACCATGTGGTGCTGCATGCCGCTGTAGGCGTCCACAGGCAGCCAGCCCGGGATCAGCCGCCCAGCCGCCTCCAGCGCAGTGTGGTGGTCCGGCAGCCGGTGCACCCGGGTGTTCAGGTGCCAGGAGAGGGGATAGCCGTACGGCAACACGGAGGACCCCTGGCCGTCGACGAATGCCATGTCTCGCAGGAACACGAAGTCCGCATCTACCACCAGGACATGTTCCGGCGTGCCTGCGGGAAGGACATCGAAACACTGCAGCTTCGCCAGTTGCTGGAAGTACCACGAGGCAGTGGACGGATCTCTACCCAAGCCTCGCAGGTACTCACGCACATCCCGGCTGCTGGGAGCGCAGCTTCGTTCGTCGAACCAGACGACGCGCGAATCTAGATCGTCGAAGGACCGCGCCGGTAGGCGCTGAGCGACAACCTGCACCAGCTCCACGGGGTTCAGGGAGCGAGCGAGTACACCCCGTATACAGACGTCCAGCCCGGCCATGTCCTTCTCCGCAGCCAGGATGACTACGCTGATCGGCGGCAGTTCGCCGCCTCGGTGGCCCATGAGCCGTTCGTCGGCAGCCTCGGACGCCGGGTAGGCGAGGGGGGTGGCTAATGGTTGCTGCACTTGACAGAGCATAGCCAGTACAGCTGAGCGGCTGCCTCCAGGGAAGTGGTTTACGGGTTCCACCCGATCTGTTGCTCGCCTGTCTCAGGGCGCGGCTAACGAGCTCGTGCACGGTAACGGTGAGGCGTCGGGTTCCTGATCGTCGATCATGGTTGTGTGGTGGGGAACGCGTCTCGTGCAGCGATCATCAGCGACCGGAGGATCACGGGCCTGTCGGCAGACGTGATTGCTGAACTCGTGGCTGAACTGGGCCCGTTGTGGCATGAACGCCACCAGGCCCGGCTTGTGTCCAGGCTACGGAAGCGGGCCGTGGGCGCGGGCGCGAAACACCGGCTGGTCTTCGTCGACCGGCTCCTGGCCGCCCTCGTGCACCTCCGACACGCGACCACCCACGACGTGCTGGCCTGCTGGTTCGGCGTGGACCGCTCCACCATCACCCGCGCCATCGGCGAGGTGCGGCCCCTGCTCGCCGAGCGAGGCTGCACCGTCAGCCCCGGAGTGCGGCTGCGGACCCTGGCCGAGGTCGTCGACCACCTCGGCGCCAGCGGCAAGACCGGGATCGTTGACGGCACCGAGATCCGGGTCCGGCGGCCAGCTGCCGGACGCAAGGACCGGGACACGTTCATCTCCGGCAAGAGCAAGCAGAACGCCGTCAAGTCCATGGTGGTCACGGACGGGGACGGCCGGGTCCTGTTCTGCAGCCCGACCAGGCGCGGAAGCTGCGCGGACATCACCCACGCCCGTCAGTTGGGGCTGCTCAAACTCCTGGCCGACGGTCCCCCCCCGTGGAGATCCTCGCTGATGCCGGCTATCAGGGCCTGGGCGCGCAGACCGGCGGACGGGTGGTGACACCCCCGCACCGCAAGTTCAAGAAGAACGCCCCGGACTGGTACGAGGAGGTGGACGAGCGCCAGCGCAAGGCACACTCGTCACGCCGTATCCGGGTCGAACACGGCATCGCCCATCTGAAGAACTGGCGGGCGCTGACCCGCCACCTCGGCCGCCGCGAGCACATGAGTCACACCGTGCAGGCCGTCGCCGGTCTGCTGTCCCACCAGCAGACTGCGGACCTGACGTCGGCGCGGCAGAGGTGAACACCGAGTCCCGCCGCCATCCTCGACGCCTCACCGTTACCGTGCACGAGGTCGTAAGGGTTGTCCCGCAATTGATCACAAGACAGGCTTGCCGGCCTGCTCGCTCCGGCCCACCCCGTCCTGCCGCAGGGGGCTACTCCGCTGAGGCCCGACACGGCGGACGTCCGCCAGGAACCCACCAGCCCCTCACGGGAAGTAGAGGGTGGCCTTCTGCAGTACATGGCTCGTGAACATGCCGCCCCAGACGGTCCCGCCCCGGTACATCGTGGTCCGCAAAGTCTTCGGGGTGGCCTCGACCGTGAGGGGCCGACTGATCAGTGTTGTGTCGAGGATCCGGGCGTCCTGGGCGGCCCACTGGGCCGCCTCGGGCAGGACACGCGCGCTCACCAGGGCGGGGAGTACCAGGGCCGCGTTGCGGGCGCCAGGTATGCCTCCGCGCAGGCCCTTGGCGTAGCGCATGGCCCACGCGGTGAACTCCCCCAGGGTGGTCACGTCGATCTCGGGGACGGCGGTCGCGAAGACGAAAAGCTCAGCCTTCGTCCCGAACCAGCGGACCTTGCGGTCGGCACGGCAGCCGGTCACCACCTGGCACTCGTTCCAGTGCGGCAGGGTCACCGTGCAGCCGTCGGCAGTCAGCCGTTCGTGGAGCGCCGTGAGGTACGCGGCCGCCGCGTCGGCGGTCGGTCCGGTCGCATGCGGGTTCATGCGTGGATCCTCCAACACCCTTACTCAGTAAGGGAAGAGGAGTAGAAGAACCCATGTTCCGAGCACCGCGCGCGGCATCGGAGAACCGATGAGGGGCAGGCATCTGATCATTGCGGGACAGCCCTTAGGTGGCGAGGTCCCAAACCGTCGCTGTGAGCCTCATGGTGTGCCCACCCGGTGCGGCCGACACGACACGCACGAACGCAATACGACCCTCGGTGGTCTGAACACAGAACTGCGCATCCTGAGGCGGGTCCTGCAGCATGGGGTCGCCGTTGCTCCGCAACGCCTCCGCGCACTGCGCCTCGGTTGGATCAGCATCAGTTCCCGAAATCGGCGCGATGATCGCCGCGAGCCGGGGGCCGCCATGGAAGTTGGCGGAACCAGCCGTCCCGCTTCCATCAGTGACGGCCGACAAGTCGGCGCCCTTGAGGTCATCCGCAACAAGCGGCTTGCGCGTGTCGAAGTCGATGTCAACCCCGTAGGCGCTGGTCCGGAACTGAATGTCGTGTGGATCGAACATGGCGCGGGACGCTGTGTTCTCCGGGCCGGCCGGATCCGCTGATGCGGCTGGCTTGGCTTGATCATGCGTGGCAGACGGTGCCCCCCGCGACGGCGGGTGGCTTCGAGTCGTCAGCAGAGCTGTGCCGGTTGTTGACGAACACCGTGGCTGCGATGCCAACGACGGGCACGACGATGCCTACGACCCACCAGGCCCAGCGCGGCTGCCCCGGCGCAGACGTGCCCGGACCCGCTGCCGACGGATTGCTACCGCTGCTGTTCGTCACAACTTCCCCACCACATCACTGGCATCCCGGCCGTTCACACTATGACGGACTCCGTAGCCCGGTGATCAGTTCCCAGCTGTGTCACGGAGTCGTCGGTCGCGCTCGGGTGGGCTGACAGCGCACAGCGCCGCGAACGACGCCTCGCTGCGCAGACGTTCCGCAGAGGCTGGCCGGCGCAACGGCGGGGCGCAAGTGAGATGATCTCTCATCCCGTCAGTGTGCTCGCGACCACTGGCAACGCCCGCGGCGGCCCAGTAACGCCCATCTGGACCTGCCCCGGGCGGGCGGCGACCTCCGGCGGGTGCTGGCGGTGCTGAGATTCCCGGAAGGAAACGGCTGCCCCCGGGCGCTCGCCGAAGGCCCGGCCGACGCCGGGGCGGCGAAAAGGTTGGTGTGCGGGGCCGAAGGGACCAGGTAACGTCTTTGTCATGTTCTTCCAGACGCCGATTTACGAGTGAGAGCGTGATGGGCCCCTGCTGACGTCCTTCGACGTCGCCGCCCGTCCCCCACCGATGAATCCGTAGATCACTTCACATCACTACCGGGAGAACCCGTGACCGTGAGCAAGAACATCAACAACCCCGTGGGCATGGGCGGCGGCCAGCGCAAGAAGCTGTCCCGCGCCGAACGGCAGAACAACGGCCCGCACCGGAACCTCGACCGCCAGGGTGCAGCCGACCAGAAGGCGGAGCTGGTGCGCAAGATGCGCGAGAAGGCAGGCGCAGCCGAGGGCGCCGGGCAGACGAGCGACGACACCGCACAGAGCTGACGCACCGCCGCCGCAGGGCGGCACCGCATGGGCCAGTGCCCCGCACCGCGACGCGCGGTCCGGGGCACTGCTGTCGTACCGGGCGCAGCCGGTCCCGCTCAGCTCTCGGCCGAGCACCCGCGTCTCAGCCGACCATCCGGGGCGGCCGCAGATTCAGCAGTCCCGTCACCGCCAACACCCGAGCTGCACCAGCAGCATCACCACCAGCGCGGTCCACGTGCCCAGCCCGGGCGACACTGTCAGGAAGAGCGTGCAGGGCGTCCTTCGCCGCTTTGTGCGGGGGCCAGTCCCCTCGAGCGTCCCTCGGGACGCCGGCAGTTCCGTCGCCTCAACCGTGGCGGCGACCGTCAGGCCAACGCCGCGCTCCACCGCATCGTGTTCACCCGCCGGCGGGTCGACCCGCGCACTCCGGACCATTACGAGCGCCGGATCAAGGAGGGCAAGACCCGGCGCGAAATCGTCCGTTGCCTCAAACGCTACGCGGCTCGGGATGTCTTCCACCTGGTCGGACAGCTACAGCCAGGACCCCGCTCATAGGAGCTGTGAGAGCGGAGTGCGGCGAGAAGCCCCGCTGGCGCGGCCTGGCGGGGCTTGTGAGTAGGTGGGTTTCAGTGTCCGCCGTGAGCTCCCTTGCGCGCGGGTTCTCCTCTCTCGAGCACCCGAGTGCAAGGACGTGGCGACGGTACGAGTCTCACGGCCGATGCGCAGCATGTGGCCCGGGAAACTCTCCGCGGCCAACCAGGACATATATTTCGCTTCTGCAAAGTTCAACGCCTTTGGGGTGTCTGCGGCACTGCCTGATCCTTTGAGGCTGCGCGGACCGCGTGCACGCGACCGCCTAGAGGCGCTGTTGGACCCGGCGAGGCTGTGGCCGACTATGGTCCGCAGCGCAGCCTGGCCCAGGGCCGGGGCGGTGTGCTGGGCGCGGAGAGGCGCGCACCGGGGTCCTGCGCGCGGGCTGTTCATGGCCGGGTGAGCCTGCCAACATCTCGACTGGGGTGGGGGCCGGGCTGAAGTATGGTCCGCTCACGGTTGACCAGGTCTCAGCCATCTTGTTGAGGTGTGGGGCTGATGACGTCCCGCTGCGGGGAACCGCCGTTGCATCGCCGTTCCGGTCGGCGCCTGGCGGTTCACCCGCTGATCGACCGGCACGCTTCAGGTGGCACTCCCCGCGATGGGGCAGTGCGCGTGCTCGTCTGGAGTCATCCCTGGTCCTCTGAAGAGGGGTAGATCCGCCACAGTTGGGAGAGGTTCGGTCCGCCCCACATGCGGGTCAGGCCCACCAGCCGGTCGTTGCCCTGGAGGTGGTCGGCGATGGCCAGGGCGTAGCGCGGGTGCACGACGGAGACCATGTAGAAGTCGTTGCCTCGCTCTGCGTGGGAGACCAGCCGCCAGTGCTGGTTGAGGCTGTTCGTGTGTTCTCGAAGGGTCACGAGGTCGGGCGGGTTGGCTCCCGCGGTGAGGCAGCGGTGGTTGGCGTACGACTCGATGCGCACGGTGCCGTCGGCGTTCTGCCGCAGGAACCATCGGTGCGAGTTGTTGTCCTTGGCGAACGGGTCCTGTGCCCAGGTCTGGGTGTGGTTGCCGACACCGTCGTGCCAGTCGTTGCACATGAAGTAGGTGCCGGTGACGTGGTGGGTCATCGTCACCGATCCGCCCGCGAGCAGTACGAGGTCGCTCATATCAGTGCCCCTCAGCCTCGAGAGTTTCTTTTACAGGGGGGCGCCCCTGAAACTCAGCGTAAAGAGCCAGCTGTAGGTCCACAGCGTGGCCAACCGGTCGTTTGCCGAGGTCAGAGCCCTGTCCGGGAGATCTCGAACGGATGAACGGAGCTAGTCGAGCCGGCTAACCGAGCGTCACCCACACGTCCCGCAGGCGGCGCAACGATGTGGCAGGGCACCGCTGGATTCGAACGGGCAGGGCGAACGCCATGCGGCGGGCGGGAGCTGCAAGAACGAGAAGATGACAACCCTCCCGACGAGCCGGCTGTCTCATTCCGTTTCCCTGTCGCTCCGGTGTGAGAGTCTGCGGCGGCATGCGCGGATTCCCGGACCAGCTCGCGGAAGTCGAACGTGCGGGTGCCGCCGGACGCGGACGCGAGGAAGTGTTCGGCCTCGCGTTCGTAGCGACGGTGCACGCGATCTTCCAGCGACGCCGACCGGTCACAGGACGTCCTGGACGTCGTGGTCGATTTCGCCGTGCACGGCCACGACGAGGACGCCATCGACCATTCGTCCTGGAGGGAGAGTCGGTCTGGCCGGTCTCCCTAGTGGATGTCGCTCACGTTTCCTCGACTGAGCCCAGGCTTGCCCACTCAGGGCGTGCCGGGACGATTCTGCCCCACAGCTGCGGCGGCATGTGCCCAGCCAGATGCGTGGGATCTGGTGACATGCGTGTCGCTGACGTGGGTACTTGCGCACGTCGACGGGGGGAGTGAGGGCGAGATACGTGGGAGTCAACGCCGAGGGTGACGGCTGTACCGCAGATCAGTACCTGATGCGAGCCGGCTACGCCCTGGACGGAGGCGTCGGCTGTATCGCCGACGTTCGCCACCATGCTGTCGCCTTCCTTGACCAGGCCCGTGCTGATCATGGCCTGCCCGTGCCCGCTCGCGCGAGAGACCTCACGCAACTGGTGGTCAGTGAGCTGGTCACCAATGCGCTCAAGTACGCCCCCGGCCCCGTCCTGATGGAACTGCGGATCACCGCCCATGCCGTGGACGTCGTCGTGTGGGACAGCGACCCCGTCGTGCCCGCTGCCCGGCCCGCCGATCCCGATCGGATCGGCCAGCACGGCCTGGAGATCGTCAAAGCCGTCACCCTGGACCTTTTCATCGAACGGGAGCCTGTCGGCAAGCGCATCACGGCCCGCATCGCCCTGTCCGGCACCTTCAGCAGCGACACGGTCCGCCGCTGAACGAATGAGTCCCGCCGACGGCCGGCTCGTCAGGCCCGGATCGTCCGCTTCGACCCGAGTGGCTCCATGGAGATCGACCGGTGGGATTCGCGGAGCTGCGGACTCAACCGGTAATCGCTGGGACAAGGCTGACGTGGTGCGTCAACCGTCGGCGTGAGCACGCCCGGTCCCGTCCCAAAGGTGTCGGGGGGCGGTCGGCTCACGCCATGTCTGCTGCGTGGGAGTTGAGCGAGTTTGGGCAGGCGAGGAGCAGGGCGCGGTCGTCGGGGTAGTCGGCGCCGGGCTGGTGGTTGAGTGGCCGGTCGGCCTCGCAGCGTCGACGACGAGATAGCTTCCGTCTGCTTCAAGGTGGCACGGCAGGGGAGTCTGAAGGGCCTGGCCGCTGCGGCCCGCGGCGCCAGCTGCGGCGATCAGGGCCGCGGGTCCATGCCCGCCGGCCCAGCGGCGGAACGCGCCTACCTGACGTACCTGCGGAACATGGCCGACGACTGCGCGGCGGGTGCCGGCGGTGTGCTGCGGTGCCTCTCGACAGAGCAGACTGTCCGGGACAGGGACGCGATACGCGCCGCGCCCAGCGAACGGACGACGAACCCCTCCTCGGCGTCTCCTACGGCACCAGGCTTGGCGCGGCCTGTGCGGCCCGATCCCCGTACCGCACCGGTCGCATGGTCCTCGACAGCGTCGGCGGCCCGTGGGACTGGTCCGACTTCGACGTCCTCCAGAGCCGGGGTACTGCTGCGCCAAGGTGAGGCCGGCTCGGTGGGGAACCCCCGCTGGAGCAGATCCTCGGACGGTCATGCGGGAGTAGTCGTACCGCGGGATCCGGCCCACGGCATGCGATACGAGCTGCTGGAACCCCTTCGAAGAGGCGTCTTACGGATAGCCGCGTATGTCGCGCGTCCCCCCTTGGGAGCCCTGGTGCCGTTGGCCACTCTTCATGAGACGTTGCACTCCGGGTGAATCAATGTCTGTGCTCGAGAGATCAGAGTTTGACGGACCAGGCAGTACGAGTTTCTTGCCGTGACGAGCAGAGTGGAATTATCCAACGCACACGGGCCGCTCCGGCGTGCTACTGTCTATCTCAGTTGCAGTTGTGGTTCCCAAAACTTCAAGTGCCCCCACCAGGCTTCTGCCGGTCGGGAGCACTTTTGTATTTCCGGTCATTTTCCGGGCGGGGTAATCATCGCGGCGACACGGCGCCCGCGCAGTGCGGACGCCGATGCACTGCCCCAAAGGAGATATGACATGGCTACTGGCACCGTGAAGTGGTTCAACGCGGAAAAGGGCTTCGGCTTCATCGAGCAGGACGGTGGCGGCGCCGACGTGTTCGCCCACTACTCGAACATCGCCGCTCAGGGCTTCCGTGAGCTGCTCGAAGGCCAGAAGGTCTCCTTCGACATCGCGCAGGGCCAGAAGGGCCCGACGGCCGAGAACATCGTTCCTGCCTGACGCTCACGCGCAATCCGTAGCTGGGGCCCGCATCCTTCGGGGTGCGGGCCCCAGCTGCACGCGTATCCCGCAGCGGCTTTCACCCGCGGGACGCCCCGAAGGAATCCGCAGTACCACCACAAGCGGTTCCTCCCGCAGGACGCACACACATCCTGAAGCGCTACACCGCAGCCGGCGCCCGGATCGCAAGGTCTCCATCGCGTCACCCATTTCAGCACCTGTGCCCACGGATGTTTCCGCCGGTCAGATCTGCTTTCTTTTGCCACCGGTCCATACTTGTAATTCTCCATGCCATTCATCGCAGCGGGAATTCCTTGATATGTGCCACATCGAGGAAGGTTCCGCATGAACCGCACGTACACGAACGACCGCCCCGCCCGCTCCCGTGACGGCCGTGCCGACGCCGGAAGAGGCGGCGGCTACGGCTCGCAGGCGCCGCGTCGTACCGGCGGGCCCGTCCGCTCCGGCGGTTACGGCCGTCGGCCCGCCGCAATGCAGGGTGAGTTCGCGCTGCCCAGGACGATCACCCCCGCACTGCCGGCAGTTGAGGGCTTCGCCGATCTCGACATGCCCGGGCAGCTCCTGGCCGAACTCGGCAGGCAGGGTGTGACCGCGCCGTTCCCGATCCAGGGCGCGACGCTGCCGAACTCCCTGGCGGGCCGT